>NZ_WTFM01000002.1:0-880505 GCF_022496715.1 Sphingomonas sp. SFZ2018-12
CTTCGAGCGATCGCGCGAGATAGGGCAGGAGCGCCGCGTCGGCGCACGCGCACGCATCGGCGACGTCGGCCAAAGACGCCACGCTGAACGACACATCCTCAATCGCCACGCCCGACGCGGGATCCCACGCCGCGAAGCGCGTCTCGCTCCACCGCGAAACCCCGCCGATGAACATCGCACCGGTGAGCTGGACAGCCTCCGTCAAGATCGATCCTCCCGAAACAGTTGAGCACACTTCCAGGCTTGTGAATCTTCAGCCGGAGGCGAAGCTTTCCGCGACCTTCATATGCTGAAGAATGTCGTTCAGCGTGGCCAGGACGTGATCGCGCGCCACCCTGGCGGCACGCTCGCGGTCGCGGTCGGCGATGGCATCGGCAAGGGCGACATGTTCGCGGTGCGCAGCGTCGAGCCGGTCGGCGCCTAGCGGCCATTCGCGTCGCACCGCCGCCGTGATCGCATCGATCCGCGTCAACATTTCCTGCGCGACCACGCTGCCGTCGATCCCGTTGATGAGCTTGTGGATGGTTGCGTTCGCCTTCAGCCGCGCGTCGCGATCGCCGATGTCGATCGCTTGCCCGAACCGCTCGACCTGCGTGCGTAAGCGGCTGATGAATGCCGCGGAAGCTCGATCCGCGCACAGGCTGGCCTGCATACCCTCGATCGCGGCGCGCAGCCTGAGCAATTGCGCGAATTCCTCCGCGTCGATCCCGCGCACAACCGCGCCATGGTTCGGCTTGAGGGTGACGAGTCCCTCCGACTGGAGCTTCTGAAGCGCCTCGCGGATCGGTGACGGTGAAACGCCAAGGGCAACGGCAAGCTCAGGCACTTTCAGGCGATCGTTCGGCTTCAGCCGGCCCGCCACGATGTCACCACGCAGTGCCTCGGTCACGCGCAGATACATCGTCGCCGTCGTCGGATCGATCTTGCCCGCCCTAATACCCGTCATCGTTCTCTTTCCGTGTTTGCTCTGGACCGACATCCCGCTAGCAAGAGCATATAATTATATAGAATAGAATATCAAAGAGGGTTGGTCATGGTCGGCAAGCATGTTCTGGTCACGGGTGCCTCCGGGCGGATTGGCCGTAATCTGGTGCCTGCATTGGTCAGCCGGGGTCATGTCGTTGTCGCTGCCGATATCGAGCCGAATGCGGAACTGGCGGACGGCTCCGTCGCGCAAATTAAGTTGGACATTACCGACGCGGCGGCAATGGAGCGAGCATGCGCGGACGTCGACACCATCGTCCAGTTGGCCGGTCACGCCGATGATGCCGAGTGGAACCTGCTTCACGATCGTAATGTCGCGGCGACCTTGACGCTATGCCGCGCGGTGCGGCCTGGCCAACGGATCATCTTCGCCAGCTCGTTGCATGCCGCCGGTTATGCACCCTTCGACATGCGGTTCGATCATCGGACCCCATCACCGGCGGATAGCCTGTACGGCGTTTCGAAGCTGGCGGCCGAGGCGTTGCTGACCCTGCATCATGCGCGCGGGGGCGGAGACGTCTACATTCTGCGCATCGGAACCTGTCGGCCCATCCCGATGACGGCGCGCGAGCGTGTGACGTGGCTCAGCCCCGCCGACTGCGTCCGGCTCGTCGACGCCTGTATTCGCGATCCGGCGGGTGGGCATCACCTCTTGTGGGGATTTTCGGCCAATGCCGCCGCAAACGTTGATCGTGATGCATGGTGCCGTGTCGGCTATAACCCGCAGGACGATGCGGCACGGTTCGAGCTGGCCGACGATGCCACCGATCAGGCGGGGACAGGGCGAGTCGGCGGCCGCTTTATCGCGGCAACCCCGAGAATCTAGGTCGATCCCGGCGGATGAATCGGGCGCTTTCCGGCCATTGTCGCCGCTGAACCGCTTGAAAACGACCCGTCAGGATCGGCGATTGACAGCCCTTGAACGACTCTACATTATATATTCCATATAATAGTGGGAGCGGGTAGGATGATCTTTAGGGCACGGTTGCTGGTATCGACGGGAACGGCTTCACTCATGTTGCTGATGCTGACCGGTCAGGCGGCAGCGCAGGTTACGCCGGCCGATGATACCAGTCCGGCCGACGCTCCCCAGGCGGAGGCCCAAACTGTCGACGACGATATCGTGGTCACCGGCATTCGCAGGTCGATTCAGGCGGCAATCGATACAAAGCGCGATGCGGTCGGCATCGTCGATTCCATTTCGGCACAGGACATCGGCAAGCTGCCCGACCAGAATGTCGTTGACAGCCTCAGCCGGATTCCGGGTCTGCAGATCACGCGCTTTCGGGGTGAAGGCGCGGATTTCACGATCCGGGGCATTTCGCTCAACAATACGCTGATCAACGGCCGAACCTTCATCGGCGCCAATGCGGGCAGCTCGGCTCGGCTCGACGTGATCGCATCCGACATCATCGCCGGCGTGGACGTGTACAAGTCGCCGACCGCCGACCAGATCGAGGGAGCGCTCGGCGGCACCGTCGACTTGCGTACCAAGCGGCCGCTGGACCTGCCCGACGGTACCGTGGCGCTGCGTGCCCAGGGTCAATACGGCGACCTGAACCGCAATCTCGGGTTCCGGGGCTCGGCACTCTACTCAACCCGCTTCGGCGGCGACAAGCTCGGGCTGCTCGTCAATGTTGCCTATCAAGCTCTCGAGACCGAGCAGCAGCGGTTCGAGGTGGCGAACTATACCCGCGTCAGCGACATCGACGGCACGGGGGACGGGGTCAATGACGCCAATTTGTTCCGCCCGGCCCGCCTGCAGTTGATCCGCGTTCCCCGACGCGTCGAGCGGCTGACCTTCAACGGCTCGTTCCAGGCGAAGCCCACCGACGAGCTCGAGTTGCTCCTCGAGGGAACATACAACAAGTTCGAGGCGAAGGGGCGGCCGGTCCACCAGCAAATCCTGTTGAACAGCAACGATGTCGGCGCGCGGATCGACGATGCCCGCACCGTCGTTTCGGGTACCTTCAACGGCGTCACGCTGCGGCCGCTGGTGTTTGAGGAAGAAGATGAATCGGATGTCTTCCAGATCGGTTCGCGCGCGATCTGGGAAAAGGACCGGTTGAAGATCGTGGCCGACGGCTCCTATGGCCGCGGTGAATCTCCGATCGACGCAGGCACGTTCACCTTCGTGATCGCCCCGCGTCCAGGCCGGACGGCAAATGTCACCTATGACTTCGCAGCGGGCACCGACTTGCCCAATTATGCGCTCACGTCGAACTTCGACATCAACGACCCCGAACAGTACCGCGTCGCATCGATCTCGGAAAACTCCAATATCATCAATAACGAAGGCTATGCGGGCCGCCTCGACCTCACCTACGACGCGGCGTGGGGTCCCCTCGCCAGCTTCGATTTCGGCTATCGGCACGAAGACCGCAGCTTCGACACCGCACGGCGGGTTCAGGCGATCACGCTTCCCGAGATCGCGGCGGTCGCTGATGCGAACCGCGATGGATCGGTCACGCCGGGTGAAATCCCCGCGCTCAGCTATACCGGCTTGCTCGACCGAGGCGTTTTTCCCGGGTCCAGCGGCGATTTTCCCAGCCGCTACCTGACCGGTCGTGTCGACGCCTCCGCGGCGCGGTCGTCCCTTGGCTATGAAGCCTCCCCGATCTCGCCGACCAGCGTCAGCCAGGTCACGCTGACCACCAATGCCATCTATGCCAAGGCCAATCTGAAGTTCGACCTGCTGGGCGTGCCGATGCGCGGCAATGTCGGCGCGCGCTACATCTGGACCAGCCGATCGTCATCCGGCAACGTCGTCTCCGGCGCTCAGGTTCTGCCGGTCACCTTTTCGACTGACTATACCGACTTCCTGCCGAGCGCGACGCTGGTCGCCGACCTGACCGACACGCTTGTGCTTCGCCTGTCGGCGGCACGCGTGGTGGCGTCGCCGCCGCTCAGCGACTTGTCCGCCGGATCGGCGGTCTCGATCGTCAGCAATACCGGGACCGGGGGCAATCCACTGCTCGATCCGTATCGGGCAGAGCAAGCAGATCTGTCGGTCGAATGGTACTTCGCCAATGCGAGCCTGTTGGCGGTATCGCTGTTCCACAAGACCGTCGGCTCATTCACCCGGTCAGTGGTGACATCGGAGACGATTCCGGGCTTCATCAACCCCAACGGCACCGGCAATGTCTTTCAGATCACACGGCCTGAAAATGGCGAGGACGGCAGTGTCAGCGGCTTTGAGGTGAATTATCAGCACGCCTTGTCTTTCCTGCCCGCGCCGTTCGACGGACTGGGGGTCCAGGCCAACTACACCTATGCGGACAGCTCGACTCCGACACCGGACGAGCTGACAGGCAACACCTTGCCGCTGCCCAACCTGTCCACCCACAGCTACAGCCTGATCGGCTATTACGAAAAGGGCGCGGTCCAGGGGCGCGTCGCCTACACTTTCCGAAGCGACTATCTGCTTGCGATCCAGTCCGCGTCGCTCGGCGGTAGCCGTTATGTCGACAACCAGACCCAGCTCGATGCGACGCTCTCCTATAATCTGACCGACACGATCAAGCTGACCGTCGACGGCCAGAACCTGTTGCGGCGCCCCGAACGCCGCTTCGACGGCGTGTCCTCGCGGCTGAACTCGTTGCTGATCGATGACCGACGCTTCTTCTTTGGCTTTTCGGCGACGTTCTGACCGGGCGTGTCTCCCCAGCGGTAGCCGCACACGGCGATATCCGGGCCATGCTGGGCGAAAGCGCGGTGTGGCTGCCGGGCCGCAACGCGGTGGCGTGGGTCGACATTCCCGGGGGGCTGGTCCACGTCACGGAGGCAGCGAGCGGTCGAACCCAGAGCGTGGATCTGGGCGAGCCGGTCGGCGCGGTCGTCGCCGGACCCGGTGATACCCTGGTCGCGGGCGGCACGCGCGGCCTGTGGCAGATCGGAGGAGGCGAAGCGCCGCGCTTCCTGGGCGCGCCGCCGGGCCATTCGGCGGCGACGCACCGCTTCAACGATGCGACGACGGATCCGATCGGACGCCTGATCATCGGGACGCTGGCACTTGCACCGAACCAGGGCCAGCCGAGCGGCCGGCTTTATGTCTTTTGCAGCAGCGACGGCTGGCGGTGCCTGCTCGACGGGTTCCGGACGATCAATGGTCTCGCCTTCTCGCCGGATGGGCGTACGCTTTACGTGACTGACAGCCATCCCGACGTGCAAAGGATCTGGACCACCGACTATAATGTCGTGACCGGTGCGATCGGCAGTCGTCATATGTTCGCTGACTTCAACTGTCTGGCGGGGCGGCCCGACGGTGCGGCGATGGACTCGCAGGGCGGATACTGGGTCGCCGCGACCGATGCCGGCCGCATTTATCGCTTCGCGGCGAACGGCATCCTAACCGACACGGTGCATTTGCCCGTCACCTGGCCGACGCGCCCATGTTTCGGCGGCGGAGTGCTACGCGACCTGTACGTAACAACCCGGCGCGGGCCCGGCGGATTGACGTCAGGTCCTCTCGATGGTGCGCTACTGCGTGTCGGTGCGGCCTGGACGGGCGCGGTGATCCCGCCCTGGCGGGGATAACCCGACTGGCAGCGACGTCGCGCCTGCTCACTCGATGCGAATGACCTGCGCGGTAGCCCCCGCGACGCTCAGCGATAGCGAATTTCCTGACAGTGAAAGCGGGAGCCACTTCATGCCGTTCAGCTGGCCCTTCGCATCGACTTCGCCGCCGCCCAGCCGGACTTGGCTGGTGGCACGCAACCCATCTTTCCCCGCAACCTGAAGCGTCACGGACGATGCCGCCATATAGGTCGATCCGAGATCGATGACGATATCCTCGGCGGGCCGGGGTGCCGGATCGGCCACATTGATGACCACGATCGACAGCCTGGCCCCGGCGTCCTGCCCTTCACGAACCGCGAAGATTCGCAGGGTTTCCGGACCGGAATGGGTGACCGCCAAGTAGCGACCATCCGGCACCAGTCGCGCCGCGAGCATGCCGTAGAAGATCGGCTGCGCGATCAGCTTGCCCGCGACGGCGTCGGCGTCTGTCGCGCCACAAAACGGGGTGTACCAGCCATATCGCGGCTTCTCATCGCCGCACCGGCCGAGCATCGCGTGAAAATTCTGCCCGACAATGCCTTCCTGAACATTGAGCAGGATGGCGTCGAGCGCCCAAAGCGCCGAGGCCATCGTGTTGCTGACCCCGGCCTTGCCAGCACAGGACGCCGAATTGCGCTCATCGAATGCCGCCGGCACGCCCAGCCTGGCCGCATCGGTGTGCAGCCTGCGCGCCACGCGTCGGGTGCGCTCGCGCTGAACGGAAGAAAGGAGGATCGGGATCGTCGCCTGTTCCGCGTTCTCGCAGGCAGTGGCGGTGTAGTGATGGTAGGTGAGTGTATCGACTGAAGCGACGCCCGTTGCATCGCGCAGCGCTGCCTGCCGCTCGACAAAGCCTTCGTAGATCGTGGGCTTGATATTGTTGTGGTCGTCGATGGCGAAATCGGACGGGCCATAAAAGCGCATTCCGGGCACCCGCTCCAGGATCGCCGAGCGAAACAGGTTCCAATCCTGCCAGTACAGGTCAATCTCGTCTGGCTGGTAGGAGCGGTCATGATTGCGGTCGTAGGTGAAGGGCTCGAGCGACGGCTCATTGCCAATTGCGACCGCGGCCAGGCTTTCGCCGAGTGCCAGCTTGGCATGGTGGACCATGTCTGCGGCGCGCTCGGGACTTTGGTTGCCACGGCGGTACTGGCCCAGATTGACGGTCAGGATGACCCGGTAACCGGTGCGCCTGACGAGCGTCGCAAGAGCCGCCATGCTACGCGGGGTCAGCCGCCCCTGTGACCAATCGGGATTGGGTTCGCCCGTGCTGGTCCAGAAGGTCAGTTCGCTGCCGATCCCGCCGATCCGGATCGTCGGGCTGTGCCCTGAAGACCGCATGGCCGCTGGCGCGAGCGTCGCAATGATCCGGGCAACGCCATCCTGTTCGAGGATATGTGGAACGCCCTCGCGGTCGATCAACCAGTAGGGGTTAAGCGACAGGTCGCCCTTGAATCCGGCGCGAAGACCTGTCGCCATTTGCTGGTCGACGCGGACGTGCACGGGCGGCCGTTCGCGCGCCGATATTGTGCGGCTCGCCGGTGTCTGAGCTTCGGCTGCCGAGAGAATCAGCGGCAGCGCGAGAAGCGTGAGTGGATAAAGTCGCATCCGAACTTCCTGAGAAACTGGTTTCTTGAACACCATGCGTCGGCTGTCGCGTTGGCTTGCTTCAGGTTGCCGAGGCGCGAGTGGGCGCCGGAGAGGCTCCGCTCGCGCCGCGTCGCCGATAGGCAAGAAACAATAGCGTCGCTGCCAGCGGGTGCAGCAGTGCTCCGACGACGAACACCGGCGTGTAGCCATAGGTCTCCACCGCCGGGCCGACTGCGAAATTGAACAGTGCAGCGCCGACCGTCCCGACCGCGTTCAGGACGCCGACCGCCGTCCCGACCGCGCGACGCGGAAACAGCGCCGCAGCAAGGATGTTGGAGAGCGTGAGCCAGACCAGAGCCGCCGCCTGCACCACGGCAAACAGGGCCATCGCCGCCCAGATATTGGTGGTCAGCGGAATGATTGCGAACAGTGGCCCGACCAGAGCGACCAGTTGCATCGCCCGGACCCGCGCACGTGCCGGCTCCATGCCCGACTTGACCCACCGATCGGAAGCCTGGCCGACCGGAAACGCGAGCAGCGCCGCCGCAAGCGGTGGGATCCAGAGGAGCCAGCCCACCTCGCCCAGGGTCAATCCCAGCACTTCCTGGAAATAGCCGGCCTGCCAATATTGGATGAAAAACCACAGCGGATCGCTGATCAGTCGCGCCGCGATCAGTCCCCACAGCATCTTGTTGCCCAGCACTTCGCGCATCGGGCTCAGGTCACTCGCCTGCTTCGCCGGTTCGCTCTCCCCATAGTCGGGCGGGTTACGATTGGCGGCGTACCAGGCGAGCGCAAAGAGAATGCCGACCGAACCCGGCACGATGAAGCCGTATCGCCACCCATAGGTCAGCGCGAGCCACGCGATGACGGGCGGTGCCATGATCGGCCCCAGCGCCACCAGCACCGCGCGCAGCGAGTATGCGGTGGCGACCCGGGCGCGGGGAAACCACACCACCAGCGCCGCGATGGTCGCGGGCACGAGACCCGCCTCGGCCGCGCCGAGTACCGCCCGAAAGACCAGCAGTTCATGGTAGGAATTGGCGAGCCCGCTCATCACCGTCGCCGCCGACCAGATCAGGATGAATGCGGTCAGGCTGGCCCGGCTGCCGAAGCGATCGACCAGCCGCCCGCAGATCGGATAGAAGATGGCATAAGTGGTCAGGAAAATGCCGACCAGCACCGCGAACCGCGCGTCGCCGATCCCCATCTCGAGCCGCAGCGTCGCCTTCAGGACAGAGATCGCCTGACGGTCGATCATGCCCAGGATCGAATCGAGCGATGTCAGCGCCAGGATGACCCAGGCCATGGTGGGAACGATCGGCAGCGTGGATGTGTCGGGGTTCGGGTTGTCGCGCATGGCCCTGCTGCGTTCATCAACGGAATGAATCGATGTGGCCAGCTTGCCGTCGCACAGCCGGCGCGTCAACGATTATAGATTATATATTTCTGATTGACGAGCTGTCCGCCGCCTGACTATCAGTTGCCCAGTCACTTTGCTGAACAAAGGTCCAGACTTTCATGCCCGAGCGATCACAGGCGCTTGAAGCCGACATCGCGCAGCAACTT
Source organism: Sphingomonas sp. SFZ2018-12 (assembly GCF_022496715.1). Taxonomy (NCBI): domain Bacteria; kingdom Pseudomonadati; phylum Pseudomonadota; class Alphaproteobacteria; order Sphingomonadales; family Sphingomonadaceae; genus Sphingomonas; species Sphingomonas sp. SFZ2018-12. The sequence continues at coordinate 8,701 of NZ_WTFM01000002.1, forward strand.
CGCCTGGCGTCCACCGCGACCTTGACGACGATCCTGTTCAACAAGGGCCTGCGCAACGTGTTCATGCAGGGGGTTCGGCCGGTTCAGCCCGGAAAGGCGCGCATGGTCGGACCCGCCTACACGTTGCGCATGATTCCGTGCCGTGAAGACATCGACAGCCTGTTCGAACGCGATAGCCGCACGGATCTTCAGCGCGTCACGACCGAAACCGTCCCCGCGGGCGCGGTGCTGGTGATCGACTCGCGCGGTGACGCAGCGGGTGCCTCGGGCGGCGCATTGCTTGCGCTGCGCATGCAGGTACGCGGCGTCGCCGGCATCGTCACGGACGGGGGCTTTCGGGACTCGCCCGAAATCGGAATGCTCGACATGCCGGCGTTCCACTCGGCCCCCGCCGCGCCGCCCGTGGTCGTCCGCCATCATCCGGAGGATGTCCAGCTCGCCATCGCCTGTGGTGGGGTGTCGGTGCGCCCCGGCGACATCATCGTCGGCGATGATGAGGGAATCGTGGTCATCCCGCGCGCGATGGCGGCGGAGGTCGCGCGATTGGCCGTTCGCAAGGAGGATGTGGAGGACTTCATCGCCGTCGAACTTCGCGCGGGGCGGCCGGTCACCGGCCTTTATCCGCCGGATGATGCCGCGATGCGGCAATATGAAGCCTGGGTCGAACGCGGCAGACCCGGCTCGCAACATTTTCAGGATGAGTCTGTCGTATGAAGATTACCGGAACACGGGCACGTTGTGTCGCTATTCCGCTCAGCGCCACGTTGCGGTCGAACACCGGCGTCCATCCCGGCTATTTCGTCCGCACGATCATCGAGATCATGACCGACGAAGGGATCACCGGGCTTGGCGAGGTCGGCGGCGGCGATCAACGTGCCGCGTTCGAGCGGCTGGCGTCGCGGATCATCGGCCATGATCCCTACCATATCGGCGTGATCAAGCAGCGGACGCTGCGCAACACCTATTTCATGCCCAACGCGCGCATCTATGCGGCAATCGAGATGGCGCTGCTCGACATCCAGGGCAAGGCGACCGGGCGATCCGTGTCCGACCTGCTCGGCGGCAGTCTGCGCCAGCGATTGCCGTTCATCGGCTATCTGTTCTGGCGTTATGACCGCCCCGGCGGCGGCGACGACGCCGATCCCCAGGACATCGCCGATCATTGCGAGGAACTGGCGGAGACGCTCGGCATCCGTTCCGCCAAGCTCAAGGCGGGGGTGATGGCGCCGGAGGAGGAAGCCGCCGCGATGGAGGCGTGCCGCGCGCGCATGGGCGACGCCTTCAACCTGCGCATCGATCCGAACGGCACCTGGTCGGTACCGACCGCAATCGCCATCGGGCGGCGGCTGGAGCGGATCAATCTCGAATGGTATGAGGATCCGGCGTGGGGGATCGAGGGCCTGAACGCGGTTCGCCGCCGCGTGAACATTCCGATTGCGACCAACATGTACCCCGCGCGCTTCGATGATCTCGGCCCGGCGATCCGCCGCGATACGGCCGACCTGATCCTAACCGACATCCATTATTGGGAAGGGCCGCTGGGCGTGCGCGACCTGTGCAATACCTGCCGGACCTTCGGCGTCGGCGTGGCGATGCATTCCGGCACCGAGTTCGGCATTGAGCTGGCGGCGATGCTGCACACCGCCAGCACCATCCCCGAAATGGTCGTCGCGGGCGACGCGCATTATCATTATCTGGAGGACGACATCATCGCCGGCGGCAAGTTCGCCTATCGCGACGGCATGATCGACGTCCCGGCCGGACCCGGCCTGGGCGTCGCACTCGACGAGGAAAAGATGGCGAAGTACGCGCGTCTGTTCGAGGAGAAGGGCGACTATTATGCGCGCTTTCGCGTCGATCCGCGCCGCCCGGACTGGTTCCCGATCGTCGGCGGGCGTTAGGCGCTCATAGCCGACGACACGGCCCGACGGGCAACCCTCAGACCAGAATCGATCGATTGATTGCGGCAATCCGATTGACCCCGGTCAGCGTCATGGCGACCGTCATCTCGCGCGCGATCAGGTCGAGCAGCTTGGTCACCCCGGCCTCGCCGCTTGCGGCCAAGGCATAGAGCCAGGCCCGGCCGAGCAGTACGCCATTCGCGCCCAACGCCAGCATGCGAACCACGTCCAGCCCCGAACGCACGCCGCCGTCCGCCAGGATCGTCAGCCGATCCGCGACGGCATCGGCGATTGGCGGCAGGGCGCGGGCGGAGGAAAGCACGCCGTCAAGCTGGCGTCCGCCGTGGTTCGACACGACGATCGCGTCGGCACCCAGCGCAGCCGCCTCGCGCGCGTCGTCGGGGTCCAATATGCCCTTGATGACCAGCGGGCCGTCCCACAGCTCGCGGATCCAGCCGAGATCGCGCCACTGGATCGACGGATCGAAATTGGCCCCCAGCCAGCCGATATAGTCGTTGAGCCCGCTGTTGCGGCCAAGCACCGCCGCCAGGTTGCCCAGCGTATGCGGCCGTCCCATGACGCCCACGTCCCAGGCCCAGCCGGGCTTGCCCATCGCCTGCACCACGCGTCGATAGGCGGCGTTCGGGCCCGACATGCCCGAATGCGCGTCGCGATAGCGCGCGCCGGGCACCGGCATGTCGACGGTGAACACCAGCGCCTTCGCCCCCGCCGCCTTGGCGCGCGCGATCAGGTCGCGCATGAATGCGCGGTCGCGGATCACGTAGAGCTGGAACCAGAAGCGGTCGGGCGCGGCGGCGGCGACGTCCTCGATCCCGCAGATCGACACGGTCGACAGGCACGTCGGGATGCCCGCACGCGTGGCGGCGCGTGCGGCCTGCACCTCGCCACGACGCGCATACATGCCGCTGATGCCGACGGGGCCGAGGATCACGGGCAGGTCCTGCTGCGCGCCCAGGATCTGTGTCGTCAGGTCGATCGTCGCGACGTCCTTCAGCACCCGCTGGCGCAGCGCGATCGCCGACAGGTCGCTGACGTTGCGGCGCATCGTGTGCTCGGCATAGGCACCACCATCCGCATAATCGAACAGGAAGCGCGGCACACGGCGGCGGGCCGCCTCGCGGAAATCAGCAGTGGACGAAATGATCATCCGGCAGGTCGCGAGGTCAGGCCCGGCGCGCCGCCAGGTGGAGGCGCCTGCAGCGAATGGCGCGCTGGATCAGGGCGCACTGAGCGGCTCGTCGCCAGTTTTGAGCGGAGCCACCGCGCCACGTCTCTATTCACTCCGAAGGCGCGCCAGGCGTCGGCGTGCCGAGCGCCCGGCCATCCTTGCGCAAGGCCATAGCTGGTACCTCGGTGACTTCCACGCCAATGCGGCGCGTTTCGCCACCCCGGCCCAGGATCACATAGGATGGCCCGATCCGCTCAAGGCGCGTGCCGTCAGGCAGTTGCACCCCCGCCCGCCATGTCGCCACCGTGCCGTCCGGCGCCTGGAGCGACGCTGAGGGATCACTCGAGCTCATGTCGACGCGTTTAAGCACATATCCCTCACCGATGGGCCGAATGACGTTGCGCGATTCAACCGCAGGTGCCGCCGACCCGCCGGCTGCAGGCGCGCGTTCGACCTTGATCTGGCCCGCCGCGCCCGATTGTCCGTTGTCCCGCGCGGCGCTGAACAGGAGCAGCCACGTCGCCGCCGTCACGACCGCCGCGACGCCGATGATGATGAGACACAGGGCGCCCAGGCCGAGCTTTCCGCCTGCCTGGGTGTCCCGTTGTCCTGGTGCCGATCCGTTCAGTCGATCGGCCACGCTAGTTCAGTCGAATGATCGTGGCTGTCGCCGGCTGCGATGTGATCGCGATGCTGGAGTTCGAGCCACCCACCGGCGTGACGGGCACGTTGGTCCAGGTCGCGCCGCTGAACACCCCGGTCGTCGACACGCTGCCACCGCCCAGGGTGATCCCGGCGGTCGTTGTCGCCGACAGATCGCTGGCGGATGATGTCTGCAGCACGATGCTGCTGGCGCTGGCGTAAAGGCGCCCGAGATCGACATTTACCACACGGCTCGACGACGAGTCCGGATCGCTATAGTTGACGACGACGACGGTCAGCCCGTTGCCACTTGCGGCACGAAGCGCATAGACGCGCGTCTGGTTGAGATCGTCGCTGTTGGCAAAGGTGACCGGCAGGAAATGACCCGAGCCGACCAGCCGTGCCGCGAGCGCGCCGTAAAAGGGCACGGCCGCCTGGACGGCGCCGGCGTTGCGCGCGGCGTCATCGGGCGAGCAGAACAGCGAGTACCAGCCATATTCCGGCGCGATGTCGCCGCAGCGGCCGAACATCGAATGCAGGTAATGGCGCTGAATTCCTTCGCGCGCGAACAACAGGCTGCTGTCCAGCGTCCAGAGCGCCGCGGCGAAGCTGTTGCTGACCGCCGGCCGACCGGCACAAGAATAGGAATTGCGCTCGTCCAGAACCGCCGGGACGTTCAGGTCGGGATTTGCGGCACGGCTGACGATAAATTGCGCGGCATTGATCTGCCCGTCATACACCCCTCTGCTCGTCAGGTTGCTGATCGAGCCGAAGTTGGTGGCACATCCATTATAGTGATGAGCGGTCAGCGCATTGATGTCCGGCGACGGCAGGGCTAGCTCGTTCTGGAAGAATGCGTTGAGAAACCCGCCAATGCTTGCCGTCGCGGCCATGTAATAGCGCGTGTTCGGCGCAGCCTGCTCGATCGCCGTACGATACTGACGCCAGTGCGAAAAATACGTCCCCGGACCGCTTCCGCCCCCATAGACGCCATAGAGGTCGGGTTCGTTGCCGACCTGGACGGCCGCGAGGCCCGATCCGAGCTGCGCGCGAGCCGCAGCGACGAAATTCGCCGCTCGGGCCGCGTCGGACGCTGGCGACGCGACCCGCTGACGCAGGTTGACCGTGAGGACGATGCCCCAACCGGTACGATTGACGAAGTTCCTGAGCGCCGTAAGGCTCGCGGGCGTGATCCTGCCGCGACCATCTTGCGTCGTCGATCCAGGGACATAGGTTGCCCATGCCGGGGTCGGCTCGTTCGTGCTCGTCCAGAACGTGGTGTCGCCGCCCGATCCACCGATGCGCAGGCGCCGCACGGCGTCTGACCCGCCGAGGGTATTGAAGAGCTGCGCCACCGTGGTCGAATTGAAGAAGATCGCCGCGTTCTGATCGTTCAACCAGTAGGAGTTGATCGAGACGTTCGGCCGCACGGCGTCGGTGAAGGGACCCGGCTGGCTCTGGCTCAACGTCACATTCACCGGCGCGGGGGTTTGTGCGAAGGTCACCGGCCCTAGAGCGCAGGTGACGATGAGCGCACTGAACGATGTGGCTGCTCGCAATACGAACTTTTGGACAGCGTTTCGTTCAAACCTTTGCAGGTCGACGCCATGCCTCCGTGGAGCCAGTCGAAACGATTTAATCGTGCCGTTCATAATCCATCCTCCGTAAGCCCGGCACGACAATATAATATATAGTATATTAGGGCAATGCCGGAATCTGGTCGCGGTGGCAAGTGGCGTGAGCGGCGAGCACCGCCAGGCCGCGACCTGGCCAGCGTTGCGCCCCGGAAACGTCACGCCATTGGCCCACTTGCGCGGCTGGCCCGGATAATCGTCCCATCCCCGAGACCCTAACTTCAGGCCGTGCACATCGCGATGATTTTGCCGCGGAGCGGGTCGCCAGCGCGGCGTCCCAAGCACGGTGAGACGCTGGAACGATAGCCCTGAGAGAACCGGACTTCGTCATCGCGCCCGGGACGACCGTTCCGACGCCTTAGCTCCGGAACGACTTGGTGCGAACGGGAGCCTCGCCGCACGCACATTTTAGACGACACCTGGTCAAGTGTTCGTCCCCCGGAAGGGACGCGCTCCTTACTCGTTGAGCGGCGGTGTGCCCTTCAACCATCGACCGGTGTTTTTGACTCGGCCTGGGAACAGCGCGTCCATGGTGTCGCCATAGTTGCTCAGTGCATCCTTCTGGCCTGCCAGGTAAGACTTGGCATGATTGTAGTCGGTCTTGGTCATGGACGGGCCCGCAGTCGACTTCCGCATCCGCAGATCCATTTCATCCCATTCGGCCAACGCCATGCCAATTCGCGTGCTCGAGACCTTGGTGTGCATCACGCCGGATTCGTCAAACATGTAAGTGGTGTCGACGTCAGGCGCGGTCGCGCAGATGGCGACAAGCGTGACTGTCTTGAGCTTGTAGGCACCGATCTCGTTGGCGAACTGCATCTCGAGGTTCTTGTCCTTGTAATCAGCTCGCGGCTTGAAAAGGCCATAGCTGCCGCGCGCAACCTGCATGTACAGCGCGCCCCGCGCGCTGACCGTAAAGCGTACGGCATCGCAATATCGCCGGATCGAGCTACGGCCGCCGAACAGATAGACTGAGCGCGTCCCGTCGACGGTCTCGTCGCCCAGCATTTGCGGGCGGACGAAGTTGGAAAGCATGGTGGTCGCATTCACGCCCAGCGTGTTCAGATACAATGGCCTGTCGATGAACGTCCGTACCTGCATTTTTCCGCCCCCGGCGCTTCGCGTTCGGAGGATAATCCACATCAGGCGGCGCCAGCGCTAATCCTGGTGTCGCAATCGAGACGTCGCGTTGTCGCAGGGGGCGTCGGCGCGTTCGTCGCTCGGCGTACAGCCGAAACGCGACCGATAGCGCCGGCTGAAATTGATCGTGTCATAGATGCCGCAGCGGGTTGCGATCTCGCTCACGGTTACGCTGGCAGGGAGGGTACGCAACAACCGCCTGGCGCGCTCGAACCGACGCTGATGGATAACGGCGGCAATCGATGTGCCTTGATCGGCAAAGGCGCGATAGAGTGTCGCACGCGAACAGTTGAGGCGATTGGCCAGCAAATCGGGGCTCAGGCCCGGTGATGAAAGATGCCGGTCGATCACCATCATGGCGACCGAATAAAGCGCCCGCCTTCGCGTCGCATCACCCTCGATCGGCCCAGCTTCGATCCGCATGAGGGCGAAGCTGATCGTCTGCACAAGTTGGTCGAGCATCAACGCAGCGGCGTGCGGCTCAACCATCGGCAGCAGGTCCAAGACCATTTCGAACTGGCGGCGAAGCAGCGTGATCGACGACGTCCGGTTAAGTTGATCGATCAGCACGCTGGGGCGCGGCACATCATGGCCCAGCGCCCGAACCACGGTGCGGCGTGGCAATCCGACGTGCATGCCCCGGTGCGCCGTCCAGCCCAATTCGCATGGGCGCGCCGCATCGTAGACGAAGAGATTTCCGGGCCCCGCGCGCGTGATGCGATCGCCTTGCTGGGTGGCCTGGCGCTCGCCTTCGATCACGAACCCGATGCTGATTATATCGCCGCCATCGCGCTCGATCTGGCGGGTGGTGCGCACCCCGCGCACCGCATCCGACCGGTAGCGATAGATTTCGACGGTTCGCATCAACGCACCATGCACCTCCGCCGAGAATAGCGGCGCGTCGAACGGTCGCGGCATAGCTTCGAAGTGATAGTACGCGATGTTGCACCAGTATGCGAAGCGATCGGCTGGTGGCACTGCATCGGTCGAGACATTGACCAATATGGGTGTCTCGGGATGGACGATCGCCGGGGTCCAGCGCGCTTCGCCGGGTGCCCAATCTGCGGCGGTCGACGCCGTTCGTGACTTCGACCGGGAAGCGGGCTGGTCCATCGCAAGTTGAAATAGCATCCCGAAGCCTCTGGTTGAAGTGCGGGCACGTTTTTCAGCGCGGCAATTAACGCTGTATCCGGTCGCCACAGAGCCGGCACAGGGCAAGCCGGTTGACAGATCGAGGGTCAAAAACCGCGTTGGTTGAGCCCTTGTCAACGAACGCCACGTGCGACGCGCTAACAACGGACATGAGACGTGGAGACGTGCGCGCTGATTGACGGGAATCGCGCCACCTTGGCAATGCCGGGTCGATGCGGAGCGGGCGTTATCACGGACGCGCGCGGATATGCGACCCAGGGGAAGCGCAGCACATGGCGATCTTCATCGGCACCGATGGCCCGGACACGATCAGGGGCACAAGTAGTCTGGCGGAGACCATCTTCGGCAATGGTGGCGACGATCGTCTGGTTGCCGAGGGTGCGGACAGCGTGGTCGGCGGCGCCGGCGATGACCTTTTATTCGCCCATAACGGCGCCACCCTGGTCGGCGGAGACGGCGAAGACCGATACTTCGTGAACTTTCCAGTCTCGGGCCTGTTGATCGTTGAGGATCGACCCGGCGAAGTCGATCGGCTCAACGCCCTTGCTTCCCATGCGTTGAGCCCGGGCGCCCGGATCGAGATCATCTCGATATTCAATGCCGGTGTGTCGTTCGTCGGCAACGACTTTGCCCAGCAAATCGAAGGCAGCCTGTTCGATGGCCTGCTCGACGGCGGTCGCAACACGTCGGAGCCGGGTCGCGGCGATACGCTGATCGGCAACGGCGGCAACGACATTTTCGTCGTGCGCAACCCCAATGATGTGCTGGTCGACTCCGATGGCGGTGCCGACATCGCCTTTATCGACGCCGCGTCGCTGCAGGCGGCGGGCCAGGCCATCGCCACTTTCACGCTCGCCGCCGGGGTCATCATCGAAACGCTGTCGGCGGCGACGCACAGCGGGACCGAAGCGCTGGTGCTGACCGGCAACGGCAGCACCCAGACGATCATCGGCAATTTCGGCAACAACACATTGAACGGCGGCGGCGACGGCGACGACACGCTGATCGGCCTGGACGGCGACGACACCTATGTCATCGGCGGCCTGGGCATCATCACCATCATCGATTCGGCCGGCACCGACACGATCAATTTCGCGCTGGGAGTTGCGCCGACCTTCATCCTGAACGCGGGGGCGTCGATCGACGTCATCAACCTGAGCGCCAACGTCAACCAGGTCTTCGGCAACGAATTCGCCCAGCGGATCAATGGTGCCGCCGGTGATTTCGACGAAACGCTGGACGGCGGCGGCGGCGCCGACACGCTGGCCGGCGGTGGCAGCGAAGATGACTATTTCGTCGATTCCGCCGACGACGTGATCATCGAAAGCGGCTTTGCGGCGAATGGCGTGACCCCGACCGTCGACGTGGTGCAGTTCAACGGCACGACCGGCGGCTATGCCCTGGCCGACGGAGTCAATGTCGACCGGCTGCTCGCCGGTGCCGCCGGCAACGTCTTCCTGGTCGGCAACAGCTCAAGTCAGCAGATCGTCGGCAACAACGGCAACAACATCCTGAACGGCGCGGCCGGCGCGAGCGGTGCGGGCGACACGCTCTATGGCGGCGGCGGCAGCGACATCTATCGCGTCTACAGCGCCGCCGATGTGGTGAGCGAGGAGATTTACGACTTCGCCACCAGATCAGGGGTCGCCGGAACCGACGCGGGCGGGGTCGATACGATATTCACCAGCTCCAGCTATTCGCTGGCGACGACATTCGGCGTGGTCGAAAACCTGTCGGTCGCCGACCACAGCAGCACGAGCACCGGCATCGTGCTGACCGGCAATGTCGCCGACAACCAGATCATCGGCAATATGGCGGCGAACACGCTCGTGGGCGGCGGCGGCGCGGACACGCTGATCGGCCTCGGTGGGGATGATTTTTACATTCTGGAAAGCATCGACGACCTCCTCGGCCAGGCCGATATCGTACTGGAAGCGGTCGGTGGCGGGTTTGACACGATCACCTTCGCCGGTGCGGCCGGCGAACCGTTTGTCCTTGGCGCAGGCAGCGAGGTGGAAGTCCTGCGGCTTGGTGGCGGGCCAGCATTGATCACCGGCAATGAGTTTGGCCAAACGATTTACGGCACGGATCGGCCGCTTTCAGAGACGTTGATCGGCGGGGGTGGGGCCGACACGCTGGTGGGCGGTGCCGGCAGCGACGTCTATCGCGTCGACAGCGCGGACGATGTCATCATCGAAACCGGATTGGCACCCAACGGCTTCACGCAGACCTTCGACCTTGTCGTCTTCGAAGGCACGATCGGCGGCTATGCGTTGGCCGAAAACGTCGCGATCGATGATCTGCGGGCAGATGCGGCGACCGGCGACGTCTATCTGATCGGCAATTCGGGCGCGCAACTCATCATCGGGAACAACGGCAACAATATCCTCGACGGCGGCGGTGCCCCGGCCGGCCTAGGCGACACGTTGCGCGGCGGCGCTGGTGACGACATTTATCGGGTCTATTCTGCCGACGACCGCGCCGAGGAGTTCGCGAATGCCGGCACGGACACGGTGTTCACCAGCAGCAATTTCAATCTGGGTCTGTTCGGCGCAAACATCGAAAATCTCATTGCCGCCGACGCGCGCGCGCTCAACAATCTGGTGCTGCAGGGCAATGCCGGGAACAACGGCATCAGCGGCAATTTCGGGCGCAACGTGCTGGCGGGTGGCGCTGGGGTAGATACGCTGACCGGGCTGGGCGGCGCGGACACCTTCCACTTTGCCGACGTGGGTGCAGGCAATGCCGACGTGATCGCCGACTTCAGCGCGGCGCAGGGCGACCGGATCTCGCTGAGCGAGGGTACCTTCACCGGCTTTACCGGCGCGACGATCACCGCTGCGCAGTTCGTGCTGGGCGTCGCCGCCACCGCTGCGGGTCCGCAGCTCCTGTACGATCAGGCGACCGGTCGCCTGTTCTACGACGCGGACGGCACCAGTTCCGGAGAGGCACAGATCATCGCCACGCTGATCCCTGGCACCGCGCTCACCAACAACGACATCGTCATCACGCCGGGAAGCACCGTTCCGACACCGTGAGGTCGGTGGTGGCAAGGGCGCGTGTGAGCCGCGCTGCACCCATTCCTTCGCGCGCTCGGTCGCGTCCGGGGGCCACTTTCCGTTTTCCTTCACCAGCCTTGATATCATCGCGCGCAAACCATGGGCCGTCATTTCATGGCTGGCATGGCCCGGCCGGGCGGTTTCAGTCAGCTAAGCAAACGTCCGCTTTCGACCATTGTCGTCCAGAACCTGCTCCACTTTTCTGTTGAGTGCGCCGTGCAGCTCGAAAGACGCTGCCCGTATCGCTCGCCACGCTTGCTTCCTCGGCCGCACGCTGGCCGAACGGGTTATCCCCGGCCCGTCCGACCCCACCCGCGGCTAGACATTATCCTCAAGCGCGCGCGGGACATTATCCGCGACTTCGTCGTCATGCTTTCCGGAGTCAGTCGATTGGTGGCAACAGCCGATCGGCACGCAGGCGCGAGAACCATTTATCGAACATCTCTTCGGTATCAATCGCGCCGCTGAATCCGGCGCGGCGCAGTTTCACCGTCGAGACAATCGAGTCCTCCCATGCGACCGTGCGTCCATAGCCGAGCGCGAAATCGGCATATTGGAAGGAGGAGCCGACGAACTTGCCGATATCCGGCGCGGCCAGGCCGTGGCGCTCGCGGATCGCATCCCATTCGGACGCAGCAGCAGGCATGGCGGTTGCCAGCTCCATCGCCCGGTCCTCGCCCGGTTCCATGCCGAGCGAGCGAGCCAGCGCGGGCCAGATGTTCTTCCACAGGAAGATGTCGCCATTGGTGATGTTGAAGACCGCGTTCCGGGCCGTTTCCACACCATGCGACCAGTCGATCGCCTCGGCGATCAGGTCGGCGTCCACCGCCTCCAATATGCCCATGGGACCGCCGGGATAATGAAGCGGCTCACCCCGCGCCTTGAGGATCGCGGCATAGACGCCGAGCGCCGGGATCAGATTCATCGGCGCGCCCAGCGAATGGCCGAATACGAATTGCGGCCGCAGCACGGTGAAGTGCCAGCCGTGCATCCCGGCGAGCTCGGTCAGATAATCCTGCTGCTCCCAATAGAAATTGGGGTGCTCGCGCATTTCCGAGCGATTCTCGCGCGCGGGCAGCACCATCGGCCGGATATGGACGCCATACGCCTTTGTCCCCTGGAGCAGGGTGACATGGGCGAGGGCCGCATGATCGGTGATGCCGATCTCCATCAGGTTGCGAAGCATCTCCGCATTGACGCGGATCTGCTCCTGATCCGACCAGCCCGCGACGAGGCTGGGCGCCTCATAGAGCGCCGCATAGACAAGGTGGGTCACGCCCTTCAGCGCATCCGCCGCCGCCGCGACCGATTTGGGATCGCGCAGGTCGGTGGCGACAAACTGGGCGCCGTGCAGGTGGAACGGCGCGCGACGCGACACGCCGATCACCTCTGTATCCGGCTGGGCCGCGAAATGGGCGATGCAGGATTGGCCGATCAGGCCGGACGCGCCGACGACGGCGAGCTTTCGCTTCATGCTCTTCCTCCCGCGGCCGGGCCGATATCGATCGCGACCGTGCCAATGCCGTCGACGGTGCAAACGACGTGATCGCCGGGCACCAGCGGCCCGACTCCCTCCGGCGTGCCGGTGAAGATCAGGTCGCCAGCGCTCAGCGCCACTCCGTGCGAGATCAGCGACACAATGTCTCGCACGCCCCAGATCATGTCGGCAAGATCGGCAGACTGCCGCGTCTCTCCATTGACCGACAGGTGAATGTGGCCCGCATCCGGCACCCCGCCCACGCGGCTGGCCTGAAGGATCGGGCCACAGGGGGCGGAGTGATCAAACGCCTTGCCCCAGTCCCAGGGGCGGCCCATGTCGCGCGCCTGGAGCTGGAGGTCGCGGCGGGTGAGATCGATCCCGGCGGCATAGCCGAAGATCACATCCTCCACCGAATCGGCCGCGATGTCCCGGGCGGCTGCGCCGATGGCGACGACCAGCTCGGCTTCGTAGTGCAGGTTGCTGGTCAGCGGCGGATAGGAAATGGACGCGCCGTCATCGACCACGGCATCCGCCGGCTTGGTGAAGAAGAATGGAGGATCCTTGACCGGGTCCATGCCCATTTCCCGCGCGTGCGCGGCATAGTTGCGCCCGACGCAAAAGATGCGGCGAACCGGAAAGCGCCGGACATCGCCCGCCACCGCGACCGAAGCGACAGGAAGATCGAACAGCAGCGACATGGGGCAGCTCACCGACAAGGCACGTCCGGGCACAGGGCCCGGACGCCAGGGAGGATATCAGAAATCGTAGTTCAGCCGCACGCCATAGGTGGCCGGACGGCCGACATAGGCCTTGATCGTGTCGAACTGCGGCAAGACATTGTTGAAGTAATAGCTGTTGGTGACATTCTCGCCCCAGAAGGTGAGCCGCCATCCCGCCGCTTCGTTGCCAAAGCCGGCGCGCAATCCGAGCAGGTCATAGGAGGGCAGGTCAAGCCGCGGGTCCTCTCCGAACACCGCCGACGCGGTCGCGCGGTAGGACCAGCTGCCCCCGACAAAGAAGCCCAGATTACCGACATCCCAGTCATATTGCCCGTCGAAATCGAGCGACCATTTCGGCGCGAAGCTGAGCACGCCGCCCTCGTAATCCGTCAGCACGCCGTTGACGTCCAGGCCGACATATTCGTCGATGCGCGTGTCGAGATATGCGGCAGCGCCGGTCAGCTTCAGACCCGGCGTGGGGATCACGGTCGTATCCACCTCGAACCCGACGATATGCGATTTGGGGATGTTGATCAGTAGGCTCAGCGGGCCGAACACCTCGTCCAGGAACGTCCCGCGCAGCTGCTTGTCGGTATAGTCATAGTAGAACACCGCGGCATTCGCCTGCGCCGTGCGGCCGAAACTCGCCTTTACGCCCGCTTCATAGGCGATCAGCTTTTCCTGGGTCGCCGGTTCATATTGGCGGAAACCGGTGGCGGCGACATTGGGGAAGCTGCCCGATTTATAGCCCTGGCTTGCGGACACGTAGAAGAGAAGATCGTCAACCGGCTTGTAGTTGAGCGCGGCGCGCCAGGACACATTGTCCTCCGCCAGCGTGTTGACGCTGAGGCCCGGCGTGGCGGTCAGGCTGACGTCGCCGCGCGGATCGACAAAGGTTGTGCAGTTACCGTTGCTGAGCAGGCCCGGCTGGAACTGACTAGCGGGCAGCGGGGCCAGGCCCGCGCCGGTGCGGATCAGACCGCTGACGAATTGGATGATCGGGCTCAGCGTATTGTCGCCCGTGTCGCCGCTGCAGCCGCGGAAATCGACCTTGAAATCGGTGTAGCGCGCCGCCGTGGTCAGGGTCAGCTTGTCGGTCAGCTGCCAGTCGATCGAGGCGAAAGCGGCAAAGGACTTGAGTGTCTGGTCGGTGAAATTTTCCGCCGACTGCACGCCGGAGATGCGGTTGGCGCTGGTCTGGCCGGTGCGATAAGTCTGTTCGGCATAGACGGTCGAGCGGGCGTAATTGCCACCGACCACCCAGTCGGCCAGCCCTTCGAACGAGCCAGTCAGGCGGAGCTCCTGCTGAAAGGAATTGATCCGGCCGAACGTGGTGAAATCGAACACGGTGACGGGCGTGCCGTCATATTCGTTGAAGCTCTCATCCTTGAACCGCGCATAGGCGGTAATCGACGACAAGGTGATATCCGAGCTGAGATCCCAGTCGACGCGGCCAGAGGCCTGCCAGAACCAGTTGTCGCGCGCGAAGTCAGATCCCTCATCCCAGTCGGCGGCGCGCACATCGCCCTCCGGTGCGATCGGATATGCGGCAAGATCGGGATTGACCGCCTCGGGAAACACGGGGTCGATCTGACGGATCTGCGGCACCTGAGTGTCGCTGCGGTCGCGCCAGCCGCTCATCACGAGGGTGGTGCGCAGCGTCGGCGCAGGTCCCCATTCGAGGGTCAGGCGACCACTCTGGCGATTGACCTGGCCCGCGCCGTCGCCGGGGCGCAGCTGGCTGCGCTGCCAGTCATCGGCATTGTCGGTGCGCACGGCCAGCCGCGCCTTGAGGGTGTCGGTGATCGGCCCACTGAGGTAGCCCGCCGTTTCCACGGCGTTGAAGCGCCCGAAGCCGAAGGTGACGCCGCCCTCGACCATGTCGGTCGGCTTGGCGGCGATATAGTTGATCGCACCGCCAGTCGTATTCTGCCCATAGAGCGTGCCCTGCGGCCCCTTCACGACCTCGACCCGCTCGAGGTCGAGCGTCGCGCCCAGCGTCATCGCGGGAAAGGGGATGGCGACCTCATCGACATAGATGCTTACCGTGCTTGTCGCCGACAGGCTGGATTCGTTGAAGCCGATGCCGCGCAGCGTGTAGATCGGTGTATTGAGGCCTGATTCCGCTGCCTGGAACCCCGGGACGACGCGGGCCAGATCGCTGACGCTGGTGATGCCACGCGTTTGCAGGGTCTCGGTGCCGAACGCGGTGATCGAGATGGGAACGTCCTGAAGGCTTTCGGACCGGCGCTGGGCGGTGACGATGATGTCACCGAGGCCATCCTGCGCACTCGCTTCCGTCGTCTGCTCGGCGTCTGCCGTCGCATCCTGTGCCTGTGCGGTGCCGATCCCGGCGACCATCAACGCAGGTATCGCGGCGCATTGATGCAGCGAACGGATCACGCTCTTGTTCATGGACTTCCCCTCTCTCGTGCACGGTCGGCTATCCTGCCGATCCGTCGCATAATATGAACGTTCGTTAGTTTATAAAGCAAGCGCAATGCGGCCGCAATAGGCTTACAAACGTTCGTATAGTTTTTGGTCTCCCGGAGTAGGAAGCTGAAAAGGCTCAGGATTCCTGGGGGATGCCGGCCATTCGATGGATCAGGTCGACAAAACCCTGCGCAACGGCATCGCTCTTCATCGGCCCCTTGCGGCTGTACCAGCTGGCGACTCCGTTCATCATTGAAAAAGCCGCGCGGGTCATGAACCGGACGTCATCGATGCCGATGCCGTGATGGCGGGCGGCATCGAGCAAGGCGTCGCTGAACCGCGCTTCATAGGCGCGGCGCATGTCGAGGATCTGGTCGAGATGTTCCGGCTCCAGGTTCCGCAGCTCCATATTGCCGATGAAAACGGCTTCCTTGTTGATCGCATGAAAATGGACATGGGTGCGGATGAACGCATCCAGCCGCTCCGGGGCGGTCTGTGCCCGATCGACAGCCGACTGCACCTCCGCTTGCAGATCTTCCATGATGGAACGCAGCAGAAGGAACAGGAATTCCTGCTTGTTGGTGATGTGATTGTAAATCGAGCCGGCCTGGATCCCGATATGCTGGGCCAGCATCCTCAGGCTGACATTCTGATAGCCATGTTTGGCGAACAGCGTAATTGCAGCGTGCCGCAGCATTTCGCGGGTTTCACGACCCTTTTCGCGCGAAGGTCGGTCCGTCGATTTGAAGATGATGTCGCTTTTCGTGGCGGGCATGGACCTTGCGCTACCTTGTAGTTGTAAAAGCCGGGGTGACCGGATTGCCCCAACCCGGTCTAGTTTTCCAGCCCCGCGTCGCTGGCGATCGTGCGGGCGGCGATGTAGCCAAAGGTCATGGCCGGGCCCAGGGTGATGCCGCCGCCGGGATAGGCGCCGCCCATCACGCTGGCCGCGTCGTTGCCGACAGCATAGAGGCCGGGGATCGGGGCGCCGGCCGCATTCAGCACCCGCGCCCTCGCATCGGTGGCAAGGCCGGCAAAGGTGCCGAGATCGCCCATCTCGAGCTTCACCGCGAAGAAGGGCGCCTGATCGAGCGGCGCAATACAGGCATTGGGCAGATGCCCCGGATCGCCCAGATAGCGGTTATAGGGCGTCGATCCCTTGCCGTATTGAGTGTCCTCGCCCTTCGCCGCGTCGAGGTTGAAGCTGGTCAGCGTGGCGTCCAGCGATGCGGGCTCGCACGCGATCGCCCGCGCGAGCTCAGCAACCGTGCGACCCCGCCTCAGATAGCCGGAACGGATCCAGCCGCCATAGGGCACCGGGAAAGGCTTGACGATGCCCAGACCATAGCGGCGCAACGCACGGTGATCGGCGATCAGCCAGGCATAGACGCGCCCGTTCCGGCGGCAACGCTCAAGCATTGCCTGTCCGAAATCGTGATAGCTGTTCGCCTCGTTCACGAAACGGCGGCCCCACGGATCGACCGCGATGATGCCGGGCTTGTACCGGTCGATCAGGTGCGGAAAGACGCCGGGCGGCCCCTTGCCGCGGGGCACGGCAGAGACCGGAATCCAGGCGGCCGCGTTGGGCAGGTCATCGCGAACCCGCGCGCCGATCGATTCGCCGGCCGTCAACGTATCGCCCTGGTTGCTGTCCGGCGCGGGCGACAGATGCTGCCCGCCCGCCGCCACATGCGGAAACAGGCGCTGTTGCCGCGCGATGCCGCGCGGGAAGCCGCCCGCAGCCAGGACGACGGCATGGCGGGCGAAAAGGCGTTCGCCACCATCGGTCAGGACGCCGACAGCGCGCCCGCCCCGTTCGATCAGTTCAACCAGCCCGGTGCCCGTGCGTATCTGAACCCCGAGATCCAGCGCGCTGGCGAAAAGGCGTGCGGCCAGGGCATTGCCGTTGGTCAGCCGCATCGCCCGGCCATGGCGCAACATTTCCCAGCCATGGACGGCCAGCCGCCGCGCGACGTAGAGGGCGCTGGCCAGAGACCGGGTCGCGCGAAAGAAATGCTGCACTTCCTGACTGGCGTTGAACATCATGCCGACAAAGGTGATTTCGCGAAGCGGCGGGCGCAGGCGGCGGATCTCGCGCCCAAGTTCGCGACCGTCCATTGGCGCGGCGACGATGGAGCGCCCGCCCGCCGATGCGCCGGGCCTGTCGGCATTATAATCGGGGAAACCTGGCTGGGCGACGAACGCGACGCGCGTTTCCCGTTCGAAGAAATCGACCATTTCCGGACCATTGGACAGAAATGCATCCACCCGTTCGGCGTCGAAGCAGTTGCCGGCCATCGCGTGCATATAGCTGCGCGCCGCCGGCACATCGTCCGTCACCCCAGCCCGTGCGGCGACCGGATTGCCCGGCAGCCACAGGACGCCGCCCGACCGCGCGGTCGTCCCGCCGACAAGTCCCGATTTTTCGATGACGAGGACGGACAGGCCGAGGCGTGCGGCCGTGACCGCTGCCGAAAGGCCGCCTGCCCCCGATCCGACGACGATGACGTCGGCTCCGGGGTCGCTCACTTCAGCTCCAGGCCGTCAAATTCCCCGCCGATGAAGCGATTCGGCTTGAGGAAGAAGCTGAGGACGAGTGCGCCGTCCGGCGACCTCGCCAAATGCCTGTTGCCGCGGGGCCGCCAGACAAAATCGCCCGCGCGCACCTCGCCCTCGTCATCGACGATGCTGCCTTCAAGCACATAGGTCTGCTCGACCTCGACATGCTCGTGCAGCGGCAGTGCGGTGCCCGGCTGCCAGCGGAACAGGGCCGTCAATAGCCCGGTTTCGGGAAAGGACATCAGCACCTTCATGTCGATGCCCGGCGTCGGCGTCGGTTTCCAGGGCAGCGACGCGACGTCGATATAGCGCGAGGCGAGCGGGCCAAGGCCGTCGGCGGCCTGTTCGATTCCGGTGGCAGTCATCACGGTTTCCCCTGTTCAGCCTTCCAGCATTCGGTGCGCGGCATCGCGCGCACTCATGCCCGGTGCGATGCCCATCGCGGCGGCAGTGGCATTCGCGGCGGAGATCACGCCATGCTCGTAGGTGCTGAGCGGGTCGCCGATCCGAGCGCTGTCGGTATCGACCGAGGCGGCCGCGATGCCTTCGGGGTCAAGCATCCCCAGCCCCTCGATCCCCAGATCGTCCAGGCCACGCCCGGCATCATTGCAGATCAGCCCCTTCGGCCGAATGCGCAGGGCGTAAAGTGCCATCAATCGCGCGCCGTGTGAGGCGACGCAGAACACGTCATCGGGCGTCGATTCGCCGACGCGCGAAAAGGACCAGCAGGAAAAAATGCGCCCGCCATTGGGTGCGCGGTGGACGATCCGTGTTTCCTCGTCCACCAGCGCATCGACATCCGCCCGTGCGCCCTCTGGGCCATTTGCGAGCATGACGCGCGCGGCCTCCAGCCCGGTCATGCCGGGCACCACACCGATCGCGTTGGCGGCGGCGTTGGCGCGTGAAACCCGCCCGGTCAGCAGCGAGTCGCCGTCGGACAGCCGCGCCTCCATGGTGGCGATGGCGGCGGCCGGAACACCAAACCGGTCCGACAGCGGAAGGCCGGCGATCCCCGCCTCGTCCTTGCCCGGCCCGCCTTCGTGCGCGATCCAGCCCCGCGCACCCCGCCGCAGCGGAATAGCGCCGGTCGGTGCGCCGGCAAAGGACGCGCCCAGCAGCACGTCGCCCTGCCAATCGCCCTCGTCAAACGACGTCAGGGAATTGCCGACGACGATGCGCCCGCGGGCCTCCTGGCTTTCCAGGATATAGGGATGAAGGTCGCTGTCGCTGACCGTGATTGCTGACATTGCATCCTCCTTTTATACGAACGTATGTTTGTATAAAGATCCACGAACTGTCAATTGCGGAGCGGACGTATGATCGTCGAGGAACGCACCTATCGCCTGTCGCCGGTTCATTCGCTGGCGGCGTATCTCGAACCCTATGAGCGGATCGGGCTGCCGGTGCAGCGCTCGATCCTTGGCGGCCTTGTCGGCGCTTACACGGTGGAGGTGGGCGGGCTGCACAGCCTGGTGCACCTATGGGCCTATCCCTCGTTCGAGGAGCGGCTGGCGCGGCGCGCGCGCTTGGCGGCAGACAGTCGGTGGCAGGAATGCCTGGCGATCATCCGCCCGATGATCGCCAGCATGGACAGTCGTCTGCTGGTGCCGACCGGCTATTCGCCGCTGCCCCCCGGCAGCGCATAGGCGATCAGATAATCGCCCTTCACCGGCGAACGCCGCGCCCCGCCTGCCGACACGACCACATATTGGCGACGGGATTTGGGAGAGACGTAGGTCATCGGCGTCGCTTGCGACCCCACCGGCAGGCGACCGCGCCACAATTCCCGCCCGTCCGCCACGGACAGCGCGCGCAGGTAGAAATCCTGGGTTCCGGCAAAGAAGACCAACCCCGACCCGGTCGTCACGGATCCGCCGATCGACGGCATTCCCACCGGCACGTCCAGCCCCGTGGCGATCCCCAGCGGCCCGGTGTCGCGCAGCGTGCCCAGCGGCTTCTGCCAGACGATCTGGCGCGTCTTGAGGTCGATGGCGGTCATCGTGCCGAAGGGCGGCTCCTGGCATGGCACGGCCAATGGCGAGACAAAGCTCTCGCGGTTGATCGCATAGGGCGCGCCGGTCTGCGGTCCGATCCCGTCATGGTCGCCCTGGCGCGGGGTCACGCGGTCGACGTCCTTTTGCGGCACCAGCTTCAGCAAGATGCCCATCCGGATGTCATTGACGATCAGCGTGTCGTTCGCCTTGTTGATCGCAGCACTGCCCCAGTTCATGCCGCCATAATAACCGGGGAATTGCAGCGTCCATTCGCGGGTCTTGATCGGCGTGAACAGCCCCTGATAGCGCGCCCGGCGAAAGGCGAGGCGGCAGGCCAGCTGATCCAGCGGGGTCGCGCCCCACATGTCGCGCTCGGTCAACGTCGCATTGCCGATGCGTGGCATCGCGAGCGATCGCGGCTGCACCGGCGACAGCGTCTCGCCCGCCTGCGCGCCCTGCGGCACGGGCTGCATCGTCACCGGCGCGACGGGCCGGCCCGTTCTCCGGTCGAGCATGAAGATGTCGCCCTGCTTCGTCACCTGCACCAGCACGGGAATCGTCCCGCCCTTGCCGTCGGGCAGGTCGTGCAGCACCGGCTGGGCGGGCACGTCATAATCCCATACGTCGTGGATAACGGTGCGATAGACCCAGCGCGGGCGGCCGTCAGCGATGTTCAGCGCGACGACGGCAGCCGCGTATTTCTCCGCAGCTTCCGTCCGGTCCGCACCCCAGAAATCGGGGGTCTGGTTGCCCATCGGCAAATAGACCAAGCCGAGCGCCGCATCGAAGCTGGGCACCGACCACATATTAGGTGTGCCGGGGGTGTAGGTCTGCCCTTCCGGCGGTGCGCCGATGCGGTCGGGTGCACCCATGTCCCACGCCCAGGCGAGCGCGCCGGTGCGGACATCATAGGCGCGCACCACGCCCGAGGGCTCGTTCACCTCCTGATTGTCGAACACCCAGGCACCGACGATGGCGATGTCGCCGACGATGGTGGGGCCGGACGACGGGATCAGATAGCCGGGCTTGAGCGGCCCCATCTGATCGGCGAGATCGACGGTGCCGTCCTTGCCAAACCCCGCACACGGGCGGCCATTGGCGGCATCGAGCGCGATCAGCCGGTTGTCGATGGTGGTCAGCAGGATACGGCGCTGGCACTCGCCAGCCGGATCGCCGGCCGGCCCCGGTGTTGCGGTCTCGTGATAGCCCAGACTGCGGCAGCGACGCCACAGCGGCGGCGGCACCGGCCTGGGATCGAACGACCAGCGCACCGCACCGCTATCGGCATCCAGCGCATAGACACGGTTGTTGCGCGTGCACGCATAAAGCGTGTCGCCAATCTGCAGCGGGGTATTCTGGTCCTCGGACAAAAGTTCGCCCGCGCCGCTGTCGCCCGTGCGGAACGTCCATGCCACCTTCAGCCCCGCGACGTTTTCCGGCGTGATCTGGCCTGCCGGAGCATAGCGGCTGCCATCGCCGGATCGGCCGTAGAAGCGCCAGTCGCCCGGCGCCTCGGTCGCTGCGACGAAGGGCGCGCGGCTGGCTGGCCGGATGCCGCCATGTTCCCAGAACATCCCCCCGAACAGTGCGGCCGCGCCTGCTCCGCCAATCAGGGCGGACGCGACGGCGCCTGTTCGGCCGCGGCTCGGCAGCGCGAGCGCCGCCAGTCCGCCCAGCGTCAACAGCACCAGCGGGGCGAACATCCGGGCAAACAGCGGCCAGAAATCCCACCCCCCTTCCCAGATTGCCCAGGGCAGCGTCAGCGCCACTACTGCCGCCAGTAGCTGCAAGCCGGCATAGCGGCGCAGGCCGAACAGGATGCCTGCGACCAGCAATCCAGCTCCTGCCAGCAGGTAATAGGGCGAGCCGCCCGCCGCGATCAGCAGCGTGCCGCCCCATATCAGCAGCGCGCCCACCACCAACAGCACCAGCCCAAACAGCCCGGACGGGACCCACCGCAATTTTGACACGGGACTCAGGCCTCCGCCCGTTCGACCAGGGTGTCGCGCAATTCCCGCTTCAAGAGCTTGCCGTTGGAATTGCGGGGCAACGGATCGATGCCGATGGTCCAGCCCTCCGGGCATTTATAATCGGACAGGCGCTCGCGGGCGAAGGCGGCGATTGTCTCCGCATTCGCCGACATGCCCGCCTTCAGACAGACAAAGGCATGCGCGCGCTCGCCCAGCACCGGGTCTGGGCGACCGACCACCGCCACCTCCGCCACGGCGGGATGCTCGGCGAGGGCGGCCTCCACCTCGGCGCTGTAGATCTTGTACCCGCCACGATTGACGACGTCCTTCTTCCGGTCGTGCAGCCGGACCAGCCCGTCCGCGCCCATCGTGACGACATCACCGGAACGCCAGTATCCGCCGACGAATGCCGCGCGCGTCGCGTCGGCATTGTTCCAGTAGCCGCGCGCGACCATCGGCCCGGCCACCCACAGCTCGCCCGGCGTGCCCGGCGGAACCTCCCGACCATCCTCATCGACCACGATCACATCGGCACAAGGCACCGGCGCGCCGACCGCATCGGGATGATCCGGCGTCAGTGCGGCAGGCAGCAACGCGACGGGCGATGCCGTCTCCGTCGCGCCATAGCCGTTGGAAAGGCTGAGGGCCGGCAACCGCTCGCGCAGTTCGGCGATGAAGGCCGCGGGCATCGGCGCACCGCCGAAAGATCCGAGCTTCCATGACGACAGGTCATGCGCGGCCAGCGCATCGTTCATCAGGCACAGCTTGTATTGCGCAGGCACCATGAAGGCATGGTCGATCCGGTGCCGCGCCGCTTCCTCGATGAATGTTGCCGCGCGGAACGGCGGCATGAGCACGACCGCGCCGCCCAGCCTGAAAAAGGTCAGAAACTCGGTGATCAGTCCGGTGACGTTGCAGCCGGGGATCGCCAGCAGGGTGCGGCTGCCGCGCGGCAAGCCCCAGCTCCCCTCGAAGTGCAGCACCGAATGGACGATGTTGACATGGGCCAGCATCACGCCCTTTGGCGCGCCGGTCGTACCGCTGGTGTAGAGGATCGCGGCCAGAGCCTCCTCGTCCGCCTCATGCGGGGGAAGGACGGGGCGCGGGCCGCCATCGATCCAGTCCGTCATCTCCTCCGCCAGCACAACATGGCGCAGGTCGGGCAAGTCGTCCGATGCGGGCAGCTTGTCCACCATCGCCGCTTCGCTCAACAGCATCGCAACGCCCGAATGACGAAGCAGGTACGCCGCCTCCTTCATGCTCAGTCGCGTGTCCATCGGCACCAGCACCGCACCCAGCCGCCAGCAGGCAAGGAACCAGATCGGATATTCCGCGCGGTTGGACAGCCAGGTCGCCAGCCGGTCGCCGCGCCGAACGCCCTCGGCGACCAACCGCTGCGCCAGCGCCTCCGCCCGACCGAGCAGGTCGGCATAGGCGAGGCAACCTTCATCGCCCCACAGCAGCGCCGGTGCGGCTTCTGAGCCGGCCGCACTCTCCGTCACCATCGACCAGATGTCGGCCGGGCGGTCGGCGAAACAGCGCACCATGCGTTCACCGAAAAGCAGTTCGTGGCGCAAAGCGGGCTTGGCCCTCTCCATTGTCCGTCCCCTCTTCGCTTTGCTCTTTGGAGGCTCTGTCATTTGTGGTCCGACGCGATCTTCGGTGTATTGCGCCTGTCGTTCAATCCGCAGCTGCTGCAGCCTTCATCGTGCGTTCGGCGACATAGTTGACCTCGTCGCCTGCACTTTCGAACAGGACGGGATCGGACAGGTCGCCGATCCGGTCCCACGCGTCCAGCACCTGTTCCGGGCTGACCGCGTCTGCCGTAAACTGGACTCCGCGGGCGCTGACGATGCGGACCTTGGCATAGTGACCTGCCGCCGCGGACAGGATGGTCCCGCTTTCGGCAAAGCCCTCGCTGGCCAGCACCGCCATGCCGGCAGAGGCAAAGGCGGGATCGAAGCGGGCGAGCATTTCCGGGGACATCGTGGCTTCGGTCATCGCCGTCGCTGCCATCGGGGCGAGCGCGTTGACGAGGATGCCGTATTTTCGTCCCTCGATCTTCAGCACGTTCATCAGGCCGATCAGGCCGGCCTTTGCGGCGCCGTAATTGGCCTGCCCGAAATTGCCGTACAGCCCGGTGTTGGAAAGCGTCATCACGATCCTGCCATATCCGGCCTGCTGCATGATCGGCCAGGCGGCGCGCGTGCAGTAAGCGGAGCCCAGAAGATGCACCGCCACCACCAGATCGAAATCCGCCATATCGCTTTTCACGAAGCTGCGATCGCGCAGAATGCCGGCGTTGTTGATGAGGATGTCCAGCCCGCCAAAGGCATCAACCGCCTGTTCGACCAGCCGCTGCGCGCCCTCGACTGAAGCGACCGATTCGTGGTTCGCCGCCGCCTGTCCCCCGGCCGCGACAATTTCTGCCACGACCGCATCCGCAAGCCATTCGCCGCCCGCCGACTTGCCCGGATCGTTCACGACCACCCGTGCGCCACGGCTGGCCAGCATCAGCGCATGCGCGCGGCCAAGCCCGCTGCCGGCACCGGTCACGATCGCCGTCCGGTCGTCAAAACGGATCGCCACGCGCACTCTCCTCCCTTGCAAACTAACGTTCGTTTGTTTAAGTCGGATGCACGAGGCCCGTCAAGAGCCGTCGAAGCATTTCAAAGGGAGCAGGTCATGGCGGCGCAGACGCCCACTTCACCGATCAGCCGCGACGATTTCAATTTCCAGATTTTCGAGGTGCTACCGACGCTAGGGCTTTCGGATCGTCCGCTGTTTGCCGATCACGATCGCGCGACCCTGGATGCGACGCTGGATCTGGCCGAGCGGGTGGCCGTGGATCACTTCCTGCCGGGATATCGCAAGAGCGACGCTAACGAACCCTATGTCGAGGACGGCAAGGTCGTACTGGTTCCTGAAATCGGCGAGGCGATCCGCGCCTTTACGGAAGCGGGGTTCATGTCGGCCCACCTGCCGTATGAGGAGGGTGGGCAGCAATTGCCCTGGACGGTGCTGCAAAGCTGCTACGCCATGTTCCAGGGCTGCAACATCGGCGCGACCATCTATTATTTCCTGACCGTTTCCGCGGCCAATGTGCTGCGCGCGCACGGGTCGCAGGAGCAGAAGGAACTGTACATGCGCCCGATGCTGGAGGGGCGCTTCCACGGCACCATGTGCCTGTCCGAACCGCACGCCGGATCGAGCCTGGCGGACCTGCGCACCCGCGCCATTCCCAATGGCGACGGCACCTATCGCATCCAGGGCACCAAGATGTGGATTTCCGGCGGGGAGCATGAGCTGGGCGAGAACATCGTCCATCTCGTCCTGGCGCGGATCGACGGTGCACCGGCCGGCACGCGGGGCATTTCGCTGTTCGTCGTGCCCAAGCGGCGGCTGAACAGCGACGGTTCGGTGGGCGAGCACAACGACATCAGCCTCGTCGGCCTCAATCACAAGATGGGTTATCGCGCCGCGACCAACACCGTGTTGAACTTCGGCGACAATGGGGACTGTGTCGGCTATCTGGTCGGCGAGCCGCATCGCGGCCTGGCGCCCATGTTCCTGATGATGAACGAGGCGCGAATTTCGGTCGGCGCCGGGGCGACCATGCTCGGTTATGCCGGCTATCGCTATAGCCTGGACTATGCACGCGAGCGGCTGCAGGGGCGGCCGCCGGAGAACAAGGATCCGGCTGCGCCGCCCGTGCCGCTGACCGACCATGCCGATGTCCGCCGCATGCTGCTGATGCAGAAGACGTTCGTCGAGGGCGCGCTCGCGCTCTGCCTCTATGCCGCCTATCTGGTGGACGAGGAACAGACCGCACCTGAGGAAGAGGCGCGCGAGACGGCCCGCCGCCTGCTCGCGATCCTGACGCCGATAGTCAAAAGCTGGCCATCGGAATTCTGCCTCGAAGCGAACAAGCAGGCGATGCAGGTGCTCGGCGGCTACGGCTACACGCTCGATTATCCGGTCGAGCAATATTATCGCGACAACCGGCTGAACCTGATCCACGAAGGGACGAACGGGATCCAGGCCATCGATCTGATCGGCAGGAAACTGTCGGCGGAGGACGGTGCCTATTGGTCGGAACTGACTGGCGCGATCCGGACGACATTGGCCGAGGCGCGTGGCCATGCCGCGCTAGCCGACCATGCAGATGCGCTGGACGCCAAGCTGTCGCATGCCGAACGAACTGTCGCCGCCGTGCTCGCCGCGACCGCCGATCAGCCCAGCCTGCGCATCGCCAACGCCACTGCCTTTCAGGATGCCCTGGGCCATATCTGCATCGGCTGGATGTGGCTGCGTCAGTCGATCGTAGCGCTGAATGCGCTCGACGAGACGCCGGGTGCGGAAGCGAAACGCTTTTACGAGGGCAAGCTGGCCGCGACGCGTTTCTTCTTCGCCTATGAGCTGGGCCGGGTCGGCCCGTGGCTCGAGATTGTCGAGCGGCTGGATCGCACCTTGCTGGATGTCGATCCCGCATGCCTTTGACGCTCGAGGCGCTGGCCGCGCCGTTCCCTGAACGGACATTCCAATACGACGCTGAGCGCACACGGCTCTACGCGCTCGGCATCGGCTTGGGGCAGGACGGCGCCGCTGCCGATCTTCCCTATCTGATCGGTCCGGTGCCGCGGGTCGTGCCCTCCATGGCGACCGTTGTGGCCTGGGACGATAGCTGGATCGGCCGGCTCGGCCTCGACGCCACGCGCATCGTCCATGGCGAACAGCGGATCACGCTGCACCGCCCCCTGCCCGCGACGGCGACCCTGCGCGCCAGCGTCCGGATCGTCGAGGCGGTGGACAAGGGGCCCGGCAAGGGCGCGCTGCTTTACGTGGAGACCAGGCTGCAAGAGGAAGGTCGGCCGGAGCCGCTGGCCACCCTCCTGTCCACGGTCTTCGCCCGCGGCGATGGCGGCTTTGGCGGGCCAGCAAAGGGCGGACCCACGCCGCATGCGATTCCCGATCGACCATGGGACCACCAGCGCCGCTGGCGGGTCGCGCCCAACCAGGCGCATCTCTATCGTCTGTCCGGCGACCATAACCCGCTGCACGTCGATCCCGATTTTGCCCGTGCTGCCGGATTTCCCGCGCCGATCCTGCATGGCCTGTGCAGCTATGGCATGGCCCTGCGTGCCGTGATCGGAGAAGCGGTGGGCGATCAGCCGGAGCGCGTCGCCCATGTCGCGGGCCGATTCACCTCCCCCATTTTCATGGATGAGACGCTTGAGGCGCGCATCTGGGTGGACGGCGACACGCTGTCGTTCCAGCTCATCGTGGTAGAGCGAGACGTGGTGGCGATCGACCAGGGCTTAGTGCTGCTGCGTTAGGCCCACCCAGAATCCCATTCCATCCGCGTCAAGCGAGGTCGAGACACCTGGCATCGAGTGTCTCGCCTTCGCTCGACGCTAAGGGCTTCCCTTACGCCACTAACCTGAACACCGGCACCTTCGGCCCATCCCCTTCCGTCGGGGCGAAATCCACGGTCACGCGCTGGCCGATGCGGATAGCGTCGAAATCCGCGCCGACGATGTGCGTCAGCATCGTCACGCCCTCGTCCAGCTTCACATAGGCGATGGCATAGGGTGTCGCGGCGCGACGCATCACGCTGAAGGAATAGATGGTTCCCGTCCCCGCCGCCTCGCGCCAGTCGAGCTGGTCGGAATGGCAAAAGGGACAGATGGCACGTGGATAATGGTGCAGTTCCCCGCAGCTATTGCAGGTGCGGATGGCGAGCTTCCCCGCGCCCGCCGCCGCCCAGTAATGGGCGACCTCGGCGCTGATCGCGGGGGCGGGCAGGGTCGGCAGAGCTTCAATCATCGGTTCATTCCCTTTCGAGGATCAGCGTGCCGCTGGCATTGCGGCTACCCAGCCAGCCGCCCATGCCCTGGGCCAGCGCCAGATCGCAGTTCGGCACCTGCACCGCCGGATGCGCCTCCCCCCGCAGCTGGCGAACCGCCTCCAGGATCTTGGTCATCCCGCCGCGGTTATTGGGGTGATTGCTGCACAGGCCCCCGCCATCGGTGTTGAACGGCAGCTTGCCGACGCCGGAGATCAGGTTGCCGTCGGCGACGAAGCGCCCGCCCCCGCCCGGCGGACAGAAGCCTAGATCCTCCAGCTGCTGCACGACGGTGATCGTGAAGCTGTCATAGATGGAGGCGTATTTGATATCGGCCGGGGTCACGCCGGCTTGTTCGAACGCGATGCGCCCGGCCTCCCGCGCCGAACTATAGGTCAAGTCGATGCGACCACCGTTCAGATGTTTCACTGCCTCACCGGCACCGCGAATGGCGATCAGCGGCCGGTTCAGCGATCTGGCGATTTCCGGCGAAACGACGACGATTGCACCGCCGCCATCGCTGACCACACAGCAATCCAGCCGATGGAGCGGATCGGCGATCATCGGCGATTCGACGACTTCCTCCACCGTCACGACATTCTTCAGCATGGCGTGGGGATTGTGCTGGGCGTGGTGCGACGCGGCGACCTTGACCCAGGCGAGCTGTTCGCTGGTCAAGCCGTATTCGTGCATGTGCCGCTGCGCGACCATCGCATACTGATTGAGCACCATCGAGCCATAGGGATGTTCGAACGCCAGTTCCGGCACGTTGAAATCGGGCTTGGGATCGGCACCCGCGCCCGCCGCGCGCGGACGGCCGGCCAGTACGACGATGGCGACGTTGCACTTGCCCGCCGCAATCGCCTCCGCCGCATGCGCGACATGCATCTGGTAGGCCGAACCGCCGGGGTCGGTATTGTCCATATAGGTCAGGCGTAGACCGAGATATTCCGCGATCGACAGGACGCCGAGGCCCGGCATCTCCGCATCGCACAGGAAACCATCGACCGCGTGATGATCCAGCCCCGCATCGGCCAGGGCCCAGCGGACGACGTCCGCGACGATCTGAGCCGTGGACAGATCGGTCGCCTTGCGGACGGGGTGTTCCGATATGCCGGCGATATAGGCCTTTGGTCGGGCGCTCAAATCCCCTCTCCCCAAAACAATTATTGATACGAACGTTTGTTCGTATAGGATGGGGAGATCGAATTGGTCAATGCTGGATCGCAACGGCGAAACGCCGCATGATCCCGCCAGACAGACCGATAGGGAGAGGAACCGTAAGCATGTGCGACACTCACGCCCCCGCCAAGCCGAGTGCCAAGGCATTGCTGGCCGGCCTGCCCACCAACTGGGGCCGGTGGGGCAGCGCGGATGAAGTCGGCGCGTTGAATTTCCTCGACGCCGCTCAGGTGCTGCGCGGAATTGCCGCCGTGCGATCGGGAAAGACCTTCACGCTCCAGATTCCGATGGGTCACGAACGGGGCGATCCCGTCTGGCCGGGCCGGAAGCAGGCGCACCGGGTGAACGTGCTGGACAAGGGCGATTTCCTGTCCGGCAAGATGGACGAGATTCCCGGCGGCACCGAATATTCGGACGATATGATGATCCTGTATCTACAAGGATCGACCCAATATGACGCGCTCGGCCATGTCTGGCACGATGACAAGCTGTACAACGGCTATGACGCGCGCTCGACCATCGGCGCGATGGCAAAGGCCAGCGTGCTGCCGATCGCCGAACGTGGCATCGCGGGCCGCGCGGTGCTGATTGATATCGCGCGGCATCGCGGCAAGGCATGGCTGGACCGCGGCGAGAGCTTTGGTCTGGAAGATGTGCTGGCCGCCGCCGCCGCCCAGGACGTGACCATTGAGAAGCATGATATCCTCATCCTGCGCACGGGATGGATCGGCTCCTACTACCACCGCGACCAGCAGGAATTTTACGCCGACTATGCCGAGCCGGGCCTGTGTTTCAGCCGCGAACTGGTCGAGTGGTTCCACACCATGGAAATTCCCAATCTGGTGACAGACACCATCGCCAACGAACTGGCGATCCATCCCGAATCCGGCGTATCGTTCGCCTTGCACCATTCGCTCATGCGCAATCTGGGCGTCACCTTTACCGAGATCGCGCAACTCGATCCGCTGGCCGAGGACTGTGCCGGGGACGGCCAATGGACCTTCCTCTATGTGGCTGCGCCCCTGAAGGTCGTCGGAGGCACGGGCGCGCCCGTGAACCCGATCGTCATCAAGTAACGGCGATGATCGACAAGCGAGTCAGTCGAGCCATGTCATTGTCGCTGCCGCGCCTGGTCAGGCAACGCGATGACACCAGACCAGGGCAGCGCCAGCCGACCCCGGCTTCGCCCGATGAAGGCCCCGTTGCGAATTCCATCTGGGATATGCTTGTCCCGCTGTAGGGCCGAAGGTCGGACATCCCTCAAGAATCCGCGTTTCGCGATTCCCCTGCCCCCACGTGCCCGCCATATTCATGGCGGGGTCGTGGTCAGGTGCGGCCTGGTGGCTCGGCGGGGTCGAGCCGATGTGCGGCGTGACGATATTGCCGAGGCGACGTCCCGAACGCGCGCCGGAAGCGGGTCGAGAAATAAAAGGAACTGGCGAAACCGGATCGTGCCGCGACGACCGCAAGCGGCGCGCGGGTGGATTGCAGCAGTCCGGCCGCGTGCATCAGGCGGGCGCGCTCGACAAAGGCCTGCGGGGTCGTGCCAAGCTGCGCCTGGAACATCGCGCTCAGCCGTGACCGCGACAGCCCCGCCAGCGCGGCCAGTGCCGGGCCGTCGAGCCGCGCGGCCGGGCTGGCCTGGACGTGGTCGATGACGCGGCGCAGCCGCGGATCGACCGTCGCCTCGGCCGTGCGATCGGCGGCGTCGATCAGGACGCGTTCGAGCCGGTTCATCGCGTCGAGCCGGCCAAGCGCCGTGCCGTCGAGCGCGCGCGCCAGCCCCGACAGCTGCGGCCGCAGCCGCGCGAGCAGATCAGGCCGCCGCAGCCGCATGATTCCTGGGGCAAGCGCCGGCCAGGCCAGCCAGCGCAACCAGTCCTCGCGCGGCTGGAAATGAACCCACACGTTGCGCCACGTTCCGGAATCGTCGCGATGGCCGTAATCCTGCGGGGACCCCGGACGGAACAGCAGAAGATCCCCCGGTTCCAGGGTATGGCGCACCCCGCCTGCGCGGACGAAGCCAGCGCCCGCCAGCGTCGCCACGAGCAACCAGTCGCGGGTGCCCGTCGGCCGCACCGCGCGCGAGACGACACCGGGGCGCTGGCGCTGATCCCCCGCCAGGATCGGCGCGGCGGGCGGATCCGCCGGCTCTGCCGTCACACGCAGGCACTCATTCGGCGGCGACCGCGCGCGTCTCGCCATAGCCAGGGGTCACGCCCGGAATGCGCGGCGGGATCGGCTGAAGGATACGGCGCCGCGCCGGCGTCAATCGCGCGAGCAGGTCGTCGCTGTATCGGAAGCCGTGCCGCGTCGCGCCCCAGGCCGGGCCGTAGCGATAGATGACCACACGGCGATCGCCAGCATTGGTGCGCCGCGCCGCGCCATGCGCGATCGCATCGACGAACAGCAGCGCATCGCCAGCATTCAGATGGACCTCGATCGCGCCCTCCACCGTCTCGTCCTCGTCCGCCCGGCGCGCGTCGAAACTGCGGGCGAAGACGGGGTGGGCGATATTGCTCTTGTGGCTGCCCGGCAGCACGCGCGTCGCGCCGTCGCCCGGCCCGATGTCGGTCAATGCCAGCAGGATATTGACCTGTGCACACCGGAACTGCCCGTTCACGAAGCGGAACTGGTTGCGCACCACGCCGTCCTGTCCGCCCGAATGCAGCGGAAAGAAGCCGCCGGTCCGCCGGACCGATGCGAAACATTCGTCGATGAACAGCCCTTCGACATAGCTGCCCTTTTCCCCGCAATAGCGCGCGACCCGGTCGATCCAGGCGGGGTGATCGATCAGCGCCTCGAACGGCGACCCGGCCTCGACGATATTGTGCAGCTCGACCCCGGCATGGCCCGAATTGTCGAGCCGCTGGACATTGCCCCACCAGTCGCCGCTGGCCAGCTGCGGAAACGCGTCGAACGCGCGGTTCAACTCGCCCAGCAGATCCGGCGCGATCGCGTTGCGCAGCACCAGATAGCCCTGCAGGTCGAACGCGAAATCCTGGGCATCGTGCGCGGTCGGTATCATCGGAGCATCCTTGTCAATTGTCGCCAGTCTAAACCGGACCGGTCCCGGCGAAAATCGGGCGTTGACGCAAAGACCTTCGATATTGTCGCATGACTCAGCGGATGTGGAATGCGGCCTGTACGAGCCGGGCGGTGTAATCGGTCGAGGGTCGCTCCAGCACGTCGCGTGCCGTCCCCTCCTCGACGATCCGGCCGTCGCGCATCACGATCACCCGCTGGCACAGCGCGCGTACCACCCGAAGGTCGTGCGAGATGAACAGGTAGCTCAGCCCGCGTTCGCGCTGGAGCGTGCGCAGCGTGTCCAGAATCTGGGCCTGGACCGACAGGTCGAGCGCCGATGTCGGCTCGTCGAGCACGAGCAGTTCGGGCTCGACCGCGATCGCGCGCGCGATCGACAGCCGCTGGCGCTGGCCGCCCGAAAATTCGTGGGGGAAGCGGTTGAGGATATCGGTCGGCAACCCGGCGGCGACCAGCGCGGCCTTGACCCGATCGAGCCGATCGGCGGCACCGTTGCCGATCCGGTTGACGATCAGCCCCTCCTCGACCAGCGCGCGCACCGACATGCGCGGGTTGAGCGAGGCGAACGGGTCCTGCAGCACGATCTGCATCCGGGTGCGCAGCGGCCGCATCCGCCGGCGGTCGTGCCGGTGGATCGCTTCGCCCGCAAAACGGATTTCGCCGCCGCTGGCCTCGATCAGGCGGGTCAGCGCCAATGCCAGCGTCGTCTTGCCCGACCCCGATTCCCCGACGATACCGACCGCCTCGCCACGCGCGACCTGAAGGTCGGCGCCATGGACCGCGATCGTTGGCGCGGACTTGCCCCGGCCGGGAAAGGCGATGCGCACCGCCGCCGCCTCGATCAACGGCGCCCCGGGGGCGACGGGGTCGGCAAAGCCGGTCGGCTCGGCTGCGAGCAGCTGGCGCGTGTACGGGTGCTGCGGGTTGGCGAACAGCGTTGCGGTGTGTCCCTGCTCGACCAGCGCGCCGCGCTGCATCACCGCCACGCGGTCGGCATAGTTGCGCACCACGGTTAGGTCGTGAGTGATGAGGAGTACCGCAATGTCGTGTTCGACCTGAAGCGCGCGGATCAGCTCGAGAATCTCGGCCTGGACGCGGACGTCCAGCGCAGTGGTCGGCTCATCGGCGATCAGCAGGCGCGGATGATTGGCCAGCGCCATCGCGATCATCACGCGCTGGCGCTGGCCGCCCGACAGTTCGTGGGGATAGCGGCGCAGCATCGCCGACGGATCGGGCAGCTGCACCTGCGCCAGCAGCTCGGCGGCGCGCGCCAGGGCGGCGGCTTTGCGCAGCGGTTGATGCGCACGGATCGCTTCGACGATCTGGTCGCCGACCCGATAGACCGGGTTGAGCGAACTCATCGGTTCCTGAAACACCATCGCGATCGATCGCCCGCGCTCACGGCGCATCCGGCGATCGTCGGCGATGTCGAGCGGCTGGCCCTCCAGCATGATGCGCGTGTCGGGCGAGATGCGCGCATTGCGGCCGAGCAGGCCCATCAGCACGCGGGCGGTCACCGACTTGCCCGACCCCGATTCGCCGACCAGCGCCAGCATCTCGCCGCGGCGGATGTCGAGGTCGACACCGCGCACCGCCGCCACCTCGCCCCCTTCGACGCGAAAGGTCACGCCGATGTCGCGCGCGCTCAGCAGCGGCGGGGGATCAATAGGGATCGACGGCATCGCGCAGCGCATCCCCGACAGCATTGAAGGCAAAGACGGCGACGAAGACGAACACCACCGGAAACAGAATGAAGGGGTATGAGCCGATCGCGGCATAGCCGCTGACATCCTGGAGCATCAGTCCCCAGGAAATCATCGGCGGCTTCACCGCCAGGCCCAGAAAGCCCAGGAAGCTCTCCAGCAGGACGACCGCAGGCAGGGTGAGCGTGAAGCTGACCAGCAGATGCGACATCAGATTGGGCGCGATGTGGCGCAGGATGATCCGCCGGTCGCCGGCCCCGAGCGCGACCGCGGCGCGGACATAGTCCATCCGCGCCAGAGTGAGCGTCTTGCCGCGGATCTCGCGGCTCAACCCCGCCCAGCCGAGCACCGACAAGGTCAGGATGAGGATGGCGACGAACAGCCCGGACGATACGGTCACCGGGATGAGTGCCCCGAGCGTGAGGTAGAGCGGCAGCTGGGGGAAGGCGAGCAGGAAGTCGACGCCGCGCTGGATCCAGCGATCGACCGCGCCGCCGATATAGCCGGAGGTCGCGCCGACGATCAGCCCGGCGAGCGTGGTCAGCCCGCCGACCGCCAGCGCGATGAGCATCGAGACACGCGCGGCGACCAGTCCACGCGAGAAGATGTCGCGCCCGAAGCGGTCCGCCCCCATCAGGTGAAGGCGCCCGCCCGGGGCGATCGGGGCGACCAGTCGCCGGTTCGCCATGACCGGCCCGATCAGCCGGTAGCGTGGGACCCGAACAAACAGGCCCAGGCGCTCGCGCGGCGCGCCGTCGCGGCTCAGCACCGGCTGGAACGTGACCGGATCGATCGCACCGGTCGGCCGCGCATTGACCGCGTAGAGCCCCGACGAATCGATTCCGATCCGGCTCGGCGGTTGATAGGAGGCGAAACGCTGGTCCGGGTCATGCGGCGCAAGGAACGGCCCGATCAGCAGCACCACGCCGATCAGCGCGAGCGCGATCAGCCCCGCCATCCCCAGCCGCGACCGGCGAAAGCGCCGCCAGACCAGCCGGGCATAGCTGTCACCGCCGGCAGCGGGCGCGCCGCTCACGATTTGCGCCCTTCCAGCCGGATGCGCGGATCAAGCAGCGCCAGCCCGAGATCGGCGAGGATATTGCCGATGATCAGCGTCACCGCCAGCACCAGCATGAAGGTCGCAGCGACGAACACGTCGCCGACCGCCATCGCGCCGACGATCGCGGGTCCGACCGTCGCCAGCCCGAACACGATCGCCACCTCGATCTCGCCCGTCACCATATAAGGCAGCGCCACGCCCTGGTGCGCGACCAGCGGGTGCAGTGCATTGGGGACGGCATGACGCCAGATCACCCGGGCGGGGGACAGCCCCTTGGCACGCGCGGTCTCGACATATTGCGCGTTGAGCACGTCGAGCAAATTGCCGCGCATCACCCGCATCGAATAGGCGATGCCGCCCCATGCCGCGATCAGGATCGCGGGCCATACGTGCGCGACCAGGTCGGCGAATTTGCCCCACGACCACGGCGCGCCGACATAGGCCGCCGACTGGAAACTGCCGACCTGAGCCAGGTCGAACTGGAATACGAGGACGTAGAGCGCGATCAACGCCAACAGGAAGCGCGGCGTCGTCATGCCGACAAAGGCGAACAGGTTGAGCGCGGCGTCGGTCCAGCGCCCCGCGCGCGTCGCCGCCAGCACGCCGAGCGCGATGCCGATCGCGGTCGCCAGCAGGTGACTGGTCAGCGCCAGCAGCAGCGTTGGCCACAAGCGCTCGCCGACGATGCCCGCAACCGGCCGGTTGGCCGCGTAGGAGAAGCCGAAATCGCCGTGGGTCACGATCCCGCCCGCCCAGCGCGCATATTGGACCAGCAGCGGGTCGTTGAGGCCGTTCTCGGCACGAAACCGCGCGGCTTGGGCCTCGGCCTCCGCGGCCGATGCGCCGCCCTGATTGATCAGCTGAGTGCGCAGCGAATCGGCGTAGTCACCGGGCGGTGCCTGAATGATCAGGAAGGTGACGAGGCTGAGCAGCACCACCGTCGGGATCGCCGCCGCCAGCCGGCGGATCAGGAACCAGATCACCGTCACCGCCGCGCCCCGCCGCAATCGAAGCAGCCCGGCAGCGTGCCGGGACGCAATTCATACCTGCTGCGGCGCGCGCGCGGCACCCACAGCCGTTCGCGCATGATCGCATCCTCCGCCCAGTTGAACATGATGACGGGGGTGCCCGCGGGCACGTTGGCGAACCGCTTGTCGATCAGCACCCCGCCCGAATATTGGATCAGCCCGAGCGCGTTGACGTTGGCGGTCGACACGCGTTGATACAGCCGCATCAGCCGCCGCCGTTCGGCCGCGTCGGGACTCGCGATGAACGCGCGGACAAGGGCTACGAGCTGCCGTTCGTGCGGCAGCAGGTCGAGCCGGCCGTCGGGGCCGGCGCGGTGAAAGGCATGGGTGTAGGGCCCGGTGGGCGCAAGCGCGTCCGCGCCCTGGACCACGGTGTTGAGCTCGGTCGTCTCGTTGCGCTGGAGCACCCAGTCGAACTGGCCGCTCGCGCGCAGCGCGTCGCGCTGCGGCCCGCTGGCAAAGCGCAGCACCACGCGCAGACCGGCGTCGCGGGCAAACATCTGAATCCCCTCGGCAAAAGAGCGTTCGATCACGCTGTCGGGGCTGGCGGTCAGCACGATCGTGACGTTGGCACCGTCCTGCGTTTCGCGGGGATAATTGACGAACCCGTCGCCGTCGCGGTCGACCAGCCCGATCGAGGCGAGCAGCGCGCGCGCGGTCGCGGGATCGTGCGGATA
Source organism: Sphingomonas sp. SFZ2018-12 (assembly GCF_022496715.1). Classification (NCBI taxonomy): domain Bacteria; kingdom Pseudomonadati; phylum Pseudomonadota; class Alphaproteobacteria; order Sphingomonadales; family Sphingomonadaceae; genus Sphingomonas; species Sphingomonas sp. SFZ2018-12. The sequence goes on from NZ_WTFM01000002.1 coordinate 45,113, forward strand.
CGCGATCGTGTCGCGCGCATCGTAAAAGGGCGCGCTTTCGAGCAGGCCTCCGGGATAGGGATGGATGAACGGCCCGCGCGTCTGAGTCTCGCCCAGCCGTACGCGATCGATCGCCATGCTGACCGCCTGGCGGAAACGGGTTGTGCGGTTGAGGCGCCGGACCGCCCGGCCGCGCGCGTCGGGTTCGCCCCAGCCATTGCCGGACAGATTGAAATGCACGGAATAGGCGATGGTGCGCGGGCCGAAGATCGCACGAAAGCTCGCCTGCGGTCGGGCAGCGCTGCGCAGCACCTCAACGAAGCTCGCCGGGCCTTCGATATTCGCCATATCGCTGCCGCCGGCGATCGCCTGCACCTCGCGGTCGCCCCAGGACAGCAGGCGATATTGCACTTCGTCCAGATAGGGCAGCTGGCGGCCGCGCGCATCGACCTTCCAGTAATAGGGGTTGCGGCGCAGGATCAGGATATCGTCGGGGCGATATTCGGTGACGACCCACGCCCCCATCACCGGAAAGTTCACCCGGCTGGCGGGAAAGGCGAGCTTGTACGCCTGGTAGCTGCTGCGCGGATTGTAGCGCGGATGGTGGGGACGCAGCACATGTGCGGGCCCCGGGCAGAATTTGCCGTACGCCATCTGGTACAGATAATCGCGCGGAAACGGCCGCCGGAACGTCCAGCGGATCGTGTAGGGGCCGAGCGCCTCCAGCCGCGTTCCCGGCCCGAAGCTGTCGGGTGAGGCGCCGTTGAGCGGGCTGACATTGGGGTCGAGGACATTGTCGTTCCAGTAGAACATCACGTCCGCGCTGCTGAACGGGTGGCCGTCCGACCATTTCGCCCCCTCGATCAGCTGCATGGTCAATTGCCGCCCGTCCGCCGACCAGCGCCAGCTTTTCGCCAGATTCGGCAGCGGCTCGAGCCGCGCCGGATCGACCAGGAACAGCGGGCCGGTGCGGGTAAGGCATTCCATCGTCGCCAGGTCGATCCCGCCCCAGCCCTGCGATTGCCCGGCGCTGTAGTTCCAGCCCTCGGGCCGGCCGCCGGTCACCTGACGCAGCGCATCGCCATAGACCCCCGGCCCGTCGGGCATGGCGGCCGGACCATAGACCAAAGGCTCGCGCGGCAGGCGGCGCTCGACCCGCGGCAGCTTGCCTTTGCGGACGAAATCGCGCGTGATCCAGGCGGGCTCGGCATAGGCGGGCAGGCGACGATAGCTGACAAGGTCCGCGGGCCCGACGCCAGCGCCGGCGATTTCGCCCGGGCCTGGCGTGGCGATGGCGGGGGACGACACCGGGGCGGCGGGCTGACCGCAACCGCCCGACACGAGCATGCCGGCCGCCACCGCCAGCATCGGGGCGGTACGGCGCGATGCGCGTGATCGCCAGCATGTATCAGCCTTGTCGACGGCGCTGTCCTCTCGGCCATGAAGGCTAACCATCGCCGGGCGCGAGTTCAATCATCATATTAATCGCTCATGCCGCGAACGTGCGCTACCGGCCTCCGCCAGGTTTGACACCATCGCATTGATAAGATAATTAAGAGAATAACCGGGAAGATGTCCGGGAGCCGGATCGATTGCGATCCTTTAGGGAGGTATGAGGCCGATGCGCACTCATGAATCACGTCTTCGCACGCGTCTGCTCGCCGGCGCGTGCGCCGCGGTCGCGGCAGCCACGCCATTTTCAGCTTATGCCCAGGACGCCACGCCCGCCGCGGCCCCGGCGGACGACGACATCGTCGTCACCGGCATCCGCGCCAGCCTTGAGCGCGCGATCGACATCAAGCGAAATGCCGACGTCATCGTCGATTCGATCGCGTCGGAAGACCTCGGCAAGTTCCCCGATTCAAACGTTGCGGAATCGCTCCAGCGCATCACCGGCGTCTCGATCGACCGCAACGCGGGCGAGGGCCAGTTCGTTACCGTGCGCGGCTTCGGCCCGTCGTTCAACACCGTGCTGCTGAACGGCCGGACGCTCGCGACCGAAAACGACAATCGCGCATTCAGCTTCGACCTGCTCGCCGCCGAGCTGATCTCCGGCGCGGATGTCTACAAGAGCAGCAACGCCAAGCTGCAGGACGGCGGCATCGGCGCGACGATCAACGTCAAGACGCTGCGCCCGTTCGATCTGGGCGGCCAGAAGATCGTCGTGTCGGGCAAGGCGAATTACGAAGACCTCGCCGACAAGTTCGCCGGCTCGGCATTCGGCCTGTTCAGCACGACCACCGCCGACGACCGGCTCGGCGCGCTGGTGTCCGTGTCGTATCAGCGGCGCAAGGCGCTGGTGAACACGCTGGCGACCAACGGCTATTTCCTGACCCGCGACGTGCCGAGCGCCCCGGGCGGCGTGTTGTTCCCGCAGAATTACGACCAGATTTCCGACCAGCAGGACCGCGAGCGCATCGGCGTGACCGGCACCGTCCAGTTCCGCGCGACCGACAAGCTGACGCTGTCTTTCGACGGCCTGTACAACAAATTCACCGTCGACAGCGAAGCGGCCAGCATCGGCCACTTCTTTTCGCCGAGCCAGGCGCGCAACCTGACCGTCAACGGCGATAACCAGATCACGGCGATGACCGTGAGCGGCAACACCGACTATATCGGCCGCACCTTCAACCGGCCGACCGAAGTGCTGGCGTTCGGCTTCAATGCCGAATGGAATCCGACCGACCTGATCACGGTCACCTCGGACAGCAGCTATTCGCGCGCCGAATCCAACAATGGCGGCAACGAAGTCTTTGCGGTGGTCGGCTTCAACAACATCATCACCTTCGACAACCGCACCGGCAGCGTGCCGAGCGTCGCGGGCCAGCGCAGCTTCACCGAAAATGTCGTCGGTCGCGCGCACTTCGCCACGCGCGAGGGGTTCAACATCGCCGAGGATGTGTACGAACAGCGGCTCGACGCCACGTTCCGCACGGAGAGCGGCATCCTCAAGGCGTTCAAGGTCGGCGGCTATTTCCTCGATCGCACCAAGTCGAACGAGCTGCTGCGCAGCCAGAACGATGTCGGCTGCGCCTATTGCGGCTATGCGATCGACGTGCCGGCCGGGTTGCTCACGCCCTACAACCCGCCCAATTTCTTCTCGGGCACGTCGGGCAACTTCCCGCGCCAGTGGCTCGCGTTCGATCAGGAGGAATATTTCGCGTTCCTCGAATCCACCGCTGCCGCCAACGCACAGGATGCAGCGGTCGGGCGCCCGATCGGCTCGCTGGCCGCATTCCTGGCCGCCAACAACGGCTATGCGCCGATCCGCTATCCGGTCAGCTATCGCATCGGCGAACGGATTATCGGCGGCTATGTCCAGACCGATTTCGAGGGCACGCTGGCCGGGCTGAACTGGTCGGGCACGCTGGGCTTCCGCTATGTCCACACCGACGTCACGTCGGACGGGTCGCAGCAGGCGCTCCTCGACCTGTTGACCATCCCGAGCGATCCGACCTCCTACACCACGGTGTTCGAGCCCGGATCGACCGCGATCTCGCGGAAGAACTCCTATGACGACTTCCTCCCCAGCCTGAACCTCAAGGTCGACTTCACCGACGACATCGTCGGGCGGTTCGCGGCGTCGCGGACGGTGACCCGGCCCGACCTGCCGCTGCTGGCACCGCGCGTGACGGTGACCAATGCCCGTCCCGGCAACCTTCAGGCGTCGGGCGGCAATCCGGATCTGCGGCCGTACAAGTCGACCAATTTCGACGTGTCGTTCGAATGGTATTACGAGCGTGGCGGCTATTTCACCGTCGCCGCCTTCTACAAGCGCGTCGACGACTTCATCGCGACCAACGGCGCGATCGAGCCGTTCCCGATCGCGAATGCCAGCAACGCGCCCGAATTTGCCGGCGGGGTGGCCAATTTCAACGTCCAGCGTCCCCGCAACCTCGATGCGATCGACGTCTACGGGCTCGAAATCGGCCTGCAGCACACCTTCACCTATCTGCCGTCGCCGCTCGACGGGCTGGGCATCACCGCCAACGCGACCTTTGTCGGCAGCAGCGGTGAATTCGACGCCAGCGATCCGACGCAGAACGTCGCGCTGACCGGGCTCGGCGACAGCCAGAACGTGACCGTCTTCTACGAAAAGGGTCCGGTTCAGGCGCGCATCGCGTACAACCGGCGCGACGAGTTCCTTCAGGCGCTGTCGGCCGCCCCGGGCAACCGGCCGGTGTTCGTCCGCCCGCTGGGACAGTTCGACGCGCAGGCGAGCTATCAGGTCACGAAGAATGTCCGCGTGTTCGCGGAAGGGGTCAACCTGACCGGCGCCAAGACCCGCCGCCAGGGCGTGCTCGAACGCGAATTCATCGCACTGGTCGACACCGGTCCCCGCTACGCGCTGGGTGCCCGGCTCGACTTCTAGCCTCCGGCGCGGGCGGTCACCCTCGCCGCCTGCGCTTTTCCTCCCCCGACCGGAGGTCAACTGGGCGCGGCGTCTTCGCCGCGCCCTTTTTGTCAGGCGGCGGTGAGATGCAGGACGAAACCCGTCTGGGGATGCGCGCGCGGCGGCTGGAGACCGTGCAGCATCAGCGCCTCGCCGGTCACCTCAATTCCCTCGATCAGCGCCGCTGTCAGCGCCGAGCGCGCGGGGATCGCTTGCGGCCAGACCAGCTGCACGCGATAGCGCCGGGTGGGGTCGAGCCCGGCGAGGCGGAGCGGATCGGGATAATAGCCGGTCGCCTCGGTGATCCGGGTGACGCTGAACAGCGCCTCCGCGCGATCGGCGGCGACGATGCCGAACGCGTTGACCCCGCGGCCCGCATCCAGCCGGACGAGGTCGCCGTGATGGATGAGCGCACGGTGCCGCTTGTGCAGCGCGATCCCCGCCTGAAGCTCGGCGAACGCCGCGTCGTCGAGCGTCCGCAGGTCGAGCTCCATCCCCATATGCCCGAACATCGCGGTCTGGATGCGCAGCGCGAGCGACAGGGTGCGGCCGGTGATGTGGCATGGATCGGGCCCGACATGCGCCCCCATCAGTTCGGCGGGAAAGAAGTGCGAGAAGCCGCGCTGGATCGCCAGCCGGTCGATCGCGTCGTTGCTGTCCGACGTCCAGATCCGGTCGGTGCGCGCCAGGATGCCGTAGTCCGCCCGTCCGCCACCCGAGGCGCAGCTCTCGATCTCCACATGCGGCCACGCCGCGCGCAGCCGGTCGAGCACGTCATACACGCCGCGCACATGCGCGTCGGCGGCCGGCCTGCCATCGCCGCCGCCGGGCTGAGGCAGGTCGCTGTTCATGTCCCATTTGAGGTAGCCGATGCGATATTCGCGCAGCAGCGCGTCGATGCAGCCAAACAGATGGTCGCGTACCTCCGCTCGCCCGAAATCGAGGACGAGCTGGTTGCGATAGGTGACGGCGGGCGCAGGCGGCGTGGCGAGCACCCAGTCGGGATGCGCGCGATAGAGGTCGCTGTCGGGATTGACCATTTCGGGCTCGACCCACAGGCCGAATTCCATGCCGCGCGCCGCGACCTGGTCGATCAGCGGTGCAAGGCCGTCGGGATAGACCGCCGGATCGACCCGCCAGTCGCCCAGCCCCGCCCGGTCGCTGCGCCGGCCCATGAACCAGCCATCGTCGAGCACGAAACGTTCCGCCCCGACCGCTGCCGCGCGATCCGCGAGCGCCAGCAGGGTGTCGAGCCGGTGGTCGAAATAGATCGCCTCCCAGCAATTATAGTGCACCGGCCGCGGCCGTTCACGCAGCCGCTGATGCTCAGGGCGCGCACGGAGATAGCGGTGAAAGGCCCGCGACAACACCGACAGGCCCTGGCGCGTCACGCTGGCGAACAGGGGCGGGGTTGCATAGCGGTCGCCGGGTGCCAACCGGATTTCGCCGGGAAACAGCAGCGCCTCCATCATCACCTGACCGCGCGCATCGGCGGTCGTCTCCACGACGCTGCGGTGATTGCCGCTCCAGCCCAGATGCAAGCCATAGGCCAGCCCGTCGGCCTCGCCAGCGCCGGGATCGGCCAGGATCAGTGCGGGAAACGCGTCATGGCTGGTCCGCCCGCGCCGATTCTCGCGCAGCCAGCTGCCGACGCCGCGCTCGCGCGAATGAAGCTGGAACTCGTTGGACCAGCGACCCTCAAAGCCAAGGATCCGGGTTGCCTGCGCGGGGATGGGCAGGACCGGTGCCGACAGATGCGCGAGGTCGATCGCTGCGTCACCTTCGTTGACCAGCGCCGTCGTCGCGATCAGGACATCGCCGTCGATCGCCAGCGCATGCTCGATCGCGATCCCGCACGCCGGATCGCGGCTGGTCAGCCGGATCGCCCGCGCATCGGCCTCGACCGCGACGACCCGCGCCATCACTGCCCAGTCGCGGCCGTCGCGATGGATGGCAACGCCGGGACGGCCGACATGCCCGTGGCCCGGCATCGGCGTCAGCGCGACCGGAATCTGCTGCGCGGGCGATGCCGGTGCTTCCTCGCGCAGCGCGAGTCGGGCGAGCATCGCGCCGTCCGTCTCGGCCGACAGCCGCTCGCCCCAGTAGAGGACGTGCGGAACGCCATCGGTGATCGCCAGGATCAAGGTGACGGCGTCGCCGTCGAGACGGAGGTAGCGGTCAGGGTAAAGGTGCGACATGATGGTCCCGAAGCTGGTGATCTGGCGGCGGTAGTGCTGCTGGCGGATTGACCGGCATTGTTTGTCTGATAAATATGTTCAGTATCCAAGTCTAATCCTCCCCGCGCCGATCGTCGACGGGGCGGCTGGTTTTTCGGGAGGATGAAGCACAGCGTGCTGGGTGTCTGCTACTATCCCGAACATTGGCCCGAATCGTGGTGGGCCGACGACGCCCGCCGCATGAAGGGACTCGGCCTCACCTATGTCCGCATCGGCGAGTTCGCCTGGTCACGGTTCGAGCCCGATCCGGGCCGTTACAGCTTCGACTGGTTCGATCGCGCGATCGATACGCTGGCGGCCGCCGGCCTGCAAGTCGTGCTGTGCACGCCGACAGCGACCCCGCCCAAATGGTTGATCGACCGTCATCCCGACATCCTGCCCGTCGACCCAAACACCGGCCGGACCCGCGGTTTCGGGTCGCGGCGGCATTATGACTTTTCGAGCGCGACCTATCGCCGCGAAGCGATGCGGATCACGCGCGCACTCGCCGCGCGCTATGGCCGCAACGACGCGGTCGCCGGGTGGCAGACCGACAACGAGATCAGCTGTCACGACACGACGCTCAGCGCGTCGCCGGTCGCGCGCGATGCCTTTCGTCAGTGGTGCGCGGAACGCTACGGCACGATCGACGCGCTCAACACGGCATGGGGCAATGTCTTCTGGTCGATGGAATATCGCAGCTTCGACGAGATCGAGGTCCCGTTCGGCGCGGTGACGGAGACCAGCCCGGCGCATCGCATGGCGTTCAAACGCTTCGCCTCCGACCAGGTCGTCGCCTTTCACGACGAAATGGTCGCGATCCTGCGCGAACATTCGCCCGGGCGGTTCATCACCCACAATTTTATCCCGATGGACGAAACCGGGGTCGACAATCACGCGCTCGCCCGCCCGCTCGATTTCGCAAGCTATGACAATTATCCGCTCGGGCGCACCGACCTGACCATGCGCCGCGCGGCGGCGGAAGAATTCCGCCCGTTCATGCGCACCGGGCACCCCGATTTCGGCGCCTTCTATTTCGACCAGACGCGCTGCCTGACCGGCACGTCGTTCTGGGTGATGGAGCAGCAGCCCGGTCCGGTGAACTGGGCGGGCCACAACCCGCGCCCGGCCCCCGGCATGGTCCGGCTGTGGAGCTGGGAAGCGTTCGCGCATGGTGCCGATGTCGTCAGCTATTTCCGCTGGCGCCAGGTGCCGTTCGCGCAGGAACAGATGCATGCCGGGCTGCTGCGCCCCGACAGCAGCGAGGCCGAGGCCTGGCCGGAGGTCGAGCGGGTCGCCGCCGAACTGGCGCGGACCGGGATTGCGCACGCCGCGGCCGCGCGCGCGCCCGTCGCGCTGATGGTCGATATCGACGCGCAGTGGCTGGCCGAGGTCGAGCGCCAGGGCGACAGCTATGATTACACCGGCGTGCTGCTCGAATGGTATCAGGCGCTGCGCACATTGGGCCTCGACGTTGATTTCGTCGCGCCCCACGCTGATCTGGCGGGTTACCGGCTGATCGCCGCACCCTGCCTGGCGATGCCCGATGGGGGGGTCGTCGGCCGGATGCGCGCGAGCGGCGCGACGCTGGTGTTCGGCCCGCGATCGGGGGCCAAGACGCGCGACGTCACGATCGTGACCGGCCTGCCGCCCGGGGAATTGCGCGAACTGGTCCCGGTCCGCATGCTCGCGACCGAAACGATCCGGCCGGATTGTCCGGGCGAACTTCATTTCGCCGGGCGCAGCTATGCGAGCGACCGGTGGCGCGAGACGATCGATCCCGGCAGCGCCGAGGTGGTTGCGACCTATGAGGACGGCGCCCCCGCGCTCGTCCGCGCCGGCAGCGCCCATTATCTCGCGACGCTGACCGACGCGGCGTTTCTCACCGATTTCTTCGCATCGCTCTGCGCCGATGCCGGGATCGCGACGATGCGATTGGCGACGACGCTGCGCCTGCGCCGGCGAGGACCGGTGACCTTCGCCTTCAACTATGGCGCGGACCCGGTCGCCTGCCCGGCACCGGCGGACGCCGAATTCCTGATCGGCGGGCCGCAGATCGGTCCGCGCGACCTGGCGGCTTGGAGGATTCCCGAATGATGCGCATGCTCGCCCTGTCGCTGTTGATTGCCGCCCCGGTCGCGGCGCGCGCGGACACCCCGATTTCCATCGCGGCCGACGCGCCGGAACTGGCGCCGCGCGGCGCGTTTCAGGCCGGCACTCGCCAGATTACCATCACCCTGCCCGACCGCCCCGACCTGCGGGCAAGCAATTTCGTCACCGGGGCGATGGCGCGCGGCCCACGCAAGCTGCCGGTCGTGCTGTGGTATCCTGCGCCGGCCACGGCCAAGCCCGCCGCAACCGAATATGAAATGCCGACCCCGATCGTCGGGGGCGACGGACCCGCCGTGCCCGCGACGGTCAGCTTTGCAGGTGCTGCGGTCAGGGACGCCGCGCCCGCGCCGGGCCGATTTCCACTGGTCGTCCTGTCGCACGGCTTCGGCAACCGCGCGGTGATGTTCAGCGAGCTTGCGGAAAATCTGGCGTCCAAGGGGTATATCGTCGCCGCGATCGAGCATGGCGATGCGACGCTGCAAGGTGACCGCACCCCGCGCGAGCTCGCCGCGCTCGAGGCCATCGTCCAGCGTGGCGCCGACCAGCGCGGCGTGATCGCCGAGCTGATCGCACGCGCCGCCGCCGGCCGCGACCCGGTATTGGCGCATGCCGATCCCGATCGAATGGCGCTCGGCGGCTTTTCGATGGGCGCGTTCGGTGCGCTGTCGACTGCGGGCGCGGGCTATGACCCCAAATCGCCGCTGGCCAGCCGGATCCCGGGGGGACTGCTGACCCCGCTGACCGAGGGCAATGCCCGGCCGATCCCCGGCATCAAGGCGCTGATCCTGTTCGGGCCATGGGGCGGGGGGCCGGGCGTGCGGATGTGGACGCCCGCATCGCTCGGCAGCGTGCAGGCACCCACGCTGATCGTCGACGGCGATCAGGACGATGTCGCCGATTTCGCCGGCGGCGTGCGCTGGATGTTCGACACGCTGGTCAACAGCGAACGCTACCTGCTCGTCTATCGCGAGGCGCGCCACAATATCGCGATGAACGCCGCCCCCGCGACGCTGCGTGGCGATCACCGCTTTCTTGACCGCTATGACGAACCAGTATGGCGCAAGGACCGAATCCTGGCGGTCAACGCCCATTTCGTCACTGCGTTTCTCGACTGGAAGCTGAAGGGCGAGGCGGACCGCGCGGGCTATCTGAACGTGCCAACCCCGGTGTCGGACGCGGGCGAATGGCCGCTCGCGCCCAACGAAGCGACCGGCGGGCGCGTCGCGAGCGGCGCGGGCGCGTCGGCCAGCTATTGGCGCGGGTTCCAGCGCCGCTGGGCGGTCGGGCTGGAACTGCATCGCCGCGCGCCGCAGGATTGATCGACGCGCGCAACGACCATCGGGAGAGACGTTGATGGAGCTGGGTAACAGCCAGGTCTGGATCGCGGTGCTGCTGACCCTGGGGGTAGCGGCAGCGACGGTGTGGCAGGTCCGGCGCGAGGGCGGACGCCGCGCGAACACCAGTCGCGACTATTTCCTGGCGGACAAGGGGCTGAGCTGGTTCTTCGTCGCCGGGTCGATCACCATCACCAACCTGTCGACCGAACAGCTGGTCGGCATGAACGGCAACCAGATGGCGCTGCTCGCCTGGTGGGAACTCTCCGCGGTGGCGGGGCTGCTGATGCTCGCCTTCGTCTTCCTGCCCATCTATTACCGCTATGACTGCACGACCGTCACCGAGCTGCTGGAGAAGCGCTATCGCAACGCGCATGTCCGTGCCGCGATCGGCGGCCTGTTCCTGGTCGGCAATTGCCTGATCTACCAGCCAATCATGCTCTATACCGGCGCGCTGTTGATGAAGACGCTGTTCGGGCTGGACGCGCCGATCCTGCTGATCGCCGCGCTGCTGGGCGTGGCGGGGGCGGCCTATGCCATTCTCGGCGGCTTGCGCGCGGTGGCGATCACCGACACCTATAGCGGCGTGCTGCTGCTCGGCATGGGCACGCTGGTCGTCTATCTCTCGCTCGCCGCGATCGGCTTCGATTTCAGCGGCATCCCCCCCGAGCGGCTGTCGCTGATCGGCGGGCCCGACAGCCCGATCCCGTGGCCGACGCTGTTCACCGGCATGATCTTCATCCAGATGTTCTACTGGTCGACCAACCAGACCATCACCCAGAAGGCGATGGGATCGCCGTCGCTGCGCGAGGCGCAGAAGGGGCTGCTCGCGGCCACGCTCGTGCGGGTGCTGATCATCCCGCCGATGGTCGTGATCCCGGGCATCGTGTCGTACAAGCTGTTCGGGCCGATCGGCGATGCCGCCTATGGCCGGGTGGTCGCAGCCGTCCTGCCGAACTGGCTGACCGGTGTGTTCGCCGCTGCGATCGCGTCGGCGGTGCTCGCGCATTTCGCCAGCATCATCAATTCGTCCGCCGCGCTCTATGTCTGCGACCTGCATGAACCCTATGTCGACCGCAATCCCAATGTCGTACGGCTGGGCGCAGCGATCAGCGCCGCCTTCGTCGTCCTCGCGGTCGCGCTGGTACCGGTCTATGACGGCGCGGACAGCATCATCAACCTGGTCCAGCAGCTTAACGGGCTGACCAGCATGCCGGTCCTGTCGGTATTCGTCGTCGGGCTGCTGTTCCGCGGCGTCGACTGGCGCGCGGCGATCGCGGGCTTCCTGTTCGGGATCGGGCTCTACGCGATCTTCACCTTCGCGTGGACCCCGACCCATTACATCCACCTGATGCCGGTCACGCTGTTCAGCTCGATCCTTGTCGCCTTGGCGGTCAACCGTTTCGTTCTGGGCGCGACCGCCACGCCGATCTGGCGACGCGACCGGACGCGCGACTGGCTGGCGCAGGAAGCGGGCTGAGACGCCGCAGCATCGAAATGCTGCACGCCGGCCGCATCAATGGCTGTCGCGCGGCAAGCCCCGTTGCGCGACGCGCTGGAACGCGTCGGCGCCGCCCAGGATCGCACCGTCGCCCAGCTGGGTGACGCAGGCGCGCTGGATCGCCTGCCACGGTGTCTGCGATGCGGGGTAGCGATAGCCCCCGTCCGCCTCCAGCGCGGCGCGCCGCCGGTCCAGTTCGGCATCGTCGACCATGATGTCGACGCGGCGGCGGCGCAGGTCGACGCGCAGCCGATCGCCCGTGCGCAGGATAGCAAGGTTGCCGCCCGCCGCCGCTTCGGGCGAGGCATTGAGGATCGACGGGCTGCCGCTGGTGCCCGACTGGCGGCCGTCGCCGATGCACGGCAGTTCGGTCACGCCCTGCTGAATCAGGTAGGCGGGCGGGCGCATGTTCACGACCTCGGCGGCGCCGGGATAGCCGATCGGCCCCGCGCCGCGGATCACGAGGACGCAGCGGTCATCGATGGCCAGTGCGGGATCGTCGATCCGCGCGTGATAATTCTCCGGCCCGTCGAACACGATCGCGCGCCCCTCGAACGCGTCGGGATCGGCGGGATCGGACAGATAGCGCGCGCGAAACGCGTCGGAGATCACGCTCGTCTTCATGATCGCGGTGTCGAACAGGTTGCCGGTCAGCACCGCGAAGCCCGCCCGCGCCATCAGCGGCCGGTCGATCGGGCGGATGACGGCTTCGTCCGCGATTGCCGCGTCGCGGCAATTGTCGCCGATGCTGCGGCCATTGACGGTCAGCGCGTCCTCGCGGATCAGCCCGTGGCGCATCAGCTGGGCGACCACGGCCGGCACGCCGCCGGCGCGATAATAGTCCTCGCCCAGATATTCCCCGGCGGGCTGCAGGTTGACGAGCAACGGCACGTCGTGACCGACCTGCTCCCAGTCGGCGAGCGACAGCTCCACCCCCATGTGCCGGGCGATTGCGGCAAGGTGGATCGGCGCATTGGTCGACCCGCCGATCGCCGAATTGACGACGATCGCGTTGAGGAACGCGTCACGCGTCATGATGTCCGATGGCTTCACGTCCTCGCGCACGAGTTCGACGATGCGCAGGCCGGTGCGATACGCCATTTCCTGGCGGTCGCGATAGGGTGCCGGGATCGCCGCCGAACCCGGCAGCTGCATGCCCAGTGCCTCGGCCAGGCTGTTCATTGTCGTGGCGGTGCCCATCGTGTTGCAATAGCCCGTCGAGGGCGCGGAGCTGGCGACCAGTTTGATGAACCCCGCTGCGTCGATCTCGCCTGCCGCCATCAGCTCGCGGGCCTTCCACACGATCGTCCCCGATCCCGTCCGCTTACCCTCGTGCCAGCCGTTGAGCATCGGCCCGACCGACAGCGCGATCGCCGGGATGTTGACCGTCGCCGCCGCCATCAGGCACGCCGGTGTCGTCTTGTCGCAACCGATGGTCAGCACCACCGCATCGATCGGATAGCCGTGCAGCACCTCGACCAGCGACAGATAGGCGAGGTTGCGGTCCAGCCCCGGCGTCGGGCGCTTGCCCGTTTCCTGGATGGGATGGACGGGAAATTCGATCGCGACGCCACCGGCATCGCGGATCCCCTCGCGCACGCGTTCGGCAAGGACCAGATGATGGCGGTTGCAGGGGCTGAGGTCGCTGCCGGTCTGTGCGATGCCGATGATCGGCCGGTTGCCCTGCAGTTCAGACTGGCTCAGCCCGAAATTCAGGTAGCGTTCGATATAGAGCGCGGTCATGTCGACATTCTCGGGATTGTCGAACCACGCGCGCGATCGAAATTTCCGGCCGGTGTCGTCGGCTCCGCTCATTTGATATCCCGTTCTCCCGACCAGGCGGGTCAGGTCACCATCTTGCGTGTGATATATATTACTAATAAGTTCGCGGAAACAACATTGGACGTGAGATGATAAGGTTGGCGATCATCGGTCTGGGCAAAATCGCCCGCGACCAGCATTTGCCGGCGATTGCCGCCAATCCCGGCTTTGAGCTTGCCGCAATCGTCAGCCGCAGCGCAAGTATGTCCAATGTCCCGGTCTTCGACACCATCGACGCGATGATCGCGGCGGGGGCGGATGTCGACGCGGTCGCGATCTGCACCCCGCCCCAGGTGCGCGGACCGATCGCGCGCGCGTCGATCGATGCGGGGATGGCCGTCATGCTCGAAAAGCCACCGGCCGCGACGCTGGCGGAGTTCGAGGACCTGCGCCGGCGCGCCGCGCAGGCCGGCACCGTCCTGTTCGCCACCTGGCACAGCCGCCATGCGGCGATGGTCTCGGCGGCGCGCGACTGGATCGCGGCGAACCCCGTTGGCGACGTGACGGTGCGATGGCGCGAGGACGTGCGCAAATGGCATCCCGGCCAGCAATGGCTGTGGCAACCGGGCGGGCTGGGCGTGTTCGATCCCGGCATCAACGCGCTGTCGATCCTGACCGCGATCCTGCCCGATCCGGTGTGGGTCGAGGGCGCGGTGCTGAGCCGACCCGAAAACTGCCAGACGCCGATCGCGGCCGCGCTCGATCTGCGTAGCGGCGCGACGCGCATCTCGGCCGATTTCGACTTTCGCGAACAGGGCGACGAATGCTGGTCGATCACGGCGCACGCCGCCCATGGCGGCCGCATGGTGCTCGACCAGGGTGGCGCGCGATTAGCCATCGATGGCGGGGCACCGCGCTCCGGGGCGGAGGCCGAATATCCCGGGCTCTACGCACGCTTTGCCGAGCTGGTCGCGAACGGCGTGAGCGACGCCGACCCCGCACCGCTAAGGCTGGTGGCGGATGCGTTCATGGTCGCCCGCACCGAGCGCGTCGAGGCGTTCATCGAATGACCGACCTCGCGGCACCCGCGCTCGCGTGGCGGCTCGATGCGGAACTGGGCGAAGGTCCGGTCTGGATCGAGGCGGACCGCGCGCTGTGGTTCGTCGACATCGTACGGGGGCGGCTGCATCGCTACGACCCGGCGACCGGGGACAAAAGGATCATCGAAACGGGCGGCTCGCCCAGCTTCGTCGCCGCGCTGGCGGACGGCGACCTGCTGGTCGGCGACGGTCACCGCCTGATGCGCTTTGCCGACAGCGCCTTTGGCGAGGCCATCGCAACGCTGAAGATGGCGGCCAACAACCGCACCAACGACGCGACCGTCGATGCCGGGGGCCGCCTGTGGTTCGGCACGATGGACCGCGACACCCATCGCCCGACCGGACATTTCCATTGCTTCGACGGCGGCTCCATCCGCGATTTCGGCGAGGCCATCGCGATCACCAACGGTCCGGCGGTCAGCCCCGACGGGCAATGGCTCTACACCGTCGATACGCTGGGGCGCATCATCCGCCGCCACCGGCTGAACGATGACGGCATCGACGCGGGCACGACCTTCGTGACGATCGATCCCGCGAAGGGCACGCCCGACGGCGTCAGCACCGATGCCGAGGGTTGCGTGTGGCTGGCCGTCTGGGGCGGCGGCTGCATCCAGCGTTATTCGCCCGACGGCGTGCTGCTCCTCGAACTGCCCCTGCCATGCACCAACGTGACCAAGGTCGCGTTCGGCGGGCCGGACCTGCGCACCGGCTTTGTCACCACCGCCCGGATCGAGCTCGACCCCGCGACGCTCGCGCGCGAGCCGCTGGCCGGGTCGCTGTTCACCTTTGCCGCGCCTGCACCCGGACATCCCGTCCCTCCCGTTCGGCTGGCGCGATGAGCGTGGCGACACGCGAACGGCTGGTCGGTGACTGGGGGACGACCCGGCTGCGGCTGTTCCACCTGCGCGGCGACGCGATCGTCGACCGGGTCGAGGGGCCCGGCATCGGGGTGGCGGACGCCCCGCCGACGGACGTGCTCGCCACCGTGCTGACACGCTGGCGCGGCGCGGAACGTGCGAGGGATGTGACCCTGTGCGGCATGGTCGGGTCGCGCAACGGATTGGTGGAAACCGGCTATGCCGACGCGCCCGCCGGCGTCGCGGACTGGGCGGCGGCGGCGCAGCGGATCGTGCTTGACGGTTTCCGCATCACCATCGCGCCGGGTGTCGCCTGCCGCCGCGACGATGGTGCCGCCGATGTGATGCGCGGCGAGGAGACGCAGATTTTCGGCGCGATGGCGCTCGATCCGGCGCTGTCGCGCGGACGCCATCTGATCGCGCTGCCCGGCACGCATGGCAAATGGGCGCGGGTGGCGGACGGCCGTATCGTGTCGTTTCGCACCTACCTGACCGGCGAATTGTTCGCGCTGCTGCGCGATCGGTCGACGCTGTTGCGGGTCGGCGACGATCCGGCCGACGAAGCGGAAGGCTTTGCCGCCGGCCTGGCGCGGATCGGCGGCGGCGACTTGGCGGGGTCGCTGTTCGAAACGCGCGCCGCGCAGCTGCGCGATGGGCGCAGCGCCGGATGGGCCGCGGGATTCCTGTCCGGGCTACTGATCGGCACGGAGGTGCAGGGCGGCGTCGGCGATGCGCGTGCGGTCGTGCTGGTCGGGGCGCCCGCGCTGGTCGCGCGGTATCGCAGCGTCCTGGACGGCATGGCGATCGCGACGACGGTACTGGACGGCGATGCCTGTGCGATTGCCGGACTTGCGCGGCTGGGCGCGCTGGATGAGGAACGGGCACGATGATGAGCGTCGACAGCATCCTGGCGGCGGGCGCGCCGCCGATCGTCGCGATCCTGCGCGGCATCACGCCCGCAGAGGCGGTCGCCACCGCTGCCGTCCTGGTCGAAGCGGGCATCCGCCTGATCGAGGTGCCGTTCAACTCGCCCGACCCCGCGGCCAGCATCGCCGCAATCCAGGCCGAGTTCGGCGACCGCGCGCTGATCGGCGGCGGCACGGTGGTGACGGCAGATCTGGTCGATCAGCTCGCCGCGACGGACGCGCGGCTGATGGTCACGCCCAACACCGATCCTGAGCTGATCGCGCGTGGCATGGGCCTCGGATTGGAGCCGATGCCGGGTTTCGTCACGCCCACCGAGGCTTTTGCCGCCATCGCCGCGGGCGCGCGTCACCTGAAGCTGTTTCCGGCGAGTGCCCTGGCCCCGGGCTATGCGCGCGCGCTGGTCGAGGTGCTGCCGCGCGACGTGCGCCTCTGGGCGGTCGGCGGCACCGGGCCGGACACGCTGGCGCAATGGCTGAGCGGACCGTTCGCGGGGATCGGGGTCGGCGGCGCGCTCTATCGGCCCGGGCAGCCGGCGGCAACGACCCGCGCCAATGCCGACGCGCTCGTCGACGCTTGGCGTTCGGCCGGTTTCGCGCCATCACGTTGACCCGGGGGAACGAATGGCGCGACTCATGATGGACGGGGACAACGGACTTGACCGGCGGATGTCGCTCGGCCGCAACCTGACGCATGGCATGCTCGACCGGCTGGGGCGCGAAATCGTGACCGGCGCATTCGACGACGCACCTTTCCCGACCGAATCCGACCTCGCGAAACGCTACGGTGTCAGCCGCTCGGTCACGCGCGAGGCGGTCAAGATGCTGACGGCGAAGGGGCTTTTGTCCGCGCGCCCGCGCCAGGGCACCGTGATCCGGCCAAGCTCGGCGTGGAACCTGCTCGATCCCGACGTGCTCGACTGGCTGCTCGATCGCAAATTGTCGCTGACGCTGTTGCGCCAGTTCAGCGAGCTGCGCGTCGCGATCGAGCCGGCGGCGGCGGCGCTGGCGGCGCAGGCGGCGGGCGCGGCCGAGCTTGAACGGATCGACCGGGGGATCGCACGGATGGAAGCCGCCGAACGCGGCGAGGACGATACGCTCGATGCCGACATCGCCTTTCACATCGCGGTGCTGAACGCGTCGGGCAATCCGTTTTTCGCGCAGTTCCGCCGGCTGGTCGAGACCGCGCTGCGCACCTCGATCCGCTTCACCAACCGGATCAAGGGGCGCACCGCCAGCGTGCCCGCGCATGCCGCGGTGCGCGACGCCATCGTCGCGCGCGACCCGCGGGAGGCGGCGGAACGGATGCGCACGATCATCACCGACGTCGTCGACCTGATCGACGGCGCGCCAGCCTGACGGGCCACCTCGACCGCACCAATCCGGCATTGATCGACGCGATCGACTCCGATAATACCACCCTAATACCAATTTGGCGATTTGGCCGGTTGGTCGGGCAGCGGAGTGACCTGCATGAAGCCATTCTATCTGGGCATCGACGCGGGCGGCACGCGCTGTCGCGCCCGGCTGTGCGACGCCGATGGCCGGGTGCTGGGCAATGGTACGGGCGGACCAGCCAACACGCATGTCGGGATCGACCGGCTGTTCGCCGCGATCAGCGACGCGACCGGACAGGCGATCGCCGAAGCGGGGCTGGACGGTGCCGCGGTTGCCGCGATCCGCGCCGGCATGGGCATCGCCGGCATCACGCGCGCGGGCATGAAGCCGCGCATCCAGGCGCTCGACTGGCCGTTCGCCAGCGTCGCGCTGACCAGCGATTCGGTCATCGCCAATCTGGGCGCGCATCGCGGCGGCGACGGGGCCATCCTGATCCTGGGCACGGGCAGCGTGGCGATGATCCGTCGGGGCGAGGACATGTATTCGATCGGCGGCTACGGCTTCCCGATCTCCGACGAGGGCAGCGGTGCCGCGCTGGGGCTTAGCGCGATCCGCCACGCGCTGCGCGCGCTCGACGGGCGTACCCGCCCCACCCCGCTCAGCCAGGCGGTGACCCAGCAGTTCGGCAATGCCATTCCCAACGTGATCGCCTGGATGGACGATGCGACGCCGGGCGATTACGCGCAGCTGGCACCGATGGTGTTCGACTTCGCTGAAAATGGCGACGAGATCGCGCTGTCGATCATTCGCGATGCTGCGCAGCATGTCGAACGCTTCATCGAGACGATCGTCGCCGAAGGCGCGATCCGCTGCGCGCTGATGGGCGGCGTTGCCCAGCGGATCAAGCCGTGGCTGCGCGCGCGCGTCGTCGACCGGCTGGTCGAACCGATGGGCGATGCGGTGGACGGCGCGATCATCTTTGCCGGCGGACCCGTCGCGCTGCACGCCTGAAGCCCGCTGCGCCGACGCAGCATCGACACCGTTTTCCCGCCCCGCGCCTCAGTCCATGCCGGTCTCGCCGCCGATCCATGTCGCGCGGACGGTCAGCTCCTCGTCGAGATGCACCAGGTCGGCGACCATTCCCGGCGCGATCCGGCCATGGCTGCGGCCCAGCCCGATCAGCTCGGCGGGCGTCGCCGATGCCATCGCACAGGCATCCGCCAGCGGCACGCCGAGCATCGCGGCTGCATTGCGCACCGCCCCCGCCATGTCGAGATGCGATCCCGCCAATGTCCCGGCGGCGTCGCGCAGCGCGCCGTCGCGCGCGATGATCTCGGTTTCGCCCAGCCGGAAGCGGTCGCAGTCCCACCCGACCGTTGGCATCGCGTCGGTGACGAGGAGCATCCGTTCGCTGCCCAGCACCCGATGCGCGACGCGCAGCGCGGCGGGGTGGACATGGTGGCCGTCGGCGATCACCCCGGCGTGGAGCCCGAGGTCGAGCGTCGCGCCGACGATCCCGGGCTCGCGCGACTGAAGCTGGCTCATTGCGTTGAACAGATGCGTGACGCCGCGCAGCCCGGCCTGCTTCGCCGCCTGCATCGTCGCATAGTCGGCGGCGCTGTGCCCCGCCATGACGATCACGCCGCGTTCGCAAAGTGCCGCGATCGCGCCCGGCGGGGCGCGTTCGGGCGCGATTGTGACCATCGTCACCCCGCGTTCGAGCGAGGCGAGCAACGCGATCGCATCAGCATCAAGGGTACGGAAATGCGCGGGGTCGTGAATTCCGTGCCGCTCGGGGTTGAGGAACGGGCCTTCAATATGGATGCCGAGTACGCCCGGCACCCCCCGCGCCATCGCGGCATCGACCGCGGCAATCGCGCGCGCGACGGTATCCAGCGTATCGCTGATCAGCGTCGGCAGGAACCCGGTCGTGCCGAAGGCGCGATGCGCCGCGCCGATCGCCGCCACACCCTCGACCGTTGGCTGGTCGTTGAACAGGACCCCGCCGCCGCCATTGACCTGGACATCGATGAAGCCCGGCACGAGCAGGCCACCGTCGAGCCGTACCTCCCGCCCGTCCCGCGCCACCGTCGCGGGCAGCAGCGCGGTGATCCGGCCACCATCGATCACCACCGCATGATCGTCCAGCCAGCCGCGCGGCGTCAGGATGCGCGCGCCGGTCAGTCGCGTCCGCCCGTTCATCGCGTCAGCGTCACCTTGTTGAGCAGCGGCGGCTGATCGGGGTTGCGCCCGCGCGCCAGTGCGACGGCATTGGCCAGCCGGTAAAAGCTCTGGATCATCACGATCGGGGCAAGCGCGGGATGCGGATCGCCCGTCATCGGCAGCGCGCCCTCGCCCGCGATCAGCAGCCGCGCCCCCGCCGCCTCGAGCGTGTCGAGCACCGGGCGGATCAGCGCACGGTCGACATCGTGCGGGGGAAAGACCAGCACTGGAAAGCCGGGCTCGACCAGCGTCATCGGGCCGTGCGCAACCTCCGCGATACTGAACGCCTCGGCATGGAGGGCACAGGTCTCCTTGAGCTTGAGCGCGGCTTCCTGCGCGATGGCGAGCGTCGAGCCGCGGCCGAGCACGAACAGGCTGCGTGCGCCCGCGAGCGGGGCCAGCGCCTCGCTCCAGTCGGCCTGCCACGCGACGGCCAGCGCGTCGGGCAGCGCCGCGAGCGCATCCGTCAGCGCGCGGTCCGCCGTCCACGCCGCGACCAGCCGCGCGATGAGCGCCAGCGTGGCGATATAGCTCTTGGTCGCGGCGACGCTGCGCTCCGGCCCGGCGGTGAGCGGCATCACGCTGTCCGCCTCGTCGGCGAGCGGCGCGGCGGGATCATTGACCAAAGCGGTCACCAGCGCACCCGCGCGGTGCGCCGCGCGCGTCGCCGCGATCAGGTCGGGACTGCGCCCCGATTGCGAGATCGCAAAGAAGGCGGAGCCACGCGCGCCCTTCGCCGGATCGCCATAGACCGACGCCAGCGAGGGGTGCTGCGACACCGTCGGCAATCCCAGCCGGGTTTCGAACATGAACTTGGCATAGGTGGCGGCATGGTCCGAACTGCCGCGCGCGCAGGTGAAGGCCAGCGGCGGATCGAGCGCGCGCAGCCGGTCGACGAGCGCGGCCAGTGCCGGCTCAACCGCCTCGCCCTGGCGCGCAACGGCCGCACCGGCGGCGGCGGCTTCGGCGAACATCAGGGTCTCGGCAGGCAGGGGCATGGGAAACTCGCGGGGAGGGTACGGAGGCAATACCTGTTTAATACCAGTTTCGGCAAGCGCGATTCATACCCGCAGCGTCCAGCCGCGCCGCGCCAGCGCCGCGGTGATTGCGAGGCTCAGGATCGTGCCGGCCAGCGCGAAGACCAGCGAGGCGTTGGCCGCGCCGAGGCCGGTGCCGACCAGCGCGTCGCCGGCCAGCTCCCACAGCCGCGCCTCCCCCGCCAGGCGGCGCACGAGCAGCGCGATCAGCAGGGTGTGGACGACATAGACGGTCAGCGCGGTACGGCCGGCAAGCGCCAGCACGCGGCCAACCCACGTGTTACCGATCCAGCGCCATCCGGCCCGCAACGCGCGCCAGACCAGCAGGCCCAGTCCGGCCGTCACCAGGACGAAGGCGGGGGTCCAGAGCGGCTTGTTGACTGGCTGGCCGCTCAGCCATGCGGCTGCACCGCCCGCAAGGAGCATCAGCACGCCGATCGTCGCTGCCCGGCCGGTCCGTGACGCCAGCCCCGGCCCCCGCATCACTGCCGCGCCGATCAGCCCGGTCGCGATCGCGCCCAGCGTCGACAGCACGCCTTCGGGATCGAAGCCGGGGGGATAGAGCCGGCCCGGCAGAACAGCGCGATCGAGCCACCCGGCCATCCCCATCCCGCGCGCGAGCGATGCCGCGCCGCCCGGCGGCGGCAGGCCCAGAAGCACCGCGTGCCCGATCAGGCACAGCGCCACGACGATCGCCGGCGCGCGCCAGCCGGCCGTGCCGCGGACGATCAGCGCGCAGACGAGATAGACGATCGCGATGCGCTGCAGCACCCCCATCCAGCGAAACTGCGCGGGATCGAGGGTCGGCCGGATCAGCCAGGCGAGCACCAGCCCGATCGCGAACAACAGCAGCGCACGCCGCCCGATCGCGCCGAACCCCACCGCGCGACCATCGAGCGCGAGCGGCAGCGAAATCCCCACGATCAGCAGGAACCAGGGAAAGACGAGGTCGGCAAAGGTCAGCCCATGCCAGGGCGCGTGGACGAGCAGCGGCCAGGCGCCCATCCCCGGCACCTGCAGGTTGACGAGGATCATGAGCAGGACGGTCAGGCCGCGGAACGCGTCGATCGACGGATCGCGCGGCCGGGGCTGCGCATCGGTCACAGCAGCGCGTAGGGTCCGCGCAGCTCGCTGACGAACTCGTACCGGTCGCCGCGATAGGCGGAGCGGGTGAACTCGACCGCGCGGCCATCAGCCAGCCGCGTCAGTCGCTCGATCCTCAGGATCTCGGCGCCCTCCTGCATCGACAGCAGCCCCGCCTCGGTCGAGGTGGCAAGCGATGCGCGGATGCGCTGGGTCCCGCTGACCGGGCGGAAACCGCCGCGTTCGAGCGTTTCATAAAGCGAATCGCCCAGCTGCTCGAGGTCGGGCAGGAACAGCGCCGGGACGATCGCATTCTCGATCGCCAGCGGCTCGCCCCCGGCCAGACGGACGCGCCCCAGCCGGATCACCGCCGCGCCTGCCGCGACCTCCAGTATCGCGGCTTCCTCCGCCGACGCGCTGGCGCGCGTCTTCATCATCCAGATGGTCTGCGTCTTCTCGCCCCGCGCGCGGGCGTCCTGGCTGAAGCTGCTGAGATAGGAATTGGGGGCCTGGATGCGCGGGGCGACATAAGTTCCCGAACCCTGGCGGCGGACGATCAGCCCCTCGTCGATCAGCGTCTCGATCGCGCGGCGCACGGTCACGCGCGATGCGCCCATCAGGTCGCACAGGTCGCGTTCGGACGGGAGCGCATCGCCGATCGCGATCTCGCCGGTGACGATGCGATCGCGCAGGTCGGCGGCGAGCCGCAGATAGATGGGGGTGTTGGCCGGCGCGGAGAAATCGGCGCGCGCGCTCACCGCCCCGCCTCCATGTCGAGCAACGCCATCGCGTCGCGCAACCGGCCGCCGGCGCGGGCGAGCAATGCGCGCGCGGCATCGGTGTCCAGCCCGCGCGCGACGAGCACGCCGAGCTTGATGTCGTTGTCCGCCCTGTCGAGCGCGGCCGCCGCGCGATCGACAGGTACATCGGCCAGGTCGCCGACCATGCGCTCGGCACGATCGCGCAGCTTGGCGTTGGAGATCACCATGTCGACCATCCGGCCGCGATAGACCCGGCCGAGCCGGAGCATGATCGCGGTCGATAGCAGGTTGAGCGCGATCTTCTGCGCGGTCCCGGCCTTCATCCGCGTCGACCCCGCGATCGTCTCCGCGCCGGTATCGAGCGTGATGGCCAGCTCGGCAGCGGCCAGCAGCGGCGTCGCCGGATTGTTGGCGATCGCGATCGTCAGCGCGCCGGCCGTACGCGCCGCCTCGATCGCGGCGATGGTGAAGGGGGTACGCCCGCTCGCGGCGACGCCGACCATCACGTCGTTCGCGCCGATGCGGTGCGCGGCGACATCGGCGCGTGCCCGGGGGCCATCGTCCTCCGCGCCCTCCGCGCTTTGCGCCAGCGCATCCATCCCCCCGGCGAGCAGGAAGACCGTGCGCGCGGCCGGCCAGCCAAAGGTCGGGCCGAGCTCCACCCCGTCCTGCACCGCGATGCGGCCGGAGGTCCCCGCGCCGGCGAAAACCAGCCGGCCGTCACTGCCCAGCCGTTCGGCGGCGCGGTCGGCGGCGGCGGCGATCGCGCCGACCTGCCCCTGTACGGCCGCCGCCGCGCTCAGCTGGCCCTCCAGCATCGCCTCCACAGCGGTCGCGGTCGGCCAGCTGTCGAGTTCGACGAAACGGGGATCGATGCCTTCGGTCTTACGCATGAACGGTCGTTTCCCTGGTCGTGGCGACAGCGGGGCTGCCGCACAGACAGACGATGAACGCGACGCCGGTACCGATCAGAAGCTGCCACGGAAACGCGATCTGCGCGAGTGCGGCGGGCAGGCCGATCGACTCAGCGATCGCCGGCTGGAGCGCGAGCACGGTGACGAACCCGGCGACCAGCGCGAGCCGGACCGACAGGCTGGACCCGCGCGTGGTGAATACCGCGGTGAAATAGACGCCGAGCAGCCCGGCATAGGCGAACGCCATCACCCCCAGCACGAATTCGAGCAGCGGCGCATCGGTGGCGCGCTGCCAGTAGGAGCACGCGATCGCGGTCACGAACAGCGCGAAGCCGAGCAGCACGGTCGTCCAGCGCCCGGCGCGGACGAAATGCGCCTCGTCCACCCGCCCGTTCCGCTCGGCCCAGGGGCGGTAGAAATCGTTGATCGCGACCGACGACATGCTGATCAGCCCCGAATTGATCGCGGCGGCGGCGATCACCCCCACCGTCACCAGCCCGCGTACGCCGGGCGGGATTTCGCTGAGGATGAACGCCATGAACACGGTGATCCGCTCGCCCTGAAACGTCCCGGCCAGCGCACCGGCGGGCGCGCCCATCAGGTCCGGACGCTCGTAGAAGACATGGAGCAGCGCGCCGATCGCCAGGAACAGCGCGATGACCGGCACCGAGGCATAGATCGACCCGTAGAGCGCGCGCGCGCCCTCGCCCGAATTGCGGCAGGCAAGCAGCCGCTGGGTCGTATCCTGGTCGAGCCCCGAATTGCCGATGTTGAGCAGCACCAGGCCAGTGAGGATCGCCCAGATCGAGAAGGGCGCGGAAAGATCGAACCGCCAGTCGACCAGCCGCAGCTTGTCGACCCCGCCGGGCGCGTCGTGGAGCGACGCGACGATCTGGTCGATCGGGGCCGGGATCTTGATCAGCAGGATGACGAGGACCGTGATCGCCGCGCCGATATAGAGCACGACCTGGACAAGGTCGCTCCAGATGACCGCGTTGAGCCCACCGAAAAAGGTGAAGACCAGCCCGAAGACCAGCAGCACGAACGCCGCGATCACGATGTGATGCGGCGCGATATCGAGGAACATGATCATCGAGACCGCGATCGCGGCGAGATAGAGCCGCGCGCCGCTCGCCAGCGTGCGCCCGACCAGATACATCGCCGCCGCCGCCCGCCGCGCCGCCGCGTCGTAGCGACGCTCCAGCAACTCGTAGACCGTCGCCACGTCGAGCCGGTAGAAGCGCGGGATCAGCACCCGGCCGACGAACACCGCCGCCAGCCACGCCGCGATCGTCACCGCCAGATAGGCGAAATCCCCGCGAAAGCTGTAGTCCGGCACCCCCAGAAAGGTCGCGGCGGACTGGACCGTCGACAACACCGACACCGCGACCAGCCACACCGGCGCCGAATGCCCCGCCAGGAAATAGTCGTCCGCCGTGCCGACGCCCCGCCGCGTGCCGAGATAGCCGGCCAGCGCGAGCAGGCCGACATATCCTCCCAGGATCGCCCAGTCGATCGGCGCAAACTGCAACGGCATGTCAGTCACTTTCCGGCCTTGGCGATCGATTGGCGTTCCGGCGTGACCGGACGGTTACAGCGTCAGCGTCAACGACCCGCCGACGGTGCGGCCCAGAATGTCGTAAGTGTCGGGATAGGTGTTGAACGCACCTGCGTTGCGCGGCGTCGGCGGCCGCTTGTCGAACAGGTTGTCGACACCGATCGTGATCGTCAGCCCAGTGGTCGGCGGCCGGATCGCGACGTTCAGGTCGAAATAGTCGAACGCATCGATCGTGTCGGTGCTGCCGACGGTGCTGTCGCGCACCTCGCCGATCCGTTTCCACCCGAACTGGACGGTCAATGGCTTGGCATCCCAGGTCACCGTCGCGCGGTGGCGATAATCGGGCGAAACGAGCGTGACCAGGTCGGATGAGCAGCGCGCGCCATAGCTGCCCTTGCAGTTCACCGGGGTCAGCGCGGCGTTGCGCTGGATGCTGTATGACGTGACGAAATTGGCCTGATAGCCGAACGCCAGCTGGCGGCCCGGCAGGCTGGCCGGAAGCGCAAGGGCATAGCGGAAATCGACGTCGACGCCCTGCTGCTTGATCCGCGCCAGGTTGCGGTCATCGACGAACGCATCGCGCAGAAAGCCGGTGACCGGATCGCGCGACACCGCCTGACACAACGGATTGTCGGCGCTCGGATCGGTGATGTAGCAGCTGGTCAGCGCATCGACTGGCTGGATCTGGCCGACCGCATCGCGAATCGAGATACTGTAATAATCGACCGCAAGTGACAGGCCAGGCAGGAAGCGCGGGGTCAGCACGCCGCCGACCGTATAGGTCCGGCCGGTTTCCGCGCGGATATTGGCGTTGCCGCCAAAGAAATAGCCGCCGGTCAGATTGGCCGCCGCCCGTGAGTCATATGGCCCGCGATAGCCCTGGCGCGTGCACTGTTCGACATTGCCGGTGCCCAGTGCGCACGGATCGCCGCCATAGCGCGGGAACAGGCGCGCGACGGTGACCAGGCTGGAAAACGGGATCGAGAAGACCGGATTGGCGAACTCGCCGATATTCGCGTCGCGGATGACCGTCTGGCGCGTTCCGCGCAGACGCAGATCGTCGCTGACCACCCAGTTCAGGCCGAGCTTGTCGGTGTCGTAGGACCGGTCCTCGCCGACCGAGCGGGTATACCACGACCGGCGATAGGCCCCCTCGACCGTCAGCGACTTGACCAGCGGGAAGTCGCGCAAGAGCGGCACGACCAGTTCGCCGAACAGCTCGTGCACCCGGATGAAGGGCGGCACCGGCGGCGCCGATTCCGCACCCTGGTTGAACGACTGGCTGAGGTCGGGCGAGTAGCTGAAGCGCCCCTTTTCGTGCCGGTATTCATAGCCGGCGGTGAAGCCGAACGGACCGGCCCAGCCGTTGAAGAAATCGCCGGTGTCGCCCGAGACATAGGCCGACCCGACCTGTTGGCGGCGCACGCGCGAGCCATAGTCGAAGTCGCGCAGCACCGAGGTGAAGTCACCCCCCGGCCCGAAAATGTCAGTCGTGTTGACCAGCCCGGCAAAGCTGGCACGCAGGCCGTCGCCGACGACGGTGATGTTCTCGCGCGTCTCGCCGATCTGGTAGTAGGCGTCCCAGCGGATCGCGGGGGTCAGGTCGCCGCGCAGCCCGATCTGGCCCTGCCACGTATCGCGGTCGTTGATTGCCGCCGTGGTACCGAGCTCGCCCAGCGAACGCTGGACGTTGACCGTCGCAAAGCCGTTGACGAAGGTCAGCTGCGACCGGATCTGCGGGGTCAGGAACGGATTGTTCTGAGCGATCTGGACGTTGACGCCCGCGCCGCCGATCGTCGCGGGATTCTGGCCCGTGCGCGTGCCGCCGCGCGTGTCGACGCCCGAATAAAGGAAGCGGCCATAGGCCTGGATCGCGTCGGTCAGATCGTATTTGAAGAACGCGCTGGCGTTGATCCGCTCCAGCGGCTGCACCAGCAGGAATTGCGAGGTGTAGTCGGTCGTCTGCGGGGTCAGCGTGAAATTGCCCGCGGCGTCGAACGAAAAGGTCCGGCCGCTGGCGACATCGCGGAAATTGCCGCCGATCGGCGCGGTCGCAGGGCCGGTGCGGGTTTCCAGCCGCTCACCGGCGAGCAGCGGATCGCGATCGGTGTATTCGAAATAGGCGACGATGCTGCCGCGCCCGCCCAGGTCGAGCCCGCCGCTCACATAGACGCTGGCCTGCGACGCGCCGTCGCTGACCGCGCGGTAATTGCCGCTCGCCTGCAGCCCGCGGATATCATCATTGATGATGAAGTTGACGACGCCGGCCACCGCGTCGGCGCCATAGACGGCGGCAGCGCCGCCGGTCAGGACGTCGACCCGCTTGAGCAAAGGTGCCGGAATCGCGTTCACATCAACGGCGTTGCGGAACGAGAACGGCACCGCGCGCGTGCCGTTGATCAGCACCAGCGTGCGGTTCTGGCCCAGGCTGCGCAGATCGAGCGTCTGTGCGCCGAACGCGTCGCTGCCGACCGAGGTCGAGTTCACGCCGCCGGCGAGCTGGGGCAGCTTGGTCGAGAAGTCCTCGATCGTCACCGCACGCAGCAGCTGGATCTGTTCGGCGTCGACCGTGTTGATCGGACTGGTCGATGCCAACCCGGCGCTGCGGATGCGGGTGCCGGTGACGACGATGTCGCCGTTGCGATCATCGGCTTCGGCAGCGGGTGCCGCCGGGTCCGGCGCGTCCTGCGCCATGGCCGAGGATGCGCTGAACAGGGCGATGCCGATCGCGCCGACAGCGGCGGACAGACGGAGTGCGGGCCGGGCTTTGGTCATATGTTCCTCCCCTAGTGGTTACATACCACCTTAGTACCATTTGCCTGTCAAGGGGGAATGCATGCGCGGTCTTATTGCGGCAGCAGCGCGCGGACGAGCGGGTTCGGAAAGCGCCGCGCTGCCGTCACCGCGTAAAAGCTTTCGTTGATCCCGGGCAGCGCGTCGGCCTCGACCAGCATGCCCGCATCCAGCTCGTCGCGCACGGCGATCGGCGGCAGCACGGCGAGTGCGAAGCCTTCGCGCGCGAGCAGACGCATCATCGCGATATCGTCGACTTCGGCCGCAATCTGGAGCCGCAAGCCGAGCCGGTCGGCGAGCGCGTCAACATGGCTGCGCACCGCGCTGTCGAGGGTCGGCAGGATGACGGGATGGCGGCGCAGCAGCCGTTCGACGACGCGCTCGCCACCCAGCAGCGCGGGCGCTCCGACCAGGCTCACCGGCTGCTCGGCGACCTTGTGCGCGATGAAGGGGGTCAGCGCGTCCGATGCCGGCGGCAGGTTGGTCAGCACCATGTCGAGATTGAGCGATTGCAGCGCCACGAGCAGCTCGGACATGCTGCCCGATCGCAACACGATTTCGATGTCGCTGCGCCCCAGCAGCGGCTTCAGGAAACTGATCTGGAAATTGCGCGACAAGGTGGCGAGCGCGCCGACCCGCAGCGCGTGGCGGGTGCGCCCGGCTTCGCGCAGCGTCCCCACCAGCTCCTCGCCCGTCGCAAAGATCGCGTCGGCATGGTCGAGCGCGATCCGCCCCGCCTCGGTCAGGACGAGCTGGCGCCCGCGCCGCTCGAACAGCGCATGACCCAGCCGCGCCTCGAGCTTGCGAATCTGCACCGACAATGCGGACTGCGACACGTTCAGCCGCTCGGCCGACCGCGTCAGGTTCCCGTCGCGCGCCACAGCCCAGAAATAGCGCAGATGGTTGTAATTCAGCTCTGCCATATCGTTCGCTTTTATCGAACGATATGGCGCTTACAATGAATTTTTATCATCGACATGCCCGCGCTAGGTCGCCGCCAGCAATTTGTCGGAGACGATCATGGCGGCATCTTCCTTCCTCCTTCTCGGCGCACCGCTGCTGACCCTCGCTGCGGCGGCGTTCGGCTTCGCGGCGCGCGGCCGGCCCTCGCGGCTGGAGCTGGGGATGATCGAAGCCGCCGCGCTGGCGACGATCGCGATCGCCGCCGCGGCCATTTTCATGCTGGCACGCGACGGCGCAACGACCGGCACGCTCGGCGCGCTGACCGGCGCTCAGGGCATCGGCCTGTCGGCGCGGCTCGACGTGGTCAGCGCGACGATGCTGATGCTGGTCAGCTTCATCGGCTGGGTCGTGCTGCGTTATGCGGCGACCTATCTCGACGGCGAGTCCGGGCATGGCCGTTTCATGGGCTGGCTGGGCGTCACGCTGGCGATGGTCATGCTGCTCGTGACCGCGGGCAATCTGGTCCAGCTCGTGCTCGCGTGGATCGCGACCAGCCTGGCGCTGCATCGCCTGTTGCTGTTCTACCCCGATCGCATCGCCGCGCGCCGCGCGGCGCGCAAGAAGTTCGTGACCGCGCGCGCCGCCGACGTCGCACTGATCGGCGCGGCGGCGCTGCTCATCCGCGCCTATGCCGAAACCGACATCGGCGCGATCGCGGCGGCCGCGGCGCGCGGCGAAGGCGGCGGCTGGGCGATCGCGGCCGCCGGGCTGATCGCGCTCGCCGCGATGCTCAAATCGGCGCAGTTCCCGTTGCACGGCTGGCTGACCGAAGTGATGGAGGCGCCGACGCCGGTTTCCGCGCTGCTCCACGCCGGCGTGATCAATGCCGGCGGCTTCCTGCTGATCCGCTTCGCCGACGTCATGCTGTTGGCCCCCGGCGTGCTTGCCATCCTCGTCATGGTCGGCGGCTTCACCGCGCTGTTCGGCGGGCTGGTGATGCTCACCCAGCCGGCGGTCAAGACGTCGCTGGCCTGGTCGACCGTCGCGCAAATGGGTTTCATGATCATGCAGTGCGGCCTGGCGCTGTTCCCGCTCGCGCTGCTGCACATCGTCGCGCATTCGCTGTACAAGGCGCATTCGTTCCTGGCGTCCGGCGGGGCGGTCGACCGGATCGCGGCGGCGCGCCGACCCGGCCCGGTGGCCGTCCCGCGCCCGCGCGCGGTCGGCCGCGCCTTTCTGGCCGCGCTCGCCATCTATGCCGCGATCGGCGCGCTCTTCGGCTTTGCCGACAAATCTCCCCAGGCGCTGGCGCTCGGCGCGATCCTGATCTTCGGCGTCGCCTATCTGCTCGCGCAGGGGCTGGCCGATGCGGCACCGCGTCCGCTGACCCGCCGGATGATCGGCTATGCGCTGATCGCCTCGCTCGCCTATTTCGGGCTGCACGCGCTGGCGCTCGACCTGACGGCGGGCACCCTGCCCGCCGCCCCGCCGCCGGGCGCGCTCGAATGGACGCTGATCGTGCTCGCGGTGGCGAGCTTCGGGCTGGTCGCGGTCGCCCAGGCGATGTTCCCGCTCTGGGCGCATCACCCGGCCGCTGCGGGGCTGCGCGTGCACCTGGCCAACGGGCTTTACGCCAATGCGGTCCACGACCGGCTGCTCGGCGGCTGGCGGCTGCGCGTGCGCGCCGCCGAATGACGATGGAGGATAAGGAGATGTCGATGTCGATCGCCGATCAGGTGCACGATCTGGACCGGCTGTTCGCCAGTGCGGATGCGGCCGCGCGCGCCATCCCGCCGGCCTGGCCGCTGGCCGCCAGCGTCGCGGTGAACCCGTTCCTGGGTCAGGCCGACCGGTCGCTGGCGGACACGGCGGCGCTGCTGGCGCGGGTCGCCGGTGCGCGAATCACGATGCCGCGCGCCTGGTATCGCGCGCGCATCGCCAGCGGCGCGATCCGCGATGTCGATCTGGCGGCCGCGATCGACGCCGCCGCAGCCGGCGACAGCCCGCCGCCGACGCTCGCGCGGCTCCGGGCCGCCGTCGCCGTCGACACGCCCGCACCCGCGGCATTGCCCACCGTCGCCGACCTGGCGGCGCGGGCGTCGGGCATCGACTGGCCTGCGGTGATCGCGGAGCGGTTCGGGGCATGGGCCGGCGCCTATTTCGATGAAGGCCAGGCGCTGTGGGCGGCCCCGCGCGGCAAGAGCGCCTATGCCGCCTGGCGCGCAGTGGCGACCCACGACCTGACGCCCGAGATCGTCGGCTTGCGCGGCTTCGCGGCCTTCGTCGCCGACCTGCCCGACGCGTCGACCGACGCGATGATCAGCGCCGCCGCCCGGCTGGGCCTGGGGGGCGCGGCAATGCCGACCTATTTCCACCGCCTGCTGACGACGCTCGGCGGCTGGGCGCACACCGCGCGCTACCGACTGTGGCAGGCGCAGCTTGCGGGCAGCGGCGACGATACGATCACCGACTTCCTGTGCATCCGCATGCTGTGGGAGGACGCGCTGCTCGAACATTATGCGCCACGGATCGCGGCCGACTGGACGGCCGCACTGGCGGACTATGCGCGCCCGGTCGCGCCCGACATGGATCAGCGGATCGACGCCATTCTTCAGGACGCCAGCGAACGTGCGGCGCAGCGCCGGCTGGCCGAAACGCTGGCGGCGGCGGCGACACCGCGCACCGCGGTCGCGCCCGCGATGCAGGCGGCGTTCTGCATCGACGTGCGATCGGAGGTGTTTCGCCGCGCGCTCGAATCGATCGATCCGGCGATCCGCACGCTGGGCTTTGCCGGCTTTTTCGGGCTGACCGCATCGCATCGCCGCTTCGCCTCCGATGTCGCCGAACATCGCCTGCCGGTGCTGCTCAACCCGGGGCTGGCATCGACCGCCACCGACACCGCGCTGATCGATGCCGACCGGACGGCCCGCTTCCGTCACCGGGCGGCGCGCGCCTGGGGCCGGTTCAAGCTCGCCGCGGTCTCGTCCTTCGCCTTTGTCGAAGCCGCGGGCCCGGCCTATGTCGTCAAGCTGGTCCGCGACGCAATCGGCGTTCGGGGCGGTGCTGGCGTGGATGCGCCCGCGCCCCGGCTCGACCCCATGCCCGATCCGGCCGACCGCGTCACCATGGCGGCGACGGTGCTGCGCGCGATGTCGTTGACCGACGGCTTTGCCCCGCTGGTGCTTCTGGTCGGGCATGGTGCGAATGTCGTCAACAATCCGCACGCAAGCGCGCTGCATTGCGGGGCGTGCGGGGGCTATCCCGGCGACGTGAATGCGCGTTTGCTGGCGGCGCTGCTAAACGACCCGGTGGTGCGCGACGGACTGGCCGACCAGGGGATCGCGATCCCGGCGGACACGCGCTTCGTCGCCGCATTGCACGACACGACGACCGATGCGGTGCAGCTGTTCGCCGACGACGAGCCGGCAACCGCGCATTCCGACCGGATCGACCAGGCGCGCGCCTGGCTCGCTCGCGCGGGCGCGCTGGCGCGTGGCGAGCGCGCGCTGCGCTTGCCCGGCGCACGCCATGCCGATGCGGTCAGCCGCCGCAGCCGCGACTGGGCACAGACGCGACCCGAATGGGCGCTGGCCGGGTGCCAGGCGTTCATCGCCGCCCCGCGCGAGCGCACCGCCGGCCGCGACCTTGCCGGCCGGGCCTTTCTCCACGACTATGACTGGCACCGGGATACCGGCTTCAAGGTGCTGGAGCTGATCCTGACCGCGCCGGTGGTGGTCGCCAGCTGGATCAGCCTGCAATATTACGGGTCGGCGGTTGCGCCCGCCCTGTTCGGCGGCGGAAACAAGCTGCTGCACAATGTGATCGGCGGCATGGGCGTGGTCGAGGGCAATGGCGGCGTGCTGCGCGCCGGGCTGCCCTGGCAGTCGGTGCATGACGGCACCGCGTTGATGCACGAGCCGCTGCGGCTCACCGTCTGCATCGCCGCGCCCATCGACGCGATCACTGCGGTCCTCGAGCGCCATCCCGATGTCCGCGCCCTGTTTGACAATGGCTGGCTGCATCTGTTCGCGCTCGACGACCAGGGGCGGATGACCGCGCGCTATCGCCCCGGACTGGCATGGGAGGCAGCAGTTGATGCCCCCGCAACCCCCGCGCGCGAAACGGAGCTCGCCTGACATGGCCGGTCATGATGCGATCGGGCGGCGGCCGCACCTCGCCCAGCTCCGCCCCGAGCCCGAGCTGGCGCTCGCCCGCGCGGACGCACATATTGGCTGGGCACTGGCGCAGCCGCAGGTGAGCGACTGGCTGAAGGCAGCGCTGCATTCCGCGCGCGGACACGATCCGGTGGCGCTGGAAAACGATGTCGAGCTGCTGCGCCAGCTGATCCTGCCGCGCACCCGCGCCGCGCTTGCGCTCGCAATGGCCCCGGCAACCCCGATCGACGACGCCTAGGACGCCGCTTCGCGACGTCAGACGGCGCGGATCTGCTCGGCGAAATGCGCGCTTTCGGCCGCGAGCTGGCGGGCGCCGGCAAAGACGCGCTTGGCGATCAACAGCATCGCCTGCGCTTTTTCCGCCGCGCTGCGGGCGGTCGCGTTGATCGCCTCGGCGTCGTTGCCGATGGCGCGGCTGGCATCGTTGGTCTGGTCGGCGTTGAACGCGATCGTGCGGGTGGCGGCCCGTTGCTGTTCGACCGCCTGCTCGATCTCGATCGAGTGGCCGGCGATCTGTCCGATCGCGGTCTCGAAGCGGGCATGGCTTTTGGCGACTTCGTCGACCGCGCGCGTGATCTCGGCGATATAGCTGCCGACCCGTTCGGCGGCGATCGCGGTCTGGTTGGACAGCGATTTCACCTCGTTCGCCACGACGGTGAAGCCCCGCCCGGCCTCGCCCGCGCGCGCGGCCTCGATCGTCGCGTTGAGCGCAAGCAGGTTCACCTGGCGGGAAATCTCGCCGATCAGCAGGATCACCGAGCCGATCGACTGGGCGGACACCCTGAGTTCCGCGGTCTGCGCGCTGCCCGCGGCGACCAGCGCCACCGCCTCGCCGGCGGTCCGCCGTGCCTCACCCGTCCGCGCCGCGATCGATTCGAGCGCCTGCGCAAGGTCGTGGCCGCGCCCGGCAATCTCCTCCATATGGACGCTGGTCTGCGCGGCGGCGGCGGCGACCGCGGCCGCGCGCGTGCTGGCGGTTGCGGCGCCGTCCGCCACGCGTGCGGCCTCGCGCTCGAGCATTTCGGACTGCATGTCCATCGTGTCGCCCAGCGCCGCGACCTCGCGGTCGAAACGGTCGGCCGCGGCTTCGATCTGCTCGGCCCTTGCGATCCGCCCTGCGGCGCGGTGGACTTCCCACTCCGCGGCGAGCAGCGCGAGCCGGCGATTGGTGAGGATGCCGAACAGCCGGTCGCCGCGCAGGATCACCATCCCTTCGCTGCCGCGCCCGACGCGATATTGCTCCAGCGCTTCGCCGATCGACACGTCATGCTGGACCGCCGGGCAATCGCGGACGTGCGGCGTGAGATCGCCGCCATAGGCCGGATTGCGCAGCAGCGCGTGGCCAAAGGGGTTGAGCAGCAGGCGGCGGACATCGCGCTCGAAAATCGCGCCGCGCGGCCGCCCCAGCGGGTCGAGCACGGGCAGCAGCCGCAGGTCGGGATTGGCCTGGAACCGGTCGATGACGCTGATCAGCGTATCCGCGGTCGTCGCGTGCGCCGGGCTGCGCTCGGCCGGGGACATCCAGTCGGAAATCCGGTCGGATCGCGATGGTGCCGGGGGGATCCGGGCGGGGGCGGGAAGCGTCGACATGCGCGGCAGGCTTAGGGTTTGGATCGTAAACGACAGTTTAGGATTATGTTACGGTTCAGCGACAAACGGCAGTTTCTTGCGGGTTTTTGCGCTTCATTCGCGGGGCGTGCCCGATCGGGACTCGATTAACCCTCCTTCGCGCTTTCGCGGCACCCGCGCGCGAGGGATGGGTGACGGCGAAGGAGCGAAGATGCGACACGCCTTGATCCCGATGCTGGCCGTGATGCTGGCCGCCCCCGGCATCGCGCAACCGCGCGCCGCCGGTCCGTTCACCATCGCGGAAACGGGCGAATCCTTCCGCACGCTCGACGATGCGGTCGGCGCGGTCCGCGACGGGCGCGCGACGATCCTGATCGCGCCCGGCGTCTATCGCGAGTGCACCGTCCAGAGCGGCGGGCACATCACCTATCGCGCGGTCGAGCCGGGCACCGCGATCTTCGATGGCGTGGCGTGCGAGGACAAGGCCGCGTTCGTCCTGCGCGGTCGCGGGTCGGTCGTCGACGGCATCGTCTTTCGCAACCTGCGCGTGCCCGACGGCAACGGCGCGGGCATCCGGACCGAGATCGGTGACCTGACCGTCGTCAATTCGATGTTTCTCGACAGCCAGGAAGGCATTCTCGGCGGGCATCCGAGCGGCCAGAAGATCGTGATCGACCAGTCGACCTTTGCCGGACTGGGCCAGTGCCACGAAACCGAGGACTGCGCTCATTCGATCTATCTCGGCAACGAAGGCAGCGTCACGATCACGCGGTCGCGGTTCGAGCGCGGACGCGGCGGCCATTACGTCAAGATGCGCGTGCCCAACGTCACGATCCGCGATTCGAGCTTCGACGACAGCCGCGGGCGCGCGACCAATTACGCGATCGACCTGTCCGAGGGCGCGCGCGGCATCATCGCGGGCAATCATTTCGTCCAGGGCCGCAACAAGGAAAACTGGACCGGCTTCATCGTCGTCGGTGCGGAAAAGCACACGCATTCGTCCGCGGGCCTGCGCGTCGAGGGCAATGTCGCGACGCTCGCCCCCGGCGAGACGCGCAGCCCGGCCTTCGTCGCGGTCTATGGCAATGAACCGGTGGTGCTGGCCAACAACCGGCTGGCACCCGGCATCCGCGCGCTGGAACGACGCTAGCGCCGCGCGTCGGCCCGGTCCGGCTGGCGCACGGCCGGTGCGAACGCGGCGATCAGTTGCGCCGCCGCACGTTCGTCCCGACGGGGCCTGCCGTTCATCGCCACCACCGCCACCCGGTCCCCGTCGCGGACGACAAGGGCGAAGGCGCCCTCGATCGCACCGAAATGACTGAGCACGCCGCCGCGCCACACGCGCCAGCCCAGCCCGTAATAGCTGGCATCGCCCGGCACGGCATAGGCCGGACGGGTCCGGACATAGGGGTCGACCGGCCCGGCAGCGAATCGCCAATAGTCGCCCGCGCTGCCGCTCCAGCCACCCCCCGGACCCAGTGCCCGAAAATTTGCCGCGGTCCAGGACGAGGGGTGCCTGACGCTCGGCACGCCGCCATAGCGAAGCGCCGCACCGCGCGGCGCAAGCACCGTGCGATGCACCTGGTCGGCATAGGATCGTCCCGAAACGCGCGCGATCACCTGGCCGAGCCGGCAATAGCCCAGATTCGAATAGGCGTAGCGCGTGCCCGGCGCGAACTGCGCGGGCGGCATCCGGTCGGCGATGGCTTCGCAGCGGTCCGCAGCGGTCAGGCCGAGGCGCGCCGACGACGCGGGATCGCCGATCGGGTCGAAGGTCGCCACGCGGTCCCATCCGCCGCTGTGCTGGAGCAGATGGCGCACCGTGATGCCGGGGCCCGCCTCCGCAACCGGAGTGTCGAGGGTGAGGCGGCCTGCGCGCACCAGCCCCAAAACCGCCGCCGCGGTGAGCGGCTTCGCGAGGCTGGCGAGGCGAAACCGGTCATCGGGGCGCATCGGCCGATCGGGCGTCGCCATGCCGATCGCGGTCAGCACGGGCTGTCCGCCGACCCGACCGGTCGCCACCACCGCCCCGGCAATGCCCTCGCGCGCGAGCAACCCGCGTACCTCCGCGATCAGCGCGCGCTCGGGGCTCCGGGTCATCCCATGCCTGGTCAACGCCCCGATCAGGGCGAGGATCGCCAGTAGGGCGACCAATCCGGCGCGCCGCCGCAGGCCGAACGAAAGGATGGACGATGTGCGTGCCACTCCGCCGGTCTAGCGCCGAACGGCTAAGGTCCGGTGAAAGCGCCGACCCAAGTCAGGGACAGGTGCTCGCCGTCGTCACGTCGAGGTCGCGGCACTGACCGTCGATCTCGTTCGCAGGCAGCGGCAGCTTCAGCATGCCGGCCAGTGTCGGCGCGATGTCGGTCGTGCTGATCGCCAGCGGCTGTTCAAAGCCGGCCATCCCCTTGCGCCAGAACAGGATGGGCACGCGGCGGTCATAGTCCCAGATGCTGCCATGCGTGGCGACATAGCCGCGCGAGGCGTCGGGGATCGGCGTCACCCGCTGCTTGAGCACGACCACGAAATCGCCCGCCCGGGCCGGATCGAACGCGGCGCGCGCCCGCTCGATCAGTGTCCAGGCGTCGGGCGAACGCTGGCGGGGCAGCGCGGTCGCCAGAATCTGGGCGCGGGTGAACACGGTCTCGACCTGTTCGTGCGCGGCATAGCGACGCACGGCGGCATCGACGACACGGCGGCGGTCGGCCGGGCTCAGCGCGGGGTCGACCCAGACATCGCCGCCCGCGCCGCCCCACATCAACTGGCCGGTCAGGCCCAGCTCGCCGGCAATCGCCTTGCCCATCGTCGCCGGCGCCAGCGCCGGGTCCAGGCGGGTCGCGTCGGCCGCGCTCTGGATCCGGATGCGTTCGGGCAGGTCGTGCCCGCCATGATCGGCGGTCAGCACCGCCAGATAGTCGATGCCCGCCGCATCGAGCACCGCGAAGAACTGGCCGAGATCCTCGTCGAGCGACATGAGCTGCAGGCACATCTCGGTGCCCTGGTTGCCGAATGTATGGCCGACATAGTCGGTCGCCGACACGCCGACCGCCAGGATGTCGGTCGCCTCGCCTTTGCCCAGCCCCATGTCCTGGACCAGCCCCGCCGCCAGCGCGAGCGTTGCGCCGTCGAGCGCGGGCGACGCACGAAAGCCGCGCGCGTCGCCCGGCGCGCGCTGGAACCGGCCCGTACCGACGCTGTTGCCGCCACCGATCGCGATCGGCTGATCGACGCGCGCACATGCCGGCGGCAGGTCGAGCGGCGGCTGGCCCTGCGCGATCAGGCGCGCGACGGCGGCGTTCGTGCGATCGACCACGGGCAGCGTGGCGCGGCCTTTGAACGTCGCGAACTGCTTGCCGTCCCACCACCAGCTCTGGTCGGTGCGGCCGCCGCCCATCATTACCGCGGCGCGATCCTTGCCCGCGACGGCGACGTTGCGCGATCGCGGGTTCGCCGCCTTCAGCCGCTCGCCGAGCACCGGCACCTTCAGATGCACGGCGGAAACCGTATAGTCGGACGACGTGCTGCCCGGCGCGGTTTCGTCCTCCGCGCAATAGACGCTCTTGTCGGCACGCGCGGCGTTCAGGTCGGTCCAGTTGTTGGCGATGATGCCGCTGCGATAAGGCAGCGCCCCGGTCAGGATCGTCGAATGGCCGGGACAGGTCTCCGTCGCCGCATGCCCCTGGTAGCCGGAGGGAAACACCACCCCGCTCGCCATGCGCGCCAGCCCGCCAGTGAAATGCGGCCGATATTGCGCGAACAGGTCGGCGGCGAACTGGTCGACCGAGATCGCGACGATCAGCCTGGGCGGGGCGGCGGGCGCAGCCGCGGGTCGATCGGCTGCCGGTGCGCGGGCGGGCTCGGCCGCGGACGCGTCGCTTTTTTGCGGCGCGGTCTGTGCATGTGCAACCATCGGTGCCGCGAGCGCGAACAACAGGGCGGGAGCATGGTGACGAAGGACGCGCATCGAATATCCCAACTGCTTTTTCGGATCGCCCGCGCTATGTTCCAACGCGCCGGGCTGGGCAAGGATGACGCATGGGTTCTGGATATTTCGGCGCGATGACAAGGGCCGCCTTGCGCCGGCTTTCGATCGTCACGCTGCTGCTCGTCACGCCGTTCGCATCGGCGATGGCGCAGGAGGAGCTGCCCGGCCCGCATATCGCCATCGACCTGATCGCCGAAACCGATCGTCCCGCGCCGGGGCAGGAAGTGACGCTCGCCTTCGCCTCCACCCCGCAGCCCGGCTGGCACGGCTATTGGAAGAATCCGGGCGAGGCTGGCATCGAGACCCAGCTCGCCTGGACGCTGCCCACAGGGGTCGCGGTCGGCCCGCTGGCCTATCCTGTGCCCCAGAAGCTGCTGATCGCGGGCATCATGAACTATGTCTATGAAGGGCCGTTCACGCAATTCGCGACGGTCCGGATTCCCGCCGACGCGGCGGTCGGCACGCGCCTGCCGCTGCGGGTGCGCACCGATTACCTGGTCTGCACCGACGAGATCTGCGTCCCCGAAAGCGCGGAACTGTCGACCGTCCTGACCGTCGGCGACGGCGCGATCGATCCGGCGCGCCGCGCGCAGTTCGACCGCTGGCGTCGCGCCCTGCCCAGGCCGATCGGATCGCCCGCGACCTTCGCGGTCACCGGCAGCGGTGCCGATGCGCGCGTCCGCATCGCCATCCCCTACCCGGCCGACGCGCCGCTGGGCGACCCCGCCGCCGCCTATTTCTTTCCGCTGACCACCGGCGCGATCGATTATGGCGCGGCCCAGACCGTGACGCGCGACGGCGACAGGCTGCTGATCGACACCGTCGCGGCGGGCAGTCCAACGGCGATCGAAGGCGTGCTTAAGCTCGGCGAAGGCGACGGGTTCCAGGTGCGCGCGGCCCCCGGCGCGGTGCCGACGACCGCGGGCGGCGGCGGTGCGGTCGACTGGCAGCTCGCCGCGCTTGCCCTGCTCGGCGCGATCGCCGGCGGGCTGATCCTCAACATCATGCCATGCGTCTTTCCGATCCTCAGCCTGAAGGCGCTCAGCCTGGCCAAGGCGGGCGAGAGCGACGCGCATGCCCGGGCGGAGGGCCTGGCCTATACCGCCGGCGTCGTGCTGGTCTGCGCCGGGCTGGGCGCGATGCTGCTGGGGCTGCGCGCGGCCGGTGCCACCGTCGGCTGGGCCTTCCAGCTTCAGGACCCGCGCGTCATCCTCGTCCTGCTGCTGCTGGTCAGCGCGATCGCGCTCAACCTGGCGGGGCTGTTCGAGCTGCCGACCCCGCAATTCGCGGCGCGCGCCACGGGCGGCGGGACAAAGGGCGCGTTCGCCACCGGCGCGCTTGCCGCCTTCATCGCGACACCGTGCACCGGCCCGTTCATGGGCGCGGCGCTCGGCGCGGCGCTGATCCTGCCCTGGTGGGCGGCGATGCTGATCTTCATCGGGCTGGGACTCGGGCTGGCGCTCCCCTTCCTGCTGCTCGGCTTCGTCCCCGCGCTCCGGCGGCGGCTGCCGCGACCGGGACCGTGGATGGACAATTTCCGCAAGGCGCTGTCGGTGCCGATGTTTCTGACCGCGCTTGCGCTCGCCTGGATCCTCGGGCGACAGGCGGGGGTCGATGGCATGGCGCTCGGGCTGGGCGCGGTGCTGGTCGCCGCGATCGGACTGTGGTGGACCGGGCGACGACAGGCGGGCGGCAAGGGGCGGCAATGGCTGCCCGCGGTCCCCGCGCTCGCCCTCGCGCTTGCCGCGACCGCGCTCGTCCAGCGTGCGCCCGCCCAGGCGACCGATGCGGTCGCCGCGCTGCCGGACGCACAGGCGTTCAGCGAGACGAAGCTGGCCACCTTGCGCGCCGAAAACCGGCCCGTTTTCGCCTATTTCACCGCTGACTGGTGCGTGACTTGCAAGGTCAATGAAAAGGCCGCGATCGAAACCGCGGCGGTGGCGAGGGCGTTCGGCGACGGCAGGGTCGCGGTGCTGGTCGGCGACTGGACCAATGGCGACCCCGCGCTCGGCCGCTTCATCGAACGCCACAACCGCGCCGGCGTGCCGCTCTACCTATGGTACGCGCCGGGCAGTGATGAACCCAAGGTGCTGCCGCAAGTGCTGACTCAGGCGATGCTGACCGATCTAGCCGGCGGAGGAAAAGCCGGGGGGTGAGCGTCGTGTCGGCCGCGCGCCGGCTCAGCCGCCCAGTTCGGCAAAGGTCGCGGTGCCGACCGGATAGTCGCGCCAGGTTGCGTGGTCGAAATGCCACCATTCCTCCGGGATGACCGCAAAGCCCTCCGCTTCCATCGCGCGCCGCAGCAGGTCGCGGTTCGCGCGCGCCTCGGTGGTGCCGCCGCGAAAGTCGGCCGCCGCGCGGTGCGAGAATTCGTCATAGCGGCTCGGCATCGGCACGATGCGCCCGGTCGCCAGCTCGGTCAAGCCCAGATCGACCGCGCAACCGCGATTGTGGCGCGACCCCTGCGCGGGATCGGCCACGAATTCGCGGCTTTCGGGCGGCGTCGCTTCCCAGAACATCCAGGTCGCGTACCAGGGCCGATACGCGTCATAGATGACCAGCCCGAAGCCCTGCGCACGCAGCGCCCCCAGCACGCGGCCCAGCGCCTCGGCCGCCGGCCGCTGCAAAAATGCGCCCGGGCGGTCATAGACCGGCAGCCCCATGAAATTGTCCGCGGTCGCATAGCGGATGTCGAGGCGCAGCCCCGCGCCGGTCAGCGCGACAAGGTCGGCCGCACGCGCGCCGGGCTGCGGCGCGGGCGGGGTGGCGGCGAGCGCCCGCTGGCGCAGCGCCGCCGGGTCGGCGCGCACCGCGGCACGGATGCGCGCCTGCGCCTCCGCCCCGAAATCGCGGCGCGGGTTAAGCAGGCCATTGATCACCACCGACTGTCCGCCCTCGCTGAAATACAGCCTCCGCCCGTCGACGGCGCGCCACACGCCGGGTTCGGCCGGGGTCAGCATGCCGTCCAGCCCCATACCGATCGCGAACAGCGCGCCATCCGCCTCGCCGATCGTCACGAACCGTTCGGGTTCGCCATAATCGCCGATCAGGTCCATGCCGTAAAAGCACCGGTCCTGCGCCCAGCCCGGCGTGGCCAGCATCAGCGCCGCCCCCGCACCCAGCCCGCCACGCAACACTGTCCGCCGCGCAATCATCGTGCGATCCGCCGATTGAGCCATGTCGCCACCTCGCCTGCACCCTGCTTGTCGGTATCGCGGTCGACCCGGTAATTCGCCTCGCGCATCGCTTCGACCGGAATCGCGCCGACCAGCGGGCGCAGCGCCGCCAGAAAACGTTCGTCCTGCGTCCGCTTGGGCGCGACCAGCAGGATCGCGTCATAGCCGGGGATCGCGCCCTTGGGATCGCTGAGCACCGCCAGCCCCTGCGCCGCGATCCGCCCGTCGGAGGAAAAGGCGGAGATGACATCCGCTTCGCCGCTGTCGATCGCGCGATACATGAAGGTCGGATTGTACGCCCGCGCCGAGGCGAAACGCAGCCCGTAGGCGTCGCGGATCGCCCGCCATTCGCCGCGCTCCAGAAATTCGAGGTCTGCGCCCAGCTTCAGCCCCGGTGCGGCGCGCGTCAGGTCATCGAGCGAGGCGATATCGCGCGCCTTTGCATCGTCACCGCGCATCGCGAAGGCATAGGCATTCTCGAACCCCAGCGTGCCGACCAGCCCGACGCCGTGCCGCTTCCGCGCCCATGTCGCCACGCCCGCGACGATCGCTGCGCGGCCAGGTACATCCGTGCGCCGCATCTGGTTGGTCCAGAGCGTCCCCGAATAGTCGACATAGACATCGATGTCCCCGCCGGCGAGCGCGGCAAAGGCGACACCCGATCCCAGCCCCTCGCGATAACTGACCCGGTATCCCGCCGCTTCAAGCCGCTGGCCGATGACGCGCGCCAGGATATATTGCTCGGAAAAGCCCTTGGCCCCGACCACGACGTCGCGCGGGGGCGTGACGAGCAGCGGTGCGACCGCAACCGCCAGGCCCGCGCCGAGCAGCGCCACGCTCGCCCATAATTGTCCGCGCCGCCGCGCCCGGATCGCCCCTTCGGCCAGCCCCAGCAGCGCGTCGACCGCGATCGCCAGCGCGGCGGCGGCGATGCAGCCCGCGAGCACCAGCGACCAGTTCTGCGTCTGCAGCCCGGCGAAGATCAGGTCGCCCAGGCTCGGCTGGCCGACCGTCGTCGACAGCGTCGCCGCCCCGATCGTCCAAACGGCCGCGGTGCGGATGCCGGCCATCAGCACCGGCGCGACCAGCGGCAGCTCGACCAGGCGCAATTTCTGTCCCGCCGTCATGCCTACGCCATCCGCCGCCTCCAGCACTGCGGGGTCGAGATGGGTCAGCCCGGTCACGCCGTTGCGGACGACCGGCAGCAGCGCATAGAGGCTGAGCGCGAGCAGCGACGGCAGGAAGCCGAGCGCCGGGATGCCGCCCCCCACCAGCCCCGACAGCCACAGCAGCACGGGATAGAACAACGCCAGCAATGCAAGCGCGGGCACGGTCTGGATCAAGCTCGCGAGCGCCAGCACGATGCGCGCCACCGCCGGCCGCCGCGCCGACCACAGGATCAACGGCGCACTGACCACCAGCGCCAGCATGAGCGCGGCCGCCGCGAGCAGCAGGTGGCGGGCCGCAAGCTCGGGCACGCGCGCGAATGCCTCGATCATCCGCGCGCCTCGATCTCGGCCAACCGGTGCGCCTGGTCGCGCGGCACCGCCACCAGCGCGTCGGCGGCGGAACCCGCGCGGCCGGCCAGCAGCTCGGCGGGCGTCGCATCCGCGACGATTGCACCATCCGCCATTACCAGCACGCGGTCGGCGAGCAGCAGCGCTTCGGCCATGTCGTGCGTGACCATCAAGGTCGTCAGCCGCATCCGATCGTGCAGCGCGCGGATCGCCTTGCCCAGCCCGTCGCGCGTCACCGGATCGAGCGCGCCGAACGGCTCGTCCATCAGCATCAGACGCGGCTCGCAAGCGATTGCACGCGCGACGCCGACGCGCTGGCGCTGGCCTCCCGACAGCGCATCGGGCATCCGCGTGGCGAGGTCGGGGCTGAGTTCGACCAGCTCGAGCAGTTCGGCGACGCGTGCCGCATGATTGCGTTCACCGCTCAGCCGGAGGCCGATCGCGATATTTTCCCCGACGCTCAGATGCGGGAACAGCCCGACATTCTGAAACACATAGCCGATCCGTCGGCGCAACAGATGCGCGGGTTCGGCATCGACCGCGCGCCCATCGATCCGGACCGCCCCCGCGCTCGGCTCGACCAGCCGATTGACCATCTTGAGCAGCGTCGACTTGCCCGACCCCGACGTGCCCACCAATGCGACGAAGCTGCCGCCGGCAATGTCCAGCGTGACACCGCGCACCGCCGTCACCCCGCCCGGATAGGTCTTGGCCGCGCCGTCGAATTGCACCGCCGGGCCGGGATCGTGGTTTTGCGCTGGCATTGAAGCGGGTTGTGCGGGAAGGATGACGGAAAATCAAAGGGGAGAGCATCGCGTGGCGGCAAGCGTCGGCAAATCGGCATTCATCACCGGCGGCGGGTCGGGCATCGGCCGCGCGGTCGCCCGCCATTTCGCCGCGCAGGGCTGGCGGATCGGCGTCGCCGACATCAATGCGGCGGCCGCGACGGAAACCGTAGCAATGCTGCCCGAAGGCCGGGCGGGTACTTACATCATGGACGTACGCGACCGGGACCAATGGCGCGCTAGCCTGGACGCCTTCACCGGCGGTGCGGGGCTGGACCTGTTGTTCAACAATGCCGGCATTCCGATGGGCGGACCGTTTGCGGATACCAACGCCACCGACCTGGAGCGCACGATCGCGATCAATTTCACCGGCGTCGTCCATGGCGCGCATATCGGCTATCATTATCTCAGGCTGTCGCCCGGATCCTGTCTGCTCAACACCGCGTCGGCGGCCGGGATCTACGGCACCGCCGGCGCGGCGATCTATTCGGCGACCAAGTTCGCGGTGCGCGGACTGACCGAATCGCTCGAGGCCGAGTGGCGGCGCGAGGGAATCAAGGTGCGCTCGCTGATGCCCAGCTTCATCGAAACCCCGCTGCTCGACGGCGGCATCGTCGGATCGAACCTCAACATCCGCGAGCGGGTGACGTCGGCGGGGCTCGAGCTCACCCCGGTCGAGGAAGTGGCCGAGGCCGCATGGCGCGCGGTGCATGGCGACGACGTGCATACCGTCGTTGGCAAGACCGCGAAGCGGATGCGGTTCGCCGCGCGCTGGATGCCCAAGCAATTGCGCCGCCAGGCCTCGCGCGGCCTGTGAGCCGGGACCGATGAGCGACCGCGCCACCCCCAACCTGCCGTCGCGCGACTTCGACGCGACCGAAGCCTTCTACGCCGCGATCGGCTTTGCGACGCAGTTCCGCGCGT
The DNA here is from genome assembly GCF_022496715.1 of Sphingomonas sp. SFZ2018-12. NCBI lineage: Bacteria > Pseudomonadati > Pseudomonadota > Alphaproteobacteria > Sphingomonadales > Sphingomonadaceae > Sphingomonas > Sphingomonas sp. SFZ2018-12. The sequence goes on from NZ_WTFM01000002.1 coordinate 90,030, forward strand.
CGCACTGGATGATCCTGACGCGCGGCGATCTCATGCTCGAATTCTTTCCCTATCCCGACCTCGATCCGTCCGGCAGTTCATTCGGCTGCTGCCTGCGCGTCGACGACGTCGACGGGCTCCATGCCGCCTGTGTCGCGGCGGGGGTCCCGCACGCCCGCACCGGCATGCCGCGCGTCAGCCCGCCCGTGCGCGATCCGGCGGCCGGGCTGCGCATCGGCTATCTGGTCGATCCCGACGGCACGCTGCTGCGGCTGGTGGCCAACGCCTGACCGGGCCGCGTCCCCTCTGGCCGCGCGCGCAAATCGCGCTATGGTCGCCGCGCACGCGGGCCGGGGCACGCGCGCTTTCGTCACGCCAGGGGACAATTTCACCCGAATGACCAGGTTCCTGATCGGCATCGCCGGCATCATCGTCATCCTCGCCATCGCCTATGCCCTGTCCGCCAACCGCCGTGCGATCCGCCTGCGCGTCGTCGGCGCGGCGTTCGCGCTCCAGGCCGGCATCGCGCTGCTCGTCCTCTACGTGCCCGCCGGCAAGGCGGTGATCGCGGGAATGGCCGGCGGCGTGTCGGCGCTGCTCGGCTATGCGAGCGAGGGGACCAAGGTCATTTTCGGCCCTATCGCCACCGACGCGACCTTCGGCACCGCCTTCGCCGTCTCCGCCCTGCCGGTCATCATCTTCTTCGCCGCGCTGGTGGCCGTGCTTTATCATGTCGGCATCATGCAGATGGTCGTGCGCTGGATCGGCGGCGCGATCGAAAAGGTGATCGGCGTATCGAAGGTCGAATCGCTGTGCGCGGCCGCCAATATCTTCGTCGGACAATCCGAATCGCCGCTGGTGATCCGCCCCTATCTCGCCTCGCTCACCCAGCCGCAGATGTTCGCGGTGATGTCGGTCGGCATGGCGGGCGTCGCGGGCACCATCCTGGCGGCCTATGCCGCGCTGCTGGGCCCCACCGCGCTGCCCTATCTGCTCGCGGCGTCGTTCATGTCGGCGCCGGGCGGGCTGCTGATGGCCAAGATGCTGATGCCCGACGATCCGCTCGCGCCGACCGGCGAGCTGCCGCTGGGCGACGACCGCGAGGCGCAGGTGATCGTGGCGGCCGAACATGTCGCGGAGGAAGAGCGCGCCGCCAACATCATCATGGCCGCCGCGATCGGCGCGCAGACCGGCGTCAAGATCGCGGTCGCGGTCGCCGCGATGGTGCTTGCCTTCGTCTCGCTCGTCGCGCTCGCCAACGGGCTGCTCGGCGCGGTCGGCGGCTGGTTCGGCCAGCCCGATCTCACCTTTCAGGCGATCCTGGGCGTCATCCTGTCGCCCGTGACCTTCCTCCTCAACATCCCCTGGAGCGAGGCGCAGGCAGCGGGCGGCCTGCTCGGTACCAAGGTCGTGCTCAACGAGTTCGTCGCCTTCGCCCAGCTCGGCGCGACCGAGGGGCTGAGCCCGCGCACCGCCGGCATCATTACCTTTGCGCTGTGCGGCTTCGCCAATTTCAGTTCGATCGCGATCCAGATGGCGTCCGCGGGCAGCCTGGCCCCCAATCAACGCCCCGTGATCGCAAAGCTGGGCATCCGCGCGCTGATCGCGGGCACGCTCGCCAACCTGATGTCGGCGGCGCTCGCCGGGATGCTGCTGCCGGGCTGAACGCCGCGCTTCATCCGGTCAGCGCGTCGGCACCGGCTCCGCGCCCGAATAGTCATAGAAGCCGCGCCCGGTCTTGCGCCCGTACCAGCCGGCCTCGACATATTTGACGAGCAGCGGTGCCGGGCGGAACTTGGGATCGCCCGTGCCCTCGAACAGCACGCGGGTGATTTCGAGGCAGGTGTCGAGCCCGATGAAATCGGCCAGCGTGAACGGCCCCATCGGGTGATTGAGCCCCAGCTTGCACGCGGTATCGATGTCGGGGATCGTCGCCACGCCTTCGCCCAGCGCGAAGCACGCTTCATTGAGCATCGGCATCAGCACGCGGTTGACGATGAATCCCGGCGCGTCGTTGGCATGGACGATCGCCTTGCCAAGCGACGTGCCGAACGCCTCGACCGCCGCGACCGTCGCGTCGCTGGTTGCCAGGCCCCGGATCACCTCGATCAGCCCCATGACCGGCACGGGGTTGAAGAAATGTACGCCGATGAACCGCGCCGGATCAGGCGAGGCCTGCGCCAGCCGCGTGATCGGGATCGACGATGTGTTGCTGGCCAGGATCGCGTCCGCGCCCAGCACCTTGCCGACGCTTTCGAAGATTCGGCGCTTGATCTCCTCACGCTCGGTCGCCGCTTCGATCACCAGATCGGCGGGGGCCATCGCGTCGGCGCTGGCGACCGGCTCGATCCGGGCGAGCAGCGCCTGTGCATCGGCACTCGTCAGCTTCTCCTTCGCCACCAGCCGGTCGAGCGATTTGGCGATCCCCGCCTTCCCCGCTTCCGCACGGTCGAGCGCGACATCCGACAACAGCGTGCGATAACCCGCCGCCGCCGATACCTGGGCGATCCCCGCCCCCATCTGGCCCGCGCCGATCACGCCGATGGTCTTCATGTCCGTCTCTCCCGTTCGCTTCGCGGCCCTCCTATCGCGGCGGATGCGCTTCGGCTAGGATCGAAGCCATGATCGCGCTCTTGCTGATGCTGCTCGCCGCCGGTCCCACGCCCGGCGACCTCAAGACATTCGGCGACTGGGTCGTCGGCTGCGACAATGCGAAGCGATGTGCGGCGGTATCGCTGACCGTCGACAACGGCGTCGGCGACGCGACGATGCGGATCGAGCGCGAGCCCGGCCCCCTGGGCGATTGGACCGTGACGCTGACCCCGGACGCGGCAAAGATCGGCCGCGTCGCGGTGCGGCTGGACGGCGCGACGCTGGCCCGCGGCGAGGTCGCCGATGCCGGGCTGACGATTACCGGGGCGAGCGCCGACGCGATCGTCCGGCGCATGGTCAATGGCAAGCAGCTGACCGTCGAGCGCCTGGTCGATGGTCGGGTGTTCACCCGCGTCTCGCTGACCGGCGCGTCGGCGACGCTGCGCTATATCGACGCCGAACAGAGCCGGGTGGGCACGGTGACCGCGGTCGTGGCGCGCGGCAGTCGCCCGGCCAGCAATGTACCCAGCTCACGCCCGCTGCCGGTGGTCGTTCAGGTACGCGCGCCCCGCAGGCCGCCCGAGGCGATCGGCCCGACGCTGCGCCGCGCGATCGAGGCGCAGACCGGCTGTGCCGACGAACAGGGCGGGCCCGACCTGAATCCCGATCCCGTCCGGCTGGATGCCAAGACGACGTTGGTGCTGATCCCGTGCGGCGCGGGGGCGTATAATTTCAGCAGCGTGCCGGTGCTGGTGCGCGGCGGCAAGTTCAGCGTCGCGCCGTTCGACGTGCAGGTCGGTTTCAGCCCCGATGCCACGCTGCTGGTCAACGCCGACTGGGACGCCGATCGCGCCCGTCTGACCGAATATTCCAAGGGCCGCGGGCTCGGCGATTGCGGCACGTCGAGCGAATATGCCTGGGACGGCGACCGTTTCCGCCTGGTCGAGCAGGCCGCGATGAGCGAATGCCGCGGGTCGATCGACTGGATCACGGTGTGGCGCGCAGCGACGATCCGGTGAACGGGTCGCGCGGTTTGAACGCCTAACCCCTCACGGCGCCATCGGGCGCGGTTGCGCTTCGGCCAGGATCAACCCGAACCAGTCGCGCGCGTCGGTCCATTCGGCAACCGGGGTCCAGCCCCCTGCACGCAGCAGCGCGCGGGCATCGCGCGGACCGTATTTGTGGCTGTTTTCGGTATGGATCGACTCGCCCGCAGCGATGCTGAACGCCCGGCCATCGACGTGGAACGACACGTCGCGCAGCGCCTCCAGATGCATCTCAATGCGTGCGGCATCGTCATTCCAGATCGCGCGATGGCGAAACGCGTCGACGGGCAGGTCGCCGTCGAGTTCGCGGTTGATCCGCTCGATCAGGTTGAGGTTGAACGCCGCCGTCACCCCGCGCGCATCGTCATAGGCCGGGACCAGTATGTCGGCGGGCTTGATCCGGTCGATCCCGATCAGCAGCATCGACCCCTCGCCCAGCGAGGCGCGCATCGTGCGCAACAGGTCGACCGCGCCGAACGCGGTCAGGTTGCCGATCGTCGAACCGGGAAAGAAGCCGAGCTTGGGCAGGTCGGCGACCGGGGCGGGCAGCCGCACCGGCTGCATGAAGTTCGCCTCAACCGGGTAGACCTCGATCGCCGGAAACGCGTCGGCGAGGCCGGCGGCCGATTCACGCAGGAAGTCGCCCGAAATGTCGATCGGGACATAAGCCGCGGGAGCGATGCAGCGCAGCAGGATCGGCGTCTTGGTCGACGATCCCGATCCGAATTCGATCACGGCGCGCCCGGTGCCGACGCGGTCGCCGATGTCGGCGCACGCCGCGTCCAAGATCGCCGTTTCGGTCCGGGTCGGATAATATTCGTCGAGCGTCGTGATTGCCTCGAACAGTTCCGAACCCCGCCGGTCGTAGAACCAGCGGGCGGGAATGGCGCGCGGGCGCGCCGCCAGTCCATTGAGCACGTCGGCGCGAAAGGCGGGATCGGCGAGCGAGGCCTGACCGTCCTCGATTTCGGGCTTCAGCATGTCACAGGTCCTTGGCGAGCCGCACGCCGGTGAACTGCCAGCGTTGGTGGGGGTAGAAGAAATTGCGGTAGCTGGCGCGCAGGTGCCCCCGCGGCGTCGCGCACGATCCGCCCTTCAGCACGAACTGCCCGCTCATGAACTTGCCGTTATATTCGCCGACTGCCCCCGCCGCCGCCGTGAAGCCGGGATAGGGGCGAAAGGCACTGCCGGTCCATTCCCAGACATCGCCGAAAAATGCCGGTCCGCCGGTCGACGGCCGCGGTTCGACCGGCCCGGCCGTATCGAGCTGATTGCCGCCCAGCGGGTCCTCGTCGGCGACGGCGGCTTCCCATTCCGCCTCGGTCGGCAGCCGCGCGCCGGCCCAGCGCGCATAGGCATCGGCTTCGTAGAAGCTGACATGTGTGACCGGGGCTGCCGGGTCGATGGCGCGCCGCCCGTCCAGCCCGAAACGCGTCCACGCGTCGTCGCGCCGTTCCCAATAGAGCGGCGCCTCAACGCCCTCCGCGCGCACCCACGCCCAGCCGTCGGACAGCCAGTGCCGGGGGTCGGCATAGCCGCCATCGGCGATGAATGCCGCCCATTCGCCGTTGGTGACCGTGCGGTCGGCGATCGCATGCGCGTGGAGGAGCACCGGATGGCGCGGGCCTTCGCAATCAAAGCTGAAACCATCGCCGCCGTGCCCGACCGACGCGATGCCCGCCGGCCCCTCGATCCAGCGGATCGGCCCCGGCATCGCCACCGGAACCTTGCGCGCGCCCGGCCACACTGCCGGCTCGATCGGATTGCGCGCGAACAGGTGGAGAAGATCAGTGACCAGCAGCTCCTGATGCTGCTGCTCGTGATGGCAGCCGAGCTCGACCAGGTGGCGCGCCGCCGGCGGCAGGTCGGGAAGCGCGGCGACCAGCGCCGCATCCACCGCGGCACGATAGCCCTTGACCTCATCCAGCGTCGGGCGCGTCAACAGGCCCCTGGACGGCCGGGCATGGCGCGCGCCCTCTGCATCGTAATAGCTGTTGAACAGATAGGGGAAGCGATCGTCGTGCAGGCGATAGCCCGTGACGAAATCACGCAGCACAAAGGTTTCGAAGAACCAGGTGGTATGCGCGAGGTGCCATTTGGCGGGTGACGCGTCGTCCATCGACTGGGCGGTGGCATCCGCATCGCTCAACGGCGCGACCAGCTGGTCGCTCAGCCGCCGCACCGCCAGATAGCGTTCCGCGATCGGGGCGGCCCTTGGCCTGGCTATGGTCTTGGCCATTCACGCCTCCTTCGCTCCGCGTGTTCACTGTCTGTGTGTCAATCCGGGCGGCGGAAATCTGTCGCTACATTGCTATTGTGACGCCCCGGGCACCCACAGAACGTCGCCGTCCGCCAATTGGTTCACATGACGGGCGAAAACGAACAGAAAGTCGGACAGCCGGTTGAGATAGGTCAGCGCCAGCGGATTGAGCGGGACCGTCGCCGACGCGGCGACCGCCGTACGCTCGGCCCGTCGCGCCGTCGCCCGCGCGACATGCAGCGCCGCCGCCGCCGGGCTTCCGCCGGGCAGGATGAAGCTGGTCAGCGGGGCCAGGCCGCCATTGACGCGATCGATCGTCGATTCCAGCCACGCGATCTGGCCCGCCACGATCCGCAGCACCATGTCGCCGGGGGTGTAATCGTCGCCCGGCGTCGCCAGATCGGCGCCCAGATCGAACAGGTCGTTCTGGATGCGGCGGAGCAGCGCGAGGTCGTCCCCGGCCAGCAGGGTCGACGCGACGCCGATCAGCGAATTGACCTCGTCGACATCGCCGATCACCGCAATGCGCGGATCGGCCTTCGACACGCGGCTGCCGTCGACCAGCCCGGTCGAGCCGTCGTCGCCGGTGCGCGTATAGATGCGGTTCAGCCTGACCATGCGCGCCCGGGCCGATCAGCTCCGGCCGCTGGCGAACAGGATCAGCACGACGACGACAATCGCCAGCGCCTGAAAAAAGATGCGCTGCTGCATCATCTTGTTCGACTGGATGCTCGAGCGCGCCGGGCCCTCGCCCTTCAGCTCCGCCTCGGTGGTGCGCAGGAACGAGATGATGCCGCGCACCAGCGCCACCACCGTCGCGAGCATCGCTGCAATCAGCAGGATGATGAGGAAGGTCTGCATGCCCCCTATCTAGGCCGTCGCCAGCGCGAAACCAAGCGGAAGTCGCCCCGCGCGCAGCTTTTGGGCAAGATCGTCCAAGCGACCGTCCGCATCGCGGAAGCGGTCGAGCGTCGGCGCGCCGTCGCGCTTGGCGAGCCGCCGACCGTCGGCCGAGACGATCAGCGGGTGATGGTGATAGCGCGGCACGGCCAGCCCGAGCAGCGCCTGGAGCAGGCGGTGGACATGCGTGGCGGCGAACAGGTCACGCCCGCGCACCACGTCGCTCACGCCCTGTGCGGCATCGTCGACGGTCACGGCCAGGTGATAGCTGGCCGGCGCGTCCTTGCGCGCCAGCACCACGTCGCCATGCCCGAGCGGATCGGCGCGGATCGTGCCGGCAGTCGCGTCGTGCCAGTCGAGCGGCCCCACGCGGGCGACCGCGGCCGCCATGTCCAGCCGCCAGCTATGCGGATCGCGCGCCAGCCGTTCGGCGCGCAATCCGGGCGGCAGCGCGCGGCAGGTGCCGGGATAGACCGGTCCGTCGGGCCCGTGCGGCGCGCTCAGGCTGGCCGCCACCTCGCGCGCGATGTCGGCGCGGGTGCAGAAACAGGGATAGAGCAGCCCCGCATCGCGCAGCTGGTCGAGCGCGGCCGCGTAGGCATCGAGCCGGCGCGACTGATGCCAGACCGGCCCGTCCCAGCCGAGCCCGAGCGCGGCGAGGTCGGCGAGGATCGCGTCGACATGTTCCGGCCGGCTGCGCGTCGCGTCGATATCCTCGATCCGGACAAGGAAGCGCCCCCCCGCCGCGCGCGCCAGATCGTGCGCGCGCACCGCCGACAAGGCGTGGCCGAGATGCAGCCGCCCGGTCGGCGACGGCGCGAAGCGGCTGACGATCGGTTCGCTCATCTGTCGCTCAACATGGCCCTTGACCGCGAGTCGCTGCACATGCTGTCATACGCGCGTCATCCTTCTTGGCGAAAGGCGGGGAGGATAAGGGAAGGGAGCCCGATGTATCATCCCGATCTGATCCGGCACCCCGACGGGTGCCCCGCGCTCGTCCTGAACGCGGACTATACACCGCTCAGCTACTATCCGCTGAGCGTGTGGCCGTGGCAGACCGCGATCAAGGCGGTGTTCCTGGATCGTGTCGACATCGTGTCCTACTATGAACGCGAGGTCCGAAGTCCCACCGCGAGGCTGAAGCTGCCTTCAGTCATCGCGCTCAAGCAATATGTCAAACCTTCCCAATTCCCCGCCTTCACCCGCTTCAACCTGTTCCTTCGCGACAAGTTCGCCTGCCAATATTGTGGCCATCCCAAGGAACTGACCTTCGACCACGTCGTCCCGCGCGCCCAGGGGGGCCGCACCACCTGGGAAAACGTCGTCACCGCCTGCGCGCCGTGCAACCTGAAGAAGGGCGGCCGCACCCCCAAACAGGCCGCCATGCCGCTCCACATCGCGCCCATCCGCCCGACCAGCTGGCAGCTTCAGGAACATGGCCGGCGCTTCCCGCCCAACCACCTCCACGAAACCTGGCGCGACTGGCTCTACTGGGACGTCGAGCTGGAGGCTTGAAACCGGCTGTCGGGCGCGCCTGCCGGCATTTGCGATGCGGGCACGCTGATCCCGTTCAACGCGCGAGGCCACGGTGCTTGTCGGCACTGTCCTATCGGGTTAATACAGCAGCCCGATGAAAGCGACGCTGGATCACCCGTTGGACAATGTGAAGGGCGCGCGCGAGGGCGTCGCGAAGATCCTGCGCACGCTGGGCGATGAGCGTCCCGAAGCGCCGCCGCCGTCCGCGCCGCCGCCCCCGTCGCCACCTCGGTCCGGCGGGACACCGCCCCCGCCGCCGTCCGACGAGCCGCCGCCGCTTCCCGCGCGCTGGCGGCCCAGCCGGATGCGCTGGATTGCGCGCGGGCTGGGCGCGGTGGCGGTGCTGTTCGTCGTGCTGGTCGCGTGGCTGGCGCTGACCGCTCCGCTTTCCAAGTCGCTCGAGCCGCCGGCATCGCCGTCCATCACGCTCGTATCAGCCGAAGGCACGCCGATCGCGCGCAACGGCGCGATCATCGGCGATCCCGTCGACGCCGAAACCCTGCCCGCGCATGTCCGCGATGCCTTTCTGGCGATCGAGGACCGCCGCTTCTACGGACATTGGGGGGTCGACCCACGCGGCATCGCGCGCGCCGCCTTTCACAACATGGTCAGCGACGGACGTTCGCAGGGCGGCAGTACCATCACCCAGCAGCTGGCGAAGAACGCGTTCCTCAATTCCGACCGCACCTTCGGCCGCAAGCTGCGCGAAGTGGCGATCGCCTTCTGGCTGGAGGCGTGGCTGAGCAAGAACGCGATCCTGTCGCGCTATCTGTCGAACGTCTATTTCGGCGACAATGTCTATGGCCTCGATGCCGCCGCCGACCATTATTTCAGCCGCGATCCCGAAGAGCTGACGATCGCGCAGGCGGCGATGCTCGCCGGGCTGGTCAAGGCGCCGTCGCGGCTCGCCCCGACCGGCAACCTGAAGGGCGCGCGCGACCGCCAGAAGCTGGTGGTTGCCGCAATGGTCGATGCCGGTTTCCTGGGCGCGGACGAGGCCGAGGATGTCCGCCCCGCCCGGCTGAAGGTCAACCGGATCAAGGCGCTGCCGTCGGGCACCTATTTCGCCGACTGGGTGATGCCCGCCGCGCGCGACCGCGCGGGCGGCATCGACAATGACGGGCGCATCGAAACCACTTTGGAGATCAAGGCGCAGCGCGCCGCCGAGCGCGCGGTGCGCGGTGCGGGCCTGCGCGAGGCACAGGTCGCGATCGTCGCGATGCGCCCCGACGGGCGGGTGATCGCCATGGTCGGCGGCAAGGATTATGCGAAGAACCAGTTCAACCGCGCGACGTCGGCCTCGCGTCAGCCGGGATCGACCTTCAAGCTGTTCGTCTATCTGGCCGCCCTGCGCGCAGGCATGACGCCCGATACGATCGTCGACGATTCGCCGGTCGAGATCGCGGGCTGGGCACCGCGCAACAATGACGGGCGCTATCGCGGCGACATCACCCTGCGCACCGCCTTCGCGGTGTCGAGCAACGTCGTCGCCGCGCGCCTGACCCAGCAGGTCGGTCCGCGCGCGGTGATCCGCGCCGCGCGCGACCTGGGCATCTCGACCCCGATCGATCCGGAGGCGTCGATCGCGCTTGGCACGCCGTCGGTGTCGCTGCTGGAGCTGACCGCCGCCTATGCCGCGATTGCCGCGGGCGAGGCGCCGGTCCGCCCGCGCGGGTTGAAACAGGTCGACGAACCAGGCTGGCTGGAGCGGCTGGGCGGCGGCACGCGGCGGTTGGGCGAGCGCGAGCTGGCGCAGATGCGCGAGCTTCTCGCCGCATCGGTGTCCGGCGGGACGAGCCGCCAGGCGGCGCTGCCCATCCAGGTCTATGGCAAGACCGGCACGACCCAGGACAGTCGCGACGCGCTGTTCGTCGGCTATGCCGGCGGCATCGTCACCGGCGTTTGGCTGGGGAATGACGACAACACCCCCAATGCCGGGCTGACCGGCGGCGGCCTGCCTGCGCGCATCTGGCGGGCATTCATGTCCGACGTGATCGATGTCGGCGCGTATCCCGAGGAGGCGATCGAGGTCGACGAGGCGATCGAAAATGCGATCGACGCGGGCATCGACAACGGCACGCTGTTCGACGCCGAACTGGACGACGGCACCGGGATCACGATCACCAGCGAAGGCGGCGTGACGCTGCGCAACGGCGACGGGGAGATTCCGATCGTGCCGCCATCGCGCGAAGGCAATCCATTGCGTCTCGAGCGTTTTTCCGGACCCGGCGAGCGGCGCGGCGATCCACCGCCCGAACCCGACGACAGCAACCCGCCGCAATAGCGCAACCCGCCAGCATTGACGCTGCGCGCGCAGGGCGTAAGGCGGCGGCCGATGCGCTTCTTTTCAGATAATGCTGCGCCGGTGTCACCGCAGGTGATGGCGGCATTGGCCGATGCCGACCGGCTCGATACCGCCTATGACGGTGACGGCTGGAGCCGCCAGCTCGACCATCGCTTTTCCGAACTGTTCGAAACGCGGGTCGAGGTGCTGTGGGTGGCCACCGGCACCGCTGCCAACGCACTCGCGCTCGCCGCATTGTGCCCGCCCCACGGCGCGGTTCTGTGCCACCACGACGCGCATATCCAGAACGACGAATGCGGCGCGCCCGAATTCTACATGCACGGCGCGAAGCTGATGCTGGTCGACGGGGTCGGTGCCAAGATGACCGCGGCGACGCTGGCCGACCGGCTGGCGACGATCCGCGACGACGTGCATCAGGTTCAGCCGCACGCGGTGTCGATCACCAACGCGACCGAATATGGCCTGACCTATCGCCCCGATGAAGTGGCCGCGATCGGCACGCTCGCCCGCGCGCGCGGCCTGTCGCTGCACATGGACGGTGCGCGCTTCGCCAATGCGCTCGCCTTTGCCGGCTGCACGCCCGCGGAAATGACATGGAAAAGCGGCGTCGACGCGCTCAGCTTCGGCTTCGTCAAGAATGGCGGCATGTCGGCGGAGGCGCTGGTCTTCTTTCGCGAGGGCCTCGCCGACGCGACGCGCTATCGCCGCAAGCGCGCCGGGCACCTGTTGTCCAAGGGCCGCTATCTGGCCGCGCAGATCCTGGCGCTGCTCGACGACGATCTGTGGCTCGCCAACGCGCGCACCGCCAATGCCGCCGCCGCGATGCTGGCGACCGCGGTTCCCGACCGCCTGGTCCACCCGGTCGAGGCGAACGAGGTGTTCGTGCGGATGACGCCCGACGAAGCGGCCGCGCTGCGCCGCGACGGTTTCGATTTCTACGACTGGGGACCGGACGAGGCACGCTTCGTGTTCAGCTGGCACCATCGCGAAGACGCCATCCGGCCGCTCGCCGACGCGCTGGCGCGATTATGACCGCGCCCGGGCCGCCGGTCGCGCCGCCGCCGCAATCGACGCGGCTGGCGGTCCTGATCCCGTTCGCGGTCATCACGCTGATCTGGGGTTCGACCTGGATCGTCATCCGCGACCAGCTCGGCACCGTGCCGCCCAGCTGGTCGGTCGCGTATCGCTTCGGCATCGGCGGCGCGGTGATGCTGGTCTGGGCGGCGTGGCGCGGCGAGCTCGTGCGGCTCGACGCCCGCGGCTGGGCGTTCGCGTCGACGCTGGGCACCGCGCAGTTCGTGCTCAATTTCAACTTCGTCTACCGCGCCGAACAATATGTCACGTCGGGACTGGTCGCGGTGGTGTTCGCGCTGCTGCTCGTCCCCAATGCCATCCTGGCGCGACTCTTTCTGGGTCAGCGCATGGGCGGGCAGCTGCTCGCCGGATCGGTCGTCGCGATGGCGGGCGTCGCCCTGCTGTTCATCCATGAAGCGCGCGTCGATCCGACCGCGACCGGCGCGGTCGTGACCGGGGTTGGCTTGACGCTGATGGGCGTCCTGTCCGCCTCGACCGCCAATGTGATGCAGGCCACCCGGCTGTCGCGCGCCTATCCGATGTCGCTGATCGTCAGCGTCGCGATGCTGGTGGGCGCGGGGGTCAACGTGCTCTTCGCGCTGATGACCGTCGGCGCGCCTGTATTCGACTGGCGGCCCAGCTACATCCTCGGCGTGCTCTATCTCGGCATCGTCGCCTCGGCGCTGGCCTTCACGCTCTATTTCGGCCTCATCCGCACGATCGGCCCGGCCAAGGCGGCCTATTCGAGCGTGATCATCCCGGTGATCGCGATGCTGCTGTCGACCGTGTTCGAGGGCTATCGCTGGTCGGCGCTTGCCGTCGCGGGCGGCGCGCTGGCGATGATCGGGCTGGTCATTGCGTTGAGGGCGCGCAGGCCGAACCGGTAGTCCGGGTAAAGCGGCCGCCAGCCCAGCACCCGCCGTGCACGCCCGTTGGCGATCCGGCGATTCTCGGCATAGAAATCGCGTGCCATCGGCCCGAGCTGCGCCGCCTCCAGCGTCTGGAGCGGCGGCAACGGCGCGCCCAGCAGGCGACAGGCATAGGCGATCACGTCGTTCTGGCTGGCGGGCAGGTCGTCCGCGAGGTTGTAGACGCCGGCGGGTGCAGCGAACCCGGCGACCACGCCGCGCGCGATATCGTCGACATGGATGCGGCTGAACACCTGTCCGGGCAGGTCGATGCGCGTCGCCCGGCCGTCGCGCACCCGGTCGAGCGCGGAGCGGCCGGGGCCATAGATGCCGGGCAGCCGGAACACCCGCGCCCCGATCGCGCGCCACGCCGCGTCGGCCGCCGCGCGCTCGGTCCGCCGCCCGCCGCCGGTCGGCGCGGTCTCGTCGACCCAGGCACCGCCGGTGTCGCCATAAACGCCCGTCGCCGACAGATAGCCGACCCAGCCCGGATGCTCGCGCAGCGCGTCGCCATGGCGCGTCAGCACGGGATCCTCGCCCTCCGGAGGTACCGAAGAAAGGACGTGCGTCGCATTCGCCAGTTCGAAGGCGACCCGGTCGCGATCGTCGAACGCGATCGTGCCGTCACGCTGCGAGCGGCTCGTCCCGACGACGCGCGCACCCTGGGCTTCGGCCAGGGCGGCGATACGCTTCGCCGCGTAGCCGAGCCCGAAGATCAGCAGCCGCACGACGCGCCCGCCCCGACGCGGCTATTGCGCGCCGTAACCGCCGTAGAGCGTGCCGAAAAAGTCGCCCTTGTTCCAGGCCGGGCGCTGATCGGCATCGGCGATCGCGCGCGCAATCGCGTAGTTCGCCTCGATGAAGCGAACGCCCGACTGCCAGTTGATCGGCAGCGAGACCTCGTCCGACGCCTGGTGGTAATGCTTGGCAAAGAACTCCTCGACCGCCGCCTTGCCGGCGCCCTTCTGCCCCGGCCACAGGAAGACCGACGGCACGCCCTGCTGGACGAAGCGATAATGGTCCGAACGCGTGAAGATGCCCTGGTCGGGCATCGGATCGGGCGAGAAGGGCACGCCCAGATCGCCGACTGCCTTGCGCACGATCGGCCCCAGCGTCGAACGGTCCGCGCCGAACGCGATCATATCCTCGAACGCATAGGTCAGGATCGGCATGTCAAGATTGACGTCGGCGACGATGTCCTCCTTGGGCACCGACGGATTGCGCGCGAAATAGTCGGAGCCGACCAGGCCCTTTTCCTCGGCGGTCACCGCCAGGAACAGGATCGAGCGCCGTGGCGGCGTGCCCGACATCTTGAACCGTCGCGCTTCCTCGATCAGCGAAGCGATGCCGACCGAATTGTCCATCGCGCCGTTATAGATGGTGTCGCCATCCTTGCCCTTGCCGATGCCGACATGGTCGAGATGCGCGGACAGGACGACGATTTCGTCCTTCACCGCGGGGTCGCTGCCCGGCAGCAGCGCGGCGACATTATAGCTCGTGATCGGCTTGCGCGCCGTCTTGAGCGTCACGGCAAGGCGCGTCGGCAGCTCGACCGGCGTGAACTTGGCCCCGTCGGTCTCGGCACGCTTGGCGAGGTCGGCCCATTTGACCTTGGCACCGGCGAACAGCTTCTCCGCACCCGCCAGGCTGAGCGCCCCGACCCCCGGGGTGCGGGGCGCGGGCACGTAGCCCGTGCCATCCGGGTGCGCCCAGGTCATGCGCGCGCTGTCCCAGCTGTCGACCGAGCGGCTGAACGGGCGCACCTTCGCGGTGATCGGCGACTCGAGGATGATGACGCCCACCGCCCCCTTGGTCGCGGCATAGGCGATCTTGTTGCCGTTGTTGCCGAAATGGGCGCGCTCCTCGCCGGGAAAGGCCCGCGGCGCGCCACCGAAAAAGGCGACGATCTTGCCCTTCACGTCGACCGATCCATAATCCTTGCGGCCGAACTGCGGCGCGTCGATGCCGTAACCGACAAAGACGACCGGCGCGTCGACGCGGGTCACGTCGCGGCTGGGGTCGGCACCCGGCAGGTAATCGGTGCCGAACTCAAGGGTCTCGCTCTTCCCCCCACGGGTCAGGACGAAGCTGCCCTTGTCGACCGGCGTGTAGCTGAGCAGCGGCACCTTTTGCAGGAAGCTGCCCTTGTCGCCCGCGGGCTTCAGCCCCTGGGCATAGAATTGCGATGCGACATATTCGGCCGCGATCTCATATTCGGGCGTCCCCGCTTCGCGGCCCTTGAGCGCGTCGGACGCCAGAAACATCACATGGCTGCGCATCAGCGCCTGTTCGGGCGTCAGCTCGGCCTCCGCCGCGGCGGTCGCGGCCGGCGCGGGCGCCGTTTCCTGGGCAAGCAGCGGCGCGGACGACGCGAGCAACACGGCAGCAATCGAGAAACGGAACATTGGCATCCTCATCAAAGCGGGCATAAAGGACTGCTAGCAGCGTCCGGCCGGTTTTCGCAAACGGTCGAACGCAAATTCATGCATTCCGCACTATCGGCCCAGTGCTGTTCGATCCGGACCCCAGATCATGCTCGATGTCCAATATGCCGCAACGCCCCCCGAAGTGACGCGGCTCGATGCCTATCGCCCGCCCGACTGGCAGGTGACCATGGTCGATCTGGCGTTCGAGCTGGCCGCCGATCGCACCGTCGTCACCGCACGGCTTTCGGTCGAGCGCGCGGGCACGCACGACCGGCCGCTGCGCCTCGACCATGACGGCCTGACGCCGCTTGCGATCGCGGTCGACGGCGTCGCGTGCGACGCGGCGGCGTGGACGCTGGACGCGACTCAGCTGACCATCCGCCTGCCGGGCGCGGCGCACGTCGTCGAAACCCGTGTCGAACTGGCCCCGGGGCGCAACACCCAGCTGATGGGCCTCTATGCCTCGGGCGGCATCCTGTGCACGCAATGCGAGGCCGAGGGGTTCCGCCGCATCACCTTCTTCCCCGATCGGCCCGACGTGCTCAGCCGCTACCGCGTGCGGATGGAAGCCGACAAGCGCCGCTACCCGATCCTGCTCGCCAATGGCGATCCGGTCGCGGCGGGCGACCTGCCCGACGGTCGCCACTTCGCCGAATGGAACGACCCCTTCCCCAAGCCGAGCTATCTGTTCGCGATGGTCGCCGGCGACCTTGCCGCCAACCGGGCGACGTTCACGACAATGCGCGGGCGCGAGGTCCAGCTCGCCATCTGGGTGCGCGAAAAGGACCTGGGCAAGACCGATCACGCGCTCCACGCGCTCAGGACTGCGATGGCGTGGGACGAGCGCGTCTATGGCCGCGAATACGACTTGGACGTGTTCAACATCGTCGCGGTCGACGACTTCAATTTCGGGGCGATGGAGAACAAGGGGCTGAATATCTTCAACAGCCGCTACATCCTCGCCGATCCCGACACCGCGACCGATTACGATTATGACGCGGTGTCGGCGGTGGTCGCGCACGAATATTTCCACAACTGGTCGGGCAACCGGGTCACCTGCCGCGACTGGTTCCAGCTCAGCCTCAAGGAAGGCTTCACCGTCTTTCGCGACCAGAGCTTTTCCGCCGACCAGGGTTCGGCCGCGGTCAAGCGGATCGAGGATGTCCGATCGTTGCGCGCGGCGCAGTTTCCCGAGGATGCCGGGCCGCTCGCCCATCCAGTGCGCCCGGAATCCTATATCGAGATCTCGAATTTCTACACCGCGACGATCTATGGCAAGGGCGCGGAAGTCATCCGGATGATGGCGACCATCCTGGGACCGGAGAAATTCCGTGCCGCCACCGACCTGTATTTCGACCGTTTCGACGGCACCGCCGCGACGTGCGAGGATTTCGTCGCCTGCATGGAGGAAGCGAGCGGCATCGACCTGAGCCGCTTTCGCCTGTGGTATTCGCAGGCCGGGACCCCGCGGCTGAAGGCACGGATCGCGCATGATCCCGACGCCCGGCGCGCGACGTTGACGCTTGAACAGACGGTGCCGCCGACACCGGGCCAGCCGGTCAAGCAACCCATGCTGCTGCCGCTCCGGCTGAAGCTGTTCGGGGCCCGGAGCGGCGCGACGCTGGCCGACGAGCAGCTGGTGCTGATGGACGAAGCCACGCTCGATCTCGCCTTCGACGACGTCGGCGAGCCGCCGGTGCTGTCGATCAATCGCGGTTTTTCCGCGCCGATCATCGTCGAGACCAATCGCACCGCCGACGACCTCGTGTTCCTGTCCGCGCACGACGACGATCCGTTCGCCCGCTATGAAGCGATGCAGCAGCTGATGCTCGACACGCTGGTCGCGGCGGTGACGCGCGGCCAGGCCGGGCATCAGCCGGTGATCGACGCGATCGCCAAGACGCTGGCCGACCCCGCGCTCGATCCGGCCTTCATCGCGGAGGCGGTGCTGCTGCCGTCGGACAGCTTTATCGGCGATCAGCTGGAGGTGGTCGATCCCGATGCGATCTTTCGCGCGCGCGAGGCGTTGCGGCGCGATATCGGTCGCCAGCTCGAGGGCCAGTGGCGCGACGCCTATGCCGCAACGCGCGCCGATCGCTTCGAATATTCGCCCGCGGCGAAGGGCGCACGGCGGCTGCGCTCGGTGGCGCTCGGCTATATCAGTGCCGCGGGCGCGCCCGACGCCGCCAGCCTGGCCTTTGTGCAGTTCGAGCAGGCGGACAACATGACCGACCGCCAGGGCGCGCTGACCACGCTGGCGAGCAGCCTGTCGGACAAGCGCGTCGCCGCGCTCGACATCTTCTACCAGCGCTATCGCGACAATGCGCTGGTGCTCGACAAATGGTTCTCGACCCAGGCGCTGTCGACGCGCGACGACACGCTCGACCTGGTGCTCGAACTTGCCCGCCACCGCGATTTCACGCTGGCCAACCCCAATCGCGCCCGCGCACTGGTCGGCGCGTTCGGGGTCAATCAGCGCGCCTTCCATGCGGCCGACGGGCGCGGCTATCGCTTCGTCGCCGACCAGCTGCTCGCGCTCGACAAGCTCAATCCCCAGACCGCGGCCAAGCTGCTGCCCCCACTCGGCCGGTGGCGGCGCTTCGATCCTGCGCGCGCGCAGCTGATGCGCGCGGAACTGGCGCGCATCCTGGCGACGCCGGGGCTGAGCAAGGACATGATCGAGCAGGCGAGCAAGAGCCTCGCCGACTGACGCGGGGCGCTGAACGACTGCGGGCCGTTACAGCGCCGCCAGCCCGCGCGCGACCGCGCGCAGCGTCGCCGGGTTGAACTGGACCCAGATATGGCTGCTCGCGATTTCGGCGTGCGGCTGGGCGGGATCGTGGCAGATGGCGCCGTTGACCAGGCCGTCGCGCGCGCTCCAGATCGCCAGCGTCGGCACCGGCGGCACCCGCGCGGCCTGTTCGCCGAACGCACGGACCGCCGGATCATCGATCCGTGCCCCCGACAGCATTTCATAGGCGCGCCAGACATTGGTCGCGGTCGGCGGGCCAGCGAAGGGCGCGCTGATCGTCACCACGCCGCGCACCTCGTCCGGATGCCGATGCGCGACGATCCGCGCCATGATCCCGCCGAGCGAGACGCCGATCAGGGTCACCGGCCGGCCGGTTTCACGGTGGACGTCGGCAACGCGCGCGAACAAGCGGTCACCCTGCGCGCCGATCGTGCGCTGGCCAAGGTTGCGCCCCAGCCCCCACCCGCGCGCATCATAGCCGATCGCGCACAGATAGCGCCGCAAGGCCACATTCGACCGATCGGAATTGAACAGGCCGGGCAGGATCAGCACCGGACGCCCGTCGCCCGGGGGCACGCGCTTCAGGTCGCGCCAGGCAAAGGGCAGCCGTGCCATCTGTCCCGCCGCGCGCGGCAGCTCGCCCGCCAGGAGGCGCAGCGGCGGCGGCCCTAGAACCACCACATCACCCCGAAGGAAAGCGGCGTCCAGCGGCCGACGCGCACGCCCGCCCTGCGCAGCATTCCGGCCGTCCAGGCGTTGCAGGTGCGGATCGCGTCATAATGGCCGCGCGCCGGGTGGAACACGTCATGGCCCGCATAGCCCGATGCCGCCGCGCCCGGCGCGAACTGGTCGCGCAGCGCCGCCTGCAAGCGGGCGAACTCGGCCGGCCGCAACGTGACCGCACGCACCGAACGCCCCGCGACCGGCGCGGCGATATGTTCGACATGGAGCACGGTGCGGTCGCTGCCGACCAGCGCCGCGAGCGCGGTTGCGGGGCTGAGATCGCGCCAGGTCGGCGTGTCGATATAGAAGGCGCGGTCGCCCCAGCCGATCGCCAGCCAGGGATGGGCGAGATGACGGCGATCGCGCACCCCCTGGCCCGCCAGGATCACGCGCCATTCGGGGCCTAGCGCGGCCTTCGGCACCGCGATGCCGGTGTGCACGCCATTGTCCTCGATGAAGATGCGCACCCCGGTCGCGGGCGCGCGCCACCCGGCATTGGCGGGCAGGATCGATCCGCCCAGCGCGGCGATCAGATAGGCGAGCGGCAGCAGCGCGATCAGGCCGAACCCGCGCGCCAGTCCGCGCAACATCGTCCGATTTCGTTTCATTCCCGGCCATGCTATCCCGTTCGCATGGCCAGCGATACACACGTCTTTGCCGCGCCGCCGCCGGGCGCGGCCGCCGACTGGACGATCCCGCAGGACTGGGATCGTTTCAGCGACGCCGAACATGGCGTGTGGGACACGCTGTTCGAACGCCAATCGGCGCTGTTGCCGGGCCGTGCGTCCGACGCGTTCCTGCGCGGCATCGACGTGCTGCGCCTGTCGCGTCCGGGCATCCCGGATTTCGCCGAACTGTCCGCGCGGTTGATGGACCTGACCGGGTGGCAGGTGGTGGCGGTGCCCGGGCTCGTCCCCGATGACGTGTTTTTCGATCACCTCGCCAACCGCCGTTTTGTCGCGGGCAACTTCATCCGCCGCGCCGACCAGCTCGACTATCTCCAGGAACCCGACGTGTTCCACGACGTGTTCGGCCATGTGCCGATGCTCGCCGATCCGGTGTTCGCCGACTATATGGCGGCCTATGGGCGCGGCGGCCTGCGCGCGCTGGAATACGGGTCGCTGAAACAGCTGGCGCGGCTATACTGGTACACGGTCGAATTCGGACTGATTGAGGAGGCGGGTGCCCTGCGCATCTATGGCGCGGGTATCGTGTCGAGCGCGTCGGAAAGCCGCTTCGCGCTGGAGGATCCGAGCCCCAACCGCATCGGCTTCGACCTGAAGCGGGTGATGCGCACCGACTATCGGATCGACGATTTCCAGCAGAATTACTTCGTCATCCCAAGCTTCGACGAATTGCTCCGCGTGACGGTCGAGACCGATTTCGCGCCGCTCTATGCCGAACTCGCCACCCTGCCCGACATCGCCATCGCCGACATCCTGGCCGAAGACCGCGTCATCACCCGCGGGACCCAGGAATATGCGCTGGCCCGCGCGGCGGAATGAACGCGCGTCAAGGGCGGGCCAATGCCATCGGGCAGATTCGGCCGACACCCCGGCACGAGGCATGGGTGTCGGGTAAATTGAACTGCTTACGTAACCCGATCCGCCCGCTCACCAGCTCCCATAGCCCGGCGCTTCGCTCGGCACCGCCGGCCCCAGCCGGGTCGCGGCGCGCCAGCCGTGGCGCGGGCGCTTGACCAGTCGCAGCACCGGCCAGTCGCCATCGCCGCGCCGTGCCGCCAGCCGCAGCCCCTGGCGGCGATAGGCGTGCGCCACCGCACCGGCCTGCGCATCGAGCAACCCGGCGAGGATCAGCGTCCCGCCGGGCGCCAGCGCGGCCGCCAGCGCTGGCGCAAGGTCGATCAGCGGACCCGCCAGGATATTGGCGATGATCAGATCATAGGGCGCACGCGCCACCAGCATGGCATGGTCGATCCCCGGCGCGACGGCGAGCGCGATCCGCCCGCGCTCGCTTCCCAGCGGCACGCGGTTGATCGCGGCATTGTCGCGCACCACGCCGATCGAAACGGGATCGATGTCCGACGCCGCGACATAGGCCGCCGGCCACAAATGCCGCGCGGCAAAGGCGAGCAGGCCCGTCCCGGTGCCGACATCGACGATGTTGCGGAACACGCAGCCCCGGCGTTTGAGTCGGTCGAGCTCGGCCAGGCACCCCGCGGTCGTCGCATGCCCGCCGGTGCCGAAGGCGAGGCCGGCGTCGATGCGCAACGCGACCGCACCCGGCGGGACGGTGCCGCGATTGGTTTCGGTGTGGACATAGAATCGCCCGGTATGGACCGGTTCGATCCCCGCCTGGCTCAGCGTCACCCAGTCGGTCTCCTCGACCCGCTCCAGCGCCGGGGGCGCCGTGGCCGAGCTTGGGGCGAGCGCGCGGACCGCCGCGATCGCGGTGCGGCCGGGCCTGGTCTCGAAATAGGCGTCGATCTGCCACGCCATGGGATCGTCGACGACGCGCTCGCTGGTCATCAGCACGGGCACCGGGTCGATCAGCGCCACCGCCTCCAGATCGATCGCCTCCGCCTCCGCGCGCGTACATCCCAAAGTGAGCTTCCAGCTCATCGCGCGCGCGCCTGCGCCTCGGTCGCCAGTCGCGCCGCGAGCCGCTGGCGCGCAGCGTCGGCATAGCGGGCGCATGCGCCGCGATCGACGAGCGGCGCGCTTCCCGCCAGCCGGGGGTAGAGGTCGCTTGCGCTCGGATGCGGGGTGATCAGCACGTCGCACGGCAGCCCGGCGACACGGTCGATCGCGGCACGGAACGCGGCGACCACCTCCGGATGGTCCGAATACCGGTAATCGTCGGCGGCGTAGGCGGTCAGGCTGTCGGCATAGACGAAGTCGAGGCAACGCGCACCGTCGCAGCTGCGCCACGACCAGCTCGTCGATCCCGGCGTATGCCCCGGCGTCGCGTGCGCGGTCAGCGCGATCGGGCCGACCCGGACGACATCGCCGTCAGCGATCGTGCCGTCGACCGGCGTGCCGGGAAAGGGATCGTTGAGGCCGAGCTGCGGGTCGCCCGGCTGAGCGCGCCCGGTTTCGATCGCGGCACGCGCGGGCGCGCGCACCCGCAGCTGCGCCCCGGTCAGCCGGCGCAGCTCGGCAAGCCCGCCGGCATGGTCGTTATGCTCATGGCCGTTCAACAGGATGCGCACGTCGCCGGGGCGGAAGCCCAGACGCGCGATATTGTCGGCGATGCCGACGGCGGCGCGATCGGTTGCCCCGTCGATCAGGACATGGCCGGCGTCGGAGGTGACGAGCAGCGCGACGATGCCGCACGTCCCGACCAGATAGACATTGGCGTGGACGCGCGCCGGCGGGGCCGGGTCGCTCCAGCCATCGCGATCCCGGCACGCGGCCGCGAGCGCGGCGCCGGTAAAGGGGCTTGCCGCCTGTGCGGGCGCGGGCGGAGAAACGGGCGCGTCCGCAGGCGCGCAGCCGGCGAGCGCCAGACCCGCCAGCAGCCCCCTAACGGACATAGCTCGCCCCGTTGGCGTCGAGCACCGCGCCGGTCATCGACTCGGGCGCGTCGAGCGCACAGAAGCGCGCGATCGCGGCAATTTCGTCGGGGGTCGCGACGCGGCCGAGCGGGATATCGGCGAGCAATTTGTCGCCGCCGCGGCTGGCCAGATACTCCTCGGCCATCCCCGTCATCGTGAAGCCGGGGCAGATGGCGAAGGCAAGGATGCCCTCGCCCGAATAGGCGCGCGCGATCGACTTGGTCATCGCCACCATCCCCGCTTTCGACGCCGCATAATGCCAGTGCGCCGGGCTGTCGCCGCGATAGGCGGCGCGGCTGGCGATGTTGACGATCCGCCCGCCCCGCCCGCGCGCCTGCCAGTGCCGCACCGCCAGCCGGCACAGCTCGGCCGACGCGGTCAGGTTGATCCGCATCGTGCGTTCCCACCCCGCCACCCAGTCGTCATGGTCGAGGTCGATCGCCGCGGCTTCGAACACGCCGGCGTTGTTGACCAACACATCGATGTCGCCGCCGAGCGCGTCGATGGCACGCGCCCACAGGTCGCGGGGGGCGGCCGGGTCGGCCAGGTCGGCGGCGATGCCGCTCGCGGTGCCGTGTCCGACCACGGTCGCGCCGGCGCGGTCCAGCGCTGCGAGGATCGCGGAACCGATGCCGCGACTGGTGCCAGTGACGAGAATCTTGAGGCTCATGCCGCGGGGCTTAGCCCGCGGCACCGCGGCGCGAAAGCCCGCTCAGGCGGCGGCGACCGCGGCGGAGAAGTTCTCGGCCGCGCGCTGCAGCGAGTTCAGGCGCTCATCGACGTCGGTCGAATCGCGCTCGAGCGATTCGAGTTCGCTCGATACCCGGTCGGTGTCCTCGCGGATCGCGCTGATCGTCTGCGACATCGAATCGGCCGCGAGCGCGGTTTCATCGACCGCGGCGGTGATCGCGGTGACGGTGCGGGCCTGCAATTCCATGACGCTGCGGATGCGATTGGCGCTGTCCTGCACCTCGCCGACGATGTCGCGGATCGACGCGTTGATGTTGACGGTCGACTGGGTCGCGTCCTGGATCGCGGCGATCTGGGCGGCGATGTCGTCGGTCGCCCGCGCGGTCTGGCTCGCCAGGCTCTTCACTTCCTGAGCCACGACGGCGAAGCCGCGTCCGGCATCGCCGGCGCGCGCCGCCTCGATCGTCGCGTTGAGCGCGAGCAGATTGGTCTGGCCGGCGATGTCGCGGATGAGACCCAGGATCGATTCGATCGACTTCGCATGGACCGACAGCGTGTCCGAAATGCTCACCGCCACGCCCGCCTGGCCCGACGCGCGCGTCGCGATGTCGGCGGCGGCCTCGACCTCGATACGCGCGTCCTCGATCGCGCGGATCAGCCCGGCGGCAGTCTGCGCGGCCTCGCGCATCGCCACGGCGGACTGTTCGGCGGCAACGGCGACTTCCGACGTCTTGCTGACCATGCCCCGCGCCGAAACCGAGGCCTCGTGCGCCTGGACCCGGATGCCGGAGCCCAGCGTGGTGACGCCTTCGATCGATTCGGCGATATCGTTGCGGAACGCCTGCGCGCGCGCGAAGCGTTCGGCGTTGGCAAGTGCCGCGTCGCTTTCGCCCAGCCGCGAAGCGATCAGGTCGGCCTCCACCAGCACCAGGCGCATCAGCGCATCGCCGGCGGAACGCAGCCGCGCCGGATCGTGACCGATGCGACTCTCGATCAGCTTGAATGTCTCGCTATGCGCCAGCGACATGGCCGCGAACAGCAGCTGCAGCGGGACGCCGGCCTGGTGCGTGTCGATCGCGTTGCGGAACGCGATCTCCATCCATGCCTCGTCATAGGGGTTACTGAACTTCAGTTTCGCAAAGCCCGCGCTACCGGCGATCCGGACCTGCAGCTGGCGCTGATCGAGATTGAGGTCCTTGCCCGCGTTTTTCATGATCGAGCCGAAATAGGCCCAGAACGCGGTAGCCAGTTGGGTCCAGTCCGCGTCCGAAACCGTTTCGGTGATGATTGCACAGCCTTCGCGGATACCGTCATCCCAATCGAACGAGCGGATACGTTCGCGTGCGGCGCGGGTGTCGCCGCCCCATCCGCCGACGTCCGCATGTCGTATCTGCGCCATCCTGTCCGCTCCCTTATGCGGCGACCTTTGCGACGAACTCGCCGGCGCCTGCCTTCAATGACCCGATTTCGTTGTCGAGCGCCTCGAATCCGCGGCCGACCTGTTCGATCTCCGAGGCGACGCTTTCGGTATCCTCGCGAATCGCCGCGATCGTGGTCGACATCGAATCGGCGGCGAGCGCGGTTTCATCGACTGCCGCGGTGATCGCGGTGACGGTCTGCGCCTGCACTTCCATCGCGCGCCGGATGCGGATCGCGCTTTCCTGAACCTCGGCCACCGTGTCGCGGATCGACGCGTTGGTTTCGACCGTCGACTGGGTCGCCTGCTGGATCGTCGCGATCTTGGCGGCAATGTCGTCGGTCGCGCGCGCCGTCTGGTTGGCCAGGCTCTTCACTTCCTGCGCGACGACCGCGAAACCGCGCCCGGCATCGCCCGCGCGCGCCGCCTCGATCGTCGCGTTGAGCGCAAGCAGGTTGGTCTGGCCGGCAATGTCGCGGATCAGACCCAGGATCGATTCGATCGACTTCGCATGGTCGGACAGCGCGGCCGACATTCCGACCGCATTGCCCGCCTGGCTCGAGGCGCGCGTCGCGATATCGGCGGCGGCCTCGACTTCGGAGCGCGCGTCCTCGATCGCGCGGATCAGCCCGGCAGCGGTCTGCGCGGCCTCGCGCATCGCCACGGCAGACTGTTCGGCGGCGGCCGCCACTTCGGACGCCTTGCCCAGCATCCCGCGCGCCGACACCGACGTATGCTCTGCCTGGCGGCGAAGCGCATCGCCCTCGCGCGACGCCCGCTCGACCGTTTGCCCGATATCGTTGCGGAACTGTGCGGCGAGCGCGTCGCGCGCCTGCGCGGCGGAATGCTCGCGATAGCAATTGTACAGCGCGACGGTGATGTCGCTTTCCAGCGCGGAGAGGCGCATCAGCGTGTCGATCATGCCGGGCAATCCCTGATCGCCGCGATCGACGCGCCGCATCAGCACTTCGAGTGCGGCGCGGTCGCTGGCGTTGATCATCGACAGCAGCGCCATCGGCGGGACGCCGGACGTATAGGCCGCCGCGACCGATCGCTCGATCGATTCGACCCACCCCATCGCGCGGACGTTGAGAAAGCGGTTGCGCAGGAATTCGACGCCCAGGTCGATCATTTTTTCGGTTTCGTGCGGTGCCCAATCGCGCTGGTCGGCGAAACAGCGCAGCCACTGGTGCCAATAGGCCTCCGCGATCCCCCGGATTTCCGGCTCCAAAACCTGCCACACGGTGCGGCTGGCCTCGGTCATCTGGCTGTCGAAATCGAAGACGCGCAGGCGGGACGACAGGTCGATCGACGCAGCGAACCGGTTGCTCGGGGCGGAAGCGATTGAATTTGAGCCACTTGTCACGACCGGTCCTCATTCTCACTGCGGGGTCACGCACGACATTCGCCCGGCCAGAGATAGGTGGTGAATGGTTAAGGCCGGGTTAGTCCCGGGTGCCGTCGAACCAGCTTGCATCATGCTGCACCGCGACTAATTAGACCGCAGCGAAAGGATGCACCTTGGCCACCGCAAAAACGTCGACCCGCCCGCTTTCCCCCCATCTCGGCATCTGGAAATGGGGCCCGCACATGCTGGTCTCGATCCTCCACCGCGCCACCGGCGACGGGATGGCGCTGGTCGGACTGGGTCTGATCACCTGGTGGCTGGCGGCACTTGCCGGCGGGCCTGACAGCTACGCCGCGTTCGTCGACCTGTTCACGGTCAAATCGGGCGCGCTCAACATCGTCGGCTATGTCTTCGGGATCGGATTGACCCTGTCCTTCTTTCAGCACACGGCGTCGGGCATCCGTCACTTCGTGCTCGACACGGGCGCTGGCTACGAACTCAAGGGCAACAAGCGCGGCGCGATTTCGACCATGGTCTTTTCGATCGTCGCGACCCTGGCCTTCTGGGCCTGGCTGACGGTGGGGAAATAAGATGGGTAACGGAACGAGCATCGGCCGGGTCCGCGGCCTCGGCCCCGCGAACGAGGGCACGCATCACTGGTGGCATCAGCGGCTGACCGCGGGGTCGAACCTGGCGCTGATGGCGTGGTTCCTCGTCTCGATCGCGCGGCTGCCGGCCTATGACCATCAGACCCTGGTCACCTGGATGGCATCCGCTTGGGTCGCGGTGCCGCTGATCCTGCTGGTCAGCAGCCTGTTCTATCATGCGCGTCTGGGGCTTCAGGTGCTGATCGAGGATTATCAGCGCGAGGAGAGCCGCGTCGTGCTGCTCGTCCTGCTCAACGGCGCCGCGCTGCTCGGCTGGGCGATCGCCGCCTTCGCCATCCTGAAAATCGCCTTTAGCGGAGCCGCCACGGCATGACCGACGCGTACAAGATCATCGACCACAGCTATGACGCCGTCGTCGTCGGCGCGGGCGGCGCCGGGCTGCGCGCGACGATGGGCATCGCCGAGGCGGGGCTGAAGACCGCGTGCATCACCAAGGTTTTTCCGACGCGCAGCCACACCGTCGCGGCGCAGGGCGGGATCGCCGCCAGCCTGGGCAATATGGGTCCCGACCACTGGACCTGGCACATGTACGATACCGTCAAGGGATCGGACTGGCTGGGCGACCAGGACGCGATCGAATATCTTTGCCGCGAGGCCCCGGCGGCGGTCTATGAGCTGGAACATGCCGGGCTGCCGTTCAGCCGCACCGACGAGGGCAAGATCTATCAGCGCCCGTTCGGCGGCATGATGCAGAATATGGGTGCTGGCCCGCCGGCGCAGCGCACCTGTGCAGCCGCCGACCGCACCGGCCATGCGATGCTGCATACGCTGTATCAGCAGAGCCTGAAGTACGACGCCGACTTCTTCATCGAGTATTTCGCGCTCGACCTGATCATGGAAAACGGCGCGTGCCGGGGCGTCGTCGCGCTCTGCATGGAGGACGGCTCGATCCACCGTTTTCGTTCGCATGCCGTCGTGCTGGCGACCGGCGGCTATGGCCGCGTCTATCAGTCGGCGACGTCGGCGCACACCTGCACCGGCGACGGCAATGCGATGGTGCTGCGCGCCGGCCTGCCGCTGCAGGACATGGAGTTCGTGCAGTTCCACCCGACCGGCATCTATGGCGCGGGCGTGCTGATCACCGAAGGCGCGCGCGGCGAGGGCGGCTACCTGACCAATAGCGAGGGCGAGCGGTTCATGGAACGCTATGCCCCTTCGGCCAAGGACCTTGCGTCGCGCGACGTCGTGTCGCGGTCGATGGCGATGGAGATCCGCGAAGGCCGCGGCGTCGGCAAGGAAGCCGACCACATCTATCTCCACCTCAACCATATCGACCCCAAGGTGCTGGCCGAACGGCTGCCCGGGATCACCGAGACCGGCAAGATCTTCGCCGGCGTCGACCTGACCCGCCAGCCGCTGCCGGTGGTGCCGACCGTCCACTATAATATGGGCGGCATCCCGACCAATTATCATGGCGAAGTCGTGCATATCCGCGACGGCAACCCCGACGCGGTTGTCCCCGGCCTGTATGCGGTGGGCGAAGCGGCGTGCGTTTCGGTGCACGGGGCCAACCGGCTGGGCTCCAACTCGCTGATCGACCTGGTGGTGTTCGGCCGCGCGACGGGCCTGCGGATCAAGGAAACGCTGAAGCCCGGTACGGCGCACAACCCGCTGCCCAAGGATTCGGCCGAACTCGCGATCGGGCGGCTCGACCATTTCCGCAATGCGAGCGGCAGCACCGCCACCGCGAAGCTGCGCACCGACATGCAGAAGACGATGCAGCGCCACGCCGCCGTGTTCCGCAACGACGAACTGCTCAATGAGGGGATTGCGGCGATGACCGCGCTCTATCAGGGGATGCAGGACGTCCGCGTCGTCGACAAATCGCTGATCTGGAACACCGACCTGGTCGAGACGCTCGAGCTCGACAATCTGATGGGCCAGGCGATGGTGACGATCCGTTCCGCGCTCAACCGCAAGGAATCGCGCGGCGCGCACGTGAACGAGGATTATCCGGAGCGCGACGACGCCAACTGGATGAAGCACACCGTCGCCACCTTCGACGGCTGGGGCGGCAAGGGCGGCACGACCGAAATCGACTATCGCCCGGTCCACGACTATACGCTGACCGACGAGATCGAGTACATCCAGCCGAAGAAGCGGGTGTATTAAGGGCCGACGGTTAACCTTCGCAGTCGCGTGGATTGGCGAAAGCGAGTGGGCTAACCCGTCGCCTCCAACCTATCCGCCAGCCACATCTTGATGAGCGCCTGTCGCGTGACGCCGCGCTTCTTTGCTTCGCGATCCAGCCGCAACACCATCAAGGCGGGAAAATCGACATTCACCCGCTTGGTCGGACCGTGAAGCGCCTCGGCGTTGTCGAAATTGAAATAGGGGCGCATGTCGGCACCCTCATCGAACAGCCGGTCCAGCTCTTCGGCGCTAATCTTCTTGCGTGCCACGTCCATATAGCTCTTCCTCATAATCGCGCGCGCGCCGGGCCGAGATGATGCGAACCTTGCCGTTCCGGTAGGTCATGATCGCCGTCCACAGCCGCGTGCCGATCCGGCCGATCACCAGCCAGCGCTCCTCATCTGTCGGCACGGCAGATCTGAGCCGCTTGGCCGATGCGTCCAGCCAGATCGCCTGCGCTTCCTCAAAATCGATCCCATGCTTGGCTCTGTTCGCCGCGCTCTTCGCCGGATCGAATTCGAACATGGCTCTTGATATACCATTTTGGTATAGAAACACACCCCCAAAAGCGCGCACTACCCGGCGCAGGAAGACGTCCGATGGCCGAGATCAACGTCTATTTCGCGACCAATCGCAATCACCTGTCCGACAACAAGCGGGCAGTGTTCGGCGGCCGGTTCAATCCGGATGGCGTCGCCGCACTGCGCTTTGGTCGCGCGACGTTCCGCGCGGGTGACGACGGGCCGGTGATGACCGGCATCACCGTGTTCGACGAAACGATGGCGGGCGCGCCCGCGGGCGGCTTTACCAAAACGGGCAGTGCGCAGCTGATGGATGCGCTGCACGGCCGGATGGCCAAGGGCCGGGTCGACACGCTGGTTTACATCCACGGCTTCAACGTCACTTTTCTGGAGGCGCTGGCCGATGGCGCGCGGATCGCGGTGACGCTGCCGCAGGACGTCAACATCATGGTGTTCAGCTGGCCGTCCGACGGCGAAGCGGTGCCCTTCATGTCCTATTACAGCGACCGCGAGGATGCCCGCGCCTCCGGCCCGGCGCTGGCACGCACCTATCTCAAGCTGCTCGATTATGTCTGCGAGCTGCCGGCGGACGATTATTGCCTGCGCAACCTCCACATCCTGGCGCATTCAATGGGCAACTATGTGCTGCGCCAGGGCATCCAGGCGCTGCATGCCAAGCAGCCGACGCGCATGGTGCGGCTGTTCGACCAGGTGCTGATGATCGCCGCCGACGAGGATGACGACGCGTTCGAGCGCGACGACAAGCTGCGCATGCTGCCCAGCCTGTCGCGGCGCATCACCCTCTATCACAACCGTTTCGATCGTGCGCTGCTGGTGTCGGACAAGACCAAGGCCAATCCCGACCGGCTGGGGTCGGATGGCCCGCGGATGCTCGACCTGCTGCCCGCCAAGGTGAAGATCGTCGACGCGAGCAAGGTCGCAGGCATGGCCGACCGTCTGGTCATGCACAGCTATCACGTCCGCAGCGCGTCGGTCGCCGCCGACGTCGCCGCGGTGCTTGCGGGCGAGGAAGACGCGCGGATCGGCAACCGCGAGACGATCCGGCCCGAGCGCGCCTATCGCCTGATGGCGTGACCCGCGACCACTGGACGCGGCCGCGTCGCCGCGCCATCGTGCGCTGCGGGATCAAGGGGAGACGCGCGGACGTGCGGAACAGGTGGCAGGGCGGGCGCGCGGCGGTGCTGGCGATGATGGCGCTGATGACCGCCGCCGACGCGCAACAGGCCGCCTTTGTCCCCGTCCAGCATCGCGCGCCGCCGCCCGATTTCCTCTATCGCGCCGGCGACGGGGCGGTCGCCGCCTTTGCCGATGCCGGAATGCAGGTCGAGCGGGATCGCGGCGCGCGCGACGCGCTGGCCGAACATCGCCGGCTGGCCGCAGCACTTGGGCAGCTCGAGCCGCAGCGCCCGGGCGTGCTCGACACCTATGTGCTGTCGGTGGCGCTCGACAGCGACCCCGTCTTCGGGCGTGAGGCGCGCGAGGCCGCACGCGTGCTCGCCCGCCGCTACGGGGCTGATCGCCGCACGCTGGTGCTCGCCGGTTCGGACGGCACACGCGCGAGCGAATTGCCGATCGGATCGCCCCAGGCGCTTGGTGCCGCGCTCGCCGCGGTCGCCGAGCGCATGGATGTGCGCGAGGACGTGCTGGTCCTGTTCACCACCAGCCATGGCGGGCCGTTCGGCATCGTTTATCACGACGGCGACAGCGGCTATGGCGGGATTTCGCCGATGAAGCTGCGCGCGATGCTGGGCGAACTTGGCTTCACACGGCGGCTGCTGATCGTCAATGCCTGCTATTCGGGGGTGTTCATCGGCCCGCTGGCGAGCGACGACAGCGTGATCGTCACCGCCGCGGCGACCGACCGGTCGTCCTTCGGCTGCTTCGCCGAGAACGACTGGACGTTTTTCGGCGACGCCTTCGTCAATCGCGCGCTGCGGAAAGCCCAGCCGATCGAGGCGGCCTTTACCGAGGCGCGCAACCAGGTGGCCGTGTGGGAAACCGAAGCGACGCTGACCCCGTCGCGGCCCCAGGTGAGCATCGGTGCCGCCGCGCACCGCTGGCTCGCCGCGATCGACGATGCCGTGCCGACCACGGCCAGCGCCCCGGTCGGGCGACCGACCGACATCGGCGCGCTGGTCGCGCTCCAGCGCGAGGCGCGCGCCAGGGACCCGCGCTGAGCGGCGACAACCCGCAGCGACCCTCGCAATTGTTGCGCACGCGGAACCTTGGCCGTCGTCGCGCGCTTGGGGGGCCATGACCGACAACACCGAAGCCGACGCCACCATCCACCGCTATCCGCTGCTCGCCCGGCCGCATGTCGCGCTGGCGGGGCCGGTCGATCACGCCATGTACGCGCAGTTCCGCGAACAGGTCGCCGCCGCCCCCGCCGGCGGGCCGCTGGTCATCGCGCTGTCGACGCTGGGCGGTGACCCCGAAGTCGCGCGGCT
Organism: Sphingomonas sp. SFZ2018-12; assembly: GCF_022496715.1. NCBI lineage: Bacteria > Pseudomonadati > Pseudomonadota > Alphaproteobacteria > Sphingomonadales > Sphingomonadaceae > Sphingomonas > Sphingomonas sp. SFZ2018-12. The sequence continues at coordinate 121,293 of NZ_WTFM01000002.1, forward strand.
GATGGGCGACGAAGTGAGGCTGCTGCACGAATATCAGGGCCGTGAAGCGCTGTTTCTCGGCAAGGTCGCGGTCTATTCGGCCGGCGCGACCTTCATGTCGGCCTTTCCCGCCGACCGCCGCTTCCTGACGCGCGGCACGCGGATCATGGTGCATGAGCGCATCCTGGCGAAGCAGATCGACGTCAATGGCCCGCTGCGCACCTGTGTCGCCAGCCTGAAGGCGAGCCTCCACGAAATCGAGCATTCGATCCGCATCGAGGAGGAGGGGTTTCGCGATCTCGTCGCCGGCACGCGGATCGATTTCGAGGAGTTGCGCCGCCGCGCGCCCGAAAACTGGTATATCGAAGCCGAAGAGGCACGCGATCTCGGCCTCGTGCTCGACGTCATCTGAACCCCGGCGCCGCCTGCCGGCGCGGCGACGTCAGACCGAAAATCCGCCGTCGATGTCGATCGTCGTCCCGGTGATGTAGCTCGCCTCGTCACTGGCGAGGAATGCGGCCAGCGCGGCCACTTCCTCCGCCCGGCCATAACGCCCGAGCGCGACGTGCTGGGCCAGCATCGCGGCGAAATCGCCATCGGCCGGGTTCATGTCGGTATCGATCGGACCGGGCTGGATCGCGTTGACCAAGATGTTTCGCGGACCCAGGTCGCGCGCCCAGCCACGCACCATTCCGGCGACGGCGGCCTTGGTCGCGCTGTAGACCGCGGCCCCCGGTACGGGCACGGTGTGCGCATTGACGCTGCCGATCACGAGGATGCGGCCGCCGTCCGTCATATGGCCGATCGCGGCGCGGGTGCCGGCGAACACCCCGTCGACATTGACACCGAACTGGCGGCGGTAATTCTCGATCGTGTCGCTGTCGATCGTGCCCAGCCCGAACACGCCGGCATTGTGGACCAGGATGTCGAGTCCCCCCAGCGTGTCGACGGCGCGCACGACCGCCGCCTCGACCGCGGCGACATCGGCCGCGTCGGCCTGGATCGCCTCGGTGCGCCGGCCCGCGCCCGTGATCGCGGCGGCGACCTGCTGGGCCGCGTCGTGATTGCCGGCATAGGTGATGACGACGTCGGCACCGTCGGCGGCCAGCCGCTTTGCGATCGCCGCACCAATGCCGCGCGAACCGCCCGTCACGATCGCCCGCTTGCCCGAAAGGTCCGCCATCTTGCCGCTCCCATGTGATCCGGCACGGCAACCCTGATCGGTTGCCGGCCCGGAACGACTATGGGCGCGCCGCACGATCATTCAACCGATTGCGACGCGCCCGACACCGGGAGGTGAACGCTTTGCGCAAGGACGGCGTGCTCCGGCTATTGCCAGCGCTCAATCGGCGATGCGGATCGCCACCTTGCCGCGATGGCTGCCGCTGCGCAGCCGATCGAACGCAGCTTCTGCGTGGTCAAAGGCGAACACCTCGTCGATGACCGGGCGGACGCCGGATGCAAGCGCGGTCGACAAGTCGGCGACGGACCCGACATAGACGCCGCGCAGGTTGATCGCGTTCATCAGGATCGCGCCGGTGTTCACCTCACCGGCAAAGCCGGTCAGCACGCCGACCAATGCGACTTCGCCGCCCGGCCGCACCGCCGCCAGCGCCTGGTTGAGCGTGCCCGGCCCGCCGACCTCGACGACATGGTCGACGCCCGCACCGCCCGCGATCCGCGCCGCCACCGCGCCCCAATCCGGTGTTTCGCGATAGTTGATCGTCGCGTCCGCACCCAGCGCGCGGGCATGGCCGAGCTTGTCGTCGCTGCTGGAGGTCACGATCACCCGCGCGCCCACCCGCTTGGCGAATTGCAGCGCGAAGGTGGAAACGCCACCCGTCCCCTCGACCAGCACCCAGTCGCCCGGCCGAATGCCGCCGCCGCCGAACAGGCAGGCCCAGGCGGTAACGCCCGCGCAAGGGTAAGCCGCCCCTTCGACGAACGACCAGTCGTCGGGCAGGACCGCGACGGCGCTTGCCGGCACGACGATCCGTTCGGCGAGCACGCCATCGACAACGCCGCCGCCCAGCGCGCTGGCCTGCTTGGCGGCGCTGAACGGCCCTTCCGTCCAGTGCGGCATGAAGCCGATCGCGACGCGTTGGCCGATCCGGTCCGCGGCCACGCGATCGCCCACTGCGGCGATGACACCCGCGCCGTCGGACAAGGGAATCAGGTCGGCGCGTTGCTCGCCGCCATAGCGCCCGTCGCGGACGATCAGGTCGCGATAGTTGAGCGTCGCCGCTTTCAGGTCGATCAGGACTTCGCCGGCCCCCGGTACCGGATCGGCCTCATCGCTCAGCTTGATGGCCCCGCCGGCTGGGTCAAGTCGATATGCACGCATGGTCAAGCTCCTTTTGTGGTGGAGCACGCCAACTAATCGCTCGTCGCGCTTGATTGCAGTACGTACAAAAACAACATGTACGTACATGGATGATAGTATCAGGGGTCCGCGCCGGCGCGCGACCAAGACCGGCTGCGCGGTCGAAGCGACGATGAGCGTGATGGGCGGGGTGTGGAAGCCGGTACTGGTGTTCCACCTGCTGTCGGGCCGCTTGCGCTTCAACGCGCTGTGCCGGCTGACCCCCAATGCGACGCCGCGGATGATCACGCTCCAGCTGCGCGAGCTGGAAGCCGACGGCATCATTCGCCGGATCGTCTATCCCGAAGTGCCGCCGCGCGTCGAATATGAGCTGACCGATTTCGGCCGCACGCTCGAACCCGTGCTGGTCAGTCTGCGCGACTGGGGCGAAGCGTTCCAAAGACAGGGTCACCAAGCAGGAGCGGATGACGCGCGCGACCGTTGAGCTGATAGGTCGATGCGATCACGCCGCAGCAATATGGCCCTTGTTCCGTTTGCGGGCCGCGCGCGACTGCGATATCCGCCGTTCCGAACTTGATCGCAGCGCACAAAAGCGCCACATCGCGAGGCGAAGGAGTAGTGCATCGCCATGGCCGAATTCACCCTGCCCAAGAACAGCAAGATCCGGAACAACGGCAAGGTTCACAAGGCGCCCGCTGGTGCCAAGCGGGTGAAGCGCTTCAAGGTCTATCGCTATGATCCCGATGCGGGCGAGAATCCGCGCTACGACACATTCGAGCTCGACCTGGACGATACCGGCCCGATGGTCCTGGATGCGATCATCAAGATCAAGGCGGAGCAGGACCCTTCGCTCACCTTCCGCCGCTCGTGCCGCGAGGGGATTTGCGGCTCGTGCTCGATGAACATCGACGGCAAGAACGGCCTGGCTTGCACGACCGCGATCGAGGACATCAAGGGCGACATCCGCATCACGCCGCTGCCCCACATGGACGTGATCAAGGACCTCGTCCCTGACTTCACCCATTTCTACGCGCAATATGCGTCGATCAAGCCGTGGCTGGAAACGGTGACGCCGCCGCCCTCGGGCAAGGAGCGCTTCCAGTCGCCCGAGGACCGCGCCAAGCTCGACGGCCTCTACGAGTGCATCCTGTGCGCCTGCTGCTCGACCAGCTGCCCCAGCTACTGGTGGAACAGCGACAAGTTCCTGGGCCCCGCGATCCTGCTTCAGGCCTATCGCTGGCTCGCCGACAGCCGCGACGAGACGACGGGCGAGCGGCTCGACCAGCTCGAGGATCCGTTCCGGCTCTATCGCTGCCACACGATCATGAACTGCGCCAATGTCTGCCCCAAGGGGCTGAACCCGGCCAAGGCGATCGCCGAGATCAAGAAGCTGGAAATGGACCGCGTGCTCTGATCGCGTGACGATGCGCCCCGACGCGGACGGGCCCGCGTTCCACTATCACGACGATCCCGACTGGCCGGGCTGGAAACGCTGGACGCTGAGCGACACGACGCGCTTCAACGCGACGCTGGGGCCGTTGCGTGTCAGGGTGGAGGACGGCATCGCGCGGGTCGCGATGGTGCCGGCGCACCAGCATTCCAACCTGTCGAACCATCTGCACGGCGGCGCGCTGCTCGGCTTCATCGACTGCGCGCTGTTCGGGGCGGGGCGCGCGCTGGGCGTGCTGACCGCGGGCACGGCAGTCACGCTCGACCTGTCGACCCAGTTCATTGCGGCAGGACGCATGGATGTGCCCGTCGAGGCGCAGGTCGAGCTGCTTCGCGAGACCGGGCGGCTGCTGTTCATGCGCGGTCTGGTCGTCCAGGCGGCGCAGACGATCGCAAGCTTCACCGCCACGATCCGCAAGCCGAGTGCGCGATGAGCCGGGTGATCGCCGAATATCGCCGGCTGGTCGCTGCCGGGGAGCTGCGCACCGATGCGACCCAGGCAGCGGCGGCCGAACGGCTCGACGCGCTTGCCGACGCGCTGGAAGCGGTGCCGAAACGCGGCAGCATCCTGTGGCGCGCGCTGGGACGCCTGCCCGAACCGCCGCGCGGCGTCTATCTGTGGGGCGGGGTCGGACGCGGCAAGTCGATGCTGATGGACCTGTTCTTCAATCAGCTCGCGATCCGTCGGAAGCGCCGTGCGCATTTCCACGACTTCATGATCGACGTGCACGAGCGGCTGAACGATGCGCGCAAGCAGGAGGTTGACGATCCGATCCTGCCGGTTGCCGCCGCCATGAGCGAGGATGTCCGCCTGCTCGCCTTTGACGAGCTGATCGTCAACAATCCCGCGGACGCCGCGATCCTGTCGCGGCTGTTCACCGAGATGTTCCGGCGCGGGGTGACGGTCGTCGCAACCTCCAACCGCGCGCCGGACGAGCTTTACAAGGACGGGATCAACCGCCCCCTGTTCCTGCCCTTCATCGACCTGATCCGCGAACGCTGCGACGTCGTCGCGCTCAACGGCCCGGTCGATTACCGCCGCGACCGGCTGGGGCGGATCGACACCTGGCTGGTGCCCAACGGGCCGGAAGCGACGGCGGAGATGTCGGCCGCCTTCTTCCGGCTGACCGACTATCCGGTCGAGGATCGCGCGATGGTGCCGACCGAGGAACTGGCGGTGCGCGGCGGGCGGACTTTGCACGTGCCCAAGTCGCTGAAGGGTGTTGCGGTATTCAGCTTCAAGCGGCTGTGCGGCGAGGCGCGCGGCGCAGCCGACTATCTGGCGATCGCGCGGCGTTTCCACACGGTGTTCCTCGTCGGCATCCCCAGGCTAGGGCCGGAGAACCGTAACGAAGCCGCGCGCTTCGTCACGCTCATCGACGCCCTATACGAACACAAGGTCAAGCTGATCGCCGCCGCCGATGCGGTGCCGGAGGCGCTGTATGAGACAGGCGACGGCCGTTTCGAGTTCGAACGCACCGTCAGCCGGTTGAACGAGATGCGTTCGGAAGCGTATCTGGCGCTGGGGCATCATTAGGCGCAATGCCGCGTTGGTCGTCCTTCCCGCTTGTCCTGAAGGGCTGACCGGAGATCCCTAACCGAGGCGCAACCCCACTGCCCCCGTCACCCCGGGCTTGACCCGGGGTCCCGCGTTTTCTCGCGCGGGATAAGGCAGCGGGACCCCGGCTCAAGGCCGGGGTGACGGAAGGAGCAGGTTGGAGAGGCACCTCACCTTGATTAGCGCAGGCCGGAGTCCACCCCCCATGTCCAAGCTCAGCATCAACCGCGATACCCAATTGTGCATGTCGCTGTCCGCGCGGCCCGGCAATTTCGGGACGCGGTTCCAGAACCATCTCTACGACGCGCTGGGCCTCGACTTCGTCTATAAGTCCTTCACCACCGCGGACATCGCGGCCGCGATCGGCGGCATCCGCGCGCTGGGCGTGCGGGGCTGCGCGATCTCGATGCCGTTCAAGGAGGCGGTGATCCCGCTGATCGACGCGCTCGACCCGTCGGCGGCGGCGATCGGCGCGGTCAACACCATCGTCAATGAGGACGGAAAGCTGACCGGTTATAATACCGACTATACCGCGGTCGCGGCGTTGATGACCGAACATCGCGTGCCGCAGGATATCGACTTCGTGCTGCGCGGGTCGGGCGGCATGGGCAAGGCGGTGGCGAGTGCGCTCGCCGATCATGGCTATGCCAACGGCACGATCGTGACCCGTGACGAGGCGTCGGGCCGCGCGCTCGCCGACCGATTGGGGTATCGCTGGGCGCGCGCGGTGACGCCCGGACCCGGATTGTTGATCAACGTGACGCCGATCGGGATGGCGGGCGGGCCGGAGGCCGACGCGCTTGCCTTCGACGAAGCGGCAGTACGGGCCGCGACGATGCTGTTCGACGTCGTCGCTATTCCGGTAGAAACTCCGCTGGTGCGTCTGGCACGCCGCCTGGGCAAGCCGGTCATCATCGGCGATGAGGTGTTGGTGCGGCAGGGGCTTGAACAGTTCGTTCTCTATACCGGTTGCCGCCCGTCGGCGGATCACGTGGCACGCGCCGCGCGTTTCGCGCTGGGCTGACACGTTCTTGCACTTGCGAATGATGTGCAAAGAAACCCTTGTTTTGGCTAGGCTCCGTGCTTGTCAGCGCGCGTCAAACGGCCTAAGCCGCCACCGTTTCCCGGCCCGACGGGCCGCCTGCTGACCCATTTCGAGGGAGGTTGTATGGCTCGCAAGAAGATCGCGTTGATCGGCGCTGGCAATATCGGGGGCACGCTCGCGCATCTCGCCGCGCTCAAGGGGCTCGGCGACATCGTGCTTTTCGACGTGGTCGAGGGCGTGCCGCAGGGCAAGGCGCTGGACCTGAGCCAGTGCGGCCCGGTCGAGGGCTTCGACGCGACGATCATCGGCACCAATGACTATAAGGACATCGCCGGCGCCGACGTGATCATCGTCACCGCTGGCGTCGCCCGCAAGCCGGGGATGAGCCGCGACGACCTGCTCGGCATCAATTTGAAGGTGATGAAGGCGGTCGGCGAAGGGATCGCCGCCAACGCCCCCGACGCCTTTGTCATCTGCATCACCAATCCGCTCGACGCGATGGTGTGGGCGCTGCGCGAGTTTTCCGGTCTGCCTCACCAGAAGGTGGTCGGCATGGCGGGTGTGCTCGATTCGGCGCGCTTCAGCCATTTCCTGGCGGACGAGTTCAAGGTGTCGGTCAAGGACGTGAACAGCTTCGTGCTGGGCGGCCATGGCGACACGATGGTGCCGGTGCTCGAATATTCGACCGTCAGCGGCATCCCGGTCAGCGACCTGATCGCGATGGGCTTTTCGACGAAGGAGCGCATCGACGCGATCGTGCAGCGCACCCGTTCTGGCGGCGGCGAGATCGTCGCGCTGCTCAAGACCGGCTCGGCCTTCTACGCCCCTGCGACCAGCGGCATCGCGATGGCTGAAAGCTATCTGTTCGACCAGAAGCGCGTGTTGCCGGGTGCCGCGCACCTGACCGGCCAGTATGGCGTCGACGACCTCTATGTCGGCGTGCCGATCGTCATCGGCGCGGGCGGCGTCGAGAAGATCATCGAGATCAACCTGTCGGATGAGGCCAAGGCCAACCTCCAGGTCAGCGTCGACGCGGTCAAGGAATTGCTGGTTGCGTGCAAGGCGATCGACGGGTCGCTGGTGTGAAGCGCGTCGTCCCGGCGGAGGCCGGGACCGCTTGATGCCCTTGCGCCGCCAGATGGATAGCGGTCCCGGCCTTCGCCGGGACGACGAAAGAGAGACCGAATGAGCATCCTCGTCGACAAGAATACCAAGGTCATCACCCAGGGGATGACCGGCAAGACCGGGACTTTCCATACCAAGGCGGCGCTGGATTACGGCACGCAGATGGTCGGGGGGGTAACGCCGGGCAAGGGCGGCACGGTGCATGAGGAGCTGGGCCTGCCCAATTTCGACACCGTCGCCGAAGCGGTCGAGAAGACCGGCGCGACCGCATCCGTCATCTACGTGCCGCCGCCGTTCGCCGCCGATTCGATCCTGGAGGCGATCGACGCCGAAGTGCCGCTGATCGTGTGCATTACCGAGGGCATTCCGGTGCTCGACATGGTCAAGGTCAAGCGCGCGCTGTCGGGCAGCAAGTCGCGGCTGATCGGCCCCAACTGCCCCGGCGTGCTGACGCCCGGCGAGTGCAAGATCGGCATCATGCCGGGCAGCATTTTCTCCAAGGGCTCGGTCGGCGTCGTGTCGCGTTCGGGCACGCTCACCTATGAAGCCGTGTTCCAGACGACCAATGCGGGCCTCGGCCAGACCACCGCGGTCGGAATCGGCGGCGATCCGGTCAACGGCACCAACTTCATCGACGTGCTCGAGCTGTTCCTGGCCGATGACGCGACGACAAGCATCATCATGATCGGCGAGATCGGCGGATCGGCCGAAGAGGAAGCCGCGCAGTTCCTGAAAGACGAAGCGAAACGCGGGCGCAAGAAGCCGATGGTCGGCTTTATCGCCGGCCGCACCGCGCCGCCGGGACGCCGCATGGGCCATGCCGGCGCAATCGTCTCGGGCGGTCAGGGCGGTGCGGAAGACAAGATCGCGGCGATGGAAGAAGCCGGCATCCGCGTATCGCCCAGCCCGAGCCTGTTGGGCGAAACGCTGGTCGAGGTGTTGAAGGGGTAAGGAGTTTTCCTTCTCCCTTGAGGGGAGAAGGATACGCAGCCTTGGTGCCGCAAGGCACCTAGGCGGAGTTGGATGAGGGAGATTGGCCGGGCGCAGCGCCCGGTATCCGCCCCCTCACCCAGCTTCGACTAGGCAGCAAGCTGCCAAGTCTGCGCAACCCTCTCCCACAAGGGGAGAGGGGAGCGAGGATGGGACCATGGGTTACGAAGGCCAGGATTTCGACGCGGCCGCCGGGGTGAGTCCGGCATTCATCGAATCGCTCTACGCGAAGTATCGCCAGGACCCGGGCTCGGTCGAACCCGGCTGGCAGGCGTGGTTCGACGGGCTCGAAGGCGCGATGCAAGGCCCGAGCTGGCAGCGAAAGGGCTGGCCGCTCGCCGATACCGACGCGCTGACCGCAGCCCTCGACCCGACCCAGATGGAACCGGCGGCCAAGCCCGCCAAGAGCGGCGCCGCCCCCGCGCCCACCGCCTCTGCCCCCAAGCCATCGGCGGACGAGGTCGCGCGCGCGGCCGGCGATTCGATCCGTGCGATGATGCTGATCCGCACCTATCGCGTGCGCGGGCACCTCGCCGCCAATCTCGATCCGCTCGGTCTCGCCAAGCACGAGATGCCCGAGGATCTGAAGACCGAATATCACGGCTTTCCCGACAGCGAGATCGATCGGCCGATCTATCTGGGCGGTGCGCTTGGCCTTGAGACCGCGACGGTGCGCGAACTGGTCGATGTGCTGCGCCGCAATTACTGCGGCAATGTCGGCCTGGAATATATGCACATCGCCGATGTCGAGGAGCGCCGCTTCCTCCAGGAGCGCATGGAGGGCAAGGACAAGGCGATCGAGTTCACGCCCGAGGGCAAGAAGGCGATCCTGTCCAAGGTGATCGAGGCCGAGCAGTGGGAGAAATTCCTCGGCAAGAAATATGTCGGCACCAAGCGCTTCGGCCTCGACGGCGGCGAAGCGATGATCCCGGCAATGGAATCGATCATCAAATATGGCGGCGCGATGGGCGTACGCGAGATCGTGTACGGCATGGCGCATCGCGGCCGGCTCAACATGCTCGCGAACGTGATGGCCAAGCCGTATCGCGTGATCTTCCACGAATTTTCGGGCGGATCGGCCAATCCCGACGATGTCGGCGGGTCGGGCGACGTGAAATATCACCTCGGCACCTCCACCGACCGCGAGTTTGACGGGGTCAGCGTCCACATGTCGCTGGTCGCCAATCCCAGCCACCTCGAGGCCGTCGATCCCGTGGTGCTCGGCAAGGTGCGCGCGCTCCAGACCTTCCGCGACGACCTGGAAGAGCATGAGCAGGTGCTGCCGGTGCTGATCCATGGCGACGCGGCGTTCGCGGGCCAGGGGATCGTGTGGGAGTGCCTCGGTTTTTCGGGCATCCGCGGGTACAATACCGGCGGCTGCATCCATTTCGTCATTAACAACCAGATCGGCTTCACCACCAGCCCGCAATTCGCGCGCTCGTCGCCCTATCCGTCGGACGTGGCGAAGGGGGTGCAGGCACCGATCTTCCACGTCAATGGTGACGACCCCGAAGCGGTCACCTTCGCCTGCAAGATGGCGATCGAGTTCCGCCAGAAGTTCAAGCGCGACATCGTCATCGACATGTGGTGCTACCGGCGCTTCGGCCATAATGAGGGCGACGAGCCGAGCTTTACCCAGCCGCTGATGTACGCCCGGATCAAGCAGCATCCGCCGGTCAGCGAAGTCTATGGCAGGCGCTTGGTCGAACAGGGCGTGATCGCGGCCGATTTCGCCGCCGCCAAGGTCGACCAGTTCACCGCGCTGCTCGAAGGCGAGTTCGAAAGCGCCAAGAGCTACAAGCCCAACAAGGTCGACTGGTTCGCCGGGCGCTGGTCGGGGCTGCACGTTCCCGCCGACCCCGAAACCGCGCGGCGCAGCGTGCCGACGGGCATCGACCGCAAGTTGCTCGATTCGCTCGGCCGCACGCTCACGCAGGTGCCCGAGGGGCTGGCGATCCACAAGACGCTGGGCCGCGTGCTGGATGCCAAGAAGGAGATGTTCGCCAGCGGCAGCGGCTTCGACTGGGCGACCGGCGAGGCGCTGGCGTTCGGGTCGCTGCTGTCGGAGGGCTATGGCGTCCGCCTATCGGGCCAGGATTCGGGGCGCGGCACCTTCAGCCACCGTCATGCCGTCTGGGTCGACCAGGGCGACGAGCACAAGTTCGTGCCGCTCAACGAAATCCCGCATGGCCGGTTCGAGGTGCTCGACAGCCCCTTGAGCGAATATGGCGTGCTCGGCTTCGAATATGGCTATGCGCTAGCCGACCCCAAGACGCTGGTGCTTTGGGAAGCGCAGTTCGGCGATTTCGCCAATGGCGCGCAGATCATGATCGACCAGTTCATCGCGGCCGGCGAAGCCAAGTGGCTGCGCGCCAACGGCCTCGTGATGCTGCTGCCGCACGGCTATGAAGGCCAGGGGCCCGAACATTCTTCGGCACGGCCCGAACGCTTTCTGCAGCTGTGTGCGCAGGACAATATGCAGGTCGCGAACTGCACGACGCCGGCGAATTATTTCCACCTGCTGCGCCGCCAGATGCACCGCAACTTCCGCAAGCCTTTGGTGGTGATGACGCCGAAATCGCTGCTGCGGCACAAGATGGCGGTGTCGCGGGTCGACGATTTCCTGGGCGAATCGCATTTCATGCGCATCCTGTCCGATCCCACCCCGCCTGCGGACACCGACGTCAAGCGGCTGGTGCTGTGCAGCGGCAAGGTCGCCTATGACCTGATCGAGGCGCGCGATGCCGCGGGCGACAAGAACACGGCGATCGTGCGGATCGAACAGCTCTATCCCTTCCCCGGCGAGCCGCTGACCGTGCGGCTGAAGCGGATGACGGGGCTCGAGGAAGTCGTCTGGGCGCAGGAAGAGCCGAAGAACAACGGCTACTGGTTCTTCGTCGAGCCGTTCATCGAGCAGGCGCTGGCCGATGCGGGCAGGGCACCGATGCGCCCGCGCTATGCCGGCCGGGGTCCCGCGGCGTCGCCCGCGACCGGGTTGATGAAGCGGCACACCGCTGAACAGGGCGCGCTGATCGCCGACGCGCTGGGACACAATGTGCGCGAGGAAATTCGCCGAACCCGCAAGGGATAAGTCCGATGTCGTCGCGCAGGCCGGGGCCGCTGGCAGCGATGCGCGAAATGGATAGCGGCCCCGGCCTGCGCCGGGGCGACGAGATGAGAAGAAGGGCCTGAAGAGATGGCAACCGAAGTCAAAGTGCCCGTGCTGGGCGAATCGATCACCGAAGCGACGCTGGGCGAATGGCTGAAGCGGCCGGGCGAGGCGGTAAAGGCCGATGAACCGATCGCCAGCCTGGAGACCGACAAAGTGTCGGTCGAGGTGCCCGCCCCCGTCGCCGGCGTGATGGGCCAGCAGCTCGTCCAGCCCGGCGATACGGTTCAGGTCGGCGCGGTGATCGCGATGGTCGATGCCGGCGACGGCGCGGCGGCGACCCAGGCTCCGGCAGCGGCGCCTGCGCCTGCGCCAGCCCCGACGCCGACCCCAGCCCCCGCCGCCCCGGCGCAGCAGGCGCCCGCGCAACCCGCCCCCGACGTCGAAGCCGCCGCGCTGTCACCGTCGGTGCGCCGCGCGGTGCTCGAATTCGGCGTCGACCCCGCGACGGTGAAGGGCACCGGCAAGGACGGCCGGATCACCAAGGAAGACGTGGTTGCCGCCGCGTCGGGCAAGGCGGACGCACCCGCCCCCGCGCCCAGCCCGTCGCCCGCGCCGGCACCCGCCGCTGCCGGCGACCGCCGCGAGGAGCGCGTGCGCATGACGCGGCTGCGCCAGACCGTCGCCAAGCGACTGAAGGATGCGCAGGACACCGCCGCGCTGCTCACCACCTTCAACGATGTCGACATGACCGCGGTCATGGAGGCGCGCAGCCGCTACAAGGATCTGTTCGAGAAGAAACACGGCGTGCGGCTCGGCTTCATGGGCTTTTTCGTGAAGGCGGCGTGCCAGGCGCTCAAGGACATTCCCGCCGTCAACGCACGGATCGACGGCGAAGAGATCGTCTATCACGACTATGCCGACATCTCGGTCGCGGTCAGTGCGCCGCAGGGCCTGGTCGTGCCGGTGATCCGCAATGCCGACCGGATGTCGGTCGCCGAGGTCGAGCGCACGATCGGCGACTTCGGCAAGCGCGCCAAGGACGGCACGCTCAAGATGGAGGAGATGAAGGGCGGCACCTTCACCATCTCCAACGGCGGGGTCTTCGGATCGCTGATGTCGACCCCGATCATCAACCCGCCGCAGAGCGCCGTGCTGGGCCTCCACCGCATCGAGGACCGCCCAGTGGTCCGCGACGGCCAGGTGGTGGTGCGCCCGATGATGTATCTCGCGCTCAGCTATGACCATCGCCTGATCGACGGCCGCGAAGCCGTGACGTTCCTGGTCGCGCTGAAGAACGCGATCGAGGATCCGACCCGTCTGCTGATCGACCTGTAATCGTCCCGCGCCGTCCCCATGTTCCGGGCGACGAATGGAGCTGAAAATGGCTGAGTATGACTATGACGTCCTGGTAATCGGCTCAGGCCCCGGCGGTTATGTCGCGGCGATCCGGGCGGCGCAGCTGGGCCTCAGGACCGCGTGCGCGGAATCGCGGGAGACGCTGGGCGGCACCTGCCTGAATGTCGGCTGCATTCCGTCGAAGGCGCTGCTCCACGCTTCCGAGCTGTTCGAGGAAGCGGCGGGCGGCAAGCTCGCCAAGCTGGGGGTGAAGTTCGACAAGGTCAGCCTCGACCTCGACGCGATGCATGCGCAGCGGCTGGAGGCGGTCAAGGGCCTGACCGGCGGCATCGAATTTCTGTTCAAGAAGAACAAGGTCACCTGGCTCAAGGGCCGCGCCGCATTCGAGGATGCGCACACGGTGAAGGTGGCCGACCAGACGGTAACGGCGAAGCACATCGTCATCGCCACCGGGTCCAGCGTCACCCCGCTGCCCGGCGTCACCGTCGACCAGCAGGTCGTGGTCGATTCGACCGGCGCGCTCGAATTGCCCAAGGTGCCCGAACATCTGGTCGTCATCGGCGGCGGCGTGATCGGGCTCGAGCTGGGCAGCGTGTGGAAGCGGCTGGGTGCCAGGGTGACGGTCGTCGAATATCTCGACCAGATCCTGCCCGGCTTCGACGGCGACGTGCGCAAGGAATCGCTCAAGCTGTTCAAGAAACAGGGCATCGAGTTCAAGACCGGCACCAAGGTGACCGGGGTCGAGGTGAACGACGGCAAGGCGACCGTGACCGTCGAGCCCGCTGCCGGTGGCGCGGCGGAAACGCTGACCGCCGACAATGTCCTCGTGTCGATCGGCCGCCGTCCGAACACGGATGGCCTGGCGCTCGAGAGGGCCGGGCTGAGCGTCAACGCGCGCGGCCAGGTCGAGGTCGATCACCATTTCAAGACCGCCGTCGACGGCATCTGGGCGATCGGCGATGTCGTGCCCGGCCCGATGCTTGCGCACAAGGCGGAGGATGAGGGGATCGCGGTCGCCGAGAACATCGCCGGGCTGCACGGCATCGTGAACCACGACCTCATTCCCTCGGTCGTCTATACCATGCCCGAAATCGCAGGCGTCGGCCTGACCGAGGAAGCGGCGCGCGAGCGCGGCGAGATCAAGGTCGGCAAGTTCCCGATGGCGGGCAACAGCCGCGCCAAGACCAATCACGAGCCCGACGGTTTCGTGAAGGTGATCGCCGACGCCGCCACCGACAAGGTGCTGGGCGTGTGGATCATCACCAGCGTTGCCGGCACGATGATCGCCCAGGCGACCCAGGCGATGGAATTCGGCGCGACCGCCGAGGACATCGCGCTCACGTGTCACGCCCACCCGACCCATCCGGAGGCGCTGAAGGAAGCGGCGATGGCGGTGACGGGCAAGCCGATCCACATCTGATCTCGGCGGACGGGCCGGGGGGGGTCGAGCATGCGGCAACTCGCGCGCTGGTCCGGCTCGGCTGGCTGACGGGCGTTCCGCTGATCCTGTGGACCGCGACCGGACTGTTTATGGTCGCGCGAACGATCGACGAGGTCCGCGGCGCGCATCTGCGCCGCGGTCCGCCCGCGCTTCCCGCCGATCTGCGCCCGATCGCGCCGCGGATGAATGGCGGCGACGTGTCCCGGGTCGACCTAGTCATGCGCGCCGATCGGCGGCCGGTCTGGATCATGCGCTTTGCCGACGGGCGGCTCCGCACCGTCGATCCGCGCACCGGCACAGTCCTGCAACGGGTCGCTGGCGACGACGCGCGCGCGATCGCGATCGCGGCGCTGCGCGCACCCGCGCTGGTCCGGGACGTGACGCGCTTTGCCGCCAGCGATGCGCCGCTCGAACTTCGCCGCGCCCGGCCGGCATGGCGGGTGCGCTTCGCCGACGGCATCCATGTCTATGTCGACGCGGACAGCGGCGAGGTGCTGGCGGTCCGCAGCGCGCAGTGGCGCTGGTTCGACCTGATGTGGGGCCTGCACATCATGGACCTGCAGGGGCGCGAAAATTCGAGCCATCCGCTGCTGATCGGTTTTGCCGCGCTGGGGTTGGCCGGATCGCTGCTCGGCACGGCGCTGATGTTCCGGCGGCGGCGCGCGGCGCCGCGCCCGATCAGTCCGCCCTGACCGGCACGCCGCGGCGTTCGAGCTCGCGGCGCAGCACCGCGCTTTCGGGCAGCAGGCGGCTCGACACCGCGATCCGGCGCGCATCGCGCAGCACCAGCGTGACGTCGACGCCGTCGGTCCAGCGGGTCAACGCCACATGGTCGATTGTCGCCAGCCGGATCGTCTCCCGGCTTCGGCGGTCGATCAGGGCCAGCCCGGCCGCGTCGATGTCGATCCCCGTCACCGGGTTGACGATCAGCATGCGCAGCGCCTCGGCCGCGGCGGCCACCATCGGCAAATAGAGGAACCACGGCGCGCGGGTCGCCGCAGTCAATGCGATCGCGCCCAGCGATGCGACGAGCGCGATGCCCGCCAACGGCGATCGCCCGTTGCGACGAAACCGGAAGTCCCCGTCAGCGGCCATGCGTTGCGGATACGCCCGCCCGGTAAATCGACGGTTGACGCGATGCACGTCCGTTTCGGCGTTGCGCGAAACGGGCTAGAGCCCTGGCGATGACCCCGACCGAGCTGCCCATCGCGCCCTTCCTGCCCTGGCTCGACGCCTTTGGGATCGCGATGTTCGCCGCCACCGGCGCGCTGGCCGCCGCGCGCCAGGGGCAGACCCTGGTCACCGCCAGCTTCTTTGCCCTCGTCACCGGGGTCGGCGGCGGCACGGTGCGCGACCTGTTGATCGGTGCGCCGGTGTTCTGGGTGCAGGATCCGGCGATTGCCGCGATCTGCCTGGGCGTCGCGCTGCTCATCTGGGTGACGCCCGAACGCTGGTGGGCGGGCCAGGTGCTCGACTGGCTCGATGCCTTCGGCCTTGCCGCCTATGCGGTCTTCGGCGCAGCGAAATCGCTGGGCATGGGGGTACCGCCGGTTCCCGCGATGCTGATGGGGGTCATCACTGCATGCGTCGGCGGGATCATCCGCGACGTGCTGGCCGGCCAGCCGTCGATCCTGATGCGCCCCGAGCTCTATGTGACCGCCGCCGCGCTTGCGTCCGCGTTGTTCGTCGGGCTGAGCGCGCTCGGCGCGCCGGGGGCGCTGGCCGCGCCGGTCGCCGCACTGGCGGGGTTCGCCCTGCGTGGTGCGGCGATCCGCTATCGCCTGCGCCTGCCCGCCTATCGCGGCAAGCGCTGATCACAGCCGAACGAGCAACGTCGCGCTGATGACATGGTTGGTCCGGTCGCGCCCGGGCCGGAACACGTGCTGGACGAGATAGCCCGGCTCAACCCGCAGGCGCGGCGACAGCGGGAAGTTGACGCCGGCAAAGCCGCGCAGCTGGTCGATGCCGTCGCGCACGCCCCAATCGGTCGCGTTCAGATTGACGAAGCCCTCCGCCTGCACGACCGCAAAGGTCGAACGGCCGGCTGCCAGCGGGATCTGGCCGCGGATTAGCTGGCGAAACCGCCATCCCGTGCGATCCGCGCCTTCCCGCATCCGCTGTTCCAGCCGGCTGCGCGACAACAGCCGCACCGATCCGTCCGCGCCGCGCAACGCCGCGAACTGGATCTGCTGCCACAACCGGTGCTCGTTGCTCACCCGTCCGCCCTCGGGATCGGTGCGGATATAGGTATAGCCGGCGATCGCATGGGCATCGGGCGCGATCCGGGCGCCGATGCCGGGGCGCACGATGATCTGGCTGCCGCCGCCAAAATCATCGGTCAGCCGCCCCTGAGCCTCCAGCCACAGAAACAGGTCGCCGCGCACCGGCCCCTGAGCCAGCACCGTGGTCCACAGCTGGCCGTCGTCGTCCGCCAGGGCCGGGCTGGCGATGCCGAAGGCACCGACACATGCAGCGGCGGTACACAGGCGGTGACTCATAAGACGGGCGCGAGGCACGGCGTCTCTCCTACGCCAGTCGATCAGGCGCGGACCAGCCCGACCTCGCGAAACGGCCGTGGCTCGACCGGCGGAATCGTCGCGTCGTTCAGTTCGCGCTGCCAGAAGCCGACATCGATCCACTGGCCCAGCTTGAAGCCGATTTCGCGGATCACGCCCGCGCGGCGATAGCCGACCGATTCGTGCAGCGTGATCGCCGAATCATTGGGCAGCGACAGCACCGCCACCGCCTGGGTAAAGCCCTGCGCGCGCAGCGTGTCGATCAGCGCGTCGAACAGGATGCGGCCCGCCCCGCGCCTCTGATGGTCGCCGAGCACGTAGATCGACGTCTCGACGATGTAGCGATAGGCCGGACGGTCGCGGAACCGGCAGGCAAAGGCATAGCCCACGATATTGCTTTCCGCGCCGTCGCCATGGGTCACGACCAGCCACGGATAGAAGCCCTCGCTCACCGTCATGCGCTGGCGCATCGTGTCGGCATCGGGCGGCTGGGTTTCGAACGACACATGTCCGCCCAGCACGAACGGGGCGTAGATGCCCGCGATCGCCGCGGCATCGGCGGGCGTCGCGACGCGAATGTCGAGCATTACAGGCCCTTTTCGATGATCATGCGCGCCAGCGCCCGGTCCTCGGCACGCGGAACCGCAGGCGCCAGCGCCGCGCATTCCAGGCAGCGCGCCTGCACCGCGCCGCGCGCGTTGAGCAGGCCGCGCATGTCGCCGAGCGCGCGCGCGAACACCGCGCGGCGTTCGGCGGCCAGCCGCGACATCAGGTCGGTTTCGGTCTCGTCGGTCTTCTCGTCGTCGTCGCGGGCGAGCAGTTCGGCGAACTGCGCCTCCCAGCCGGGTTCCTTTTCCAGATAGAGCGCGTGGACCTTGGCCGGGTCCAGCTTGGCGCGGCGGGCGGCCTCGGCGATCGCGTCGTCGATGCCGCCGAAGCGGTCGACCAGCTTCAACTGGCGTGCGGTGCCGCCATCCCATACCCGGCCCTGGCCGATTTCATCGACCCGCTCGACCGGCAGCTTGCGCGACTGCGCGACCAGGCCGACGAACCGGCGATAGCCCTGCTCGATCGAGGATTGCAGGATGCGATCGATCGTCGCGTTGGTCCCGTCGAGCACGTCGGGCTGGCCGGTGAGCGGCGTCGTCTGCACGCCGTCGGCATTGACGCCGATCTTGGCGAGCGTCCCTTCAAAGGTCGGCAGCACGCCGAAAATCCCGATCGATCCGGTGATCGTGTTGGGTTCGGCAAAGATCACGTCGCCGGGCGTCGACACCCAATAGCCGCCGCTCGCCGCCAGCCCGCCCATCGACACGACGACCGGCAAGCCGCGACGCTTGGCCTCCAGGATCGCCTGGCGCATCTGTTCGGACGCGAGCACCGATCCGCCGGGCGAATCGACGCGCACGACCAATGCCTTGAGCTTCTTTTCGGCGAGCCCCTTGAGCAGCAGCTGGCTGACGGTGTCGCCGCCGGCCGTGCCCTGCCCGCTCTCGCCCCCGACGATTTCGCCGGCAATGGTGATGACGCCGATCGCATCGCCCGTGGTCGGCGCCGGATTGGCGGCGATCCAGTTCTTCAGCCGGATCTCGCGATAGCTGCCGGGCAGCGCGCCCTTCTTCGTCGATGCGCCCGCGATCGCCGCGACGCGCTTGCCGAACGCCAGCCGATCGCCGAGCTGGTCGACGATCCCGGCGGCCAGATTGGCCTTGGCGATATCGCCGTCGGCAGCGAGCACGGCAGTGTCGGGCTGCGCGACATAGCGCGCCAGGTCGGCCTTCGGCCGGGCCTTCTTCACCATCTCGACCCACTGGCCGAACAGCGCGCCGTACAGCGCGGTGTCGGCTTGCTTCGCCGCCGGCGACGCTTCGTTCAGCACGTAGGGCTCGACCGCCGACTTGTAGGTGCCGACGCGGTAGACATGGGCGTTGACGCCCAGCCGGTCGAGCAGCCCCTTGTAATAGAGGCGCGACCCGCCCGGCCCGGCAAACAGCGCGCCGCCGAATGGATCGACCCAGATTTCGCTCGCATGCGCGGCGAGCGCATAGCTGGAGTCCGAATAGGCGGTCGCAAAGGCGAGCACGGGCTTGCCGCTGGCGCGCACCCGGCCGATCGCCTCGCCCAGCGTGCCGACCGTGGCGGGATAACCGCCGAGAAAACGGTCGAGGTCGAGGACGACCGCCTTGACCCGGCCATCGTCCTTCGCC
The DNA here is from genome assembly GCF_022496715.1 of Sphingomonas sp. SFZ2018-12. Taxonomy (NCBI): domain Bacteria; kingdom Pseudomonadati; phylum Pseudomonadota; class Alphaproteobacteria; order Sphingomonadales; family Sphingomonadaceae; genus Sphingomonas; species Sphingomonas sp. SFZ2018-12. The sequence goes on from NZ_WTFM01000002.1 coordinate 140,394, forward strand.
TTGTCGAGTGCACGGACCAGATCGCGCAGCCGGTGCTGGGTCAGCACTTCGCCGCCGCCCAGCGCGGCAAAGGGGTCGACCTCGTCGGGCTGTTCGACGACGGTACCGCTCAGGTCCATCACCAGCGCGCCGTCGGTGATTGCCGCGGGGTTGGGGCGGGCCGACAATGCCGCGAACAGCAGCCCGAAAAACAGCAGCATGAACAACAGGACAAGCCCGTCCTTGATCCCGACCAGCAGTTTCCAGGCGCCCCGAACCAATTTCACGTCTTCGATCTCCTGCGCCGCCCAACCGCGTGCTCGCCGCCCCTGATAGCGGCTTGTGTGATATGGGGGCAATACGCCCGTTGGGGTGTCTGATGCGATCGGTTGCTTTTGGCGCGCCTTTCGGTCACGCCGCGCCGGCCATGCACGCCGCCAGCCTCACCTTGCCGACCGGGGCACCGCCGGCCAGCCAGCGCGCCGAATTCGCCGCGCTGCTGCGGCTCGCGTCGCCGCTGGTCGCGGCCAATCTGCTTCAGGTTGCGGTCTATGCGGTCGATGTGATCTTTGTCGCGCGATTGGGCACCGTCGAATTCGCCGCCGCGACGCTCGGCGTCTATTTCTATGGCACGATCGCGTTTGCACTTGCCGGACTGACCAGCGCGGTCGCGCCGATCATCGCCGCCGAACTCGGCGCGCGCCGCCATGCGGTGCGCGAGGTGCGGCGCAGCTTCCGGATGGGATTGTGGCTGACGGTGCTCGCTGCGCTGCCGATGATCGCGCTGATGCTGTTCGGCGAATCCATCCTGCTCGCGCTGGGACAGGACCCGGCGGTGGCGCGGCGTTCGGGCGCGTTCCTGGACATTCTGCTCGTCGCGCTCATCCCGTCGACCGCGGCGGGCGTGATGCGGATCACCGCGTCGGCGCTGGGGCGCCAGGGCTGGGTGATGGTCGTCGCGATGCTCGGCCTGGTGATCAGCCTGTTCGCGAACTGGACGCTCGTCTTCGGCAATCTCGGTTTTCCGGCGCTCGGACTGGAGGGATCGGCGCTCGCCAGCGTGATCACCACGATCGCGATGATGCTCGCTTATGCCGTCATCCTGACGGCCGATCCCCGATTGCGGCGCTATCGCCTGTTCGGGCGGTGGTGGCGCAGCGAATGGTCGCGACTGGCGGAACTCGTCAGACTGGGCCTGCCGATCGCGCTGACGATGACATTTGAAGGCGCGTTGTTCGGCGGCGCGGCCTTCCTGATGGGGCTGTTCGGCGTGGCGGAGGTCGCGGCGCACGCCATCGCGCTCAACATCGCCGCCTTCGCTTTCCAGGTTCCGTTCGGCGTCGCCCAGGCGGCGACGATCCGGGTGGGCATGGGCTATGGCGCGGGCGATGCGCGCTGGATCGCCCGCGCGGGACTGGCCGCCTATGCGCTCGGCATCGGTTTCATGGCGCTGACCGCCGTCACGATGTGGCTGGCGCCGATGTGGATCATCGGCATCTACATCGACACCGGCGATCGCGCGAACGCGACCGTCATCGCGCTGGCGGTCCAGTATCTGGCGATCGCGGCGATGTTCCAGCTCGCCGATGGCGCACAGGCGGTCGCCGCCGGGGTGCTGCGCGGGCTCCAGGACACGCGGGTGCCGATGCTGATCGCGGCGTCGGGCTACTGGATCGCCGGGTTCGGCACCGCGATCCTGCTGGGCTTTGGCCTGGGCTGGGAAGGGGTCGGCGTCTGGACGGGTCTCGCAGTGGGTCTGCTGGCGGTCGCGCTATTGTTGATCTGGCGTTGGCGCGCACGCGCACGGCTCGGCCTGCTGCCGGGTAACCTTGCCGCGCCGACCGACGAAATAGCCACCGGCGCGGCTTGACGACTCACGCGGGCGATCACATATGCCCGTTCGTTAGCACTCGCCGGTGGTGAGTGCTAAACCCGCATTTCACATTCAGAAAGGAATGTTCGCATGAACTTTCGTCCGTTGCACGATCGCGTGCTCGTCCGCCGCGTCGAAGCGGAAGAGAAGACCGCCGGCGGGATCATCATTCCCGACACCGCCAAGGAAAAGCCGCAGGAAGGCGAAGTCGTCGCCGCCGGTTCGGGCGCCAAGTCGGAAGAGGGCAAGGTGACCCCGCTCGACGTCAAGGCCGGCGACCGCATCCTGTTCGGCAAGTGGTCCGGCACCGAGGTCAAGGTCAATGGCGAAGACCTGCTGATCATGAAGGAAAGCGACATCCTGGGCATCGTCGGCTGAGCCGAAAACCCGGGCCATACCCCGCAACTTCCGCAACTTTGATTTTTTGAGGAGTAGCCATCATGGCAGCCAAGGACGTAAAATTCTCGCGCGATGCGCGTGAGCGCATTCTGAAGGGCGTCGACATCCTGGCCGACGCGGTCAAGGTCACGCTGGGCCCGAAGGGCCGCAACGTCGTGATCGACAAGTCGTTCGGTGCGCCTCGCATCACCAAGGACGGCGTGACCGTCGCCAAGGAAATCGAACTCAAGGACAAGTTCGAGAATATGGGCGCACAGATGGTGCGCGAAGTGGCGTCGAAGACCAACGACATCGCCGGTGACGGCACTACCACCGCGACCGTGCTCGCCCAGGCGATCGTGCGCGAAGGCATGAAGTCGGTCGCCGCCGGCATGAACCCGATGGACCTGAAGCGCGGCATCGACATCGCCGTCACCAAGGTCGTCGAAGACGTGAAGTCGCGTTCGAAGGCCGTTTCCGGCTCGAACGAGATCGCCCAGGTCGGCATCATCTCGGCCAATGGCGACCGTGAAGTCGGCGAGAAGATCGCCGAAGCCATGGAAAAGGTCGGCAAGGAAGGCGTCATCACCGTCGAGGAAGCCAAGGGCCTCGAGTTCGAGCTCGACGTCGTCGAAGGCATGCAGTTCGACCGCGGCTACCTGTCGCCCTATTTCATCACCAACCCGGAAAAGATGGCGGTCGAACTCACCGATCCGTACATCCTGATCCATGAGAAGAAGCTGTCGTCGCTGCAGGCGATGCTGCCGATCCTCGAAGCAGTGGTGCAGTCGGGCCGTCCGCTGCTGATCATCGCCGAGGACATCGAAGGCGAAGCGCTGGCGACGCTGGTCGTCAACAAGCTGCGCGGTGGCCTGAAGGTCGCGGCGGTCAAGGCGCCGGGCTTCGGCGATCGTCGCAAGGCGATGCTGGAAGACATCGCCGTCCTGACCAAGGGCGAAGTCGTCAGCGAAGACCTGGGCATCAAGCTCGAGAACGTGACGCTCGGCATGCTCGGCACCGCCAAGCGCGTGACCATCGACAAGGACAACACCACCATCGTCGATGGCGCGGGTGATGCGGACGCGATCAAGGGCCGCACCGAAGCGATCCGCCAGCAGATCGAAGTCACCACCAGCGACTATGACCGCGAGAAGCTGCAGGAGCGCCTTGCCAAGCTGGCCGGCGGCGTCGCCGTCATCAAGGTCGGCGGTGCGACCGAAGTCGAGGTGAAGGAGCGCAAGGATCGCGTCGACGACGCGCTGCACGCGACCCGCGCGGCGGTCGAGGAAGGCATCGTCCCCGGCGGCGGCACCGCGCTGCTCTATGCCACCAAGGCGCTGGAAGGCCTGAAGGGCGAGAATGAAGACCAGACCCGCGGCATCGACATCGTTCGCAAGTCGTTGACCGCGCTGGTGCGTCAGATCGCTTCGAACGCCGGACATGACGGCGCGGTGGTCTCGGGCAAGCTGCTCGACCAGAATGACACCTCGTTCGGCTTCAACGCGGCGACCGACACCTATGAAAACCTGGTGGCGGCCGGCGTGATCGACCCGACCAAGGTGGTGCGCACCGCGCTGCAGAACGCGGCGTCGGTCGCTGGCCTGCTCATCACCACGGAAGCGACCGTGGCCGAGCTGCCCGACGACAAGTCGGCGGCGCCGGCGATGCCGGGCGGCATGGGCGGCATGGATTTCTGAGCCTGACGCGGGGCTGGCTGCGTCCAGCCCCAGCTGCGTCAGGCCGGACGGCGGACGGGTGGCCTCGCCACCCGCTCCGACCCACGGCATGGCGAAGGCCATGCCGGCCATCCAGGACCAAACAGGAAGGGCCGGGGCGCAATCCCCGGCCCTTCTCTTATGCCCCCGCCGCCTCGCGGCGCAGAAAGTCGACAAATGCCCTGAGCGGCGTCGGCATCAGCCGGCGCTCGGCGAAATAAAGAAACGGCCCCGGAAACGGCGTCGACCAGTCCTCCAGCACCGGCACCAGCCGCCCGGCATCGACCGAGGGCTGGAGATAACCCTGAAAGGTGCCGATCAGCCCCAGCCCCGCCTCCGCCGCTGCGACGAGCAACGGCGTGCGCGATCCGACGAAACGCGTCACCGGTTCGACCTTGAGCAGCTGGCCGTCACGCTCGAATTCCCATTCGGACAGGCGGCCGCTGGCGAAGCGATAGCGCACCGCCTGATGCCGGACGAGATCGGACGGATGCAGCGGCACGCCGTGGCGCGCCAGATAGTCGGGCGACCCCGCAACCATATAGCGATCGGTTCGCGGCCCGATCGGCACCGCGATCATGTCCTGCTCCAGCCGCTCGTCATAGCGCACGCCCGCGTCGAAGCCGCTGCCCAGCACATCGACGAAATTGTCGTCGGCGATCACCTCGACCCGGATGTCGGGATAACGGGCAAGAAAGCGGGTCAGCAGCGATGGCAGGATCAGATCGGCGACGACACCCGGCACGTTGAGGCGAAGCAATCCGCGCGGCGTGTCGCGATGGCGGTTGACCCCGTCGATCACCCGCGCGACCTCCGCCAGCGCCGGCTTCAGCCCGGCCAGCAGCTCGGCCCCGGCCTCGGTCGGGGCGACGCTGCGCGTGGTGCGGGTGAGCAGGCGCACGCCCAGCCGCGCTTCCAGCCGTCGTACCGCCGCGCTCATCGTCGAGGCGGAGACGCCGCGCAGCGCCGCCGCGCCGCGAAAGCTGCGCTGCTCGCTCACCAGTGCGAACGCCGCCAGATCGGCGATGTCGAGATCGTCCATTGTGCATCCTGCCGTACAGCCCGTGCGGATTGTGCCGTCTTATCGACGGTCATGCCAGCCGCCATCTTGCGCGCATCGCCCCGAAGGAGACTGACGATGGAACTGCGCAAACTTGGCAAGCAAGGCCCCGACGTAACCCGCATTTCGCTGGGCGCGATGGGCATGTCGGGCATGTATGGCGAGGCTGACCGCGCCGCGAGCATCGCGACGCTCCATGCCGCGATCGAACGCGGCGTGACGCTGATCGACACCGGCGATTTTTACGGCATGGGGCACAACGAGCTGTTGATTGCCGAGGCGCTGAGGGGCGTGCCGCGCGACCGTTATCAATTGAGCGTCAAGTTCGGCGCGCTGCGCGGCCCCGACGGCAACTGGCTCGGCTATGACGCCAGCCCGCGGGCGGCCAAGACGATGCTCGCTTATTCGCTCCAGCGGCTCGGCACCGACTATATCGACATCTATCGCCCCTCACGGCTCGACCCCGACGTGCCGATCGCCGAGACGGTGGGTGCGATCGGCGAGATGGTCGACAAGGGCTATGTCCGCCATATCGGCCTGAGCGAAATGGGTGCCGAGACGCTGGCGCGCGCCGCCGCCGAACGCCCGATCAGCGACCTGCAGATCGAGTATTCGCTGATGTCGCGCGGGATCGAGGACGCGATCCTGCCGAAGGCGCGCGAGCTGGGCATCGGCGTCACCGCCTATGGCGTGCTGGCGCGCGGCCTGCTGAGCGGCGGCTGGCGGGCGGACCGCAGCCTGGCCGGCGATTTCCGCGGCGTCAGCCCGCGTTTCCAGGGCGAGCAACTGGCGCACAATCTGGCGCTGGCCGATGCGCTGGCGGCCGTCGCGGCGGAACTGGGCGCAACGCCGGCGCAGTCGGCGATCGCCTGGGTGCTGGCGCAGGGCGAGGATATCGTGGCGCTGGTCGGCGCGCGCACGCCCGATCGGCTGGCCGAATCGCTGGACGCCGACCGACTGGCGCTGACCCCCGATCAGCTCGGGCGGATCGAGACGGCGATCCCGCGCGGATCGGCGGCGGGCGACCGATACCCGGCACAGCAGATGGCGTTCCTGGACAGCGAACGCTGACGCCGCGGGGAATCGGTTGCATTTGCGACCCCGCTTGGCTATCGGCGTGCGCTTCCGCGATCAATTGAGGGAACCGCCTGGCCAGTGTGGGCTGCCATGGCTGTTCGAGATCGTCCGAACAAGGAGACGAAAATGCCCAAGCTGAAGACCAAGAGCGGTGTGAAGAAGCGCTTCAAATTCACCGCCACCGGCAAGGTGAAGCACGGCGTCGCCGGCAAGCGCCACCGGCTCATCTCGCACAATGCGAAATATATCCGCCAGAACCGCGGCACTTCCGTGCTCGCCGATGCCGACACGGCGCATGTGCGCCAGTGGGCACCGTACGGCTTGCGTTGAGGGAGGGCTGAACCATGGCACGAGTAAAGCGCGGCACGACCACCAAGGCGAAGCACAAGCGGATTCTGGATCAGGCGAAGGGCTATTATGGCCGTCGCAAGAACACGATCCGCATCGCGCGCCAGGCCGTCGAAAAGGCCGGCCAGTACGCCTATCGCGACCGCAAGGTTAAGAAGCGGGCCTTTCGCGGCCTGTGGATCCAGCGCATCAACGCCGGCGTTCGCGCCGAGGGCCTCACCTATTCGCAGTTCATGCACGGGCTGAAGCTCGCCGGCATCGAACTCGACCGCAAGGTGCTGGCCGACATCGCGATGCACGAAGGTGAAGCGTTTAGCGCCATCGTCGCACAGGCGAAGGCGGCACTGCCCCAGGCCGCCTGACACGGCCTGGTGCGACCGGAAATCGGGGCGCGGATGGGATGCCATCCGCGCCTCTTTTCGTTTCCGCGCCTGCTTCTTCGGAGTCGTCATTCCCGAAGCCAGCTTCGACGTCCCCCCAAGCCAGCTTTGTCATCCCACTTGTAGAGTCTCGTCATCCCCGCGAAGGCGGGGATCCATATAAGGAAAGTGCCGAGGCGAATGTCATCGGGCGCCGCGTACGGACCCCCGCCTTCGCGGGGGTGACGGGATAGGAGGTCCGGGAGCACGAAAACGTCCAGTCTTGCTCCTACGTCCTGGCCAGACGAAGCCTTGCTGAGGACGCGTTGTTCAGCCTCGTCATCTCCCTTTGTTCGGCTTCGTCATCCCCGCGAAAGCGGGGATCCATAGGCCAGACGCTTGACTTCGATTTCCGTCGAGTGCCGCTATAGACCCCCGCCTCCGCGGGGGTGACGATACTGGAGTTCAGGACATGGGGCGGGTCGCAATGCACGAAAACTTCCAGCCTTGCGTGTACATGCTGGCCAGCGGCAAATGCGGCACCCTTTATATCGGTGTCACGTCTGATCTGGTGAAACGACTGCACCAGCACCGGACCAACGCGCTACCCGGCTTCACGGCGCGATACAGCGTCCACCACCTTGTCTGGTACGAACTGCACGCCACTATGGAACAGGCCATTCTGCGCGAGAAGCGGCTCAAGCGATGGAATCGTGACTGGAAACTCAATCTGGTCGAGCGCTCGAACCCGGAATGGGTTGACCTTGCGCTTGGCCTGGGCTTCGAACCCGTCGCAACGCGACTTCCGATGACTGGATCATGATGACCACCGATCTCGACCACCTTCGCACCGACCTGCTTGCATCGATCGACGCGGCGGCGGGGCTGGATGCGCTTGAAGCGATCCGCGTTCACGCGCTGGGCAAGGCGGGGGCGGTCACCGGGCTGCTCAAGACGCTGGGCACGATGAGCCCCGAGCAGCGCCAGGTCGAAGGGCCGCGCATCCATGCGCTGCGCGAGGCGGTGAGCGAGGCACTGGCGGCGCGCAAGAGCATGCTCGAACAGGCCGCGCTCGATGCCCGACTGGCAAGCGAGCGGATCGACATGACGTTGCCCGCCGACCGCCTGGCCCCAGGATCGGTGCATCCGGTGAGCCAGGTCATGGACGAACTTGCCGAAATCTTTGCCGACCTGGGCTTCGCGGTGGCGACCGGGCCCGAGATCGAGGACGACTGGCACAATTTCACCGCGCTCAACATTCCGGAAACGCATCCGGCGCGGGCGATGCATGATACGTTCTACTGCGAGCAACCGGGGGATGACGACGGGCAAAGCCCGCCGTCGGACGACACGCGTGGCGCGTCGCCGGCCGGTGCGAAGCAGGGGGGAAGCGGACGTCGCCGCTTCCTGCTTCGCACGCACACGTCGCCCGTCCAGATCCGCACCATGATGTCGCAGACCCCGCCGATCCGCATCATCGCGCCCGGCCGCGTCTATCGCAGCGACAGCGACGCAACGCACACACCGATGTTCCACCAGATCGAGGGGCTGGTGATCGACCGCGGCATCACGCTCGGCCACCTGAAATGGACGCTGGAGACGTTCCTGAAGGCGTTTTTCGAGCGCGACGACATCGTGCTGCGCCTGCGCCCCAGCTATTTCCCGTTCACCGAACCCTCGGCCGAAGTCGATGTCGGCTACACGCTCGTCAACGGCAAGCGGGTGATCGGCGGCAGCGGCGACGCGGCCGATGGCGGCTGGATGGAAGTGCTGGGCAGCGGGATGGTCCATCCCAAGGTAATCGCCGCGTGCGGGCTGGACCCCGACGAATGGCAGGGCTTTGCCTTCGGCACCGGGGTCGACCGGCTGGCGATGCTGAAATACGCCATGGACGATCTGCGCGCGTTCTTCGACGGCGACCTCCGCTGGCTCAAGCATTACGGGTTTTCGGCGTTCGACGTGCCGACGCTGAGCGGCGGCGTGGGGGCGTGATGCGAATCGCCGCCCAATTATCTGTTCGCCCGTTCGGTTCGAGCGAAGTCGAGAACCGTATCGCCCCAAGCCAACGTGTCTCGACTGCGCTCGACACGAACGGGATCCTTGAAGGTAAGTTTGCATGAAGTTCACGCTCAGCTGGCTGCGCGCGCATCTCGACACCGATGCCGATCTCGACACCATTCTGGTCGCGCTGACCCGGATCGGGCTGGAGGTCGAAGGCGTCGACAATCCGGGCGAGAAGCTGTCCTCGTTCCGCGTGGCGCGCGTGCTGACCGCCGATCGCCATCCCCAGGCCGACAAGCTGCAGGTGCTGACGGTGGACGCCGGCGACGGTCCCGTCCAGGTCGTATGCGGCGCCCCCAATGCGCGTGCGGGGCTGGTCGGCGTGTTCGGTCCCCCGGGCGCCCATGTGCCGGGCAGCGGTATCACGCTGAAGGTCGCGGCGATCCGCGGCGTCGAATCGAGCGGCATGATGTGCTCGACCCGCGAGCTGGAGCTGGGCGAGGAGCATGACGGCATCATCGAGCTGCCCGCCGACGCCCCGGTGGGCACCGCTTTCCCCGACTATGCCGGGCTGAACGATCCGGTCATCGACCTGTCGATTACCCCCAACCGCCAGGACTGCATGGGCGTGCGCGGCATTGCCCGTGACCTCGCCGCCGCTGGCCTCGGCACGCTGAAGCCGCTGGCGGTAGATCCTGTGGCGGGCACCGGGCCCGGGCCAGACGTCCGCACCGACGATCCTGCCGGTTGCCCGGCCTTTTTCGCGCAAGCGGTCAGCGGGGTCACCAACGGCGCGTCGCCCGAATGGATGCAGCGCCGGTTGAAGGCGATCGGGCAGAAGCCGATCAGCGCGCTGGTCGACATCACCAATTATATCATGTTCGACCTGGGCCGGCCGCTCCACGTCTATGACCGCGCGACGCTCACCGGCGCGCTGGTCGCGCGGGCTGCACAAGCGGGCGAGCAGGTGGTGGCGCTCAACGGGCGCACCTACACGCTGGATGCGGGCATGACGGTGATCGCCGACGACAGCGCCGTCCACGACATTGGCGGCATCATGGGCGGCGAGCACTCCGGCGTATCGGAGACGACGACCGAGGTGCTGATCGAATGCGCCTATTTCACCCCCGAGCATATCGCGCGAACCGGGCAGAAATTGTTGCTGACCAGCGATGCACGCAGCCGGTTCGAGCGTGGCGTCGACCCCGCGTTCCTGGAGGATGGCCTGGCGATCGCGACGCGGCTGGTGCTCGACCTGTGCGGCGGCACCGCCAGCGGCGTGACCCGCGCGGGGCAACCGCCGGTCGCCATGCCGGTGATCGCCTATGATCCCGCGCGCGCGCTGACGCTGGGCGGGCTGGACGTCGCGCCCGATCGCCAGCGCGAGATCCTGACCGGGCTTGGCTTTGACGTCGGACCCGACTGGCGGGTCACGCCGCCGACCTGGCGGCGCGACATCGACGGCGTAGCCGACCTGGTCGAGGAAGTGGTGCGGATCGCGGGTATCGATCATGTGCCCTCGACTCCGCTCGAACGCACGCCCGGCGTGGCGCGGCCGACGGCGACGCCCGAGCAGAAGCTCGAGCGCCGCCTGCGCCGCACGGCGGCTACAAGGGGCCTCAACGAAGCGATCAACTGGAGCTTCATTCCGCCCGCGCAGGCCGAGCTGTTCGGCGGCGGCGCGTGGACGCTCGCCAATCCGATCAGCGAGGACATGAAGGTCATGCGCCCCTCGCTGCTGCCCGGGCTGTTGTCGGCGGCGGCACGCAACCTGAAGCGCGGCGCGGCCAGCGTGCGATTGTTCGAGCTGGGCCGCCGCTATCTGGCCACCGCCGACGGCGCGCCCGACGAGCGGCCGACGCTGACCGTCGTGCTGGCGGGCGAGCGCACGCCGCGCAACTGGCAGCGCGGCAAGGCGCAGCCGTTCGATGCGTTCGACGCCAAGGGTGAGGCGCTGGCGCTGCTGGAAGCCGCCGGCGCGCCGGTCGGCAATTTGCAGGTCATGGGCGAGGCAGGCCCCGCCTATCATCCCGGCCAGTCGGCGACGCTGCGGCTGGGGCCGAAGACGGTGCTCGCCAGCTTCGGGATGGTCCATCCCTCGATCGCCAGGGCGTTCGACTTGTCGGGCGACGTTGCAGTGGTCGAGCTGTTTCTCGACGCGCTGCCGGCCAAGCGCGCCAGTGGATTCATGCGCGCCCCCTACGCCCCGCCCGCGCTGCACGCGGTGACGCGCGACTTCGCCTTCCTGGCCCCCGCCGACCTTGCCGCCGACGCGCTGGTGCGGGCGGTACGCGGCGCGGACAAGGCGGCGATCACCGACGCGCGCGTGTTCGACCTGTTCACCGGCGCGGGCGTCGAGGACGGGCGCAAGAGCCTAGCCGTCGAAGTCACGCTCCAGCCCGGCGACAAGAGCTTCACCGATGCCGAGCTGAAGGCAGTGGCCGACAAGGTGGTCGCCGCCGCCACCAAACTCGATGCGCATCTGCGCGGATGACGGAGCCTGTGATGATCGAGATTGCGAGTGACGCCCTGGCGGCGACGATCAACCCGGTGGGCGCGGAGCTGTGGTCGCTGCGCGATGCCGAGGGTCGCGAGCTGATGACCGACGCCGATCCGGCGTTCTGGCGCGGGCGAGCGCCGATCCTGTTTCCGATCGTCGGCGCGCTGAACGGCGATCAGTGGCGGATGGACGGGCAAAGCTGGTCGATGCCGAAGCACGGCATTGTGCGCCGGCGGACCTTTTCGGTGGTCGAGCAGGCGGCGACCCGCGTCGTCCTGCGCCTGACCGACGATGCCGAGACGCGGGCGAGCTATCCCTTTGCGTTCGGACTTGAGGTCGAGCACGCGATCGATGGCGCGACGCTGGCGACGACGGTGCGCGTGACCAACCGCGACGACCGCGACATGCCGGCCAGCCTCGGCTTCCACCCCGCCTTTGCCTGGCCGCTGCCCTATGGCGCGCTGCGGGCCGAGCATCGCATCCTGTTCGACCAGGACGAGCCGGGGTCGCTCGCGCAGATCCTGGACGAAACCGGCGTGATCGGGCCGGTGGTGCGGCCGACGCCCATCGAAGATCGCGTGCTGACGTTGCGCGACGATCTGTTCGAGCACGACGCCCTGATCTGGCGCGCGCTCGCAAGCCGCTCGGTCCGCTACGGCGCGGCGAGCGGGGGGCCGCAGCTGCGCGTCGATTTCGCCGACCTGCCGATGCTGGGCATCTGGACCAAGCCCGGCGCGCGCTTCGTCTGCATCGAACCCTGGCACGGCATCGCCGACCCGCAAGGGTTTGCGGGCGATATCTGGGACAAGCCGGGCATCCTGCGGTTCGCACCGGGCGAGACGCGGGAATTTGCGATCCAGGTGACGCTGGAGGGGTGACATCGACTCACGGGTAACTGCGGGATAATCGTCACCCCGGCCTTGCGCCGGGGTCCCGCTGCCTGATCCGGCGCGAGAAGAAGCGGGACCCCGGGTCAAGCCCGGGGTGACGGAGCGATTCAGCGATGGGCCGCTCGACACCACCCCCCCGACACGGCTAGGGGCGCGCGATGGCACAACCGTTTGAACGCCGCACCTTCGCGATCATTTCCCACCCCGACGCCGGCAAGACCACGCTGACCGAAAAGCTGCTGCTGTTCGGCGGCGCGATCCATCTGGCGGGCGAGGTCAAGGCACGCGGCGCGGCGCGGCGCGCGCGGTCGGACTGGATGAAGATCGAGCAGCAGCGGGGCATCTCGGTCACCTCCAGCGTGATGACCTTCGAGCGCGACGGCATCACCTTCAACCTGCTCGACACGCCGGGGCACGAGGATTTCAGCGAGGACACCTATCGCACGCTGACCGCGGTCGATTCCGCCGTCATGGTGATCGACGCAGCCAAGGGCATCGAGCCGCAGACGCGCAAGCTGTTCGAAGTATGCCGGCTGCGTTCCGTCCCGATCATCACCTTCGTCAACAAGGTCGACCGCGAGGGCCGCGACCCGTTCGAGCTGCTCGACGAAGTCGCCGACATGCTGGCGCTCGACGTATGCCCGATGACCTGGCCCGCCGGCATGGGCGGGCAGTTTGAGGGGATTTACGACCTGGTCGACAATCGCCTGCTCCAGCCCGAGGGCGGCAGCCGTGAATATCAGGGCAAGGTCGCGCGCTTCACCGGCCTGAACGATCCCGCGCTCGACGGCGCGCTGTCGGCGGAAGGGGTCGCGCGGCTGCGCGAGGAGGCCGAGCTGGCGATGGGCGGCTATGCGAGCTTTGATACGGCCGCCTATCGCCACGGCGACCTGACGCCGGTTTATTTCGGATCGGCGCTCAAGGAGTTCGGGGTCGATTCGCTGATCGACGCGATCGCCCGCCACGCGCCGCCGCCGCGCCCGCAGCCGGCCGAACCCGCGCCGGTCGATCCCGCGCGCGAGGACGTGACCGGCTTCGTCTTCAAGGTCCAGGCGAACATGGACCCCAATCACCGCGACCGTATCGCCTTCATGCGGCTGTGCTCGGGCACCTTCCGCCGCGGCATGAAGCTGACGCCGACCGGGCACGGCAAGCCGATCGCGATCCATTCGCCGATCCTGTTCTTCGCGCGCGAACGCGAACTGGCCGACGAAGCGTATCCCGGCGACATCATCGGCATTCCCAATCACGGCACGCTGCGGGTCGGCGATACGCTGAGCGAGCGCGCCGACGTGCGTTTCACCGGCCTGCCCAATTTCGCGCCCGAAATCCTGCGCCGCGTCGCGCTCAAGGATCCGACCAAGACCAAGCAGTTGCGCAAGGCGCTGGACGACATGGCGGAAGAAGGCGTGACGCAGGTCTTCTATCCCGAAATCGGGTCGAACTGGATCATCGGCGTGGTCGGGCAGCTCCAGCTCGAAGTGCTGCTGAGCCGGCTCGATGCCGAATACAAGGTGGCGGCGGGGCTTGAAATGGCACCTTACGAGACCGCGCGCTGGATTTCGGCGGAAGACCCGGCGGAGCTGAAGGCGTTCACCGACCTCAACCGCGGCGCGATGGCCAAGGACCGCGACGACAATCCGGTATTCCTGGCCAAGTCCGCGTGGGAAGTGGGCTATATCGCGGATCGCTATCCCAAGGTCAGGTTCGCGGCGACGCGGGAGCGTTAGGTTTCGACGTCAGTTTAATACGGCCTGCCCGCTTAACCGGATCGATGAACCTCGACACACATTGATCGTCACCCCGGCCTTGTGCCGGGGTCCACCGCGCAACAGACGTTGGTCGGTGGTGGTAAGGTGCTGCGTTGCTACCGGCTTGGCAGGGCGCTCAATCGGCTTGTGAGGCACCAAGCTGCTTGGTGGACCCCGGCACAGGGCCGGGGTGACGAGAGATTTCCGTTACAACTGGCGCGATGTTTCGCGATCCACCGCTCACGCGATCCAGTCGCGCCGGAGCGGGCGGACCGCCAGGAACATCAACGTCGCCGCCACCGCATAGAAGCCGAGCGCGCCGACCGCAGCATAACGCAGCGCTTCATCCCCGAATCGCGCGGTCATCGCGTCCGACATCGCGCCCAGGATCCACGATCCTAGCCCAAGCCCGATCAGATTGTTGATGAACAGGAAGCTGGCACTGGCCGTCGCGCGCATGTGCGCGGGCACCAGGTTCTGCATCGCAGTGTTGACCGGCCCCAGCCACAGGATGTTGAGCCCGTTGGGGATCAGGAACAGGAACCAGGCCAGCACCGGCGAAGGCGACAGCAACGCGGCGGCAAAGAAGGGGATGGTGATGACCCAGGCGATGGCGGGCAGCCGCGCATAGGCACCGCGATCCGCCGGCCCCAGCCGATCGGCGAGCCAGCCACCCAGGAACACCCCCGCCGTGCCGCCGACCAGCAGCACCGTGCCGAAGAACTGCGAGACGCCGAGCAAGTCGAAGCCGAAGCTGCGGATCAGGATCGACGGCGTCCAGAATGCCAGGCCATAGCCGCAGATCGAGCTGAACGACGCGGCGAACGCCATCAGCCAGAAGCTGGGCTTGCGCGCCAGGATGCCGAATACCTGGCCGACCGGCGCCGCGGCGAGCTGCGGCGCGGTGCCGCCATCGGCCATGCCGCGCGGCGGCTCCTTGACCAGCAGGCGAAACACCGGCGCGATGGCGACGCCCAGCAAGCCGACGACGATGAACGCCGTGCGCCATTCGACCATCGCGGCGATATAGCCCCCCAGCAGCGCGCCCCCGGCCAGCCCGATCGGGATGCCAAGCGAATAGATCGCCAGCGCGCGGGCACGTTCGGCGGGCGGGAAATAATCGGCGATCATCGCATAGGAAGGTGCCACGCCGCCGGCCTCCCCCACCCCGACGCCCAGGCGAAACAGGAACAGCTGCCAGAAGCCGGTGGCAAGCCCGCACAGCGCGGTGAACCCGCTCCACACGGTCAGCGAAATGGTGATGACCCAGCTGCGACTGGTGCGATCGGCGACCAGCGCCAGCGGAATTGCGAGCGTGGAATAGAGGAGCGCAAAGGCAATGCCGCCCAGCGCCCCCAGTTGGGTGTCGCTCAGCCCCAGGTCCGCCTTGATCGGCTGGGCAAGGATGCCGAGGATCTGGCGGTCGAGAAAGTTGAAGGTGTAGACGAGCAGCAGCATCGCCAGCACCAGCCGGCGATAGCCCGGACTCGCCGTCCGCGCGCTGGCCAATTGCTCCACCTGTGCCTCTCCAGTTGCTTATCGGGTCCCGTCATGGGGCATGGGCCGGACGCCCGTCAAACGGACATCCGACCCGGGACACGCGCCGATCGTTCAAAAACGGGCGGAGAAGGTGGCGAACACCTGACGCGGGTTGCCGTAATAGGCGGTGAGCACCCCTTCGGTGCCCAGCGTCGGCACCAGATTGCCGGTCGTCGCATTGCGGACGAACTCGCCGGTGTCCGGGTTCTGGAGCAGGAAGTTATAGCCCGACACGATATACTGCTTGTCGGTCAGATTGCGGCCATGGACGCTGACCGTGTAGCGATCATTGATGTTCCAGGCGATGTTGACGTCCCACAGCGCATAGGCCGGCTGGTCGAGCAGCGGCGTGCGCAGCTCGAACTGCTGGCTGTCGCCGCGATAGGCGACGGTGGTGCCGAAATCGACTGACCCGTCACCGACCGGGACCGAATAGGCGATCGTGCCGCTGGCGGTCCAGTCGGGGGTATTCTGGAACGAACGGCGGTCCGCCACGTCGATCCCGCGACCGTCGATGAACTGGGTGTAGCGCGCGTCGAGATAGCCGAAATTGCCCGACAGCGTCAGCCGGTCGCCGCCGGCAGCGAAGTCGCGCGCCGCGACCAGATTGAACTCGCCCTCGATGCCGTCGATCCGCGCGCCGCCGGCATTGGTGGTGACGCCGATGAAGGTCTGTTGCCCGTTGACGACGGTGCCGATCGATCCGGGCACCTGGACATCTGTATAGTCGGTGCGGAACGCGGCCAGCGCGAAGGTCAGGCGGCGGTCGAACACCGCGCCCTTCCAGCCGATTTCATAGGTGTCGACGGTTTCGGGATCGAACGACAGGAAATCGAACACCTGGGCGGCGTTGCACACCCCGCCGGTCGGCGTGCGGCACGCGGTCGACTGGCCGCGCGGGTCGAAGCCGCCGCCCTTGAAGCCGCGCGAATAGCTGGCGTAGAAATTGTGGTTGTCGTTGGGCTGGAACTGGATCGACGCGCGCGGCGTGAACTCGCCGAAATCGGCGCTGCCGCGGAAATTCGACGTGGTGGCGAACAACGTGCCCGCGCCGTTGAAGAAGGGCGATCCGCCGCCCAGGAAGGTCTGGCGCAGGATCGTCGACTGGCGGGTGTCCCAGGTATAGCGACCGCCGACCGACAGGCTGAACTGGTCGGTCAAATCATAGGTGAAATCGCCGAAGATCGCCGTCGTATCGGTTTCGACATCGCCAAAGGTCAGCGCGGTGACGCCGCCGGGCAGGCGCACGTCGAACACGGTGCGCGCGCTGGCATCCAGATAATAAAGCCCGATCAAGCCGTTGAAGCGGCCGGTATCGACCAGGAACTGTACTTCCTGGCTGAACTGTTCGTTCTCATAGATCGCGGGCACGTCGACCTGGACGGCGGGCAGCGCGTCGAAGTCGATCGGCGTGCCGCTTTCGTCCTGACGCCAGCCGGTGATCGAGCGGAAGGTCAGCCATTCGGCGGGCCTGGCCTCGACGAACAGCGAACCGCCATAGGCTTCGACCTTCTGTTGCGGATCGCGCAGGCCGCCACGGCTGTCGAACACGTCGGCCAGCACCGGGGCACCGGTCGCGATGCCGGGGATCAGGCGATGGCCGCCGCGCGGATTGCTGTCGTCACGGGTGTAATCCCCCGACAGGCGGACGAACAGCGCGTCGCTCGGCTCGAACTGCAGCGTCGCGCGGCCCGCCCAGATATCCTTGTTGTAATTCTCGTCACCGGTGGTGAGATTGTCGCCGAAACCGCCGCGCGACAGGCGCGCGAACGCGCCACCGATCTTGAACGTGCCGTCGCCGATCGGCGCGCTGGCGGAGATCACGCCATCGGCCTGGTCATAGGTGCCATAAGTGGCACGTACGCGCAGCTCGGGATCGTCGCCCAGCCGGCGGGTCACATATTTGACCGCGCCGCCGATCGTGTTGCGGCCATAGAGCGTCCCCTGCGGCCCGCGCAGGATCTCGATCCGTTCGACGTCATAGATGTCGAGCACCGCCGCCTGGGGGCGGTTGAGATAGACATCGTCGAGGTAGATGCCGACGCCGGCTTCGAACCCGGCGACCGGGTCCTGCTGGCCGACGCCGCGAATGAAGGCGCTGAGCGTCGAGTTGGTCCCGCGCGAGACTTCCAGCGTCACGTTGGGCGTCACCTGAGCAAGGTCGGTCACGTCGATCGCGCCGGCAGCGGCCAACTGATCGCCGCTGAACGCGGTGATCGCGATCGGTACGTCGAGCAGCGTTTCCTCACGTCGCCGTGCGGTGACGATGATGTCGCCGGCAGCGGTTTCGTCGGCCTGAGCCCTATCGGCCGAGGCTTCCTGCGCCTGGGCCGGCGCCGCGAGCGCCGCGGCGAGCGCGGTGCCCAGCGAAAGCGCGAATGATAATGACGCGATGCGGCTTTTCATGTCTGATCCCCTTCCCTGACGGATGCGCCGGTTGGCCCGGCTTGTAAGCGCATGTCGGCGGCTATAATGAAAGGTGAACCGGTTTTCAACTTTGCAGTGAAAGGCGACAGGGATGATGCGGTTTGGCGACTGAACGACCGGCAAGGCGGCGCGCGACGATGCGGGCCGGTGCCGATGCGAACGCGTCGGCGACCGAACGCGCGCCAGCGATCCCGTCATCCCCCGCGAGCGCGGGCAAGGCGCCGCGAACCGCGCGTGGCCAGCGGACGTTGCGCGCCATCCTGGACGCTGCCGCCGCCGAGTTCGGCGAGAAGGGTTTTCACGAAGGGTCGATCAGCGCGATCACGCGCCGCGCGGGCGTGGCGCTCGGCAGCTTCTACACCTATTTCGATTCAAAGGACGATGTGTTCCGGGCGCTGGTGCGCGACATGTCGGACCAGGTGCGCGACCATGTCGCCCCCGCGATCCGCGGTGCGCCCGACCAGATTTCAGCCGAGCGGGCGGGCCTGCATGAATTCATCCGTTTCGTGCGCGCGCACAAGGAGATCTATCGCATTATCGACGAGGCCGAATTCGTCGATCCCGAAAGCTTTCGGCTGCATTATGCGAACACCGCCGACCGCATCCACGCCCGGCTGCGCGCCGCAGCGGAACGCGGCGAAGTGCGCGCCGACGTGTCGGAGGTGCACGCCTGGGCGCTGATGGGGATGAACGTCTTTCTGGGGCTGCGCTACGGCGTCTGGAGCGACACCGAGGCGCCGGACCTCATCGCCGACCAGATCGCGGAGATGCTGGCGCGCGGCATCGGCAATCGACAGGCGCGCTAATCGCCGCGCCTTCCGGCCAGCTTGTCGCGCAGCCCCGCAAGCGGACCGAAGGGGCCGGCCTCTTCCTCGCGCAGCACGCCCGCCGCGCGCAACTGGGCATCCGCGTCGGGCACGCGCGGATAGGGGTCGAGCGCGAGCGCCAGCGTCTCGGCCGCCGCCTCGCCCAGATCGATCGCGCCGCCCGCATAGAAAACCGTGTCGCAATCGTCGTCGCTCAGCTCGATCTCGTCGGCGTCGCCGGCTTCGGTTTCGGGCAGGAAGCGGATCAGGAACGGCTCGTCGATCGTGTCCGGCACCGGCGCGCCGGTGGCGACGCACGCCTGGACCACGTCGCCGGTAACGCTGCCGCTCGCCAGGATGCCGATGGCGTCGCGGCGCAGGCGGAACTGTGCCTCCAGCCGGTCGATCGCGATCAGATCGAACCGCCGCGCCAGCGCCGCGCGCTCGACGGGCTCGGCTGAAATCGCCAGCGTGCTCTCGCCCGCACCGACCTGATCGAGCCGCACCGGGCGGCTGAATTCGGGCGCGGCGGTCATGGCAGCCTGCCCGCCAGCAGCGTTTCCACGGTCACGTCGTCCAGCCGCGCACGCAATGCGACGAGCTGGTCGCGGACATGGGCGACCTGTGCCGCGCCCGGCGTTTCGCCGCGATAGAGATTGCGGCGAAGCGGCGCGTCGAGCCCGTCCGGGCCGGCCGCCAGCCCGTCGCGATAGGCGCCCAGCCGGCCGCCGAGCATCCCCATCATCCGGCCGACCTGCTTGCCGACGACGATGTCGCCAAAGCCGATCTGGCGCAGCTGGCCGTCCATGTCGTCGATGAACCGTTCCGCCAGATGCGCGGCCGGAGCCGCACCTGCAGGCTCGTGCTCCAGCCGAAGCAGCAGCATCGACAGGACCGCGGCGATCATGTCGAACCGGCCATCGACAGTGTCGGGCACGCCGCCGTCGAGATACCAGTGCGGCTGGCGGGCACGTTCGACCACCGCGCGATAAAGCGTCAGCGCCGGCACGTCGCGGGGCTTGCCCAGCCACCGGTCGAATAGGCCCATCGCGCGTCAACTCCCTTGCATCCCGCGTCGCCTTGTCTGGCCACGCCGGGACGCATATTGATTGGCGTGGCCGATGATGCAATGCGGCTTCACGCCCGTCAGCCGTGTGTCGGCGTCCCCTGGAGAGTTTCGAATGTCACCGCTTCCCAAACGCCTGATCGCCTCGATCGCTCTGATCGGCCTTGCCGCGGCGGCGGGCGGCTGCACCCGGCTGCGCAGCCATCAGGGCTATATCGTCGATGCCGACCTGGTCAATTCGGTCCAGCCGGGCGTCGACAACAAGGATTCGGTGCTCAAGACGCTCGGCACGCCGAGCTTTTCCGGGCAGTTTTCGGACAACGTCTGGTACTATATTGCACGCGACAGCCGCAACCTGGCGTTCAACCGCCCGCGCCCCGAAACCCAGACGACGCTGAAGCTGACCTTCGACCAGGCGGGCAACGTCACCTCGGTCGACAAGACCGGCGCGGAACTGGTCGCATCGATCCAGCCGAGCGACGATTCGACCCCGACGCTGGGCCGGCGGCGCGGCTTTTTCCAGGACCTGTTCGGCAATATCGGCACGGTCGGCGCGCCGGGCGCGGGCCCCGGCGGCGGCGGGCCCGGCGGGCCGAACTGACGCGGCGCACCCGCCGCGCGCCTTTCGCGTTCCTGACCAACGCGTTCGACACCCGTTCAGCGTGCCATCGGCATAACCCCCTCCATCGGGAGCGAGTCCCGCGAACATGGAGGTAGAAGATGCGTAAACTGATCCTGACCGCGCTGGTCACCGCGCTGGCGGTCCCGACGGTCGTCGCGCCGGCGGCCGCCCAGTCGCGCGGTGAAATCCGTCGCGACGCGCGCGACCTGCGCGAAGAGCAGCGCGAATTGCGGCGCGCCGAACGCTTCGGGTCGCCGCGCGACGTCCGGCGCGAGCGCCGCGACGTGCGTGAAGCCCGCCGCGACCTGAACGAAAGCGTGCGCGAGCGGCGCTGGGGCGACAATGACTGGCGCGATTATCGCGGCCGCAACCGCACAGTCTATGCGCGCGGCAACTGGCGGGCACCGTTCGCCTACCAGCGTTTCCGCACCGGGGCGCGGATCGCGCCGCGCTATTATGGCGACCGGTATTTCATCAGCAATCCCGGCCGTTACCGGCTCCCGCCCCCGGGCCGTTACAATCGCTGGGTGCGGCACTATGACGACGTGCTGCTGGTCGACACGCGCCGCGGCTATGTGCTGCGCACCCTTCCCGGCTTCTACTGGTAACCGGGCCGTGCAGGCGGGGCGGCAAACCCGCTCCGCCTGAGCGCGAAAGGAAAATGAAAAGGTGGGCCGCGCCGCGGATACGCTGCGGCGCGGCCGGTGCGTACGGCACCAGTGCCCGTGTCAACGGGACCAGTCGCCGCAACGCTGGCGAACCTTTTCGGTTCCACCGGCCGCCGGAAAACGCGCGCGCCTGCGACCAGGCGCCACAATTCCGCTTTGAATTGATTGCGCAAAACGCGTAGTCCCTCGCCGGGGAACCAGAGGGGGAACTTGCGTTGGCGTGGGGCGACGTCGCGCTGAACGCGCTCGACATATTCAATCATGAATTGATGTTGTTCGCGGCGATCGGTTTCCTGGTCGGCGGGATCGACGACGTGGCGGTCGACCTGGTGTTCGGATGGCAGGCGCTGCGCCATCGCCGGCACGGGAACGGCGAGCGCCTTGAACGGTTGCCCGGGCCCGAACATCGTCTGGCGGTGTTCGTGCCCGCCTGGGACGAGGCGGCGGTCATCGGCGCAATGCTGCAGACCGCGCTCGCCCGGTTCGATCATCCCGATTTCGACATCTATGTCGGCACCTATCCCAACGATACGGCAACGATCGACGCGGTTCGTGCGATCGCCGACCGCGACGCCCGCGTCAGGCTGGTGATCGGCGACACGCCCGGCCCGACGACCAAGGCGGCATGCCTGAACACGCTGTGGCACGCGCTGCAGGCCGACACCCGCCGATCCCGGCACGTCCACGCGGTCGTCCTGCACGATGCGGAGGACGTCGTGCACCGCGACGAGCTTCGCGTGTTCGACGCGCTGACCCGGCGCTACGATGCGGTGCAGTTGCCGGTACTGCCGCTGGTCGACAAGGGATCGCGGCTGGTTTCGGGTCATTATTGCGACGAATTCGCCATCGCCCATGGCAAGCATCTGCCGGTGCGTCAGTCGCTGGGCGCGGCGTTGCCGTTCGCCGGGGTCGGCTGCGCGATCCGTACCGACATGCTGGCGCGGATCGCCGCTTTGCGGAACGGCGAGCCCTTCGATGCCGGCAGCCTGACCGAGGATTACGAGCTTGGCCTGACGGTCGCCCGGCTGGGCGGCACGGCGCGCTTCGCGCGCATCCGCACCACGAACGCGAGGGACGCGTCCGACCTGGTCGCCGTACGTGCCTTCTTCCCGGGGTCGCTCGATGCCGCCGTCCGGCAAAAGGCGCGGTGGATGACGGGCATCGCGCTTGTCGGCTGGGACCGCACCGGCTGGGCGCGACCGGCGGCACTGGGCGACCACTGGATGCGCATGCGCGACCGTCGTGGGCTGGTCGCGATGCTGGTGCTGGCGGCCGCCTATCTGGGGCTGATCGGCTGGGCGCTCGGGGTGCTGGGGCATGCATTGGTCGATCGGCCGATCGCGCCCGTCGGCCCCGTCGTGTCGAGCCTGCTCGCGGCGAACGCGGTGCTGCTGGCATGGCGTCTGGCGTTGCGCGCCTGCTTCGTCGGTCATGCCTATGGCGCGACGGAGGCGCTATGGTCGCTGCCGCGCGCCATCGTCGCCAACATCATCGCGCTGCTCGCGACCCGACGCGCGCTGTTCAGCTATGTCGCGCTGCTGCGCGGCGGGGCGCTGACCTGGGACAAGACCGCGCACCGCTTTCCCGAAACGGCTCGGCTGACCGCATGATGTCTGGCGACGTCGGACTGTAGCGCGACAATAATTCCCGCTGCGAACCGCTCGCAAACGACAAGAATGAGCGACAGATATTGAAATGGTTGAGCGGTATGTTGTCGCGTTCTATTGTCGCCTTCTCGACAGCGAAAGGACGTGAAGATGCCCGCTCGAAAAGGTCGCCGTTTTAACGCGGAGACCCCTGGCTGCCCGACGGCCGAAGAGGTCAAAGCGGCTGGTCTGCGAGCCGATCTCTCGCAGGCTGAGGCAGCCTGGCGAGCCGGGGTGACGACGCGCACTTGGCAGCGGTGGGAAAGCGGCGTCGCCGCGATGCCAGCGTTCGCATGGCGGCGCTGGAACGATGAAGCGAATGAAACCCCCACGGCCCCGTCGGAGCCGCCCGCTCCGCCCACACCCGAACAGATAAGATCAAGCCGAATAGCAAGAGGGCTCTCGCAGCGGCACGCGGCGCGCCTGGTGGGTGCGGGCGAGGATCTATGGCTGAGGTGGGAGGCAGGGCGCGCAATTATGCACGGCGCGCGCTGGGAGGTCTGGCTTTCGCTCAGCGAGCCAGCTGCAGCAGAATAATCAACATTTCAAAGAGCGTTTCCAGGTCCCCTAATCATCGTTGCAACGGGCCTGTCAGGGCGGTGCCGGGGCGTCCTTGCAGCCGCTCAGGGCGGCCTCCTGAGCCTGCTCGTGATTGAGCCGCTCGTTGCCCTGAGCGCGCAGCGCTTGCCCCCGCGCGCCCGGTGCCAGCGCGGCCCATTGCGGTTCGGTATAGAGCTGGCGAAGCGGCGTCACCGACGCGGGCCGATTGAGCACGCAACCTACCGGCACGGGCACATAAACGTCGCGGTCGACGGTGCGCTCCTTGGTCACCGCCTTGGTGCAGCCGGCGAGCGCCAGCAGCACGCTAGAAGCCATCAGCGCGTAGCGCATCCATCACCTCCTCAAGCTCCTTGAGTTCCTGCTCGCACGACTTTCGCTCGGTGCGCGTGGCGGCCTGTTTGGACCGGGCGATCACCTGGTCACGCTGCGCCTTGGCCGACTGGTAGAGCTGCCAGTTGCGCTCGGCGATGCCCCGGGCGGCGAGGCCCTCATCCTTGAGCTGCCGGTTGGCATCCGACAGCGTCTGGATGCGCTCGCCGCGCTGCCGGCTCTCCTCACGCGCGATCGAACGATCGGACAGGATGTCCTTGACCGTAATGTGCAGCTCGCCCGGCTTCGGCCGCTCGGCCTCGGGGATCACCAGGATCGTGCGCTCGACGATCCCCCGGAAATAGTGATGGAGGCTGCGCTCGTTCCAGCCCCAGATCACGGCCGCGACCAGGGCGATGCCGAGCGCGATCGAGACGTATCGGAACAGGCCGGTCATCCCGGCGATCGCGCGCAGCTTGCCGATCATTTCAGCACCCCCTCAAGCCGCGCCGGCAGGTTCTCCGGCGTGCGATCGGGCAGCAAGCCGGTGAGGCAGATTTCGGTGTAATAGGCGCGCCGACGGGTCAGCCCGCGCACCGTGCACAGGAACTTGCCAGGGCGGGTCTTGGAAGGCACGCAGGCCTGCCCCTGGCGACGCTGCCGGGCTGCCCCCGCTGCGTCGAAAGTCGCCTTGTTCCACGCGAGCAGCCCCCGACACGCGGCGACGGCCTGGCCCGCATTGAAGTTGCGCCGGACGCTCGACCCGCAAAAGCCGCCGATGCCGGCATTGTAGGCCAGATCGGCAAAGGCCCTCAACTGATAGCCCTGCGCGGCCGGCGCGCACGCCAGGACGCCCTCGACATGCCGCACGGCCTCGCGGGCGTTCATTTCGTCACACTCGGCCGGCGAATAGCGGCGGTTGACCTCGATCCCATGCCCGGTGACCCCGCCGCACGCGGTGGCGATGCCGGCGATGTCGCGATAGCCGAGCAACTCATTGCCCTCCCATTTCAGGGTAGAGGCGGTGAACGCCGCCGCCGTGCCCGCGCCCATCAGCGCGACGAGGCGGGCATAATAGCCCTTCGTGCGCGCGGTGCTGGCGGGTCTGGAGGAGACGTCCATGGCCGCTGCTTTGCGCGCGGCGGCGAAGCGGGGCGGGTAGCCGCTGGCGGTGAGGCATCAGACCCACTCCACATGGCTGAGCTGCCAGCGGGTGGCGTTGGCCTCGCGTCGCTCATAGTCGCTGAAGCGGGCGAAGACCCCGTAATGGATGGCGTCGTTTCGTTCGGCCGGCAAGTCGGCATCCTCGATCACCACCAGCGGCCGGCGCGTGCCGAAGTCCCTGGCGATCCGCCACAGCCGCGCGGTCTCCGCGTCGGTCAGATCGACGAAGCTGAAGCTGAAGCTCGCCTTGGTAACCCCGCTGCTGGTCCCGAAGCCGCCGCTGGGCAGGTCGGTGCGCCCGCCCGTGTCGATCAGGCCGCGCCCGCCGCCCAGCTCGCGATGCTTTTCGAACGCCAGGCCAGTCGCGACGACGCCGGCGTGGAACGGTGCGCCCGCCGCGTCGATCGCGATGCGCAGATATCGGGTCACCACCGGCGCGGCCAGGCGGACGAAGCAATGCTGCCAGCCTTCGCCATCGGCCGCGCGGGCCGGCGCGGCCGGGCTGATCACCACAAGGCCCACGCCCATGCCGGTTGCCGATGAAATCGTCCAGGTCGCGGCCGCCGACAGGTCGGTATAGCCGAGATAGATGCTGTCGATCGCCGTCGCCGCGCCCAGGTCAAGGTCCACCGTCGCGGAACCGCCGACCGTCCACACCTCGCGTGGATCGGGGGTGAGCAGATTGGCACCATCCACGCCCGCCGAGACGGCGATCGCCGCGATCGGCACCGGCGGCACGATCAGCACCCCGCTCATGCGAGCCGCCGCAGGACGGTGAGGATGGTGCGATCCACCTCGGCCAGCTCCTCGACCCCGATGACGAACACCGCGACGCCGGCGTCATAGCCGCCGCCCTTGGCCGCGATCGTCACCGCGCGGCCGAGCAGGTCGGCGCGGTTGCCCGGCACCTCGATCCGCTCGATCGATCTCGGCGCGGCCAGGAAGGCGAGCTGGCGATCCGCCTCGGCCTGCGCGTCCGCCTGGGCCGCGAGCGGCGACACGATCTCGCCCACGCGGTCGCTGCCCGCCCAGTCGATCGCAGCGCCTGGCGACCGCGTGACGAACATCGCCTCGGACTTGAGATAAGCGGCAGTGACCGCATCGACGCTCATTGATCAGGCTCCGGCGGCGGCGGGATGAGCACAGCCAGATTGACCATCTGCTCGCGGAACTGCAGCAGCTCCTCGGCACGAACGCGGGCCACTTTAATGAGGAACGGCTCCAGCTCGACATTGGCGTTCGGCGGAACCCCGGTGCCTTCGGCGGGCCGCACAAGCCCACGCCCGTTGATCTTCACAACCTGGCCTTGTTCATCGACCAAGGATGCGCTGACCATCAACGCGATGTCGCGCGGCGCAATGGCAATGCTGACGTCCATGCCCGGGTCGCGATAGGCCGGGGCATAGCGCACGCGGATAACCTCTCCGTCCTGGGTCTCATACGCCCGCTCAAAATAGGGCCGCTCTGGCGTCCACGCGGGGTGCAGCCCGGGATAATCAGGCAGGTGCGTCAATGTGACGCTATCGCCCGGCATGGCGGTCATCTGAACAACTTCGGTCATTGGTCTGCTCCTCTGATCATGGGATCGCCGTCGCCTGATTGTCGTAATAGCGCTCGCGGATACCGCCGCCGCCGCCGCCGCCGCCCGAAACGCCACCACCGGCTGGCGTCCCCACGGGCGGCGTTACGACTGATCCGACCAGGCGTCGGCCGGGCGTGTTGAGCAAGCTGGCGTTCGTGGTGATCCCATAGGAAGGGTTGCCGCTGTTGTAGCCGCTGTCGTCATAGATCCAGTAGATCGTCCGAAACGCGAAGCCGAAGTAGATGCCGCCGCCAAAACTCAGCGTGCCCGCATCATCGAGGAGGTTGTGGGGCAGGATCTGGATCGTCGTGCCGCCGCCGCCGCCGTCATAATAGGCCCAGATCGGCGAGCCTGGCTCGTTGGCAACGATCGTCCCGCCGACCTGCGTATTGCCGACCGTCGGGATATAGACCTGCTGCGCGCCGCCGACCGTATACATCGAGTTGATGCGCCGCGACGTGCCGCGCCCATTGGCGTCGAGCTGCGACAGCTTGGGGTTGGCGTTGACCACGGTGCCGATCGCGCCGTTGACCGACCCGCCATTGATGACCGCGCTGGTGTTGTCCGCATTGGGCTGCGCCATCATCGCCGCGCCCAGGCGGTCGACCGCATCCTCCGCCAGCTCCCATGCGGTTCGCAGGGCCACCGGGTCGGGCACCTGCGTGTCGGTGCCGCCCAGGTCCCAGCTCGGCGGGGGCAGTGCGCCGAGCCGACCGCCCAACGACGTGGCGGGCGCGCCGCTGTCGGGGCCGAGCGCGTTATAGGCCGCCGCCTGGATCGGTTGCACCACGGCCGGAAAGCCCAGCTCGATATAGCGATCGACGTAACGCTGATATTTGTTGTTCAGCGCGCGCCATTCGCGGACGTAGAGCCATTTCTCGCCCGAGCTGATCACCCCGTCGCTGTCAATCGCCGCGACCCGCTGCTGCAGGGTATCGACGCGCGTGTCGGTATAGACCCGCAACGCCTCCGCCAGGTCGTTCAACGCCACCTCATAGGCGACCAGGAGCGTCCGGCCCTGGGCGACGTTGATCGGGGTATCGACGTTGGGATCGGGCCATGTCGGCTGGATGCTGATGAAGTTCTGCCAGTTGTTCCGGGCCGTCGTCGCCGCGTTTCGAACCGTGTTCAGCCCCGCGCTGCCGACGATCCCCGCCGCCTTCGCATCGAGCAGCGACCAGGTGCTCTCCAGCGTGGCGTTCTCACGATAGAGGATGGTGCGCTTTTCATAGGCCGACCATTTGCCGTCCTCGGTCAGCACCAGGATTTGATTGATCGAATTCTGGACCGTCGCCGGCACCAGGCCCAGCATCGCCACTTCGAATTCGGCGACGCGGGCCAGCGCCACCTGCCACCGGTTGCGATAGACGATCGGGTCAACGGCCGTGTCGGTCGTGCTGCTGCTTAAGGGCGGGTTGAGGTTGAACAGCAGCACGCCCAGGCTGCCCGGCTGATCGACATAGACCGCCGCCCCGGCGGCCTGGCGCGCCGGCGTCGCGCTGGCCGGGTTGCCCAGATTGTCATGCTTGATGACCAGCGCGTTCAACCGGTCGACCAGCTCGTTATAGTCCTGGAGGACCTCGGCCTTTTCCTTGCCGGCGGTGATCCAGCCATCGGACGAAATCCGCTCCGCCCGCGTCAGCGCCGCCGAGGCGATCGTCTGGGCAAAACGGCGCAGCGCCTGGGTCAACGCGTTGAGCGCGGCCTCATAGGCCGCCAGGACGTCGTTGTAGAACGTCCTGTTGATGTTGGAGCTCTGGCTCGTGTCGTCCCAAGGCGGCGTGATCGCGCCCAGCATCGCGACCCAGTCGTTCCGGGTCGAGTTGGCCGCCGACACGGCCGTCGTGACATCGGGGTCGCTGATCCCCGCCGCCTGGGCAGTCAGCAGCAGATAGATCGCCTGCAGGCGGCGAGCGTTCGGGACCAGGACCGACTTCTTTTCGAACGGGTCGAGCTTGCCGTCCCCCGAAATCTCCAGCAGCGCCTGCGCGGCCGCCGCCACCTCGGTGATCGCGTCGGCAACCTCCTGCTCGACCTCGTCCATCCGGGCCAGCAGATCGGCGCGCGCCTGCTCCAGCGACGTGCCGTCCTCATAGCCGATCTCGCCTGCCGGCACGATCGCGGAGATTTCGCCATCCTGGTGGATGCGCTGATTTCGGCGATAGCCCAGGCGGCGCGCCTTCATCGGCGCGATCGTCTGTTGCCGGCCCAGATACTCGCCGCGCAGCGTCTCGACCGGAGCGAAGGTCCAGGGACGCAGCGACACGGTGTTGTTCGGCTCGATCACCCACAACAGCGAGACGCCCAGGAACAGCCGATCGAGCGCCTGGGCGGCGGTCTCGTCGCTGTCGATGTAGATGCCGGCGGCGGCCGGGCGGAGCAGGCGTGCGGCGGCGATATCGGCCAGCGCCGGGCCGCCCGCGCTCGCCAGGATTGCCGCGCCGATATCTGCGGCGGCCTCGGCATAGCCCGCGCCGATCTCGCCCAACAGGTCGGCGGTCAACGGCCCCGCCGGCTGGGTCCACCATTTCGCGCACGCGATCGACGGGGCGACCGCACCGCCACCCGGTTCGACCACGACGCCCTGCAACGTGGCGAAGGTCGCATCGGCGCTGCCCTGCCAGGCAACGACCTGCATCGGGCCTTCACGCCCCTTGTCACGCAGGGCGGCAAAGCCCTGCAGCGGACGCGCCGGATCGGCGAACTCATAGATATTGTTCGCCGGGTCGAGCACGCGACCCTCGACGTTGAACACGCGGCCGAACGCCCGGCGCTTCAGCGCGCCGGTGATCGTCGCCGGCCCCTCGATACCGCCGGTGCCGGCGAAGAACCGGTCGGTCAGCGGCTTGTTGAGGCGGACCGACGGGTCGGCGGCGGTCAGGATCAGGCGGCCTTCGCGGATTTCGTCGCGCGCGATCGTCCCGGTCAGCACACGCGCCAGCGCACCGGCCTCGTCGCCGGCATCGATCTCGATCGCCGCGTCCGGCCAGTAATATTGCGCGAGCTCGTGGAGCTGCTCGGGCCGGGCGGGCGCAAAGCCGATCGCGGCCGACACCGGGCTGGTGCTGCCGGAAAAGCCGCGCTGCTCATAGCCGAACTGGGCCGAGAATTTCGGCTCGCTCATGATGCCGGCGCGATAGCCCTGGCCGCCCAGGCGATAGGGCTTAGTGCGTCCGCCGCCGGCCAGGCGCACGGGGACGACAGCACCAGTCGCCGGATTTCGTGGCCAGGCGCGCAGATAGTAGACGCGGCTCACAGCAGCGCCTCACGGGTTAGGAAACTGCGGCTATAATCCTGCAGGCCGACGCCGGGCGCAGCTGCGATGCCACCGCCGAGGGTGCCGAGCTGGGCAATGCCGGCATTAATTTGGGCGAGCAGGTCGTTCTGCTCGTTGGCCAGCGCATTGGCGGTGTCCAGCTTCGCATTGGTCGCGCCGGTCGCATCCTGGGCGGCGCGGATGCGGTCGTTCTCGGCCTTGATGATCGCCTCGGCAGTGCTGATCGCGTTGCTGCGGTCGGCCGCGAACTCGCCGCCCGCCGTCCCGAACGCATCCCGCGACACCTCCAGCAGCCGGCGGCTCAATTCCGCGAGCTGGTCGGCCGCGCCGTCCACGCCGGCCTCCGCGTCGGCGCGCACCCGCGCGATTTCCGCCTGCAGCGTCGTGCGCTGGTCGATCAGCGATCCTTCGGCCAAGCTGCCGAACCGCGTGTCATCCAGGAACGCCTTCAGCCCACTGACCCGTTGCTTCAACAGGTCATCGACCAGCTTGGTGCGCTGCTCGGCGTTCACGCGCTCGATCGCGATCACGTCCAGGCCATAGTCGCGCGCGATGCGCAGCCGCTCCTTCGCGGTGCGGTCGAACTCGGCCAGCTCCTGGCGGATCGCGGCTCCGGGGCCGCCCGCCAGGATCTCGACCTCCTGCACCTTCAGCGCTTCGCTGATCGCCTTGTTGAGGTCGGTCGACGATTGCAGCGCCTTGCTGACCGCCGCCGACAACCCGGTGATCGCGCCATCCTTGATCGCATCGGCAATAGCGAAATTGACCGCCGCCTGAGCGTCGTCGCGGAAGTTGAACAGGCCAAGCTGCTCGTTGCGGCTCTCGCTCTTGGTCGGTCCCTTGGTCCGGCCCGATCCGGTCGTATCGACCCGGAAATCATCGTTGCGCACGCCGATCGACACGTTGAAATTGCCGAGGCCGCCGCCGAGCTGCTCGGCAACCTGGCGCAACCCGTCCTGGATGTTGGTCGCCAGGCCGCTGGCCGCGCGCTCGCGCGACCCGCTGTTGCCGGTGACCGTGGCGGGACCATCGACCGAGGTGACGGTGGCGCTGGCGCGCTTGCTCGATTTGAGCAACCCGCCAACGACGGAGCCGAGCAAGCCGCCTGCAATCGCGCCGATCGGCCCGGCGGCCGACCCCAGCGCCTTGCCCACGCTCGACCCGACCGCCTGGCCGATCGCACCGCCGATCGCGCCGCCGGTGCTGCTTCCCTTGATCCCGAACGCATCGGTCAGCGCATTGCCGAACGTCGCGCCCACCTGGGCACCGCCGAACGCCTTGCCGACTGCCTTCTGGGTGGCGTCGCTGAAAATGCCCTTGTCGCCAAAGATTGACGTGAAGGTGCTCTTCAGGCTCTTGCCCAGCCCGTCGGTGATCTCGGTGAAGCCGGCCAGAAACGGATTGCCGACGCCGCCGGGCTTGCGCCCGACCACGGTGATATCGCCGCCGTCATCGGCCGCCGCGCCGCCGCTGGCGATCTGGTCGGCCGCCTTGGTGACGACGGTCGCGAAATTGCGAACGGCCGCGCCGGCATCGTCCATCTCGTCGGCGATCCGGTCGCCCGCTGCACTGACCTTGTCCGCCCCGGTGACCTGGTCCTGCAGGTCGCGGAAGAAATCGCCGAACAGGCTCTCGGTGAGCTGGCGGGCGAACAGCTGGTCGAACGACGACAGAAGGTTGTTGAAATAGTCGCCGATCGCGCGGGTGCCGTCGGTGCGCAGCGTCGCGAACAGCTGCTCGGTCGCGGCCCGCGCATCGTCGATCAGGCCGAGATAGGCTTGTTGCTTTTCACGCTGGACGTCGATCTCGCGCGACGTCTGGCGCATCACGCCGAGGTTCGCGAACCGCTGGCGCACCTCGTCGGCCGTGACGCCGCGCTTGGCCAGCTCGATCGCGAGCTGGTCCTCGCTCTCCACGCCGATCTCGCGCATGATCTGATAAATCAGCTGGCGATCGGCCGCCTCGGCGTCGCGGCCCTGGGCGGCCAGCGTCGCCAGCTCGATCTGGCGCTCCTGCTCGACCAGCGCGTCGCGGAACGGCCGGACCAGGCTGTCCTGGATCAGCGGCTTAAGCGCCTTGGCCTGGTCGACCAGCTGCTGGTAGTTGGGCGGCTTGCGCTTCTCCAGCTCGGCGATCAGGTTGTCGAGGTCACGGCTCGCCTCATTGGCGCGGACCAGCTCGCTCGACAACCCGCCGAACTGATCGCCCAGGCGCGCGATGGTGTCAGCGGCGCGATCGCCGAAGCCCGCGAGCCGCTCGGCTTCCTTGGCGGCGCGCTCGGCCGACCGATCTGCCTTGGGCTTTTTCGCGCGCCCTTCGCGGCGCAGCGCCGGATCGACCGCGCCGTTGTCGAGCGAGCTGTCAGTAAGCTTGGCGATCTCGTCTTTGGCGTCGGCCGAAACACCATCCTTAATCGCATTCAGAACCTCTTCCTTGGTGAGGTTCAAGCCGGTGAAGTCTTTGAGCTCGGCGAGCCGGATCGCTCTCTCGCGGCTGATCGACCCGTTGTTCACGCCATCGAACAGCCCCTGCAGGCTTCGGGCATTGCGCACCGCCGCTTCCGAGCCATCCAGCGCGCGCACGGCCGCATCACGTCCCTGGAACGGCCGACGAACTACATACTGCAGCGCGCCAAGTGCCCGCTCGCTCAGCGAGGTTTGAACCCTGCCGCCAACGACGCTCTCGAAATTCTGGCGCTCCTTCAGAGCGTCGGCACGAAGGTTGATTGCGGTCAGGCGGGCATTGATGCGCAGCAGCTCGTTTTGCGCTGCGATCTTGCTGCTCGCCTTCCCGAACACATCGCCCAGGACCGACTGCGCCTGGGCAAGCCCGCTCGATCCCAGCTCGGCCGCCTTCGCCGCTTCCCCGACTTCGAACAGCTTCTGGCCGAACACTCCGGCCAGCGTCACCGCGACGCCGATCGCCGCGCCCCACGGCCCAGACATGAACCGCGCGAAAGCCGCGAACCGACCGGTCGCGCCGGCGGCACCGCCGCTCATCAGGCCAAGCGCCTGGATGATTTGCCCGCCCTGTTGCGCGAAGATAACCCCGGCGGCGGTGCCCGCCTGATACTGGACAGCCACATCCTGGAGCTGGAAGCCGAGCTGCTGGGCTGCGGCGCGCTGCGCGCCCGCACCCGCCGTCACGCGCGTCTGGGATTGGCGCAGCCCCTCGTTCGCGCGCTCGGCCGACTTGGCGCTGGCTGCCACGCCCTCGGTCGCGGTCGATAGCCCTTTGGCCTCGGTCGCCGCGCGCTTCTCCGCGCCGGCCAGACCGTCCAGCTCGGCCTTGGATGCCTGGAGCTGGCCGACCAGGCCCGATCCGTCGGCCTTCAGGCGGACCGCGACGATCAGGTCCGTCATGCGCGGCGCTCCCGCTTCGCCATCTCGCCGATCGCGGCGGCTTCCATGGCGCGCAGGTCAGTCAGCATCGCCGGTGACATCGGGATGTCGAGCATGGCGGCGGTGACCGGGATGGCGGCATAGTCCAGGCCCAGGCGGGTGCCGGTCATCGGATGCCGCCGCCATTGCGTATCGAGCGCGACGAACAGCGCGAATGCCTGGGCTTCGTCTGGCGCCAGCTCGACCACCTCGCGCGCGGCGCGCTCGGTCATCCAGTCGGGCAGGGTCGCGGCTTGGGTCAGCACGTCATCGGCCTTTGCTCGGCGTCCGCCACGCCCGCTTGCCCAGGCGCGCGCAGCGGCGCTCAGTTTCCCGCGCGGATCTCCGGCGTCGCCTTCCAGCACGCGATGAAGGCGCGGGCGATGCCGTCGAAGGCGTTGGGCACCTTGACCAGCGCCAGGATGTTTTCGGGCAGGAACTTCAGCGGCTCGCCATTTTCGGCCCCGACCTTCCGCCAGTCGTCCGCGATGCGCATCACCAGCGCCGCGCGCATCGTCGACAGGCTGATCGGCGCGCCGGGAAACAGCTCGCCCAGCTTCAGGTAAGCGGCCAGGCCGGCATCATCCTCGGCCAGCTCGGCGAACTTGCCGACCAGCTCGCGCATCTGGTCTTCGTCGACCAGGCGAAAGCGCAGCTCGATTTCGTTGGCGACGACGCCGCCTTCCTCGCTCACCCCGGCGAAGATCACCGGCCACCAGGCGCGCCGATCCGCAATAACCTTGAACATCGTCTGATCCTTCGTTTCAGGGGCGCTGCAGGCCAGCGCGGAGCCGGCCTGCAGGCCGTCACTTCGCAATGATGGTGAGGTCGGGTGAGCCGCCGTCGACGGTGAACGCCATCTGGATCGTCCACATGAGGATTTCGTCCTCTTCGCTCTCCGTGATGTCGGTGATCTGGACCTTCGGGGCCGCCAGCTCGATGATGTTGCCCGCGACGGTGCCGTGCGTCAGATCGAACGTGACCAGGTCGCCGCTCGACAGCCGCTGGAGATAGTCCTTGACCGCGATGTCCGGCGCTTCGACCACCGCCGTTGCGCTGATCGCGTGCCCGCCGCGACGGACATAGCGTCGGCCGACCAGGTTGCGGAACGCGGTGGTGACGGCGGCGTCCAGGTTGAATGAGCGAAAGATCGGCACATAGCCGTCCAGCGTCATCTCGGTCTGCTCGGTCGACACCTCGACCGGCTGCCGCCAGCGCGCCAGGTTGACCGCCGCCGGGGCCGATTTGTCGAACGGCGTGGCGACCGGCAGCAGGCCGATCCAGTTGAAGCCGATGAACGGATAGGCCCCGGCGGTGAAGTCCATGGTGAAGGTGCCGACCGACCCGATCGTGCGGCGGCGCTGGTCCGACATGTAGTGATGATGGGTGAGCGACGTCGGCTCGACGCCCGGCAGGGCAAAGCCTTGGGTCGCGCTCTCGCCCGCCGCAAGGACGGCCGCCGTCATGCCACAGCCTTCCAGCAGCTCCATCCAGGCCGGGGCGGTGCCCGCCGCGCCCGACCCGGCGATCTCGACCTCATAGGCCAGCGTCTGGCGCTTCGCGCCCGGCACGGTCGCCTCCGCGCCATAGATGCGCGTGTCCAGGTTGCGCTCGACCCGGTCGAGCTCGATCGGCTTGGCCGAATAATTGCGGGTCAGGATGGCGTTGGCGGCAGCGGTCGGGACGCTGTCGGTGCCATAGGTGACTTCCTTCTTGGCCAGCACGACCTTGGTTGCGTCAACCATCGCTCGGGGTCTCCTGTTCGATTGCAGCCGGCGTGTCGGTCACGACATCGCGCCCCGTTTCGCGCCACGCCTTGGGGTCCGTGTTCGGATCGGGCTTACCCAGCTCGGCCAGCGCGCGCTGGCGCGCCGGGCCGATCAGCGGCAGGCCGTATTCGTCGAGCTCACGGCCCTGCGCGTCGCGCGGCCGAGGCTTGGTGCTGACGACATCCGCCGCCCGGTTATTTCGCTTGGACATCAGCTCATTTCCTCAGATGATAGGGGGCGGTAAGGCGCACGCCCCAGGCGAGACGGTAACCGTCAACGGACAGCAGCCGGCCGCCCGCATATTCGAACGGGCCGCTGGCATCTGGATGTCGCCACGCGATCAGCGCGTCGCGCACCCGGTCCGATTGCGCTTCCAGCTCGGCGCTGACCTTGCTATCCGCACGCGCCTGGCCGCCCAGGACCAGCACGATCAGGAAGGTCGCGGACACCCGCTGGTCGACGATGCCGGCCATGCGATTGGCGCTCGCGCTTTCGGTCTCCGGCACGACATACAGCGCCGGCACGATGCGCGGCGGGTCCTTCAGGCCGGCAAACTCGATCACGCCCTCGACCTGGGCGAAGCCCGCTGCCTTCAGGCGATCGACGATCGGCTGCAGCGCGATCATGGCGCACCCGCCGATCCACCGCGGAATGCGCGGTCGAGATGGCCGACCAGGACGACGGGGATTTCGTCGCGCTCTTTTGCCCCAAGGCCGATATAGGTGCGGCGAGGTATGGTGACGCTGGCGACGACGCGGCCGGCGAAGCTCAGCGCGCGCTTGGTGCGCGGGCGGATCGTGCCGCCCTCCTGGTGGATGCGCGCATAGTCGCCAACGGGTGTGTCGCGTTTGGAGGCAGCCTCTCTCTGCACGCCGACCGCTGCGAAATCGCGACCAAACTGATCGACGATCGCGCCCAAAAGCTGCCGCTGGTCAACGAGTGTCTTGCCCCCGTCCTCGATGGCGCGCTGGCTGCGCTTCCAGGGGACGCCCAGCGGATCAACTTCCTGATCGAACCGCGTCTGAGTAGCGTCAAGCATTATGGCCGCGATCGACCGCATCGGCTCAGTCAGATCCTCGGCCGCTGCGATCGCGCGGCGCAGACCTAGCTCCAGCGCATCGTCGAGCTCGATCTCCAAGTTGATCCCGCCAGCCATCAGTAACCGGCCAGTCCGTCGGGATAGGCGCGTCGGCCGGGCGCGATCATGACCGGCGTCTCGCTGATCGCGTCGGCGGGCCGCGCCTCGACCGCCAGGGTCATTGCGCCCGACTGGATGCGCTCCAGCATCCGCATCGCCGCCTTGGCCTGTTCGGTCACGCCCTCCGGCGCGCCGCCGGGATAGAGGCGGGCGCGCGCCAGGTCGGCGACGATCGTCTGGACGATCGGCGGCACGACCGCCAGCGGCAGCGCGTATTTGGTGGCCAGCGAGGCCTCGGCGATCGCCTGGGCGTCGATCAGGGTTGCGACCAGCAGATCGCGATCGATGCGGCCATCGCCCCGGCCGTCGGTCATCCGCACGACCTCGTCCAGGCCGAAGCGGCGGACAAAGGCGTCGATGCTCAGCCAGGGCGCGCCGCCGTCCGGCATGATCCAGTCGGGGTCGATGACCAGCACCTCGACCTCGATCTGCAGCTCCTGCGCGCTGGCGGTCGTGCCGAGCAGCACGACGCGATACCGCTCGCCATCCGCGCCGCCGGCCAGATCCAGGCGCACGCCGGCCTGGTTGACCGCCACCTGCGCATCCAGCGCCGCGCCGCCCGTCACCAGGCCGCGCGGGACGACATCGACCAGCGCGACCGACTGGACGCCGGCGGCAAACGCCACCGGCGTGGAAATCGCCTCGGCCGGGCGCTTCAGGAGCGTTGCATCGCCCATTATTCGGGCTTGGGCTTTGCCTTGGCGCGCGGAGCTTTCGTGGCCCGCGCGGGGGGCGGGACAGGCTCGACAGCGACAGGCGTTTCGGGCGCGGCCGGGACCGCGATCGCGTTGACGCTCAACAGATAATCGGCCTCGTCGGCTTCGAGCTCGACGAGCTCGCCCGGCGGCAGCAGGCCATCGCGGGTCGGCATCGACGTCAAGACAATGTAACGGGGCATTGCAGGTCTCCGAGACTGAAGAAAGCCAGGCGGGTGGCGGCGTAAGGCACTGCCCTTGACACGCACCGCCACCCGCCCGGACGCCGCGCCTGGATCAGGCGGCGCGGACGTCGGGGTCAGGTCGCGATCAGATCGCGCCCTGGAACAGGAAGCCGGCGTCCGCGCCGACCAGCTCGGCCGAGAATTCGTCGATCACGTTGTTGGTCCAGGACAGCAGGTCCTTGTCCCAGTCGATCGCGCCGACCGCCGGGTGACCGCGAAGCTGATAGGTGTAGCCATAGCTGGGCAGGCGCATGTTGCGCTGGCCGGCGGCCGGCACATAGGCCAGGATCGCGTCGCCGCCCCAGACATCAACGCTGGTCGCGTCGTCAGTGTCATAGATCGCATCGCCCGACACGACATTGGCGATGTCGAAATAGCTGGCCAGCATCGCCAGGCTAATCGCCGACGAATTGGTGTGCTTGAAATGGTCCAGGATCTTCGGGTGCTTGCCCAGCGCCGACCCGACGCCACCTGCGACCAGCAGCGTGTTCGGGCGACGGCCGATCCGCTTGCGGATCACTTCCTTGGCGTCGAACACCTGCGTCTTCGGGTCGCTGTCCGGGTCCGACCACTTGAAATCGCCGGCCAGTGCGACCTTGTTGGTCGCGGCATAGCTCGCCGCGTTGCGCGCGACTTCGGCCTGCTGGATTTCCTTTTCCAGCGCGATCACCGCCAGCACCACGTCAACGCTTTCGCGCTGCAGGTCGATATTCGGCACCGCGCGCGCTTCTTCCTGATACTCGGTCGGCGTGATCGCCTGCAGCGCTTCCTGATGCAGCAGGACCGGCTTGCCTTCGTAGCCGACGGTCATCTGCGCGATCGGCGTGCCGGGGGCGCGGCGGGTGCGGCGGCGGCGGAACGCGTCGCGGCCGAACTCGATGCGCTTGGCACCGCGCGTCGGCATTTCAACGGTGGGGAACAGCGCCGATCCGACCATGTCGGCGTTCATGTAACCGCGCGCATGGGTGGACAGGATCGGGTCGACGACGCGGACTTGCGCCAGGTTCATTTGATCGCCGGTGGCCATTGGACTTCATCCTTCATGACGAAAAGAAAGGGGTGGGAGGCCGTTGCGCCGCCTGCTTGGGATCAGGCCGCCTCCCCGGGCTGGAAAGACCGCGGTTCAGCGATCAGGGCGCGGCGAGCAGCACCTCAATGAGCTGCCCGGCGGCGGTGGCCGGCGTGACCGCATAGCCGGTGATTTCGCCGGCACCGGCCTGGGCGATCGCGCGGCCGGTGGCGTCCGATTTCACCGCGACGCCGGCATTCACCGCCGCGCCGCTCTCGACCTTTTCGGTGCCGAGCACGGTCACCGCGACCGCCTCACCGGCGGCCGCATCGAAGTTGGCGACACCCTGGGCCTTGGCGTTGGCGGCGCAGTGCGCGCCGGTCAGCATCCCGAGAAAGCGGTTGTTGGAGATCGCGGCGGTCGCGATGACCGTCATCTTGAAAATGGGGGTGGATTGCATGGGTCTTTACCTTGCCTAGAGGGTGCGGAAGGGGCGGGGATCAGGCGGCTTGTGCGCGGCGGACCGCGTCCATCCACGCCAGCTCGGGATGCTCGGCCTGCATCGCGCGAGCCTTGGCGAACAGCGCCGCCTGCTTGGGATCGACGTCATAGCCGTCCGGCGCGGCAAAGCTGGCGACCGCCGCTTCCGTCGCATCCTTTTCGGGCTTGCCGATCTCGGCCAGGCTGACCAGCGGCTGCGCACCGTCGAGCAGCTTCTTCAGCGCATCGGCCGGCGTCAGCTCGCCCGCCTCGCCAAAGCTCACCTTGCCGTCGGCATCGAGCGCGTCGAGCACGCCGACCAGCAGCGGCTTGCCGGCCGGGGCGAGCTTCGCTTCCTTGACCAGGCTCTCGGCGAAGCTGACATGCGCGTCGTGGCGCGCCTTGATTTCGGCGTCGCGGGCGGCCTTTTCGCGCGCGGCGATCGCGGCTTCGCGCTCGCCCAGAGCCTTTTCCTTCTCGGCGAAGCTCGCCAGATCCTTGTCGGACATTCCAGGTTCCTTTGGTGCGGGTGGGTTGGGAAAATCGAGGGTGGCCAGGCCGTCGGCCTGATCGTCGAACTGGACGGTGCCGAGACCCTTCACGCCCGGCGCTTTCGCGCCCAGGAAGCCGATGTGGCGCAGATACCAGGTGTCGGGCTTGGGGCTGTTGGGGTCGCCGGGCATGTAGAATTGCGCGCTGACCTTGGCGTAGCGGCCTTCGCGGACGGTTTCGGCGAAGCTCGGCTCGACCCGGTCCAGCTCGTCGGCGACCAGCTCGCCATCCTCAACCGCCAGGCGGCCGACCCAGCCATAGGCGGGATCGTTGAGGCGGGGATGGCCGATCACCAGCGGCGCGGGGTCGGCGGACGGATCATAGGCGGCGGCGATCGCCGCCAGGTCGGCTTCGGTCAGCGACACGACCCGACCTTCGTTCGACGTGAACGTGCCGGGGCGGAACAGCCGGATGCGGGGTTTCTTCTGATCCATGCCGACCCGGTAGGATCGGCGGAGACGAGCGCCGGGTAACCGATGTCAGTTACCGGCAGCTGCACGGGTCGCTGCGATTGGCTGCATCGCAGGCCGAAAGGCCGAAAGCAAGCACCCCAGCTGAAGGATCAGCCCGAATGGACAAGTTCGCCGACGAGCCCGACGACCTGGTCGCGCCGTCGACCGCGCCCTACCTGATCATCCCGAGCGACGCGGTCGAGCTTAGCCCGATCCCGAAGGGCATCTACGTCGGCACCGGCGGCGACGTTGTCCTGCGCGGCAAGGATGCGACGGCCGACGTCACCTATCGTAACCTGGGCGACGGCAGCTACATCGCGGTGCGTGCCCGCTTCGTGCGCGCCACGGGCACGACCGCCAGCAACTTGATCGCGGAGGCCTGAATGCGCACGTCCGGAAATGGCGGCGGCGCCAGCGCGCGCGCCCTGGCTCGCCTGGGCGTGCCGGCGATCGCAGCCACCACGCCCTGGCTCTTTGCTGCGACAGGGCTGGAGGCCAATCAGCACCTGGGCATCTACACGACCAGCGCAGCTCAGGAATATGGCGCCTCAATCCGCAGCGCCTGGTCGCCCGACTATCCGGTCAACGCCTATCGCTTCTACTTTTCCAACTGGACGATCCGGGGCAACGCAGGCGCACTGACCCAGGAAGTCGATGGCAATCAGCCCATCGTGATCGAGGGGGCGGCGCTGCTCGTCGGTAGCGATCGCCGGCAGCTGACCTTTAATGGCCAGGTCGGCGTCACGCTTGCGCCCGGTGCGGGCGTGTGGAGCGATCCGGTCGACCTTCTGGTCACTCCGCGTCGGCGGCTTCAGATCATCACCGCCTGGCGCGCGGTGGTCGGCTCGGCGGCCATGCTCGGCAGCTTCTTTCCGGTGCCCGCCAACGGCGATGCCTGGACGCTGGGCAACACGTCGCGCGCGGCGTTCCTCACCGGCGGCATCATTCCGAACAATGCTCCTGCGGACCTTTATGCTTATGGTCCGAATGCGGCGGTGGCGCAGGGCGGCGACGGACGCGATGTCGTCCTGGTACTGGGCGACAGCATCGCCGCCGGCACCGGTGAGGCCAACAACACCGCAGACGCGCGCAACAATCGTGGCTGGGTGGCGCGCTGGCTGGACAGCACTGCCGACGGGGCGCGGCGCGTGCCCTATGCCAAGCTGGCGGCGCCGTCGGCCGCGAACCGCCAGAACACGCTGGCGACCCATTTCGCGCGGCGCGGTGAGATGATGGCGGCCCTGCCGAACCTGCCCTTCACCCGCATCATCAACCAGATGGGATTGAACGACGGCACCGGCTCACTCACCACCTGGCGCGACCGCGTCACGGTGAGCAACAACCTGGCCAAGGCGATCTGGCCGGTGCCGCTGCTGCAGCTGGGGTTCACGCCCTATACGACCACAGATGTCAGCCGTTTCACGACGACGGCGGGACAGACATTCGTCACCTCGCATGACTGGCCGGGCGGATTTACCCAGCAAACGCAGAACGCCCTGGCGGGACTGCCCTCCGGCGTCGACGCTTTCGAGTTCATCGGGCATTTTTTTGATGGGCGCGAGACACTCGGCGCGGCGGCCGAGGGTAAATGGCGGGCGGACTTCTCGACCATCAATACCACTTTGCAGGCCGCGACTACGGTGAACGCGGGATCAATCGTGGTGCGCGGTCCGGTGCCGATCGGCGCGGCGATCGCCATCAACGCGGGGCAAGCCGACGCGTTTCTGACGACTGTCACCGGCGTAAGCGGGGTGGGCAATGTGACCTGCACCGTCTTTCCTGTGATCCCGACGATCATCGCATCCGGCGCGCCAGTGCGCGGCGTCGGCGTCATCGACGGCCTCCACCCGTCGAGCGAGCTGGCGGCCTGGGTCGCGGCGCGCGCAGCTGTGCGCAAGGCGGCGCTGTTCGTCTGATGCCGTGGCGCCGGCTTCCGCTGCTGACACTGGTCAAGCTGTCTGACGCAACACCTTCGAAGAACGCGTCGAACAGTCTGGCCTGGATCACGATGCACTGGCGCAAGCCCGCCGCGACCGGCGCAGTCCTGGCGCACGAGCGCACCGAGCAGCTGCTTGCCCAGCTCGTCTATCTCGCCTCGGCCGCGATCGGTGCGGTGCTCTACCAGCTCGCGCCGATCGCGGCGGTCGCCGCTCTTCTGCCAATCATGGCCTGGCTGTTCGCGCCGCCGGTGCGCCGCTGGCGCGAACTGCTCGGGCACGAGGTCGAGGTCCAGGCATCCGCGCTGCTATATTGCGACGATATCGACCAGGTCCGCGCGCGCGAAGCCGAGGCACTGTGGCGCGCACCGGCCTATCGCGGGCTGTTCGATCACATGACGCTGCCGGAGATCATCCGCGCGCTGCGCCGCCGGGAACCGGTCGCGTGCTGGATCGCGGCCAGGATGGTGCCGCTCGCCCGTCACTATGATGAGGGTCGCCTGTCGGTCTCGTTCGCACGTCAAGACTGAGCGGCAACAAACCCCTGCCAATCAGCAAGCGTCTCCCACTGGACACCATTTGACTTTTCAACACGCCCATCGGGCTGCAGCACGCACCATCCTTGGCGATAATCGAAATCTGGATCGACCACTATCGGCCGAACTGAGCCTTCCTCGTCGAGCGCCCAGCCAAGCACGGTTGCTCTGCTGGTCACTTTCACCCCGTCTTCATCGTCGTCGTAAGCTTCAAGCAGGTATGTTCCGGGCGCTGCAGGGAAGGCGACTGACGGTGCAGCGTCTAATGCCAACTCCCAGTC
This sequence comes from Sphingomonas sp. SFZ2018-12, assembly GCF_022496715.1. NCBI lineage: Bacteria > Pseudomonadati > Pseudomonadota > Alphaproteobacteria > Sphingomonadales > Sphingomonadaceae > Sphingomonas > Sphingomonas sp. SFZ2018-12. The sequence goes on from NZ_WTFM01000002.1 coordinate 182,526, forward strand.
GGTACGCCCCACATCATGAGTATTACCAAGCAAGTCCGTAACCTGCCACATATTGTCCCGGCTTTCCGCCCTCACAATTGACGAAAGCGGAATGCAGGTCGCGCCCTTGCCCCTTCTCGCTGTTAGAATCATCTCGATCTCCTTCCGTCAGAGCCTCGCACGGCGTCACACGTAGCGCCAGACAAATAGGCCGTGTGCATCATGCACACGGCCACCAGGGCACATCGAAACGCTTTTGGGTAGTTGGGGGCCACTTCGCCCTCGACCCCGCTCTACGGGCCTTAAAATCGCCCGCACGCATTTTCCCGAGCCGGGCCGATAACCGCTATCGGTTACCCCCCCCCCCGGCTGGGGATCGATCTACTTTCTTCAGGCGGCGTCACCGACGACGCGGCCGACTGGCCCATGATGGCCCGGCCAGACCATGAGCGCAAGGATCACGATCATGTCCTGGAACACCATCGCGCGGGTCGATCCCGTCGCCAATACCTGCCCCGCCGATGGGGTGCGCGTCAGCTTGCGGGGAATGGGCAAGGATGGCGCGGGCACGCGCGGCTATCTCGCTATCCAGATCGGTGCGGATCTTGCCCGGCGCGCCGGTTTCGCCACTGAGAGCGTGAGCGTTCGCCTGATGCTGGGCAGCGACAACAACGCCGGCCGCCTTGCGGTCGTGCTCGACCCGACCGGCGGGTTCGTGGCGAAAGGCAAGCCCGGCAAGGGCTATCGCATCGCGATGGGCCTGCGCAGTGCCGCCCAGGCGGGTCTGGCAACCGAGTTCCCCGGCTTTGACCGGCCCGGGATCGAGGTCATCAAGCCGGTGAACGGCCAGCCCCGCATGTTCAGCTTCCTGCTGACCCGCCAGGCGCTCGCCGACCAGTGACATGGTTCGCTCGCTGACCACCTATCTGATCGAGCTGCGCGGCTGCCGGCACTTGAACCGCGTCGATCCAGATGCCGAGGCCCGGCGCCTTGGCATCCGCCCCGACTGGGCGCGCGCCTACCTCAGACTGGAAATGCAGGCACGCGGCGTGGCCGCAACGGACCAGGCGCAGCCCAGCCTGCTTTGAACGGGAGATTGTTATGGCCAAGGACGACGATCGCCGCCGGCTCCTGATCGAACGGATCCGTAAATGCCTGGCGCTCAGTCGAAGCTCCAACGAGCACGAGGCCGCCGCCGCTCTAGCGAAAGCCCAGGCGCTGATGCGCGAGCATGGCATCGACAAGGCTGACGTCGCCTTTGATGAGGCGACGGCCTGCGGCAACCGGTGCCAGCGCCCGCCGGCCTGGGAGGCCAACTTGCTATGGGCCGTCACGCGCGCCATCCCTTGCGAAGCGTTCCTGGACGGGAAGCAGTATCGTTTCGTCGGCCGCTCGCCTTCGGCAGAGCTGGCGGCCTATGCGTTCACCGTTCTGCACCGGCAGCTGAAGCGCGCTCGATCCGAGTATATCGAAACGAAGCTGCGGCGCGTTCGCCCTGGCCGCAAAACGGCGCGCGCCGACATTTTCTGCGAAGGCTGGGTCCAGACCGTCACGCGCAAGATCGAGGCCATGGCGCCACCCGCCGATCGGGATGATGCGCTGATCCAGCATGTCACCGCTAAGTTTCAGCTGCAGACGATAGCGGGGCGAGATCCGGGCAAGATCGACAAGGCGACCGACTGGAAAGATTATTTGAACGGCGTTGCAAGCGGCCGTGCAGCCGATCTGCATCGCCCAATGGGCGCTGGTGCGGAGCCGGCGCGACTTGTTTCGTGAGCCGCCCGCCTCACGACCAGGCCGAAGCGGAGCGCCTGCGCCGCTGCCGCGCCGCCTTCGAACGTGCGATGCGCGACAACGTGTCGATGGAGGAGGCCCGCCGCCGCATCGCCCAGGAGCGATGGCAAGCCGCCGATCGCCGCCTCGGTCGCGCAGACGCGGTTGCCTCTTTGCCAACGATGCCGGAACGCTGCATCACCGTTGCACCGTTCACGATCGTCGATGACAGCGACGAGGGGCTGCGTTGGTTCCAGCGCTAGCCACAACTGTTGCAACGTCGACCAGCTCGCGGCGCTCGAAGCTGGTGAACACGTCCGCATAGAAGCGCCCGTTCAACGGGTCGCGCCAGCCAGCTCGCGCGCGCACCGCGGCGTCCATCGCCTGCTCGATGGTGGCAAACCAGCGACCCTTCCGGGTCGGAGTGACGTAGCGGTGCTGGATCAAAGGCGCACTTCCACTCGGGTCATATCGACAAAGCCCGGCGGCTCTGTCCGGTCTGAAAAGGCCGCCCAGGCTCGATCGTAGCCCAAGGTCGGTCGAGGCACGTTCGACGGAAAACTTAGGCGGAGGCCCAGCCGCTTTAGCCGGCGATGCGTGACCTGCTCTGGACGGCACAGGCAATCGGGGCCGTTCGGCGGAAACGCATAATCCCAAAGCGGGTCATGGACTTCGACCACGAGCCCGTCGAGCGCGAGGCAGGTCGGTTCGTGACACTGATATGGTGGATAGGTCGTTATTCCGAACATGATCATCGGGAACGCGCTAGACTGCCGACCTATGCGTTCCTGCGCATGAGCGCCATTGTATAGCCTGTTGACCACATGCTCGATCGTTCCGATCGACCGCGCCGGGTCGCGATATGCCAGGACGATGGCCGCCACGTCCGCGACCGTAAACTCATAGATTTCGATCAGCGTCTCGACGTGGCGGGCTTCTGCCTCCGTCAAATCGCGGGGCATCGTCACAGCTTCCCGCCTGCCCAGACCACCCGGCCGACCACCCGGAAGCTATCCGCCTCCGCCTCGACGTCAATGTCGCGCTGCACGCCGGTCAATTTGTTGTCGCTGATGACGCGCACGATCCCTGAACCAGCCGGCGCGAGCCGTTTCACCAGCAACATGCCGTCCATTACCAGCGCATAGACGCCGTCCGACGGCTCGCGCCGCCCCAGGTCAATCATCGCCAAGTCACCGTCGCTAAGCGTCGGCTCCATACTGTCGCCTTTGATGCCGATGAGGCGCAACTGATCGTGATTGCCGAATACCCGTGACAGCCACGGCTTGGGGAAGCCAATAAACTCGGCAGTTTTACCCTCTTCGAGGGCCAGCGCGCCCGGTCCGGCAGAGGCGAATACGTCGTCCATCGGAATTGACACGATTTCGGGCGCAGCCCCGTCGATCGATCTGCTGGGTCGGCCATGCGCAATTTCATCGAGCGAGATGTCAAGGACATCGGCCAGGCTCACCAGCCTCGAAAACGACGGCTCGCTGTCGCCAGCGAGGATCTTCTGAAGGGTGGCTTTCGAAATCCCCGCCGCATCAGCCACGGACTGTTGAGTGCCGAACTCTTTCACGCGCGCATTGAGCAGCGCGCGAACCGTCTCCGACAACCCGAATGACGCACGATCCTTCAAGCGAGCCTCACAAAGCCTATTGACGTAAAATTATACGTTGATACTTACTATTCCGGCCACAAACCCGAGGTCGGCATATAATGATCAGCGATTGGCACCCCGAAGACATCAAAGCTGCTATCCGAAAGCGAGGGATGACGCTTTCGGCCCTGGCGCGACTGAACGGCATGAAGCCGCCGGTTCTGACGGCGTCGATGGGCGCAAGGGTATCCGCCCGCAGTGAGCGGATCATCGCTGAGTGCATTGGCACGCCGCCCCACGAAATCTGGCCCTCCCGCTACGAACCTAACGGCAAACGCAAGTGGATGCGCCGCCCGACCCACCTTGAGGGAGCCGCAGCATGAGCGCCTATCACGGCAATTCGGCCGAGTCATGTTCTCAATCTGTATCGTCGAGAGACGCACGGATTGTCGGGTGGCGCGAGCACGCCCGCCGTCTTGAATGGGTCATGAGCAACCGGGTCGTCCCGGGGCTGATCGGCCTGGCGCTCGCCATCTTCAGCCAGGGCCTGTGGTCATGATTGGCGACCCTCCGTCCGACGAGCTCGACATGATCGCTGGCTGCCTGATCGCCGTCGGAGCGCTGGCCGCTGTCGCGCTTTGCCTAGCCATCCTGATCATCTGGGCGCTGCTTGCATGATCGCGTCGGGGGGGAACACAGCCAGGCTGGCGGCGACCGGCGAACCGGTGGCAACGCCGCGCCCGTTTGAGAACCGGTGGCTGACCGCCGCCCAGATCGCCGACATGCGCCTGGCGGGCCTGCCCTGGACGAAGCGCGGCGTCACCTATCGCGCCATCCAGGACAACTGGCCCCATCGCGACCGCTCCGGCCCCGGCGGCGGACGGCTCTATTGCGTCGCCGACCTGCCGGACGAGGCACGCGCCGATTACATGTCGCGCTTCCTGTCGCAGGCTCGCCCGTCGGGAACGCGGCGCGGTCGCCCCGACGGCACCTGTTTCTTCGATCGACATCCCGCCATCGCCGACGCGATCCTGGTGCTGCTTGAGGAGCGCCGTCGCCCCGCCACCGAAGTGCTTGAGCTGCTGCAGGCGATGTATGGCGGCGATGCCACTCCCGGCCTTGCGGCGGCAAATGACGCCCAACCCGTCACCCTGCCGACGCTGCGCACCATCCAGCGCTTCATCCGCCGCGCCGAGCGGGAAAACCGCGTGTTCTTCGCCGCCCAGCGCGACCCCGACCGGTTCAAGAGCGCAATGCGCCCCGCGCTCGGCCGCATGGACGCGACCGTCACCTACGCCCACGAAGTGTGGGAAATCGACACCACCAAGGCCGACGTCCTGTGCGTCGAAGGCCGCAAATCGATCCTTGGCATCATCGACCGCTGGTCGCGCCGGGCGCGCTACCAGGTGGTCGACAGCGAAAGCGCCCAGTCGGTTCGCCGCATCCTGGTCGACACGATCCGCGCCTGGGGCGTCATGCCGGCCCGGCTGAAGGTCGACAACGGCTCAGGCTTCATCAACGCCTCGATCCGCACCGCGCTCGAAACGCTCGGGATCGAGCTTGATCCCTGCTTGCCCGGCCACCCGGAAGACAAGCCCTATGTCGAGCGGCTGTTCAAGACGTTCAACCATGACCGCGCGGCGATGCTCGACGGCTTCGCGGGCCACAATGTCGCTCAAGCCCAGGCGCTTCGCTCGGCCGCGAAGAAGCGCACCGGCCGCGCCGTCGTCGTCCCCACGCTGACCGCCCAGCAGCTTCAGGACATCATCGACGCCTGGATCGACGGCAAATACCACCTGCGCCGGCACTCGACGATCGGCATGACGCCGATGGAGCGCTGGCAATCGTCGCCAGTGCCTGCGATCGCCGCCCCGGCCGAGGCCGTGCTCAAGCTCGCACTCAGCGCCTATGTCGGCCAGGCCGTCGTTGGCAAGCGCGGCATCCGCTGGCGCAGCGGGCGCTACTGGTCCGACGCACTCGTGTCGTGGATGGGCCGTCCGGTCCAGCTTCGCCGTGACGAGGATGACCTGGGCGCGATCTTCGTTTTCGACGTCGACGGCAACTACATCGACACCGCAGTCAATTGGGAACGGGCGGGCCTGTCCGAACAAGCCTTTGCCATGGCCGCGCGCGCCGACATGGCTCGGTTCCTCGCCGAGCAGAAGGCCGAGTTCAAGGAACGTCGCAAGCGGTTCTCGCCCGAAGTCGCCCGCGACCGCCTGCTCCGCCAGGAGGCCGAACGCGCGGGCAAGCTTGTCCATCTGCCAATGCCGTCGCGCCCGTCGGCAACCCCGGCAATGCAAAGCATGACGGCGCGTCCCGACCCGCACCTGCCCAGCCAGGCCCAGCTCGACGCCGTAATGGCGGCTACCGAGCCCAAGCTTGCACCGCCGACCAAGACGGACGCGCAGAAGGTTGCCGAGGCCGATGCAGTGATCCGCGCGCACGCCGCTGGCGAGGCCGTCGATCCTGCCGCGCTGCGCCGCGCCCAGCTCTTTGCCCAATCGACCACCTACCAGGTGGAAAAGATCCTGCAGGCCGAGTTCGGCGCGCCTGCCACCCCCTTTTCAACCCCGCTGCAACAGGAGCGCAAATGACCCTTACATCAGTCCAGCCACCCCGCGCACCGGCGCTCGGCGCCCAGCTGACCAACATGTCGCTGGCGCTGCGGACCATGGCGCGATGCCACAACGCCGGTGACAACAGCCCGCGCCTGTCGGTCCTGTTCGGCCCGTCCGGCTACGGCAAGTCGGTCGCCGCCGCCTTCACCGCCGTGCGCACCCGCGCCGTCTATGTCGAGGCGAAGAGCGTCTGGACCCAGCGTTCGATCCTCGAAGCGATCGCCAAGGAGCTGGGCATCGCCCGGCTTGAGCGCACAGCACCGGGCCTGTTCCAGCAGATCGTCGATCACCTCATTGCCAACCCGTCCCCGCTGATCATCGACGAGATGGACTATCTGGTGAAGCGCCAGGCCGTCGACCTGATCCGCGACATCCACGACGCGACCCGCGTCGGCATCATGATGATCGGCATGGAGAGCCTGCCCAGCAAGCTGCGCGCCTGGGAGCAGTTCCACAATCGAATCGTCGAGTTCACGCAGGCCCAGCCAGCCAGCGTCGAGGACGGGACGAAGCTGCGCGACCATTATTGCACCGCCGTTCAGGTGGCGGACGATCTGGTCGAACTGATCGTCGATCGCTGCCACGGGGTCACGCGACGGATCGTCAACAACCTCAAGGCGGTTGAGCGCGAGGCGCTGGAGGAAGGCATCGGCGCCGTCGATCGCGATTGGTGGGGCGGACGCGCCATCGTCACCGGCGACGTGCCGACCCGCCGCTTGGTGGCCTGATCATGCCTGGCTACGCCCTTCAGGTCGAACCTCAGCGTGCCGTGACCGAACCGCTCTGGCGCGCGCTCGTCGCCGCCAGTGCGCCGGCCTCCGTGCGCGAGCTCCACATGGCCTGCCGTGCCCACCCCAACGCCATCCAGTTCCGCCTGCGCATCTGGACGCAGGCGGGGATCGTCCAGGCCATCGACGGGAGCCCGAAGAAGTTCATGCTGAACCCCGACCATCGCCCCGAACATGTCGGCGCGGCCGAAGGCCCGCCGCGCATCCGGCTCGACGGATCGCCCGCAACCCCGCGCGGGGGCCGTGCGCGGATGTGGCACGCGATGCGCATCCTGCGCCGGTTCGACCTTCCGACGTTGCAGATGACCGCCGAGGTGACCCGACGTTCGGCAGAAGACTACGTCAATTGCCTGCTGCGCGCCGGCCTAATCGAGCGTGCGCGGCGCGGCAACAGCCGCACGCGCGAGTGGTCGATCTACGCTCTCGTCGGAGCGCCCGGCCCGCTGCCGCCGCGCGTTGCCCACGGGACGGGTCCGGACGGGCGCTGGCGCCACGTCATCGATCAGAACACCGGCCGCGCGATCGACATCTCACCGCGCCGCACCGCCCCTTTTTTTGACCCGGAGGGTTAACCATGCCTGCTAACCATAACCCCGCCAACCTTGAGGCTGCAGCGTCAGCTTGGGGGACGCCGATGCCGGAGTATATTCGGCTGCTGGCGATCGCTTGCGACCGTAGCAATCAACGCGCCGTCGCGGAGCGCCTGGGCAAGTCCAGCGGCTACGTGAGCCGCATCATCAACCGCCGTTACGCCGGCAGCTATGTTGAGGCGGAAACGCTGATCCGCGCGGCCTACGGGGCCGATGAGGTCGACTGCCCGCTGTTCGGCGAAATCCCGCTCGCCAGCTGCGTCCATAATCGCAGGCGCAAGCCGCCGTTCGTCAACTCGATCCAGCACCACTTCGCGGCGACCTGTCCCAGCTGCGCATTCAACACCGATGCCGTGGGCAGCGGGCGGAGGGACGCGGCATGACCCAGTTCATCGCCCTGCTCGCCGATCGCGGCGACGTCGTCGTCTACCACCGCGCCAGCACCAATCACCGCCCGCGCTGCGGCGGCACCCACTGGCTCGTCGGCCGCGTCACCGCCGAATGCGCCGGCTGTCACACCGCGCTGCCGCTGGTCAGCGACCGCCCCGACCAGCCGCTCACCCCAGACTTTAACGCCCACGCTTAAGGAGCCGACGCTCATGGCCACGACGCGCCGAAAGGCACCCAAACAGGACGCCCCGGTCACCATCGAGGAGGCGACCCGGATGCTGGGCGACTATGCCCAGCTGCAGCTCGAAATCGAGCGGCTCGACGCCACCGCCAAGGCCGCGATCGCCGCGATCCAGGCCGAACGGGACGAGGCGATCGCTCCGGTCAAGGAACAGGCGGAGGGTTTGTTCCGCCAGCTCCGCGCCTGGTGGGCGGTCGCCGGCCCCCAGCTGACCGAGGGCAAGCGCAAGTCGCTGCCGCTCGCCGGCTGCGTCATCGGCGTCCGCACCACGACGCCGAAGCTCAAGCTGCCCAAGGGGATGAACGAAGCCGCCGCCATCAAGTGGCTGCGGGCTCTGGCCAACGGCATTGGCGACGCCTTCATCCGCGTGAAGGAAAGCCTGGACAAGCCGGCGCTGATCAAGGCGGTCGGCGAACCTGGCTTCACCGGGCCGCTGCTCACGGTGGAAGGCTTCCGCGCCAGCCAGACCGACGAGTTCTTCATCGACCTCGCCCAGGCCAAGCCGGCCAGCGTCGAGCTGGTCGATACCGAGGAGCAGGGCGAATGATCCGGCTCGATCGCAACGACGCCGGCGAAGCGATCATCCGGCTCCATCTGCCCAACGGGTGGACCGCTTCGATCCTGCCGATCGGCCGCTATGGCATCGCCTCGCTGATCGCATGGCCGGCCCATACCGAAGCCCCGTGCGACGGCGCGCTGGTCGGCGCGCAGGAGGCTTATGGCGACGATGTCGTCGAGTTCCTGGCCCAGATCGCGGCGATGCCGGACGCGCCGCACCTGCTGCCGGACATGCCGGAGCCGCAGCCATGAGCAACCTCGTCGTCCCGCGCCGCGAGGTCGGCAGCGATGCCCTGCACCGCACCGAGCGCCAGGTGCTCGACCTGTGGGACCAGGGCGTCGGCTATCGGGGCATCGCGGCCAAGCTCGGCATCGATGCCCGCACCGTTCAGTCGATCATCTCGAAGTTCGACGGCGGCTCGGACAGCGCCACCCGGTTCCGCGAAGCCACCACCCGCAGCACCGCCCAACTGCTCGCCGCCATCAACGCGCTGCGCGCGAAGCACCCCTGACCACCCTGGAGGAAACCACGATGACCGAGCTTAAGTTAGACGGAATTTTCGGCGACGTCCGCCGCGCCGAACCTAGTCCAAGCCAGGTTACCGGCATCGGCGTCGCAGCCGATGGCCCCGATCTCTACATCACCATCATGGCCGGCGGCTCCGGCGGCCTCGCCGTGCGCCTCTCTGGCGATCAGGTCGATCGCTTCTGCACGAAGCTCGCCAATGCTGTCTTCGCCGCCAATCGTAACCTGGCGCACGCCGGCCAGGGTGGGGAGACGATGCAATGACCCGCGTCGAGCTGCGCGCGCTGGACGCGATCCGCGCCTACCACGCCGAACACCGCCTGGTGCCGACGATCCGCGAGCTGTCCCGGCTGCTCGGTCGTTCATCCGTATCGACCACGCACTGCACCGTGCAACGGCTGATCGACCAGGGCCATCTGGTCCGGGACGGCAGCCCCTACGCGCAGCGCAATTATGCGCTGCCGTCGAAACCGGCGGCGGCCGAGTTGACCGATGGCGAGCTGCTCGACGAGATCAAGCGGCGCGGGGGCGTGTTCGCCATGCTGGGCGTCCAGGAGGGGCAACATGGCTGACCCCGCCCGCAAACCGCCGCGCTCGGCCGCCCAGCGCCCCGACAGCGCCAAGCGCCCCGACAGCGCTAAGCGCGAGGTGCAGGTCAAGATGATCCGTGCGGTCCGCGCCGCCTGCCGCCGTCGCGGCATGGACGACGACGATCGCCGCGCCTTTCAGCAGCGCGAGATCGGCCGCGCCAGCCTGTCCGACATGTCGATCGCGGAGCTCGGCAAGCTGCTCGACCTGCTCAACAAGGATCGCGCTGCACCAATGGCCCATCGGCCGCATTTCGCCAAGATCAAGGCGCTGTGGTGGAGCCTCTATTGGCTGGGCGAGATCCACGAACCCGGCGATCGTCAGCTCGACGCCTTCGTCAAGCGCCAGACTGGCGTCAACGCACTTCGCTTCCTCGACCATCGCCAGGCCATGTCGGTGATTGAGGCGCTAAAGAGCTGGGCGACGCGCGCCGGGGTCACCTGGCCGGCGGCGCAGGCCGGATCGGACGGCCAGGGTGAGCGGGGCGCGGTCATCGCCGCGCTCATCGTGCGCCTGCTCGATCGCGGCGACGCCACCGGCAACTGGGAGTTCTGCCAAAGGCACATCGGCATCGATCCGAAGCTGGCCGCCACCCCCCAGCAGCTCGACGCCTGCATCAAGCTTCTGGGACGGCGCTATCGTGCGCTGCTGACGCCATGAGCGCGGCCGTCGATCCCGCGACCCTGCCGCGCCTCGCCGATCTGCCGATCCCGGCCGACGTGCGGCCCGGCAAGGGCTGGACCGGCCAGATGCTGGAGCTCGCGGACCATATCGGCGCTTACGACACCCTGCGCATCGTCGCGGCCTATGGCGGCCAGTCGGTCTACATCCCGATCGATGCCGAGCGGAACCCGTTCCGCGACCTGATCGGCCCCGCCAAGGCGGCGATTGTCAGCCGGGTCTATGGCCCCTACAAGTTCTTCGTGCCAGTCGCCCGTCACGCGGTCGATCGTGCGCGGCGCGGCGGCGTCCTCGCGCTCGTCCGCAAGGGTGAATTGTCGAAGCGCGATGCCGCCGTCATCCTGGGCACGTCGCGCAACTATGTGATCCAGCTCCTGGCGTGCCGGGACGAGGATGGCCCGCCGATCGCTGCCCTGGCCAGGCGGCGCGCGCACGACCCGCGCCAGATCAGCATCTTCGACATGATCGAGCAAGCCGCATCGCCGGTAGCTGAGGGCGATAACCCGCCCGCCCGACCGTAGCCAGTTACGCAGACGCCGTCCGTTGTTCATCGGGGGTGCGTCTTGTCCGTTCTTCGCCACCGCAGTCTGGCCGCCTGATTATGGCCTGGCTGCAACTCGCCATCGACCTTTGGCCGATCCTCACCCTCTTCATCTCGATCGTCCTGGGCGCGGTCGTGCTGTGGCTTCGGTCGCAGTTCCCGACCAAGGCCGACGTGTCCGGCCTGACCGACAATGTCGCCATCCTCACCGCCAAGGTCGAGGATGTCCAGGACACCGTCGCAACGCTCGTGACGGATCAAGCCGCGCAGAACGCCCGGCTCGACCAGATCGAGAAGGACATCGAAACCCCGCCCACGCGCATGGAGCTGATGCAGGCGATCGCCCAGCTCTCGACCAAGATGAGCGCGGCTGAGGAGCGCACCGAGTCGGTCGACCGTCAGCTGCGCACCACCAACGACTATCTCAAGATCCTGATCGACAAGGGGCTGCGCGAATGACCCCGCCGAGCAAGGCGGTCGTGATCCGCCGCGCCATCCTCGACGAGCTGGCCGCGATCGGCGGCACGCACAACCACGATGCTCTCGCCGTCGTGCTGAAGGGCAAGGGGCACCCGGTGTCGCGCGACGAGGTTGCCGATCAGATGTGCTGGCTTGCCGATCACGGTATGATGGCCGTCGAGCTGCTCGGCGTGTTCGTCGTCGGCGAGATCACCATGCGCGGGCGTGACATCGCCGACGGCAGTGTCACCTTTGAAGGCATTTCCCCCTTCAAATCGGCGATCTGACGTGCCGCGCCGTTCTTCCGTCGAAAAGCTCGACCCGGCGATCCGCGCCAGCGTGGACCGCGCGATCGGGCGTGGTGCCAGCATCGACGAGATCGTCGAGCTGGTCGACAGTCTGGGCGGCGACGTGTCGCGCAGCGCGATCGGCCGCTACTCGATCCGCTATCGCGAGATGGCGGACCAGCAGCGCAACGTCATGGCGATCGCCAAGGCGTTCGGCGAGGATTTCGGCGACAGCAACAACGATGCCGGCAAGCTGCTGATCCAGCTGATCAACAGCGTGGCGGTCCGCGCCATGATCCCGCTCGCCTCGGGCGAAGAACCGGACATTGACGGCAAGGAGCTTCATTTCCTGGCGCGCGCCGCCAAGGACCTGCTGTCCGCCGCCAAGATCGACGCCGATCGCGACCGCCAAATTCGCGAGGCGACCAAGAAGTTGGCGGCCGAAGAGGCCGAGAAGGAGCTGCGCCGCGAAGGCGCGTCGGCCGACACCATCCGGAAGGTGAAGGAACAGATCCTGGGCATTGAGCTGTGACGACGTTCCGGATCGTCGCCGGACAGGGCATGGCTGAAGGACGCGTAGTCCTGCCTCTCACCCTGCGCGTGCGCGACTTGGCCGTCTCGCTCGGCTTTCGCGCGGGCGGGGTGAAGTCCAGCCACTGCCCGGGTAGCGCGTCGCGCTACCTTACGCTCACCTGCCCGCGCGGCCATGACTGGCTGGTCCGCATCTCCAACCATCGCCGACCCGAGCGGACGCGACAGCCGGCACCGCATATCGATTTCGTGTCCCTGGACGGCCAGGCGGGCACACTGCAGCTCGCCGACCTGCTCACCCGCATCTGCGACGGTCAGGTTGCCTGGCGTCCGCTCAAGGCAGGGGGACGCCGCTAATGACGTCTGCCAGTGCCGCCGCCAGCGCCCATGATGACCTGAAGATCCTGCTCAAATATCAGGCGTCGGCGATCGCGCTGAGCGCCCAGCACGAGCTGCTGGTCATCGAGAAGTCGCGGCGCACCGGTATCACCTACGGCTTCGCCGCCGATGCGGTGCTGACCGCCGCCCCGGCGGAGCGGCCCGACAACGTCTATTACATCGCCTACAATCTCGACATGACGCGCGAGTTCATCGGCTATGTCGGTGACTTCGCCAAGGCGTTCAACGAGGTGGCGACCGACGCGGCTGAGTTCCTGTTCGACGACGGGTCGGATGAGGGGATCAAGGCGTTCCGCGTCGACTTCCCCTCCGGCAAGGCGGTGATCGCGCTGTCGTCCAAGCCGCGCTCGCTGCGCGGGATGCAGGGCAAGGTCATCATCGACGAGGCCGCGTTCCACGATCAGCTCTCCGCCCTGCTGACCGCCGCGCTGGCGCTGACCATGTGGGGCAGCCACGTCATCGTCATCTCGACCCACGACGGCGCGGACAACGCCTTCAACGAACTGATCGAGGAAATCCGCGCCGGCAAGCGCGAGGGTCATGTCATGCGCCTCACGCTCAAGGATGCGCTGGCCGACGGCCTGTTCAAGCGCATCTGCCTGCGCACCGGCAAGGCCTGGTCGCCGGAGGCCGAGGCGGAATGGGAGGCGAAGCTCCGCAAGCGTTACGGCTCGGCGGCGGAGGAGGAGCTGGACGTCATCCCGTCGCGCGGCACAGGCGTCTATCTGCCCCGCGCGTCGATCGTCGCCGCCATGTCGCCCAACCTGCCGGTCATCCGGATTGAATGCCCCCAGGGCTTCGAGCTGCAACCGGACGAGTATCGCACCGACTTCGTCCGCGAGCTGCTCGAAGAAGAGCTGCTGCCCTATCTGCGCGACTTCGATCCGCTCCGCCGCACCTATTTCGGCCAGGATTTTGCGCGCGTCGGCGACGTGTCGCCGATGGCGTTCGGCCAGCATGACGAGCACCTCAATCTGATCGTCCGCTTCATCCTGGAAATGCGCAACGTGCCGTTCCGCGAGCAGGAGTTCGTGCTCAACTGGATCCTCGCGCGCGTGCCCAATTTCTGCGCCGGCAAGATGGATGCGCGCGGCAACGGCTCGGCCCTGGCCGAATATGCCCAGCAGAAATGGGGCGCGACCCGCATCGAAGCCGTCCAGGCGACCGACAAGACCTATCTGGCCTTCATGCCGAAGCTGAAGGCTTCGATCCAGGACCGCACCATGCTGATCCCGCTCGACGAGGCGACGCTCGAAGATCTGCGCATGATCAAGCTGGTCGATGGCGTGCCCAAGATCCCGGACCGCTCCGTCGTGTCGAAGGCCGACGGGGCCAAGGGCCAGCGCCACGGCGACAACGCGATCGCGCTAATGCACCTGCGCGCCGCCGCCGACGAGGATGTGGGGCCGATGGAGGTCCACACCACCGGCACGCCGCGCCCCAGCGCCCCTGAAATGAGCGTGTCGATGCGCGGCTTCGGCAGCGTCGGCCCGCGCAACAACGGACTTGCATTCTGATGGCCAAGACACCTTCCACCCGTAATTCGCGCCTGCCGGCCAATCTGCGCTCCGAGATCGCGACGACGCTTGACGGCCGCGACATCACCCAGCCCTGGGTCCGCGAGCTGCGCGAGGCCGCCGACCCGATCCTGCTCGGCTCGGTGGGCTGGGGGGCCTATGATCAGATCCTGCGCGACGATCAGGTCTATTCGACGCTGCAGCAGCGCATCGGCGCGGTCGTGTCGCGCGACTGGGAGGTCGTGCCCGGCGATGAGGACGATCCGCGGTCCAAGGCGGCGGCCGAAGAGTTCAGCCGGATGCTGCGCCGGATCGGGTGGGACAACATCACCCGCAAGATGCTGTTCGCCACCTTCTACGGCTACGCGGTCGCCGAGGTCATGTGGACCAACGACTTCGACTTCGCCGCGATCAAGGTCCGCCATGCCCGCCGCTTCCGCTATGATGCGGAGGATCGGCTGCGGATGCTGACCACCGCCTCGCCGCGCGGTGAGGTGCTGCCGGAGCGCAAATTCTGGGTCCACGCGGTCGGCGGATCGAACGACGACGAGGTCTACGGCGTCGGCCTGGCCCACTGGCTCTATTGGCCGGTGCTGTTCAAGCGCAACGGCATCCGCTTCTGGAACATCTTCCTGGACAAGTTCGGCACCCCGACCGCGAAGGGCACCTATCCGCGCGGATCGAGCCCGACCGACATCCGCAACCTGCTCAATGCATTGAGCGCGATCGCCACCGACAGCGGCTTCGTGGTGCCGGAAGGGATGGCGGTCGAGCTGCTGACCGCCGCTCGCGCCGGCGTCGGCGATTATGCGGAGCTGTGCCGCTACATGGACGGCGCGATCGCCAAGGTCGTGCTGTCGCAAACCATGACCACCGATGACGGCGCATCGCGCGCCCAGGGGCAGGTGCATGAGGGCGTCAAGCTGGAGGTCATCAAGTCCGACGCGGATTTGCAGACCGACAGCTTCACCGCCGGCCCGGCGCGCTGGTGGACCGACTTCAAATACGGGCCGGACGTCGCCGCGCCGGTCGTTCGCCGGATCGTCGAGGAAGAGGAGGACCTGGCCGAAAGCGCCAAGACCGACGAAATCCACGCGCGCGGTGGCTGGGTCCGCACCGCCGACAGCTTCAACGAGAAATATGGCGAGGGCTTCGTCCGCAAGACCGATCCCGACGCACCCGCCGGGGCCGCTGATCCCACTCCGACAGCACAAGACGCAAACGACGCTGATCCGGCGCGCCGGCTGCCATCCCGGCAGATGCCCGACGCCGCCAGCTTCGCGGCCGACGATCCAGCGCCGCTCTATGTCTATCGCAAGCTGATTAATGCGACCGAGCTGCTCGAATGGGCGCGGTCGCAGGGCTTCGCCACGACGCTGGAGCCGGACGATCTCCATGTAACCGTCACGTATTCGAAGCGCCCGGTGAACTGGTTTGCGATGACGGGGTGGGGTGGCCCGGCTGAGCTGGTCGTGGAGCCCGGCGGCCCGCGCCTGGTCCGGCGCCTGGGTGAGGGCGAGGCAATCGCGCTACTGTTTCAGGACGCATCGCTGCAATGGCGGCATCAGGAGATGCGCGACGCCGGCGCGAGCTGGGACCACCCGAGCTACCTGCCGCACGTCACGATCAGCTACCAGGGCCAGGCAATCGACCTCGACCAGGTCGAACCCTATCGCGGCCGTCTCGTGTTCGGCCCGGAGGTGTTCGAAGCGATCGACGAGGGCTGGCAGGACCGCATTGCCCAGCGCTCGGCTGACCAGTCGGCAAGCGGCTCCGCTCCGGCAAATACGCCCGCCACCAGCTTCGCCGAGGACGAGGGCGACGACGCAGACAGCATCGTCGACCGGATGATCGCCGACAGCGGTTACCGGGCCGCCGACGCGATCACCGGCACGCTCATTGAGCGCATCCTCGCTGCCGAGACCGAAGAAGCCGCCCGTGCGCTGATCGCATCCGCGCTCGGGACCATGGACGAAGCCCCGCTCGCCCAGGCGCTGGAACGCGCCGGCTTCGCCGCCCGGCTCAAGGCCGCGACCCAGGACGGCACGACTGAGAAACTGAGCTGAAGGAGGCTTGCATGAGCGATGACGAGTTTACAGCGAACAACCACTTGCCGGCGGTGCTGGGCCATGTGGAGGTCGAAGCTAAGCGATACATTGGCTATGGTGGCAGAGACCTTCTCGGGCGGATGACCGTTCCGTTCAATGAAATTGAGGACCTCTTCGACGAAGTTCCTGACGGCACGGTCATCGATGCTGCTCAGGCGGAGCGGCTGCATTCCAGCCTTTTTGAGCTCGCCGCCCTAGTGGCAGCGACGCTAGCGATGCTTGAGGTTGAACACCCCGAGCTATTGGACAAGGAGCAATGAGCTCCTCTGCAACGACACCCCATGACGCATTCGGCGAGGCGTGGTGCCGCCTTGCGGAAGATGAGGCGTCCACACTCGTCTCTCTGCTGGAACGCGGCGATCTCAAGGTGATGGTGGTTGTCATGGCGCACGACCAGGTCCGAAGCCTAGGCTCTGTCCTTCATGCGGTCAGTGACGGCACCAGCGTCGCGAACGCCAACGCCTTCGCCGGCGGCCTCAACGTCAAGCGCGACTGGCTCACCGGCCTGGTCGCCTGCCAGAATAGCCGGAGGGCGGGCGAATGACCGACCGCCCCATCATCTTCTCCGCACCGATGGTGCGCGCGCTGCTTGCCGGCCGAAAGACGCAGACGCGCAGGCTCCTTCGCAACCCGGAATACTATGGTTGTCCGACCGGCGATTGCCCGCACGATCGGCAGTCAGAGTGCAATGCAGCGATGGTGGCATTGTCGGCCAAAGAAGCGGGCTACGCCGCCGGCGATCGCTTGTGGGTGCGCGAGACGTGGCGAGTTGCGCCCGACGCCTGCGAAGGCTGGGCGCCTGACGCTGTGCCCTGCGTTGGCTGGATCGACTATCGCGCCGGTGGGGAAGCACAGGTTCGCGCGCCATCGTTCAGCCATGTCTTGGACGCCTTCGGAAAGAGGGTCGATGCCGATTGGGATTGTCTTCCAGATAGGTGGCGGCCTTCAATCTTCATGCCGCGCTGGGCCAGCCGCATCACGCTGCTCGTCGACGACGTACGGGTGCAGCGGCTGCAGGACATCAGCGAGGCGGACATCGCTGCGGAAGGTGTCCGGGCCGATCCTCCCAAGCTGGCTCAGACAGCGCCCGGGCGGGTGAACATGACGCCAATCACATGGAGCGAGGGGCAGGATTACACGGCTAGCTCGGCGTTCAAGCGATTGTGGAACAGTCTTCATGGCCCCGGTGCCTGGGCAGCGAACCCTTGGGTGGTTGCGCTGACTTTCCGCCTCCAGCTCGGCAACATCGACGCATGAGGTCCCTTTGGGCTTGGCTTCCTCGCCTCTCAGCGTATGAGACGATGCACTGCGATCACGATGGTGAGTTCGAAGGCGTCGAGGTCGAGCTTTGCTGGGCGGGGTTTCGCTTCTCGGCCGCCCTTTGTCGCCGCACCCGCGTCGTGAAACACGCCGACCCGGCACCGCCGACTGATGCCTGATCCGCTCGGCTATTCCATCTTCCTTGAGCCGACCGACGCCGTGCGCGCATTCCAGGCGCGCGGCGAGCTGAAGCCGACCGTCCGCTGGTCCGAAATGATGCATGAGAACCATGCGTCCGCCTTCACTGTCGCCAAGATCGCCCGCCTCGACCTGCTCCGCACCATCCAGGCATCGCTCGACGAACAGATCCGCGACGGCGGCAGCTTCGATCGGTGGAAAACCGCGATCCTGCCCGAGCTGCAGCGCGCCGGATGGTGGGGCGCAGTCCAGAACCGCGAGCTGACCGGCACGGACGAGCGCATCGTGGTCAACGAGCGCCGGCTGCGCGTCATCTACAACACCAACATCCGCATGAGCCTGGCGGCGGGTCATTGGGCGCGCATCCAGCGCCAGAAAGCCGCTTTTCCCTACCTGCGCTATGTGCCGTCGACCTCGGAGCGCAAGCGCCAGCTCCATATCCCCTGGTATGGCATCGTGCTCCCGGTCGATCACCCGTGGTGGCAGACCCATTTCCCGCCCAATGGCTGGGGCTGCAAATGCGGCTTCGAACAGGTGACGCAGCGCCGGCTTGAGCGCATGGGCTGGTCCGTCACCCCCGACGATCAGCTCCCGCCCGGCAATCCGACCATCTTCGTCGCCGCGACCGGACAGGCTTTCGATGTGCCGCAGGGCATCGACCCCGGCTTCAGTTACAATCCCGGCACGGCGCACCTGCGCGTGATGGCCGACAAGGCGGCAGCATCGATCATCGCGGCGGCCGACGCCGGCCTGGATGCCGCTGCACGCCAGACGCTGCGCGAGATCGTCGATGATGCCGCGTTCGAACAGTTTCTGGCGCTGCCCGAGGCGAGCTTTCCGGTGGCGCTGCTGACTGTCGACCAACAGGCGCTGATCTCGGCCAAGGCCCGCCTGGTCGTGCTGCCGACCGCCGTCTACCGCAAGCAGCGCGGTGAGGCCCCGGAGATTTCACGCGGACACCCCGAACTCACCGTTGCCAACTATCGCCTGCTTCCCGACATCGTCGATCGCGCGATCGTGATCGCCCAGCAGGGCGACAGCCGCTTAATCTACTTCGCCGATGAAGGTGGGCGGTTGTGGAAGGTGGTGGTGCGCCAGGACGCCGGCGAGCCTTTGCCGGCCGTCGTCAGTTTCCACGCCAGCCGACCGCGCAACATGACGGCCGAGACACGCACTCTGACGATCCTGCTCGATCGGAGGGGAACATGAGCGGCGCACGGTGGGGACTTCCTGTCCCCCACAAAGTGATCAACGGCCAGAAACCTAGCACTACGGAGGGAAGATTTACCGCGTCGCGTGCACCGCTCCGCGCATATAGCGCGCGCCACCTTAACAAGCAATTCCGCGCCGAGAGGCGGGGGACGGGGCGCGCCAACGCCCCATGCCGACGGTCTCGACCCGTCATGACCATCCTGGCCAGGTCTGGCCATCCCGCCCTCCGGCCCGGAGGCAGGGAACATAGTGGGAACATCATGACGGAGTCGAGTCCGATTTCAGCGGCGCTGCAGCCGCCTTTCAACACCTCTGAAATTGCCCTTTCGCCGATCGATCCGGTGCTGCCGGTCGCGCCCTATATCGGCGGCAAGCGCCGATTGGCGAAGCGGATCATCGCCCGCATCGCGAAGGTGCCGCACCTCACCTATGCAGAGGTCTTTGTTGGCATGGGCGGCGTGTTCCTGCGCCGCGATGTCCGCTCCCAGGTCGAGGTGATCAACGACTGGTCGGAAGACGTCTCGACGCTCTTCCGCATCCTCCAGCGCCACTATGTGCTGTTCCTCGAAATGCTCCGGTTCCAGGTCACCTCGCGCGCGAACTTCGAAAAGCTGCTGCGCCAGGAGCCGTCGTCACTGACCGATCTGGAACGCGCCGCGCGCTTCCTCTACGTCCAGCGCCTGGCCTTCGGCGGCAAGGTCGCCGGCCGCCATTTCGGGGTCAGCCCGGTCAACTCCGCGCGGTTCGATGTCACCCGCCTGCAGCCGATGCTTGAGGCGATCTGGGAGCGCCTGGCCGGCGTCGTGATCGAGCGGATGCGGTGGCAGGATTTCCTCACGCGCTACGACCGGCCGGGCACGCTCTTCTACCTCGACCCGCCCTACTACGGCTGCGAAAACGACTATGGCCAGGCAATGTTCGACCGCGCCGAGTTTGAGCAAATGGCCGAGCTGCTCGCGGGCCTGAAAGGCCGCTTCCTGCTCAGTCTGAACGCCCACTCCGAGGTGCGCCGCATCTTCGCCGGCTTCGCCATCGAGGAGGTTCAGACCAGCTACTCGATCGGCGGCAACGACCGCCCCAAACCGGTTACCGAGCTGATCATTTCGAGTCGGCCGACATGAGCCGCCAGCGTCCGAGTTTTTCCCACTTCTTTTCCCAGTTCTATCTGGGACGTTTTGCCCGGTTGAGAACCCTTGCATGACCCGGAAACCCTGGCCGCATCGGCCTTTTGTCGAAGTGGGAAATTATTGTCGTCGGAACTGGGACGTGCCGGCACCCCACCCACGCATTTCTGCGGTTTTTGCGCCCCTTGTTCGCGCTGGAGCGCCATTTTTCACGCGAAGGACCGGGAAAACGACAATAATTCCCTCAACCGCGCCAAAATGGCCGAAACCCCCGATTTATGGGCATTATCGTCCCACTATGTCCCGAAAAGGCCCGCCATATCCCGCCTCTCCTGCAACCGTATTTAATGTCGCGGCACACGGACGGCCGCTGCGCTTTGCCGCGATCCTGCTCAGCCTGTGGGCGATGTCGCGCGCGGCCTTTGTCTGGTTCGACCAGGATGCGCCGGACGCGCGCGTTGTCGGGCCGATAACGCACCCGATGGCAGGGGCGGGCCGGTCGGCGATCGCGCTGCCCGCACCGCTCCCGATGGAGGGCGGCGGTGTGCGCATGACACCCGCGCTGGCGGCGGCAATGGCCCGCCTGCGCGCGGCCGGTTCGACGCCGCACGCGTCGGAACACCCCGGCCATCACCGTACAGCGATCGGCGCGCGGCTGATCGACGTGCGCGAGCCCGGCCGCGCGGTCAGGGCGGAACGCGTCCAGCTGGCGATGCTGGCGGCGGTCCATGTGGCGAGCAGCACCCAGCTGGTCGACCGCTATTTCGCCGACGCGCCGCGGCTGCGCGCGCCCGCGGCCGGCGATCCGCGCTGGTCGGGCAGCGCATGGCTGTTCGCGCGGAGCAACGGCGTGCCGGCCGCCGCGGGTGCCGGCCAACTGGGCGGGGCGCAGGCCGGCGGGCGCGTCCGTTACCGGCTCGACGACGAAGGGTTGAGCGCCGCCGCGGGCGCAGCGATCCCGCTCGCGTCGCGCGGGCGTGAGGCGATGGTCGCGCTCGAATGGCAGCCCCAGGCCAGTCCGATCCGGCTGGTGGCGGAGCAGCGCATACCCCTGGACGACAGCATCAGCGGCGGCCCCGGCGTCGGCGCGGTGGCAGGCGTCGGCCCGACCGACATCGGCCTGGGCTTCGACCTGGAAGGCTTTGGCCAGGCGGGCGCGGTCGCACGCGCGCGGCTCGAACCCTATGTCGAGGGCGGCGCCCGCGTCGCTCGGCCGGTGGCCAGCGCGCGCGGGACGCGATTCGAGGTCGGTGCCGGGCTGTGGGCGAGCGCGCAACGCGACGCCCATCGCGTCGATGTCGGCCCGGCGCTCAGTGCGACATTGCCGATCGCCGGCCAGCGGTTCCGCGTCGCGATCGACTGGCGCGAGCGCGTGGCCGGCGGCGCCCGGCCCGATTCGGGGCCGGCGCTCTCGATCGGCACCGATTTCTGACGTCACTTCCGACGGTGGCACCCGATCCGCGCGCGCGCTATGGCGAGCGCACGCCGCCCACGCCACCAACCGGAATGCCGTCCCGCCCATGGACCTTTACCTCCCGATCGCCAACCTGTCGGTCAACGCGCTGGTCATCATCCTGCTGGGCGGCGGCGTCGGGTTCCTGTCGGGCATGTTCGGGGTCGGCGGCGGCTTTCTGACCACGCCGCTGCTCATTTTCTATGGCATCCCCCCGACGGTCGCCGCCGCGTCGGCGGCATCGCAGGTGACGGGGGCAAGCGTGTCGGGGGTCTTCGCGCATCTGCGCCGCGACGGCGTCGACCTGACCATGGGCTCCGTCCTGGTCGTGGGCGGCATCGTCGGATCGCTGCTGGGGGCGGGACTGTTCCGGCTACTGCAATCGTCGGGGCAGATCGATACGGTCATCGCCATCCTCTATGTCCTGATGCTGGGATCGATCGGCGGGCTGATGCTTCGCGAGGCGATCGTCAGCATTCGCGCGAGCCGGACGGGCGCGCCGGTGCCCGCACGCCGGCGGCGGCATCACCCGATCGTCGCCGCCCTGCCGATGCGCTGGCGCTTCTATCGATCCGGCCTGTACATCTCGCCGCTCGCACCGCTGATCCTGGGGTTGCTGACCGGCGTGCTGACGATGCTGCTGGGCGTCGGCGGCGGCTTTTTCCTGGTGCCGGCCATGCTGTATCTGCTCGGCATGGCGACCCGCGTGGTCGTCGGCACGTCGCTGTTCCAGATCCTGTTCGTCACCGCGGCGGCGACGATGGTGCACGCCCTGACCACCCGGGCGGTCGACATCGTGCTGGCCGGGCTGTTGCTGATCGGATCGGTGAGCGGCGCGCAGATCGGCGTGCGGTTCGCGCAGCGGGTGAAGCCCGAATATCTCCGGCTCGCGCTGGCGCTGATGGTGCTCGCCGTCGCAACCCGGATGCTGCTCGGTCTCGCCTGGCGCCCGGACGAGATCTTCACGGTCGAGCTCGCCTGATGCGCCTCCGCCCCGCCCTCGCCGCCGCGCTGCTGGCACCGATGCTGATGGCGACGACCAAGCCGGTGCTCGTCCCCGACGTGTCGCAGCGCGACATCGAGATCATCTACAGCTTCACCGGCGCGGAGCTCCTGCTGTTCGGCGCGATCCTCTACCCCGGCGGGCGCGTGCCGAGTGGCGACACCCCCGCCGACATCGTGGTGGTGGTCAAGGGACCGGCCCAGTCGGTGCGGATGCGCGAAAAGGAGAAGGTCGCCGGCATCTGGGTCAACGCCGACCAGGTGCGCTGGCGATCGGCCCCCTCCTTCTACGCCATCGCATCGTCCCGGCCGATCCGCGAGCTGGTCGACGATCGCACCCGTGCCATCTACGAACTCGGCCTCGACAGCCTGCAATTGTCCCCGATCGGTGCCACCAGCACCGAGGAACAGGCGCGTTTCACCGCGGGGCTCGTCGACCTGCGCCGGCGCGCGGGCCTGTATTATGAGGCGCCAAGCGCGGTCGAGATCACCGACGACGTGCTCTACCGCGCGCGCATCGCCATCCCCGCGCGCGTACCCGTCGGGCGCTTCACCGCGGAAACCTTCCTGATCCGCGACGGGCGGGTGCTGGCGGCGGCGGTGCGCGAAATCAACATCCGAAAGTCGGGGTTCGAACGCTTCGTGGCCGCGGCGGCTCAGAACAGCTCGGTGCTCTACGGGCTGTCGGCGGTGTTGCTGTCGCTCGCGATGGGCTGGGGCGCGGGGGCGATCTGGCGTCGTCTCTGATCGGGCGCGAACCACTTCTTCAGGATTTGGTGGCATCACCGCGGGTGGAGATCCGGGGAGCGGCCATGGCAGAGTTTGAGGGTGCAAAGGCGTTCGACCACGCAGAGTCGGTCGGCACGGGCGTGATCGGCGGCGACGTCGCCGCGCTCCCGATCGGTGTGGTGACCAATATCACGGGCGCCAACAGCCAGGTGGGGCTGGATCGCACCGCGCTCGAAGCGTTGGCCGGCCATGCGGACACCGCGATCGCGATGGCGGGCCAGATCGGCAGCCAGATCAAGATCCGCGTCGGCAGCAGCTGGCTGGTCGCCAGCATCCGTTCGGTACGCTTCGACGACCGCATCGACGGCATGATCGTCGCACAGATCGACTATCTGGGCGAAGCGGACGAGGAAAAGCTCACCGGAAAGCTCTATCGGTTCCGTCGCGGCGTCACCCGCTATCCGCTGCCGGGGGCCAATGTCTACCCGGTGTCGGCCGCCGACATGAAGCAGATCTATTCCGCCGACGATCGCCCGCACATCGAAATCGGCAGCGTCTATCCGACGCGCAACATCCGCGCGGCGCTTTATGTCGATGCGCTGCTCGGCAAGCATTTCGCGCTCCTGGGATCGACCGGTACCGGCAAGTCGACCAGCGCCGCACTGATCCTGCACCGCATCTGCCAGCTTGCACCGCAGGGCCATGTCGTGATGATCGACCCGCACGGCGAATATGGCGCCGCGTTCAAGCATTCGGGCGAGCTGTTCGACGTGTCGAACCTGCAAATGCCCTATTGGCTGATGAATTTCGAGGAACATTGCGAGGTGCTGCTGACGTCGCAGGGCGACCAGCGGCTGATCGACACCGACATCCTGGCGAAGTGCCTGCTGGCGGCCAAGGCGAAGAGCCGCGCCGCACAGGAGATCACCAAGCTGACCGTCGACGCGCCGATCCCCTATCTGCTGTCTGACCTGACCAACATCCTGCAGCAGGAAATGGGCAAGATGGACCGCGCGGGCGACACTGCCCCCTATCTGCGCCTGAAGACCAAGGTCGAGGAAGTCCGCAGCGATCCGCGCTTCGCCTTCATGTTCTCGGGCATGCTGGTCGCCGACAACATGACGACGTTCCTTGCCCGCATGTTCCGCATGCCGAGCGACGGCAAGCCGATTTCGATCATCGACGTGTCGGGTGTGCCGTCCGAAATCACGTCGGTCGTGGTGTCGGTGCTGGCGCGACTGGTGTTCGACTTCGCGATCTGGTCGCGCGACGAGGAAAAGCAGCCGGTGCTGCTGATCTGCGAGGAAGCGCACCGCTATGTCCCCAACGAGCGCAACGCGGACGCATCGTCGGTCGGCCGCATCCTCAGCCGCATCGCCAAGGAAGGCCGCAAATACGGCGTCTCGCTTGGCCTCATCACCCAGCGGCCGTCGGACCTGGCCGAAGGCGTGCTGTCGCAGTGCGGCACGATCATCACGATGCGCCTCAACAACGATCGCGACCAGGCATTCGTCCGCGCTGCGATGCCGGAAGGCTCGCGCGGCTTCCTCGATTCGATCCCCGCGCTTCGCAATCGCGAGTGCGTGATCTGCGGCGAGGGCGTATCGACGCCGATCCGCGTCAATCTCGACACGCTGGAGGAGCATAAGCGGCCGGCATCGAGCGACCCGGTGTTCACCGAGCTGTGGCGCAAGTCCGGCGGCGAGGAACAGGCGATCGAACGCACCGTCCGGCGCTGGCGCTCGCAGGGGAAATAACGGATCGGGATCGCGCGCTCGCCTCCCGCGCGCCGCGCCGTCCCGCTCCCGCCCTTCAGATGAAACCGTCCGTCGCCGTGCGGACCAGATGCCTCAACCGCGCGGTCGCGCCGCCGGGTCCTGCACGCTCGCCGTGACCTTCGACGCGGCAGTGGCGCGCGACGCGGTCGTGCCCGCCGCCGGCACCGCCATCAGCCGATTCAGCTGTGCCTTGAAGCGGCGAAGCTCCTCCCCACCCAGCTGGAGCACGGTCGAGAAGGACACGCTGGACGGATTGACCGCGCCGCCGTTCTTCCACAGCTCGTAATGCAGGTGGGGACCGGTCGACAGGCCGGTCGAGCCGACATAGCCGATCACCTCGCCCGCGCGCACGCGCTCGCCGGCGCTCACCGCGATGCGGCTCATATGGCCATAGCCGGTCGCCATGCCGCCGCCATGGCTGAGCTTGACGAACTTGCCATAGCCGCCGTTCCATCCGGCCATCGCCACCACGCCGTCATCGGCAGCGCGGATCGGCGTGCCGTGCGGCGCGGCGAGGTCGAGCCCCTTGTGCAGCCGCTGATAGCCGAGCACCGGGTGGCGGCGATAGCCGAAGCCCGAGGTCACCCGGCCGGGCACCGGGCGGTTCATCAGCCCGCGCCGCTCACCGACCCCCTTGGCGTCGAACCATTCGGTCCGGCCATTCTGTTCCCAGCGGACGAGCTGGATTTCGCGCTTGCCCTGATCAAGCCCGGCGAACAGCAGCTTGCCCAGCTGGACCTCGCCAGTTTCGGCGCGCGCCTGTTCGATGATGATGTCGAATTCGTCGTCCGAACCGACCCGGCCGATCGGGACGCGGGTCGCAAGCGACCGGATATAGGCTTCCACCGCCTTCGCAGGCGCGCCGGCGGCACGGGCCGACCGATAGAGGCTGCTGCCGACCGTCCCGCGGATACGCAGCGGCGTCCGGTCGATCGCGATCGGAATTTCGTTGAGCGCAAGCCCCGTCGCCGCACGCTTGAGCTCGAGCGCCAGATCGAAGCGGGCGCGAAAGGCGAGCTTTTCGAGCGGGCGCGGCTCGGTCTTGGCCGCGCGCCGGCCGAGCGTCAGGTTGAGCCGCGTCCCCGGCGCGATCTCGCCCAGGCTGACCGCATTGGCGACCAGCGCGGCGGCGCGCTCGGCATCGTCGCTGCCGACACCCGACCGGGTGAGTACGCGTTCGAACGCGGTGCCCTGTGCCAGCGTGGCGGCCAGTTCGATGATCGGACGTTCGGGCGTATCGGTGAGCGGCGCGACACGCGCGGTCGCGCCCAGGCGCATCCCCGTCGTCGCGCCCAGGCCGAGCGGGCTGATCGACAGGCTGCGCACTTCATCGAGCGACGCGTCGCTGACGACCGGCGTCACCGCACCATAAACGGGCTCGATCCCTGGCGAGAGCAGCGCCACGAAAGTCAGCAATCCCGCACAGGTCGCGACACCGCGCAGCCACACCCGGCTGCCGATATCGCTACCGAGATCGGGGACCAGCTCAAAATCCGGGAAGCGCGCGCGCAGTCGGTCGATCGCCGTGACGGGGGCGGCGGGGGTCCCGGCAGCCGAGGTCGCGCGGTCGGTGGAACGCGCACTGGTCCCGCCGGCCTGGTCCAACCCGATTTCACCGCGCAGAAACAATGCGCCCCGCTCCCCTGCCGATCCGGTTTGATTTGGATCGACTTCCCGTTTTCCTGTGGAACAAACAGGTTGAAGTCAAATTAACCCGCTTCGCCACCCGGTCGCGTTGCGCCGAATCGTGGCGGTCCGCCGATGAACGGTGTCAATGCGGCTCCGGACGCGACAAAGAACGCGCCTTCCCGCTTGCGCCCCCGCCCCGGCGCGACGATGTTGGTCGGGCGATGAGCGAGTTTGCGCAACGCCCGGTCACCGCGGTGCTGGGCCCGACCAATACCGGCAAGACGCACCTCGCGATCGAGCGGCTGTGCGGCCATTCGAGCGGGATGATCGGCTTTCCGCTGCGCCTGCTCGCGCGCGAGGTCTATGAGCGCGTCGTCGCGATCAAGGGTGCCGGCCGGGTGGCGCTAATCACCGGCGAGGAAAAGATCGTCCCGCCCGATGCGCGATGGTTCCTGTGCACCGCCGAGAGCATGCCGCTGGAGCGCGAGCTGGGCTTCGTCGCGATCGACGAGGCGCAGCTGGGCGCCGACCCGGAGCGCGGGCACGTGTTCACCGACCGGCTGCTCCGCGCACGCGGGCGCGACGAGACGATGATCCTGGGATCGGACGCGCTGCGCCCGATGCTGAAGGCGCTGGTGCCCGAGGCCGAAATCATCGGCCGCCCGCGCTTTTCGACGCTCAGCTATGCCGGCGCGCGCAAATTGTCGCGGCTGCCACGGCGCAGCGCGATCGTCGCCTTCTCCGCCGAGGAAGTCTATGCGGTTGCGGAGGCGATCCGCCGGCTGCGCGGCGGCGCGGCGGTGGTGATGGGGGCGCTGTCGCCGCGGACCCGCAATGCGCAGGTCGCGATGTTTCAGGCAGGCGAGGTCGATTACCTCGTCGCCACCGACGCGATCGGTATGGGGCTCAACATGGACGTCGCCCATGTCGCCTTTGCCAGCATGACCAAGTTCGACGGGCACCGGCAGCGCCGTCTGACCGTCGCCGAAATGGCCCAGATTGCGGGGCGCGCCGGCCGGCACCAGCGCGACGGCACCTTTGGCGCATTGCACGAGGAAGGTCCGGCCGCGTTCCGGCCGGAGGAGGTGCTGGCGATCGAGGCGCATGAAATCCCCCGGCTCGAGCATCTCTATTGGCGCGACGGCGCGCCCGACCTTGCCAGCATCGATGCGCTGATCGAGAGCCTCGAAGCGCGGCCGCCAGCCGGCGTGCTGCGCGCCGCGCCGCAGGCGATCGACCTGGCCGTGCTGAAACGACTGGCGGAGGAGGATTGGGTGCGCGTGCGGGTGCGGTCGCCCGCGATGGTCGCGCGACTCTGGGCGGCGTGCAGCCTGCCCGATTTCCGCAAGCTGGGGGCGGATCCGCATGCGCGTTTCGTCGGCCGGGTGTTCCGCCACCTGAGCGAGGGGCGCGGGCACGTCCCGCACGAATGGTTCGCCGAGGAAATCGCGCGGCTCGACCATCTGAACGGCGATGTCGAGACGATCGCCGGCCGCATCGCGGCGGCACGCAGCTGGGCCTATATCGCGCACCGCGCCGACTGGCTGGCCGATCCGGCGTATTGGGCCGAGCGAACCCGCGCGGTCGAAACGCGGCTGTCCGACACGCTGCACGACCGGCTGACCCAGCGGTTCGTCGACCGCCGCACCACCGTGCTGCTGCGCCAGATCGGCGCGGACGCGGGCGCGTTGCCTGTCACGGTCGATCCCGACGGTGCGGTCAGCGTCGAGGACCAGCCGATCGGACGGCTGGAGGGGTTTCGCTTCGTCGTCGCACCGGACGCGCGCGCCGCCGACAAGCGCATGCTGCTATCGGCGGCCGAAAAGCGGTTGGGGCGCGAGCTTCAGCGTCGTGCCGAGGCGCTGGCCGCCGCGACCGATGACGCCTTCGCGCTCCAGGCCGTGCCCGGCGGTGCGCCTGCGATCGGCTGGCACGGCGCGCCGGTCGCGATGCTTGGTCCCGGCAAGCGGATCGGCGCGCCGCAATTGCGGCTCGACCGCGCGCTCGACACGCTGGCCGCGCCCGCCCGCTCCGCGATCACGGTGCGGCTGCGGACGTGGCTCGCAGCCATGCTCAAGCGCCATACGCCGTTGTTTGAGGCGCTCGCTGCCATCCTGAGCGATCCCGAAGCCACGCCCGCCGAGCGCAGCATCGCCGCCGCGCTCGACGACGGGGCGGGCTTTGTCGCGCGCGACATGGTGGCGGATGCCGTCGCACAACTCGATGCGGCCGGGCGGCGACGGCTGCGGCGCGCGGGCGTGACGTTCGGCGCGATCGACCTGTTCGACGCGCGCCTGCTCAAGCCCGCGGCCGCGCGCTGGCGCCTGGCGCTGCTGGCGGCACGCGAGTCCGGCCGCGACGACCCGGGCGACGCGATCGCGCCGGCGGGGGCCACCGTGCTGCCGGGCGACCATCCCGCCGCGCGTCCCGGCCATGGCTTTCGCCGCTTCGGCGACCAGGCGGTGCGGATCGACATGGTCGAGCGTCTTGCCCTCGCGCTGCACGGTGCGCGCGACGGACGCCAGCCCTTTGCTGCCGACCTGGCGCTGGCGACCTCGATCGGGCTGACTCCGCCAACGATCGCGCGACTGCTGACCACGCTCGGTTTTCGCCCGGTGCCCGTCGCGACCGGCGCGGGGGAGGCACCCCCGGCCCAACAATGGCGCTGGCAGGGTCGCCAGCGTCCGCGCGCGACGTCGGTTGCGCCGCGGCCCGGCAATGCCTTTGCCGCGCTGGCCGACCTTGCACCCGTCCCCGCACGGGTGCCTGCGCACCGACGGAAGCGGCAACATGACTGAGCCAACGATGCGGCTGGACCGCTTTTTGTGGTTCGCGCGGCTGACCCGGTCGCGCAGCACCGCCCAGACCATTGCCGAGGCGGGAACGCTGCGCATCGACGGCCGGCGCATCGACCGGTCGCACGCACCGGTGCGCGCGGGGTGCATCATCGCCTTTCCACAGCATGGCCGGGTGCGCGTGCTGCGCGTCGCCGCGCTGCCGACCCGCAGGGGTCCACCGGGAGAAGCGGCGGCACTGTACGAGGAGCTGTCGACGGGGTCGGCGAAGGCAATTGACGCCGCCGAGTCCCGCGCATAGCAGGAGGGCGACCCCTTCGCTGGAGCCCAATGCCCCATGACCTACGTCGTCACCGACGCCTGCATCCGCTGCAAATACATGGACTGCGTCGAGGTTTGCCCGGTAGACTGTTTCTACGAGGGCGAGAACATGCTGGTCATCAATCCCAGCGAATGCATCGATTGTGGCGTGTGCGAGCCCGAATGCCCGGCCGAAGCCATCCTGCCGGACACCGAAAGCGGGCTTGAAAAATGGCTTGAGGTCAACACCACCTTTTCGGCGCAATGGCCCAACGTGACGAGCAACCGCGGGCAGACCCCCCCTGACGCGGACGAGTACAAGGGCCAGGAAGGCAAGTTCGAGAAGTATTTCAGCCCCGAACCCGGCGCGGGCGACTGATCAGGGCGGAACGGCGTCGCGCGATCGCGGCGCAGCGCGCCGGGATGCCCGGCGTCCTGCCTCGCCGGCACGGCGCCGGTGCGCATGGTGCCGCGCAACAGACGCTGGCAATTTTATTACGACTATGTTAAAAGGCTCGCGATGCGGTCGTCATTGACCGCGTCGCCCGGAGACGATTGGAAATTGCCCCGGCCCGAATGGCTCCGCCACCCGCTGGCGTGATGTTTCGTCTGGCCGCACGGGTGTCTGTTCACGGAAAGGCTTCACACACATGGCTGTCAAGGCGCTGTCCTTCGATGTCGGCGATTATGTCGTTTACCCCAAGCACGGAGTGGGCCGTGTCATTGAGCTGCAGAAACAGGAAATCGCGGGCATGCAGCTCGAACTCTACGTGCTGCGCTTCGAGAAGGAGCGGATGACGCTCCGCGTGCCGACCAACAAGGCGGAAAGCGTGGGGATGCGCAAATTGTCGTCGGACAAGACGCTGAAGGAAGCGCTCGACACGTTGAAGGGCAAGCCGCGGGTCAAGCGGACGATGTGGTCGCGCCGCGCGCAGGAATATGAGGCGAAGATCAATTCCGGCGACCTGGTGTCGATCGCCGAAGTGGTCCGCGACCTGTTCCGCGCGGACGACCAGCCCGAGCAGAGCTATTCCGAGCGCCAGATTTTCGAGGCCGCCGCCAGCCGGCTGGCGCGCGAGCTTGCCGCGATGGAGGAGCTCGACGAGCCGGGCGCGCTCGAGAAGATTCTCGACATCCTGCGCAAGGCCGCGGCGATCCATAACAAGGACAAGGTCGCGGCCTGACCGCGGCACAAGTCGGCAAAATCCCGGGCGGGGGCGGCGGTAACGGTCGCCCCCGCCCTTTTTGCGTTGATCGCCCACGCAAATAGTGTATTAGTATTGCAATACACAGGAGGGCGATATGCACTGGTCTGGTCTCATCATCCTACTGCCGCTGGCGGCGTGCAGCGGCGATGATGGCGAGCGTCGCGCCGCCGTCGACAATCGTCCCGCCATCGCGGCGAGCGGCAGCGGCGCCGAGCGCAGCTTTGCCGCCACCGGCTTCGACCGCGTCGAGCTGGCCGGCGTCGACGATGTCGAGATCACGACCGGCGGCGAGTTCAGCGTGCGCGCGAGCGGCGATCCGAAGATCCTCGACCAGCTCAAGATTATGCTCGAGGACGGACAGCTCGTCGTCACGCGCAAGCGCGACGGCAGCTTCCGCTGGAACAGCGAGGACGGCGCGGCGCGCATCGCGATTTCGATGCCGGTGCTGCGTGCCGGCTCCATCGCCGGATCGGGCGACATGACCGTCGACCGCGTCGCCAACGACTTCGCCGGCGCGATCGCGGGGAGCGGCGACATGACGATCGGCATGATCCGCGGGGACAAGGCGCGCCTGTCGATTGCCGGATCGGGCAGCATCGCCGCGTCGGGGGAGGTCCGCTCGCTGACCGTCGAGCTTGCCGGGTCGGGCGATGTCCAGGCCAGGGCGCTAAAGGCGAGCAGCGCCGACGTGTCGATCGCCGGAGCGGGCAACGTCGCGGCGGCGGTCGTCGGCGATGCGAAGGTCGCGCTGCTCGGATCGGGTGATGTCGATCTGGGCCCGGCGGCGCGCTGTTCGGTCAGCAAGATCGGGTCGGGCGAGGCGCGCTGCGGCAGCTGATCGCGGTCGCCGTCAGGCGGCGAGCGGGAAGCGCAGCAGACGGTCCTCGAGCGCGACCAGCGCCTCGGCCTGACCGCCGACCGCGCGACAGATTTCGGGATGGCGCGCATCGAGCCCACCGGTCAGTGCGCCGAACGCCGGCAGGATCAGCTTGGTCGGGGTCGCGACGAAGCAGCGCCGCGCGACGCTGCGTCCGCGCACCGTCACCCGGAACTTGGGATGGAAATGCCCCGACAGTTCGGGCTGGGCCTCCCCCGGCTCGGCTTCGTGGCGCAGCACCAGCCCGTCGACGCGCGCCTCGGCGACGATCCGCCCGCCCAGTGCATCGCCAAGCCCGGCATCATGGTTGCCGGTCACCCAATGCCAGTCGACCCGGGCGGTCAGCGCCCGTAGCCGCGCGCGCGCTTCATCGCACAGCCGCGTGCTGCCGGCCGCGTCATGAAAGCTGTCGCCCAGGCAATAAAGCGCGACCGCCCCCGTCCGCGCCACTGCCGCCTCGAGCGCGGCGAGCGTCGCCAGGCTGTCATAGGGGGGCAGCATCTGGCCATGCACGGCAAACCAGCTTGCCTTTTCAAAATGCAGATCGGCGACGAGCAGCGCGCGGCGTTGCGGCCAGAACAGCGCACCATCGGCACCCGCGACCAGGGCGTGCCCAGCGAACGAAAAGGGAACCATGGCTCCGCTATGCCCCGCCGGCGGCGTTCCGACAATCGGGAAAACGCAACGCCGCGCGCGCGTCAGATCCGCGACGGCTGCGCGTCATAGGTGATCGGCAGCGACGAGGGTCGCGCGCGATAGCGCGGTAGCAGGAACTGGATGCGGCGATTGGAGAAGTCGATGTCGACGCGCCGGAAATAGCGTAGCGCGTTCATGCCGAGCAGCAGCGTCGGCTCTTCCTTCAGCCCGAGCTTCTCGAACGGAGCGAGATCGGCAAAGGCGATCGGCAGGCCCGACATCGTCATCGTGCCGATCCGCACTTCGTCGACGGTGGCGGCCGGAATCTCCAGATGCTCGCCCGTGACGCTGGTGAACGACATCGGACCGATCGCGACGCGGGTGCGCGCGACCTGGCGATACAGCGCCAGATTGCCGACGCTGACCGCCGCCCCCGTATCGACGATCACGCGAATGCGCCGCTCGCGATAGGCCGCGTTGGTGACGATCAGCTGGCCGAACTTGTTGCGTGCGGTGACGATGATCTCGTCCGGCTTGGGCCGCGGCGCACGGGCGACCTCGGCCTTGCGGACCCGCATCTCGCCACGGTCGAAGTCGATGGTCACCGCGCGGCCGTCCAGCGCGTCGACGCCGAGCAGCCCCGATCCGCCCAGATGCTGCGCCTCCAGCGCCGGAGCCGCGATATTGCGGCTGGCGGCGAGCGGCGTCACCTCAAGCTCGGGAATGACGACCGTCGCGACGCTCGATGTGCCGCCGAGCGCGGTCAGATTGACCCGCGGCCCGGCGGGCAGACCAAGCTGTTCGGCGAGCTGGCGCGAGATGACCGTGCGTTCGGCCCCGGTGTCGACGAAGAAGGGAAACGGACCCTTGCCCGACACCGATACGGGCACGGTCATCCGGCTGTCGACATGCGCGAACTCGACCGATCCCATCGAGGTTGCCGGATCGATCGCCGGGTCGATCGGCGATGCGGGCGGGAGCGTTGGCAGCTGTTGCGGGACGTCCGAGCGTGCGAGCAGCGGCGCGGCGGCGATCAGCGCCGCGAAACCGAGCAGTGATGGACCCCGCAACATGGACGCAGCATATACCCGACCCGGCATCCCGGCAATCGACGATCGTCACGGTCAGTCGAGGCGCATGGCCTCGGTCGCCAGGGCTTCGGCCTCAACCAGCAACGCGTCGTCGACGCTGGCCTGCGCCACGCTTTCCCGCCCGATCAGCACCAGCACCGGCACGGCGAGCGGGCTGACCCGGTCGAGATCGACGTGCAGCATCGTGTCGGCGGCGCGGTCGAGCAGGTCCGCAAGGCGCCCGACGTCGGTCATTCGCGCCCGCGCATCCGCCCAGGCCGCCTCGAGCAGCAGATGCCCGGGCTCATAGCGGCGCAGCACGTCGTAAATCAGGTCGGTCGAGAAGGTCACCTGCTTGCCGGTCTTGCGCTTGCCCGGCAATTGCCGCTCGACCAGCCCGCCGATCACCGCGACTTCGCGGAACGCGCGCTTGAGCAGCGCCGATCCCTGCACCCATTCGACGAACTCATGTTCCAGAATGTCCGGGGAGAACAAGGCGGCGGGATCAGTGACCGGCTCCAGCCCGTAGCACGCCAGGGCGTAATCATTAGACACGAAGCCGATCGGCTTCAGCCCCAGCGCCTCCATCCGCCGCGTCACCAGCATGCCGAGCGACTGGTGCGCGTTCCACCCTTCAAAGCTGTAGGCGACCATGTAGTGCCGCCCCTCGCGGGGGAAGGTTTCGACCAGCAGCTGCCCGGGCGCCGGCAGGCGCGACCGGCGCTGCTGCACCTCCAGCCATTCGCGGACATCGTGGGGAAAGCGCGCCCATTCGGCGGGATCGTGCAGGAAGTGGCGCACCCGCCGCGCGAGATTGGTCGACAGCGGCATCCGCGCGCCGACATAGGTCGGGATGCGCGCCGGCCGGTGGGTGGCACGCACCACCAGGTCGGTTGTGTCCATCCGCTCGACCTCCAGGCTGATGCCCGAGAAGAAAAAGGTGTCACCGGGTGACAGCGTGGCCGCGAAATATTCCTCGACCGTGCCCAGCTTGCGCCCGTTCCTGAACCTGACGTCGAGCGTCGGGGCGTCGACGATAATGCCGGCATTCAGGCGATGTTGCGCAACGAACTTGGGGTGGCTGACCCGCCACAGCCCGTCGGGGCCGCGTGTCAGCCGCTTGAAGCGGTCATAGGCCTTCAGCGCATAGCCGCCATCCGCGATGAAGCCGAGCACCCGGTCGAAGGTTGCCGCATCGAGCGCCGAATAGGGCAGTGCCGACTGGACCTCGCGCAGCATCGCGTCCGCCGCGAACGGTTCCGCGCACGCGCACGCCATCAGGTGCTGGGCGAGCACGTCGAGGCTGCCGGGGCGGAAGATGTCGGGGTCGAGCTCGCCCGCTTCCACCGCGTCGAGCGCGGCGCGTGCCTCGAGATATTCGAACCGGTTGCCCGGCACCAGGATCGCCTCCGACGGCTCGTCCAGCCGGTGGTTGGCGCGCCCGATACGCTGCAGGAGGCGCGACGAGCCCTTGGGCGCGCCCATCTGGATCACGCAATCGACATCGCCCCAGTCGACGCCGAGATCGAGGCTGGCGGTCGCGACCAGCGCACGCAGCTTGCCGTCGGCCATCGCCTGCTCGACCTTGCGCCGCGCCTCGCGCGCCAGGCTGCCGTGGTGGATGCCGATCGGCAGCTTGAGCTCATTGGCCTTCCACAAATCCTGGAAGATCAGTTCGGCGAGCCCGCGCGTGTTGCAGAAGACGAGCGTGGTCCGGTGCGTCTCGATCTCCGCCATCACCTGCGGCGCGGCATAGCGGCCCGAATGGCCCGACCACGGGACCCGGTCCTGCGGCAGGGCGATGTGGATCACCGGTGCGGCACCCGCTTCCCCCAGCACCTTCGTCACGCGGTCGATATCGCCATCGGGGGCGAGCCAGGCGCGATAGCCGTCGGCATCGGCGACCGTCGCGGACAGCGCGACCCGGCGCAGCGCGGGCGCGAGCGCCTGCAGCCGGCTCATCGCCAGCGCGAGCAGGTCGCCGCGCTTGCCGGTGGCAAAGGCATGGACCTCGTCGATCACGATCGTCCGCAACCCGGCGAAAAGCGGTGCGGCATCGGGATAGGAAATCAGCAGGCTGAGCGATTCGGGCGTGGTAAGCAGGATCTGGGGCGGCCGCGCGCGCTGCCGCGCCTTGCGATCCGACGGCGTGTCGCCGGTGCGCGTCTCCACGCGGATGTCGACGCCCATTTCTTCAATCGGGGTCAGCAGGTTGCGCTGGACATCGACCGCCAGCGCCTTCAGCGGCGAGACATAGAGCGTGTGCAAACCCTCGGCCGGCCGCTCGATCAGCTCGCACAGCGTCGGCAGGAAGCCCGCCAGCGTCTTGCCCGCACCGGTCGGCGCGACCAGCAGCGCATGATCGCCCGCGCGCGCGGCGGTGAGCATGTCGAGCTGATGCCGGCGCGGCGTCCAGCCCTTTGCCGCGAACCAGCCGGCCAGTGCGGGGGGAAGCAATTGATCCACGGGCGCTATATGGGGCGGACGGCGACGCGGACATAGTGGCATCGCGCGCATCGCGACCCCATATCGCGCCGATGCTTGGCGACTGGATCGTTCCGCGGCCCGAAGGCATCTACATCCCCGCCGCCGACGCGTGGGTCGATCCGTCGGTGCCCAAACCGCGCGCGCTGGTCACGCACGGCCACGCGGACCACGCCCGCGGCGGGCATGGCGCGGTGTGGGCGACAGCCGAGACGCTGGCGATCATGGGGGTCCGCTATGGGCCCCAGGCGGGGCATCCGGTCGATTACGACGCGCCCATGCGACTGGGCGAGGTCGGCATCAGCTTCGTTCCCGCCGGCCATGTGCTGGGCAGCGCGCAGATCGTGCTCGAACATCGCGGCGAGCGCGTCGTCGTCTCGGGCGACTATAAGCGGCGACCCGATCCCACCTGTGCGCCGTTCCGCGTCGTGCCGTGCGACGTCTTCATCACCGAAGCGACCTTCGGCCTGCCGGTGTTCCGCCACCCCGAAACGCGCGACGAGCTCGACAAGCTGCTGGTCGCCTTGCGCGCCGAGCCCGAACGCTGCGTGCTGGTCGGTGCCTATGCGCTCGGCAAGGCCCAGCGCGTGATCCGCGAGCTGCGCGACATGGGGTTCGACGACCCCATCTATCTTCACGGCGCGCTGCAGCGATTATGCGACCTGTACGTCGCGCATGGCGTCGACCTGGGCGAGCTGCGCGCGGCGACGGGGGTGCCAGGCCGCGAACTGCGCGGCCGTATCGTGATGTGCCCGCCCGGCGCGCTCAACGATCGCTGGTCGCGCCGCCTGCCCGATCCGGTCACGGCGATGGCGTCGGGGTGGATGCGGGTGCGCGGGCGTGCGCGCCAGCGTAATGTCGAGCTGCCGATCATCCTGTCCGACCATGCCGATTGGGACGAGCTGACCCGCACGATCGAGGAGGTGCGTCCACGCGAGCTATGGGTGACCCATGGCCGCGAGGAGGCGCTGGTCCATTGGTGCATGACGCGCCAGATTCGGGCTCGCGCGCTCGAACTGAACGGTTTCGAGGACGAGGACGACTGACGCCGCGATCACGCGGCGCTGACGCTGTCCTCGACCTGGAAGACCCAGTCCTCCGCCTCGGCTTCGGTGGCGAAGCACTGGGCGTTGCGGCTGCCGATCACGCGCAGCAGCTGCATCCGCGCGAGCGAAGACGCGACGACGAAGCCGACCTTGCGCTGACGATATTTGGGATCGCCCATCACGCGGCGAAACGCGTCGACGACATCCTGGGTCTGGATCCGCATGTCACTGATGTCGCAGATCATCCGCTGCTGGCTGGGCAGGCCGCCCGCGCGAGCGGTCGCGCGGTGCACGGCGTCATGATAGCCGGCCACATCGTCGAGCGAGAAGAATCCCCCCATTTTGACCTTGATCAGGCGACGCGCGGGGTCAACGTCCACTGAGAAATGTCCGTTCATTCCCGTAGATTAGCGGGTGAAAGCTTAGCAAAGCGTAACCCGGGCGCAAGATTCGGCAAAAAATCCGATCGTTGCCCGCTGCACTCGCATCCGCGCAGCGCGGGATCAGGTCGCGCGATCGACGCTGTCGGCGGCCGATTCGAGATCGCGCCCCACACCACGAACCGTATTGCACGCCGACAGGGCGAGGCAATTGACCGCCAGCAGCACCAGGATCATTCGTCGCACCATCGTCAAGCTCCCGTTTCTCACAAATGCGCCCCCCGGTCCGGACGGGTCAGGCGGAATGGCCCGCGCCCTGCAGCGCCTTTTGCCGGCGACGCTGGACCGAACTGCCGATACCCATCGCCTCACGATATTTGGCGACGGTGCGCCGGGCAATATCGAAGCCCTTGCCGCGCAGCAGATCGACGAGCGTGTCGTCGGACAGGATCGCTTTCGCGTCCTCCGCCGCGATCAGGCTGCGGATCGCGTTCTTGACCGCCTCCGCCGAGACCGCGTCGCCGCCATCGGCGGACTGGATCGCGCTGGTGAAGAAATATTTGAGCTCGAACAGCCCGCGCGCGCAGCTCAGATATTTGTTGCTGGTCACGCGGCTGACCGTCGATTCGTGCATCTCGATCGCTTCGGCCACCCGGGCAAGGGTCAGCGGGCGCAGATGCGCGACGCCGTGCAGAAAAAACGCCTCCTGCTGCTTCACGATCTCGGTCGCGACCTTGATGATCGTGCGCTGGCGCTGGTCGAGCGCCTTGACCAGCCAGTTGGCGCTGGCGAGGCAGTCGCTGAGCCATGCCCGCGACGCCTTGTCGCGCCGCGCGGTGCCCGACAGCTCGGCATAGTAGGTGCGGTTGACCAGCACGCGGGGCAGCGTCGCCGAATTGATCTCGATCGCCCAGCCATCGCCACGCCGCGCGACGAACAGGTCCGGGACGACCGCCTGGCTTGGCTCGCCGCCATAACGGCACCCGGGTTTGGGATCGTAATTGCGCAGCTCGCGGATCATGTCGGCCATGTCCTCGTCATCGACGCCGCAGATGCGCTTCAATTGCGCGAGTTGCCCGCGGGCGACGAGGTCGAGATTGTCGATCAGCCGCGCCATGCACGGATCATAGCGATCGGCCTCCTTCGCCTGCAGGGCGAGGCATTCGGCGAGGTCGCGCGCGCCCACCCCGGTGGGGTCGAAGGTCTGGATGATGGCCAGCACCGCCTCCACCCGCGCCAGCGGCACGCTCAGGCGGTTGGCGATGTCGAGCAACGGCTCGGTCAGATATCCGGTCTCGTCGATCTGGTCGATCAGGTGCGCGGCGATGAACAGGTCGGGCCCGGCGATCGCCGCGCCCGCCTGGGCCAGCAGATGATCGGCGAGGCTCAGGTCGGACTGGGCGAAACTGTCGAAATCCGGCCCGTCCTCGCTCGCGCCCCCGCTTGCGCCGCCCGCGAGGCCCAGTCCGCCGTCCAGCCCGCCGATCGCATCCGACGGGCTGTCGTGGTGGAAGGTGTCGGCCGCAAAGTCGACATCGAGCTGTGCCTCGCCCGCATCGCCGCCCGATTGCAGCAGTTCGGCCGCGTCGGCCGGCCCGTCGCGCGGCGGATCGTCGGGGTCGAACGCGCCCTCGCCCTCGCCGATGTCGCGCCCGCCATCCTCCTCGCCCGCACCCGGCGAATTGGCCTCGAGCAGGGGGTTTTTCTCGATCTCCTCGGCGATGAAGGCTTCGACTTCCAGGTTGGAAAGCGCGAGCAGGCGAATCGCCTGCTGCAACTGAGGCGTCATCACCAGCGACTGCGACTGGCGCAGGTCGAGGCGCGGCGCGAGGCTCATGTCACGTCATCGCCCGCGCGCCGGGCATCGCCGGTCGCGCGATGCAGGGCCGCGATGCCGGTCAGCGCAGCGGAAACGCGCAAGATGGGGCACGCGGTCATGCCTAAAGCGAGAAGCCCTCGCCCAGATAAAGGCGGCGGACATTGGCGTCGGCGACCAGTTCTGCCGGCGATCCGGTGAACAGCACGCGGCCGTCGTAGATGATGTAGGCGCGATCGACGATGTCGAGCGTCTCACGGACATTGTGATCGGTGATGAGCACGCCGATCCCGCGCCGCTTGAGCTGGCACACCAGGTCGCGAATGTCGGAGATCGAGATGGGATCGATGCCGGCGAAGGGCTCGTCGAGCAGGATGATCGTCGGATTGGCGGCCAGCGCGCGCGCAATTTCGGCACGCCGCCGTTCGCCGCCAGACAGTGCCATGGCGGCCGAATCACGCAGCCGCGTCAGGCCGAATTCGTCGAGCAGGGTGTCGAGGCGCGCGCGGCGGACATGCGGATCCGGTTCGGACAGCTCAAGCACCGCCAGGATGTTCTTTTCGACGCTGAGCCCACGAAAAATCGAGGTTTCCTGGGGCAGATAGCCCAGACCCAGGATCGCGCGGCGATACATGGGCAGCGCGGTGATATCCTCGCCGTCCAGCATGATGCGGCCCGAATCGGGCTTCACCAGCCCCATCACCGAATAGAAGCAGGTCGTCTTGCCCGCGCCGTTCGGGCCGAGCAGGCCGATCACCTCGCCCCGCCCGACGGTCAGCGACACGTCGGACAGCACGCTGCGCTTGTCGTACGCCTTGGCGATCGACACCACCGACAGGCCGACTCCGCCGTCGCTCGGCGGCGGGGACACGGCCGGTTCGGCGAGGGTCGCTACTTCATTCATCGGCCTGCTCCGTCACCGTTGCGGTGCCCCTTACCGGACTGGCATGATTCCTGCCTCATATTCCCTTGCCGGGAAAGGCCTGTCTGGCACTTTGGCACCGATTTCATCGCGTTCCGGCGCGAGTCGCGTCGGCGAGACGGCTATTGGCCGCGCTTCGGTACCGAAAAGCGACCCGTGACCCGACCGCCCTGGTTGGTCACCCCGCCTTCGGCAGGGCCGCCGCTGGCCACGCCCGACCCGTCGATCGTCGCGCGCCCGGTGTCGAGATTGATCGACAGCCGGCCGCCGCGCACGGTGTTGCTGCCCTGGATCAGCGTCACGTCGCCAATCATCGTGATGACCCGGCGGTTGAGGTCATAGACCGCATAGCGCGAGCGCGCATTCTGATCCGGGCGGGCCACCGTCACGCCCCCGGCCGCGTCGAGACGCGACACCTGTGGGCTGCCGTCGATCACCGCGCCGGTATAGGCGACGGTTACGCGATCGGCGTTGAGCGTCATGTTCGCCTGGCGGATCGCGACGCCGCCCGACAGGATGGCGCGGTTCGCCCGGTCCTGCAGCTCGATATAGGCCGCGTCGAAATCGATCGGCGCCGCCGAATTGTGCCGCACCTGGGCCATGGCGGGACCCGAGGCGACGCCGCCGAACGGCAATGTCGGCGCGAGCAGGACGGCGGCGAGGCGCAGGGTTGGTTTCATCACGGCCTATTTGATCGCTTCGGCACGATACGCAAGTGGGCGTTGCCGCTGAGCTTGACGGTCCGCGATTCGAGATCGGCCTCCATCCGGTCGCCGCTGAACCGGCCCATCGGCGTCGTCCCGGTCACCGCGCCGGTGCCGCGCAGCCGGCGGTTGCGAAGGTCGACCGTCGCGTCGCGGGTGTCGAGCGTGTAGCCGCTGGCGGCACGGAACGCGATCGGCCCGTCGATCGCGACCTGCTCGGCATCGAGATCGTAGCGGCCGCGATTGGCGCGCAGCCGCGCCGGACCGTCCTCCATCTGAAGCTGGGCGGCGAGCATCTGGAGCTGGACGATCCGTTCGGCCGAGCTCTTCTGCACAGCCGAGCCCGCGGTGAGCTGAAACGGACGCCCGCGGGTGTCGGTGCCGCGATATTGCGCGCGCTCGATCCGCAGGCGTTCGACCGCGACGTCGACCTTGCGCTTGTCGAGCACGAAGCTCATCTCCCCCACATCGAACAGCGGCGCCATGACGAGGAACGCTGCGAGCACCCCGATCGCCATGGGGAGCGCCACGCGCAACAGGCCGATGATCCGGTCATGTGACCCGCCGGGTGCCGCCCACGCCTGCCGGCGCGAGACATCCTGGCGCGCCCATTCAGACATGCGCGAACAGGTCGGTTTCCGGCCAGCCGGCCAGATCGAGCGCGGCGCGGTGCGGCAGGAATTCAAAGCACGCACGCGCCAGCGCGGTCCGCCCCTCGCGGTCCAGCCGCCGGTCCAGCTCGGCACGCAGCGCGTGGAGATGGCGCACGTCGGAGGCGGCATATTCGCGCTGCGCATCGGACAGGTCCTGGCCGCCCCAGTCGGACGATTGCTGCGCCTTCGACAGCTCGACCCCCAGCAGCTCGCGCACCAGGTCCTTCAGGCCGTGCCGGTCGGTATAGGTGCGCACCAGCCGCGACGCGATCTTGGTGCAATAGACCGGCGCGGCGACCACGCCCAGATAGTGCTGGATCGCGGCCAGGTCGAAGCGCGCGAAGTGATACAGCTTCACGCGCGCCCGGTCGGCGAGCACCGCGCGCAGATTGGGCGCGGCATAATCGCTGCCGGGATTGAAGCGTACGAGGTGCGCATCGGCCGATCCGTCGGACAGCTGGACCACGCACAGTCGGTCACGCGGGGTGATCAGGCCCATCGTCTCGGTATCGACGGCAATGTCGGCACCGGGTGCAAAGACGTCGAGGGGAAGGTCTTCTTCGTGAAAATGGACGGTCATGGCGTCCGCATAGGCGCGTCCGCCCGCGCGCTCAATCGAAACTGCGCGTGCCGGCCCGGTTCAGTTGGCGGGGTCGAGGCGCGCCTTCGCCCTGCGCGCCCGCGACCGTCTCGCGACGATGTTGAGCGTCTCGACCCCCGCCGAGAAGGCCATGGCGGCATAGATGTACCCTTTGGGCACGTGCACGCCGAAGCCGTCGGCGATCAGCACCGCGCCGATCATCAGCAGGAAGCCGAGCGCCAGCATCACCACGGTCGGGTTGTGGTGGATGAAGCGCGCCAACGGGTCCGCCGCGACCAGCATGATCCCGACGGTGATGATCACCGCCGCCATCATGATCGGCACGATGTCGGTCAGGCCCACCGCGGTCAGAATCGAATCGATCGAGAAGACCATGTCGAGCGCGATGATCTGGATGATCGCGGGGCCGAAACCGATCGTGCCCTTGCCCTTCTTGTCGAGCGTCTCACCCGATTCGTCGGCGTCCATCGTGTGATGGATTTCCTTGGTCGCCTTCCACACCAGGAACAGACCGCCGGCGATGAGGATCAGGTCGCGCCACGAAAACTGCGTCTCGAACGTCGGTTCGCCATGTTCGCCGGGCGCGCCGGTGATCCCGAGATCGAAGACCGGCGCCTTGAGCGAAATGATCACCGCGATCATCGACAGCAGGACGAGGCGCATCACCAGCGCGAGGCCGATGCCGATTCGCCGCGCGGCCTGTTGCCGTTCGGGGGGCAACTTGTTGGTCAGGATCGAGATGAAGATCAGATTGTCGATGCCGAGCACGACCTCGAGCACGACAAGCGTCAGCAGCGCGGCCCACGCGGCAGGGTCGCCGATCAGACTGATGATATCGGACATTTCGTCCAAATGCCGGTCCGCCCGCGATTCGGCAAGAGGCGGCCGCGCGCCGCGGTGCGGCTCAAGTTTTCGTTCGCCGCCCTGAAAAAATCTGTGTATAACCTTGCACGAGGCGCTTGTGTAAAAGCGCCGGAAGACCTGCGTGTATCGTCCGGCGCCAGGGATTATGACTGTAAAGGGCGAACCGGGAAGACGAACAGGGCAATGAGTTTCGATAGAGGGCGCCGCGGTGATCGCGGCGGGCGCGGCAGGGACAAGCGCGATTTCTTTGGCGACGAAGGCGGATTTGGTGGCGGCGACCGCTTCGGTGGTGGTGGCGACCGGTTCGGCGGCGGCGGCGGCGACCGATTTGGCGGCGGCGGCTTTGGCGGCGGCGGTGATCGGTTCGGCGGCGGTGGCGGCGGCTTTGGTGGCGGCGGCGGCGGCGGTGGGTTCCGCGGCGGCGGTGCCGGCGGCGGTCGCGGCATGCCGCCCCAGGTGGTCGGCGAAGCTACGGGCGTCGTGAAGTTCTTCAATGGCCAGAAGGGCTTCGGCTTCATCGTCCGCGACGATGGCGGCGAGGATGTCTTCGTGCACATTTCGGCGGTGGAGCAGGCCGGGCTGGCCGGGCTGGCCGAGGGTCAGCCGCTCGGCTTTACCCTGGTCGATCGCGGTGGCCGCATTTCGGCGACCGACCTCAAGATCGACGGCGAACCGATGCCGGTGACCGATCGCGCGCCCCCGCGCGACGCGGCCGGTGGCGCGCCGCGTGGTGGCCCGCAGCGCCAGCTGACCGGCGAGCGCGCGTCGGGCACGGTCAAGTTCTTCAACGCGATGAAGGGTTTCGGCTTTATCCAGCGCGACGACGGACAGCCCGATGCCTTTGTCCACATCTCCGCGGTCGAGCGCGCCGGCATGGTGACGCTCAACGAGGGCGACCGGCTCGAATTCGAGCTGGAAGTCGATCGGCGCGGCAAAATGGCGGCCGTCAACCTGCAGGCGCCGCAATAAGCGCCAGCTTGTGACGGCGAGGGACCCGGGGTGGACGCTTTGCGTTCCGACGTGATGGCGACCCGGTATCTGAGCATGATTGGAATCGGCGCGGTGGCGATGGTCACCGCGCCGATCCTGTTTGCACGGCCCGCTGCCGTGGGTCCCGCCCCGATCGCCGCCCAGGAAGCTGCCGAGCCCGCACCTGCGACCGGCACGCCCCGGCCGCGGCTTCGCGCCGAATCGGCGACGATCGTCGCGCGCTACCCGCATGATGCGGGTGCGTTCACCCAGGGGCTGATCTGGTACGACGGCGCGCTCTACGAAAGCGTCGGCCAACCCGGTGTGTCGGAAGTACGCCGCGTCGACCTGACGACGGGCAGGGTGCGCAGGCGCGCGCGTATCCCCGCCCCGCAATTCGGCGAGGGGCTGGCGCGCTGGCAGGGCGAGCTGATCAGCCTGACCTGGACCAGCGGCATCGCGCACCGGTGGGACGCGCGCACGCTGAAGTCGCGCGGACAGTTCCGCTATCCCGGCGAAGGCTGGGGCCTGACGACGCTCGGCGACTCGCTCATCCTGTCCGACGGCACTTCCGATCTGCGCGTGCTCGACCCGACAAACTTTGCCGAGCGCCGCCGCATCCCCGTGCGGCTGGGCGACACCCCCGTCGACCGGCTCAACGAGCTGGAGGTCATCGACGGGCTGATCTTCGCCAATATCTGGTTCAGCAACCTGATCATCGCGATCGACCCGGCGACGGGTCAGGTCACGCGTGCGATCGACCTGAGCCCGGTCGTCCGCGAGGTCGCGCCGGCGGATCGCGACGCGGTACTGAACGGCATCGCCTGGGATGGCGAGCGACGGCGGCTGTTCGTCACCGGCAAATACTGGCCGACCCTGTTCGAAATCCGGCTGGACGACGCCGCGCCCTGATCGGGCAGCGCGCGCTCAGCCGATCATCCGCCGCAACGTTGCGATCATGTCGGCCTCCGCCG
This sequence comes from Sphingomonas sp. SFZ2018-12, assembly GCF_022496715.1. Taxonomy (NCBI): domain Bacteria; kingdom Pseudomonadati; phylum Pseudomonadota; class Alphaproteobacteria; order Sphingomonadales; family Sphingomonadaceae; genus Sphingomonas; species Sphingomonas sp. SFZ2018-12. The sequence continues at coordinate 227,384 of NZ_WTFM01000002.1, forward strand.
CGGGCTTGTCGGTGCGGATGCGCGCGATTCGCGGGAAACGCATCGCAATCCCCGATTTGTGGCGACGCGATTCGTGGATCGAATCGAACGCGACCTCGAGCACCAGCGTCTTTTCGACCTCGCGCACCGGTCCGAACCGCTGGACCGTGTGATTGCGCACGAACCGGTCGAGCATCTTCAATTCCTCGTCGGTGAAGCCCGAATAGGCCTTGCCCACCGGCAGCAGCTCGCCGCCAGCCGCCGGATCGCCCGTCCAGCAGCCGAAAGTATAGTCGGAATAGAAAGAGGACCGCCGGCCGTTGCCGCGCTGGGCATACATCATCACGCAGTCGGCGGTCAGCGGATCGCGCTTCCATTTGTACCACAGCCCCGCGCGGCGGCCGGCGACATAGGGCGACTGGCGATGCTTGAGCATCACGCCCTCGATCGCCGCGTCGCGCGCGCCGGCGCGGATATCGGCGAGCGCGGCGAAATCGGCTGTGTCGATCAGCGTACTTAGGTCGAAGCGCGCAGGGTCGAGTTGCGAGGCCACTGCCTCCAGCCGCGCACGCCGCGCCACCCAGGGCTGTTCGCGCAGATCCTCCGCCCCGTCGAACAACAGGTCATAGACTCGGACGAATGCGGGATAGTCCGCCAGCATCCGCGCCGAGACCTGCTTGCGCCCCAGCCGCTGCTGCAACGCATTGAAACTTGCCGCCTCACCGCCCTGCGCCTGTCCACGCACCAGCAGCTCCCCATCAAGCACGCCGGGAAAGGTGACCGCGCGCGCAATGTCGGGAAAGGATGCGGTGATGTCGTCGCCCGCGCGGCTGTACAGCCGGGTCTCGCCGCCGACATGAACGATCTGGACGCGGATGCCGTCCCATTTCCATTCGGCCGCATAGTCGGCCAGGTCGACTTCGCCGTCCTCCAGGGGATGTGCGAGCATGAAGGGGCGGAACACCGGCATGGCCACCGCATGTGGCTGCGCCGCGCGCCCCTCGCCCCAGTCGAAAAGCGCGAGATAGGGCGGAGCAAGCGCGTGCCAGACCTCTTCGACCGCATCGACGTCGAGGCCGAACGCCTGGGCGAGCGCGGTCTTGGCGAGACGCGCCGACACGCCGACGCGCAGACCGCCGGTCGCGAGCTTCAGCAGCGCGAATCGCGCATCGGCATCGAGGCGGTCGAGCATTGCCGCCAGTCGCGCCGGCGCCTCGGCGCGGGGCGATTCGCGCAGCTCGTCGACGGCCTGAGCCAATGAAGGCGGCGACATGCCAGCGCCGTTGCCCGGGGGCGGTTCGGGCCACAGCAGCGCGACCGTTTCAGCCGTATCGCCGACGAAATCGCGGCTCATCGCAAACAGGATCGGATCGGTCCGCTCGCCGATCAGCGCGCGAATCGCCACGGGTTTGACCCCCGGCAGATCGAGATCACCCGTCAGCGCCGCCATCGCCCAACCCCGGTCGGGGTCGGGCGTGGCGCGCAGATAATCGGCAATCAGGCGCAGCTTGGCGTTGCGCGAACGCGTATAGGTCAGCCGGTCGAGCAGGGTCGCAAAGGCGTGAATGTTTGCGACCCCCTGCCCCGGCCGTTCGTGGTCAGCCCTTGCGGCTGGCTTCAAACAGGAACCAGGCGCGCTCCTCGGCCTGGTCGGTCCACTCATCGAGGATGCCACTCGTCGCGTTGTCCTTGGCCTCGTCGACGATATCCTTGGCTTCCCGGAGCAATTCGACGAGCTTCAGATTGTCCTCGCGCAGTTCGGCCAGCATCTTGTCCGGGGCGACATAGTCGTCGTCATTGTCCTTGATCGTTTGGTGGCGCGCAATGTCGCCGATCGACCGCAGGGTCGTGTTGCCGGTCTTGCGCACGCGCTCCGCGATCGCGTCGGTCGTCGCCAGGATCTGGGCGGCCTGATCATCGAGCATCAGGTGATAGTCGCGGAAATGCGGGCCCGAGACGTGCCAGTGAAAATTCTTGGTCTTGAGGTAGAGCGCATAGCTGTCGGCAAGAATGCCGTTCAGCGCCTGAGCCACGGTCTTCGCGGCATTGGACGTGAGGTCGGTCGGGGTGCGCAGCGCGGCGTTGGTGTCGGCCATGGGAAAGCTTCTCCGATTGTTTGCGTCCGTTGATGTCGGTTCGATCTGGCAACGAATGATTCCGTGAAAGGGTCCGTTCGGAGATCGTCGCGCCGCCCGTCCACTCCAATGTGGCGGGCGATCGCCACACTTCAAGCGGGCGGAATTGCGGTCGTGCGTTTGATCGCGCCGGGCACGCGCGCGGGCGCGCTTGACTTTTCGCGGCCGTCGCCGCATGGGCTGCCGTCTGTCAGCGGCCGCCTGTGCGCGCCGCTGTTCTTCTTTTCACGCGAACGCGTTGTAGCGCCAAGGGATTTGGGTCATGGCAAAGCCGACCACCGTCAAGATCAAGCTGGTCAGCACCGCTGACACCGGATTCTTCTATGTCACCAAGAAGAACCCGCGCAACCAGACCGAAAAGATGTCGTTCCGCAAATATGACCCCGTCGTGCGCAAGCACGTCGAGTTCAAGGAAGCGAAGATCAAGTAAGTCCCGTCTGGCCGCGGCCTAGGCGCCGTCGGCCAGCCGATCGAGATAGGCGAGGAATCCCGCCTCGTCCGCCGCGTGGATCAGCCCGGCGCGCCACAGGCTGATCGCGCCCGTCGCCAGCGACCAGGCCGCGATCACGCGGTCGCGGGCATCGACCGGGTCGATCCCGCTGAATGCCGACAGACACAGATTGGTGACAGCGTCGACCGCGCCGGACAGCTCGTCATGCGCGCGAATCGCGGCGGCATCATGCGCCATCATCACATCATGCAATCGCGGTTCGACCAGCGCGAATCCGGCATAGGCGCGCACGAAGGCGCGCGACGGGTCGCCGACACCCGCGGCTGTTTCGGTCACCCCGACGAGACACGCCGCCAGCAGGCGATAGCCATGCGCCGCTACCGACGCCATCAGCGCCGCGCGATCCGGGAAATGTCGGTACAGCGCGCCGTGCGTCACCCCGACGCGCGCGGCGAGCGCCCGCATCGACACCCCAGCCGCGCCCTGTTCGCGAACCATATCGATCGCGAGGTCGCGCGCCGCGCGTTCGAGCTCGCCGTGGTGATAGGCGCCCTCCGGCCGGGTGTGCGTCCCGGCGTTCATGTCCGGCGGACCTGCCAGCCGACGGTCATCGACGCCACCTCAACCGCCTGTTCATCGGTGATCGCGACCATGGCGTCGAACGCCACCTTGCCCTCCCGCGCCAGCGTGTCGCGCAGGCCGTCGGCATCGCCATCGACCGTCGCCACGGCGCGCACCGTGCCGCGCGCCGAGCGAAGATAACCGATCGTCGCCCCGGTGGCGACCGGCCGGAGCCGCGCGAGCTGTTCCGCGAACAGACCGCTCATCGCCGCGCCGGAGACGGTTTCGCCCAGTGTGAACAGGGCCCCGGCATGCAGGGTGCCGATATGGTTGCTGACGTCGGCGCGCTGGACGAGCTGCGCGATGGCGCGTCCGGGTTCGACCGACATCAGTTCGATGCCGGTCAGCTGCGCGAACGGGACCGAGCGCGTCATCCCGGCGCGGATCATCTCGAGCACGTCCATCGCCGCTTCCTCCCGCCCATGTGTCCAGTGGATACATATCCCGGCATGCGTGAACGGGCAAGCCATACGAACGATGGCGGACCATCACAGCAGCTGACGGACCTCCTCGATGAAACGGGCGAGCGAAATCGGCTTGGACACATAGGCGCTGGCGCCGGCCGCGCGGATACGCTCCTCGTCCTCGCGCCCCGAATAGGCGGTGACCGCCATGATCGGCACCTGCGCAAGCTCGGGGTCGGCGCGCATCAGCGTGATCAGTTCCAGCCCGGTCACATGCGGCATCTGGATGTCCATGATCACCAGATGCGGGTCGAACTGCTGCGCGCGGACCATCGCCTCCCGCCCGTCGCGGATCGGCTCCGCGACGAACCCGTGGGCACGCAACAAATCGCAAAACAGCTTGAGGTTGAGTTCGTTGTCCTCGACAACGAGCACCCGTTTTGTCACGCGCGTATCCCGTCCGGTTGGAGCGAATCCTTAAGCGATGATGCACGATGTGACAAATGCTGCCGATGACGCCGAGCTGCTCGCGCTCCGCGCGCTGGGCTGGCTGATCGGCGAACCTGCGCGCGCCGAACGCTTCCTGGCGCTGACCGGGCTGGATGTCGCGACGTTGCGTGCGCGTGCCGGCGATCCGGTCATCCTGCGCGCCGTCATCGACCATATCGCCGCGCATGAACCCGACCTGGTCGCGTGCGCGACCGCATTGGCGATCGACCCGCCCGCCCTGGTGCGTGCGCGCGACGTGCTGGAGTCGTCATGCGGCCCCTGCTGATCTGCGACTGCGACGAGGTGCTTTTGCACATGGTCCGCCATTTCGGCAGCTGGCTTGCCGAGGATCACGCGATCGATCTCGACCTTGCGAACGGCAACTTCGCCCAATCGCTGCGTCGCCGCGACGGCGAACCGGTCGCGCCGGGCGAAATATGGACCTATCTCGACGGCTTCTTTCCCGCCCAGATGGCCAGGCAGACGCTGGTGCCCGGCGCGCTCGACGCGCTGACCGCTCTGGCAAGGGATGCCGACATCGTCATCCTCACCAACCTTGCCGATAACTGCCGCCCCCATCGAATCGAACAGCTCGCCGCCCACGGCATCGCCCATCGCGTCGAATGCAACCAGGGCGGCAAGGGCGGGCCGGTCGCCGCGCTGGTCGCGGAATATCGCGCGCCGGTCACGGTTTTCGTCGACGACCTTGGCGTCCACCATGATTCGGTCGCCCGCCACGCGCCGGAGGTCCACCGGCTGCACATGGTCGCGGAGCCGGTGCTGGCGCGCGCGATCCCGGCGGCGCCGGCGGCGCACGCGCGCATCGACGACTGGCAGGAGGCACGGGCATGGATCGCCGATCGTTTTGCGCACGGACAGCCGGCTTCGGCTTGACGCTGGCAGCCGGGGATGATTTGGCTCGGGCCATGAGCGATCCGATCGAAGCGAAGCTGGCCGAACTCGGCCTTGACCTGCCCGCCGCTGCCGCGCCCGTCGCGGCCTATGTCCCGGTGGTCGTCGCGGGCGGCCTCGCCCATGTGTCGGGCCAGGTCCCGTTCGACGCCGGCGGCGAGCTGATGAAGGGCCGCGCCGGCGAGAATCGCGACCTCGATTATGCCCAGGCGGCCGCCCAGCGTTGCGCGCTGATGATCCTCGCGCAGTTGAAGGCGGCGCTCGGCGACCTCGGCCGCGTCCGCCGCGTCGTCAAGCTCGGGGTGTTCGTCAACAGCGCCGCCGACTTCACCGATCAGCCCAAGGTCGCCAACGGCGCCTCCGAATTGATGGTGGCCCTGTTCGGCGACGCCGGGCGCCATGCCCGCAGTGCCGTCGGCGTGCCGGCATTGCCGCTGGGCGTCGTCGTCGAAATCGACGCGGTCGTCGCGATCGACTGACCTGTCGCATCCGCGGGAATGTGTTGCTGCACTGCAACAGCATTTCGCAATCGCATTATTTTGACCTTGCGCGTTATTGCTCGCAGCTGCGGTAGCGTGCAATCTTGTTGCGTTGCGGCCGGACCATGCGGAGCATTGACTCCATTCAAACAGACCTGGCGGGGCGCGGCGCAGGCGGAACCATCGTCTTCATAAAGGAAAAACACGATGCGTTTCTCGACACTTCTGGCCGGTGCGCTCGCGCTCACCGCGGCAACTCCCGCGTTCGCTCAGGACGAAACCGAACCCGCACCCCCCGTCACCGTCTCGGGCAGCGTCGGCCTGTTCACCGATTATCGCTTTCGCGGTGTTTCGCAGACCGACAAGGAAATTGCGGTGCAGGGCGGCGTGACGCTCAACCATGAAAGCGGCCTCTATGGCGGCTTCTGGGGGTCGAACCTGGCCGGATGGGGCACCTTTGGCGGGTCGAATACCGAACTCGACCTGTTTGCGGGCTACAAGCTGCCGGTCGGCGGCGGTGGCACGCTGGACGCCGGCCTTGTGTGGTACATGTATCCCGGCGGTGCCGACACCACCGACTTCGCCGAACTTTATGCAAAGCTGTCGGGCACGGTCGGTCCGGTTTCGCTGACCGCGGGCGTCGCCTATGCGCCCAGCCAGCGCGCCCTGGGCAATGTGTTCTTCACCGGCGCGGCGTCGGCGGCGGGCCTGCCCGACGATCCGGGCGACAAGGAAGACAATTTCTATGTCTCCGGCGATGCCGCGGTCGGCATCCCCAACACGCCGGTCACGCTGAAGGCGCATATCGGCGCCTCGGACGGCAATCCCGGCCTCGGCCCCAACGGCACCAGCGTGGCGCCGACCGGCAGCTATGTCGACTGGTCGCTGGGTGCGGACGTGGTCGTCGCGGGCCTGACGCTCGGCATCGCCTATGTCGATACCGACATTTCCAACGGCGAGTCGCTGTACCTCCAGCCGAATTTTTCGGAGGGGAATGACGGCGTCGGATCGATCGCCGATGCGACCCTCGTATTCTCGATCAGCAAGTCCTTCTGATCACAACGGTACGGGACGGGGCTGCGATGATCTCGCGCGGCCCCTCCCCGCCAATTCTTGACCTGCTCAGCCGCCGATCGCGACGCGCGCGGTCTGGCCGTCGCCTTCGGGTGCGGCGATGATGTCGCGCGTCGTCGGCCCCTTGTTGAGGACCAGCGTCGACGGGTCGCCGACCGCCGACCGCACCCCGGCATCGGCGGTGTCCGCGCCCGCTTCGCGCAGGGCCGCACGCTCGGTCTCGCTGCGCGGTGCCTCGCCACCGAACAGCGCGTCGAGCGCCTGGCTGGCCGGGCTGTTGTCCTGCGGCCGGGCGACACCGGGCTGGGGCGGGACCAGCGAATAATCGGGCGGGATGACCAGCGGCGCCTGACGCGCGACCGCGAATTCATCGGGACGCTCGCGGTTCAGCCCGGAAGACCCGCAGGCACCGAGCGACAGAATCAGGCCGCCAGACAAAAGCGCCGGCAGAAGGGCGGGGACGGCACGCTCACGCATTCGGTTTCTCCACGGACAATTCATCATCGGCGCCACCGGGCGCCGCTTTCGGCTCGCGCACCAGCAACGCGCGCAGCAACAGGATCGCGACGCCGATGCTAATCGCGGCATCGGCGACATTGAAGACCAAAAACGGGCTCCACTCGCCGAAATGCAGGTCGGCATAGTCGATGACATAGCCCAGCCGCACCCGGTCGATGATGTTGCCGACCGCGCCGCCCAGCACCAGACCGAGCGCGATCAGGTCCCAGCGGTTGCGCTCACGGAAGATCCAGAACGCGACGCCCGAAGCGATCGCCCCGGTCATCAGCACCAGCAACCAGCGCGCCATGTCGCTTTGCGCCTGGAACAGGCCGAGCGACACGCCGTCATTGGCGACGAAGCGCAAAGTGAAGATCGGCACGACCGGAATCGCCGCGCCGAGATGATCGAGGCCCAGCGGCCCCGTCACCCAATATTTGACCAGCTGATCGACGATGACGACCGCAGCGGCCACCATGAGCGCGAGGCGACGCACCGGCAACATCACGCCAGCACCCCGGCGCAGCGATCGCACAACGCGCCATCCTGCGTCACTTCGGGCAGCAGCCGCCAGCAGCGACCGCATTTGTGATGCGCCGTGCGGGCGACGGTGATCGGCCCGTCGGCTTTACGGACCGCGGCGACGATGAACAGCTCGGCCAGTTCGTCCGCGGGCAGCGGCAGGTCCGGGACGGTCACGTCGGCTTCCAGGCTGGAGCGGATCAGCTTGTCGCGGCGATAGGGTTCGATCGCCTCGGTCACCTGTTCGCGCAGGCGACGGACATCGGCCCAGTTGGTCCCGATCGCATCGTCGCCGGGCAGCGCGGGCAAGTCGGGCCATTCCAGGAAATGGACCGAGCCGTCGTCGCTCGGGAAGCGCGCCTGCCACACTTCCTCGGCGGTGAAGCACAGGATCGGCGCGGCATAGCGGACCAATGCGTGGAACAGGATGTCGAGAACGGTGCGGCACGCGCGGCGCTTGATGCTGTCCGGCGCATCGCAATACAGGCTGTCCTTGCGGATATCGAAGAAGAACGCCGACAGATCCTCATTGGCGAAATCAGTGAGCGCGCGGGCATAGCGGTTGAACTCGTACGCCTCCGCCGCCGCGCGCAGCTCGGCATCAAGCACGCCCAGCCGGTTGAGGATATAGCGCTCCAGCTCGGGCATCCGCTCGACCGCCACGCGCTCGGAGTCGTCGAAGCCGGCGAGCGCGCCGAGCAGGTAGCGGAAGGTATTGCGCAGCTTGCGATAGGCGTCGCCGGTGCCGGCAAGCACTTCCTTGCCGATCCGCACATCCTCGAAATAATCGGTCTGCGCGACCCATAGCCGCAGGATGTCGGCACCGCTTTCGTCGATCACCTTCAGCGGATCGACGACATTGCCGAGCGACTTCGACATCTTGCGGCCATTGCCGTCGAGCGCGAAACCGTGGGTCAGCACCGCGTCATAAGGCGCGCGCCCGCGCGTGCCCGCGCTTTCCAGCAACGACGACTGGAACCAGCCGCGATGCTGATCGGAACCTTCGAGATACAGGTTGGCGCGCACGCCCGCGCCATAGCGCTGCTCGATCACGAAGCTGTGGGTCGAGCCTGAATCGAACCACACGTCGAGAATGTCGGTCACGACCTCATAATCGGCAAGGCTGTGGTCCGGCCCAAGCAGCGCCTGGTGATCGGCGACGTACCAGGCATCCGCGCCGCCGGTGCGGAACGCCTCCAGGATGCGGGCATTGACCGCCGGGTCGCGCAGAAAATCGCCGGTGTGACGATTGACATAGAGCGCGATCGGCACGCCCCAGGCGCGCTGGCGGCTGATCACCCAGTCGGGCCGCCCCTCCACCATCGCGCGGATGCGGTTGCGGCCCTTTTCCGGCACGAACCGCGTGCGATCGATCGCGTCGAGCGCCAGCTCGCGCAGGGTGGCCGCATTGCCGGCGGGATCGACCACCGGCCCGAACCCCGCCGCCTGGGCGAAGCCGGGCAGTTCGTCGGCGGCCGCGCCCGCGACACGTTTCTCGACTTCGCTCGAAACGAGCGGGGAATTGCTTGAGCCCTCAACACCGTTCGTGTCGAGCGAAGTCGAGACACGTTTCCCATCCATCGGGATAAACCATTGCGGCGTGCAGCGGAAAATGACCCGCGCCTTCGACCGCCAGCTGTGCGGATAGCTGTGCTGGAACGGCCCCGCCGACAGCAATGCCCCCGCGTCGCGCAGGTCCGAACAGATCGGCCCCTCGGGCGCGTTGAGCTTCGGGTTGATGACGCTCAACCGCCGCTCGTCGCTGCCGCCCAGCCACGCCCAGTCGTCGCGATAGCGGCCATCGTCCATCACCGCGAAGACGGGATCGATGCCATGCGCCTTGCACAGGGCAAAGTCGTCTTCGCCATGATCGGGCGACATGTGGACCAGGCCGGTGCCGGCATCGGTGGTGACGAAATCGCCGGGGAGCATGGGACGGAGGCGCTCAAAGAAAGAGGCCACCTTCCCTGCACCCGCTTCCCCAGTTTCGTCACCCCCGCGAAGGCGGGGGTCCATAGTCGCCGAACCCAATGAGTATGGATTCCCGCCTTCGCGGGAATGACGAAGGGGGCTGGCCATCGGATGGCGCACCTTGGCCCCGGCGAGGGCGGTGCCTTTGCCACGCCACTTTACAACACCAGATGCGGTAACGCCGACCCCTTGAGGAGCAACCACTCCCTCCTCGATCCGCTCATAGAACTCTTCCATGAGGGCTTCAGCGACTAGGAACTTCCTGCCAGCCAGACTCGGGCCATCAACCTCGGGCTCGGTGCCTTCGAAGCTGAACATGGTTGGGGCCATCTCAAGAAGGACATACTCAACCTCCTCCCCATAAGCCAAAGCCTGGTTCACCGGGATCGTCCACGGCGTCGTCGTCCAGATCACCGCATAGGCCCCGACCAGCTCGGGCGCGTTGGGCGCCTCGACGATCTCGAACGCCACGTCGATCTGCGTCGACGTCACATCCTCATATTCGACCTCGGCTTCGGCCAGCGCGGTCTTTTCGACCGGCGACCACATCACCGGCTTGGCGCCGCGATAGAGCTGGCCGCTTTCCGCAAACTTGAGCAATTCACCCGCGATCGTCGCTTCGGCGTCGAACTTCATGGTGAGGTACGGGTCGGCCCAGTCGCCCATCACCCCCAGCCGCTGGAACTGCGCGGCCTGCACCCCCACCCAATGCTGGGCATAGGCGCGGCATTCGGCGCGGAACTCGGCCGGCGGCACCTCGTCCTTGTTCTGCTTCTTCTTGCGATAGGCTTCCTCGATCTTCCATTCGATCGGCAGGCCGTGGCAATCCCAGCCGGGCACATAGGGCGCGTCCTTGCCGAGCAGGGACTGGCTGCGCACCACGATGTCCTTCAGCACCTTGTTCATCGCATGGCCCATGTGAATGTCGCCATTCGCATAGGGGGGGCCATCATGCAGGATGAAGCGCTCGCGCCCCGCGCGTTGCTCGCGCAGGCGATCATAGACGCCGATCCGCGCCCAGCGTTCCAGGATCGCGGGCTCCTTCTGCGCCAGGCCGGCCTTCATCGGAAAGTCGGTGGTCGGCAGGAATACGGTGTCGCGATAATCGCGCTTCGGATCGGTCGTGTCGGTCATAGGAAAGCGCGCCTTAGCGAATAGGGCGCGGCGGAACAAATCCGTTTCGTGCGGGCGGGATGAGGAAGGATTTTGGTTCGCGCGAAGGCGCGAAGGCGCAAAGGGAGAGGGAAAGGGGGTTCACGCAGAGGGCAGAGGGCGCGGAGGGGGTGTGCGGGTGGAACCGACTCGCGCCAGCGAGACCTTAATCGCACCGCTCAGAAGGCATAAAGGCCGCTATCGCATCGGACCCTGGCAGCCTGTGAAACACCTCCGCGTCCTCCGCGCCTCTGCGTGAAAACCACCCTCTTCGCGCCTTCGCGCCTTCGCGGGATTCACTCCACCGCCAAAGCCGCACGCGCCGCGTCACAATCGCGCGCCATCTGGGCCTTTAGCGCCTCCAGATCGTCGAACTTCGCCTCAGGCCGCAGATACTCGATCAGCTCCACTTCGATCCGCTGGTCATAGAGATCGCCGGAAAAGTCGAAGAAATAGGGTTCGAGCAGCTCGATCGGCGGGTCGAAGGACGGCCGGATGCCCAGGTTCGCGACCCCGTCGAGCACGCGCCCGTCGGCGATCCGCCCGCGCACCGCATAGATGCCGTACGCGGGCCGGAGGTAACTGCCCAGCCGCAGATTGGCGGTCGGATAGCCGAGCTCGCGCCCCAGTTTCGCCCCCGGCTCCACCATCCCCTCGATCGCGAACGGCCGGGTCAGCAGCGCGGCGGCCTCGCGCGGGCGGCCGGCCTTCAGCGCCTCGCGGATGCGGCTCGACGACACGATGTCGCCACCATCGGCGACCGGGGCGACGGTGGCGGTCGCAAAGCCCATCGCATCGCCCAGCCGCGCCAGCACATCGACATCGCCGTCGCGCCCCTTGCCGAAGGTGAAGTCCGCGCCCGTCACCACCCCCGCCGCACCGACCCGTTCGACCAGCCGCGCCTGTGCGAACTCGGCCGCCGACAGGCTGGCGAGGTCGGCGTTGAAGGCGAAGACCAGCATCGCGTCCGCCCCCGCCGCGCCGAACAGTCGCTGGCGCTGGTCGAGCGTGGTCAGGCGGAAGGGTGGCGCGTCGGGCCGGAAATAGCGCACCGGATGCGGATCGAAGGTCGCGACGATCGCCGGGCGGCCGGCCGCGCGTGCCATCGCGACCGCGCGGCCCACCACTGCCTGGTGCCCCAGATGAAAGCCATCGAAATTGCCGAGCGCGACGATGCCGCCGCGAAACGCCGCCGGCACCGCCGAGCCGCCGTCCAGCCGCTCCATGCGCGCGGCTATAGGGGGTCGGGCGGTGCTGGGAAAGGGCGTGGTCCGCAGATCATGCCGCGGGCGGCGGCGGATCGCGCGCGAGCGTGACGTAATCGAACGCCGGTCGGCCGTGGGCTGCGGCGTTGGACACACGCGCGACCTCGCGCCAGTCGGGGCCAAAGGGCGGGACGACCGCGTCGCCGACCGCGTCCAGGTGCACTTCGGTCAACTCGACCCGGTCGGCGCGGCCCAGGAACAGGGCAAAGACCTGCGCCCCGCCGATCACCGCGATTTCGGGCACGTCGCCGGCCAGCGCCAGCGCCGCATCGACATCGTACGTCACCTCCGCGCCCGGTGCCTGCCAGGCTGCATCGCGGGTCAGCACGATATGGCGGCGGCCGGGCAGTGGCGCTGGAAAGCCCTCGAACGTCTTGCGCCCCATCACCATCGGCTTGCCCATGGTCAGCGCCTTGAACCGCTTGAGGTCGGCCGGCAGGTGCCAGGGCAGGCGGTTGTCGCACCCGATCACCCCATTGCGCGCGCGCGCCAGGATGAGCGTGATCAAACCGCCACCGGGGCGGCGATATGCGGGTCGGCGACGTAATCGTGGATCACGAAATCCTCGAACGCATAGCCGTCGATCGCGTCGGGGCGGCGCGTGATCTCCAGCCGCGGCAGCGGCCCCGGCGTGCGCGACAATTGCAGCCGCGCCTGATCCAGATGATTGGCGTAAAGGTGGCAATCGCCGCCGGTCCAGATGAACTCGCCCGGCTCCAGGTCGCATTGCTGGGCGATCATGTGGGTCAGCAGCGCATAGGACGCGATGTTGAACGGCACGCCCAGGAAGATGTCGGCGGAACGCTGATAGAGCTGGAGCGACAGCCGGCCGTTGGCGACATAAGTCTGGAACAGGCAGTGGCAGGGTGCCAGCGCCATGCGGTCGAGCTCGCCCGGGTTCCATGCGCTGACGATCTGGCGGCGCGACGCGGGGTTGGTGCGGATCATGTCGATCAGCTGGGCGATCTGATCCACCTCGCGGTGGTCGGCGGTTTCCCAGTGCCGCCACTGCTTGCCATAGACCGGGCCGAGCTCGCCCGCCTCGTCCGCCCATTCGTTCCAGATGCTGACCCTGCGTTCCTGCAGCCAGCGGACATTGGTGTCGCCGCGCAGGAACCACAGCAATTCGATGATGATCGATCGCAGATGCAGCTTCTTGGTCGTGACCAGCGGAAAGCCCTCCGCCAGGTCGAAGCGCATCTGGTGCCCGAACACCGACCGCGTGCCGACGCCCGTTCGATCCATCGTCTCCGCGCCGTGATCGAGCGCGCGCTGCATCAGCTCATGATATTGCCGCATGGGTCAGGACGGTAGCGGGGCAGGGCTGGCGCGCCAAGGGGGGCTCTCAGTTGGTGAGAGGTCCCGGCCTCCGCCGGGACGACGCTGCTCCATCCCGTCGCCCCGGCGCAGGGGGCCCCCGAAGGCCGGAGCCGCTGGCAGGATCAGCTCCCCTGCGGCACCCTGCCCTGCCCCGGCATCCGGCATGCCTTGATCGCGGCGGGGTCGGGACGCGGGCCCGCAACGCGGAACGTCGCCATGTATCCGCCCGCCGACGCCATCGGCTGAAGGTCGACCAGCGCATAGCCGACCGCCGCGAATTCGCAGCGCAGCAGCGCGGGCGGCGTGCCGTGATTCTGGGTCGGGCGGTCGGCATCGACCACGATCACGCGACCGTCGGGGCGCAGCGACGGGCGCATCCGCCACAGGAACGCATAGGGTTCCTCGATCTCATGGTACATGTGGACCATCAGGATGCGGTCGAAACTGTTCTCGGGCAGGCGCGGATCCGCGGGCAGGCCCAGGCGCACGCTGACATTGTCGAGCCGCTCGCGCGTCACGCGTTCGGCCAGCGCGTCGCGGGTGGCAGGAATGATGTCCTCCGCCAGCACGCGCCCGTCCGCGCCGACGCGCTGCGCCAGGCGGATGGTGTAATAGCCTTCGCCCGCGCCGATATCCGCCACCGTCATGCCGGGGCGGATGCCCGCGCGGTCCATCACTCGGTCGGCTTCGTTGACCCGGTCGCGCGCTTCCTCGGTCGACCAGCGGGTCGAGACGATCGAGGCGACCGGACGGTCGGCGGCAGGAAAGGGACCGGCATCGTCCGCCTTGAGCTCATCGGCGGCGTTGGTCCGCGCCTCGCACCCCGCCACCAGGCACAGCGCCGCGAGCCCGACAAGGCGGGCGACGGCGGCCGGGCCGGGCGGACCGCGGCGCACGCTAGTCGACATCCTCGACTTCGACCTTCTCGCCGGTCACGCGCTGCGACAGCGCGGCGGCCATGAACGGGTCGAGATCGCCATCGAGCACGTCGCCCGGGCTGGTCGAGGTCATGCCCGTGCGCAGGTCTTTCACCAGCTGATAGGGCTGGAGGACATAGGAGCGGATCTGGTGGCCCCAGCCGATGTCGGTCTTGGTCGCGTTCTGGGCATTGGCCACCGCCTCGCGCTCCGCCAGCTCGCGCTCATAAAGGCGCGCGCGCAGCTGGTTATAAGCCTCCGCCTTGTTCTTGTGCTGGCTGCGCTGGTTCTGGCACTGGACGACGATGCCGGTCGGCAGGTGGGTGATGCGCACCGCCGAGTCGGTCGTGTTGATGTGCTGCCCGCCCGCACCCGACGCGCGATAGGTGTCGATGCGCAGCTCGCTTTCGTTGATCTCGACCTCGATATTGTCGTCAATCACCGGATAGACCCACACCGACGAGAAACTGGTGTGGCGCCGCGCCGAGCTGTCATAGGGGCTGATCCGCACCAGGCGGTGAACGCCGCTTTCGGTCTTGGCATAGCCATAGGCGTTCTCGCCCTTGACCAGCAGCGTCGCCGACTTGATCCCGGCCTGCTCGCCGGCATGATAGTCGATCAGCTCGACCTTCATCCCGCGCCGCTCGGCCCAGCGCGTGTACATGCGCTGGAGCATTTCGGCCCAGTCCTGGCTTTCGGTGCCGCCCGCGCCCGAATTGATCTCGATATAGGTGTCGTTGGCGTCGGCCTCGCCGTTCAGCAGCGCCTTCACCTTGTCGGCATCGGCGCGCACCGCCAACTGGCCGAGCGCGGCGACGCCCTCGTCGACCATCGCGTCGTCACCCTCGGCCTCGGCCATTTCGATCAGTTCGACCGTGTCGGACAGTTCCTGCTCGATCGCCCGCGTCGCGCCGATTGCCTCGTCGAGCCGGCGGCGTTCGCGCATCACGTCCTGGGCGAGCTTGGGATTGTCCCACAGGCTCTGGTCCTCGACCCGCGCGTTGAGCTCGTCCAGCCGGCGCAACGCACGGTCCCAGTCGAGGAAGCGGCGCAACAAGGCCAAGGCGTCCCGGATCGTCTCGATATGTCCCTGCGCTTCGGCGCGCATTCACTGTCTCCAAAAAACCGCCACGGTCCGGATGGTGGCCATGGCGGACGCATGCCCGGAACCGGCGCGGGCTAGTAGATTCCGCCCTCTCTTTGCAAGAAGTCGCTGTCGCGGGCCCGCGCGGCGGGCGTTTCGGCGGCCTTCTCGACCGGGCGCGCCGCGCGTTCGGTGCGACGCGCGGTGCGCAGCGGCTCGCTTTCCGGCTTGAACGCTTCCCAGATCACCGCCGGCTTTGGATCGCCGGTGGCCGGCCACGAGCCGGTCACCGGCCGCCCGCTCGCCCGGTCGACGCGCGAGATGCGCGTGCCCGCCGGCGCGCGGAAGGGAAGCACCGGCAACCCGGCATAGGCCTTTTGCGCGAACGCCTTGAAAATCGGCGCAGCGATCGTCCCGCCCTGGGCATAGCCACCGAGATTGGCGGGCGAATCGTAACCGAGATACAGCCCCGCGATCATCTGGGGCGTGCCGCCGATGAACCACACGTCGCGCGGGCCGTTCGACGTGCCGGTCTTGCCCATGATCGGGCGTTTCAGGTCGCGCAGCGTCGTCGCGGTGCCGCGTTCGATCACACCCTCCATCACATGCACCATCTGGTAGGCGCTGACCGGATCGACCAGCTGGCGCGCGCGGGTGCGCGGACGCGGCATCGGGCCGCCATCCCAGTCGTCCGCGTTGCAGCGCGCGCAGGGCCGCCAATTTTCGGGCCAGATCACCCGGCCACGCCGGTCCTGGACATAATCGATCAGCGTCGGTCGCAGCGCCCGGCCCTGATTGGCCAGGATCGCATAGGCGTTGACCATGCGCATGACGGTCGTCTCGCCCGCGCCCAGGGCAAAGGAGAGATAGCGGGGATATTCCCCGACCCCCAGCGTTTTCATCACCTGGGTCACGCGGTCCATGCCGGTCTGCGCGGCCAGGCGCACCGTCATCTGGTTGCGCGACTGTTCGATACCCCAGCGCAGCGTGCGCGGCCCCGCCGAGCGCGCATTGCCGAAGTTGCGGAAGCATTTGACCCCCAGCCCTGCGCCCTGGTCGACGCAGAACGGCCCGTCGACGATGATCGACGCCGGGGTCAGCCCCGCTTCAAGCGCGGCGGTATAGACCACCGGCTTGATCGTCGATCCCGGCTGACGCATCGCCTGGGTCGCGCGGTTGAATGCCTGGATGCGCGAATCGAACCCGCCCTGCATCGCCAGCACGCGGCCGGTCGCGGGCTGTTCGACGACCATCCCGCCCGACACGCGCGGAACCGAGCGCAGGGCAAAGCCGCCGCCGGCGGGCGCCACCGCGATGACATCGCCTGGCTTCAGCGCATCAAAGGCCGCCCCGCCGCGGCCGCGCACCGGCATCGCCGCGTCGCTGCGCGCCAGTGTGGCCGTCCGCCCGTCGGTGAAGCCGATCGTCGCTGCCCCTGCGTCCCTTGCCACCACCACGGCGGCGCGCCAGTCCTGATAGGTCAGCGCAATGTTGGTCGCCGCGAAAGGCCCCCGCCAGTCGTCGCCCGCAAAATCGACCGTCGCGATCGGCCCGGACCAGCCGCGCCCGCGTTCGAACCGGATCAGCCCGTCGCGCATCGCCTGCGCGGCATATTCCTGAAGCGCCGGATCGAGCGACGTGCGCACCCACAGCCCGCCCGCATAGACGCTGTGCGGACCGTCCTTGCTGTCCTGTCCGAAGCGTTCGAGCAGCTCGCGACGCACTTCCTCGATGAAATAGCCGCCCGATGGCAGCGGCGGGCGCGCGCCGCGCTGAAAGGTGACGAGCGGTGTCGCCACCGCCTCGCGATACTGCGCCTCGGTGATGAAGTCGTTGCGCCGCATTTCGCCCAGCACCCAGTTGCGCCGGGCGAGCGCGCGATCATGGTTGCGCACCGGATCGTAGTTGGACGGCCCCTTTGGCAGGATCGCCAGATAGGCGAACTGTGGGAGGGTGAGCTCGGACAGCGGCTTGCCGAAATAGGCATCGGCCGCAGCTTCGACGCCATAGGCGTTGCGGCCGAGGAAGATCTGGTTGAGATAAAGCTCGAGGATCTGTTGCTTGGTCAGCGTGTCTTCGATCCGATAGGCGAGCAGCGCCTCGCGCGCCTTGCGGACATAGCTTACCTCGTTGGTGAGCAGCAGGTTCTTGGCCACCTGTTGCGTGATCGTCGACGCGCCAACGGGACGGCCGTCGCTGCGCAGATTGGTGATCAGCGCGGCGACGATGCCCGGATAGTCGACCCCGCCATGCTCGAAAAAGGTTCGGTCCTCCGCCGCCAGATAGGCCTTGACCAGCAGGTCGGGATATTCGTCGAACGCCAGCTCGACGCGCCGTTCGCGCGCATAGGAGTGGATCGGCTCGCCGGCGATGTCGCGCACATTAGTGGGCAGCGGCGGTTCATAGGTGCGCAGCGCATCGACCGACGGCAGGTCGCGGCCGATCAGCAGCCACAGCGCCAGCACGCCCAGCCCCGCGACCAGCGCCACCCAGGCGATCAGGCGAAACCACCAGCGCCCGCGCCACCGGCCCAACGTCGCGCGCCACCCGCCGGCGGAACCGGCATCGGGCCTCAGCAGCAATTCTTCGGCGGACGCATCACGAACGGTCATCGCCGCGCGTTCTAGCAGGATTCATTTCCGGTGCCAGCGTCAAGCCGGCCCGACCGGCCGGATCGCCGCTCAGCGGGGTTGCGACGCGAGCCGCCGCGCGAAATGCACCTCGACCGCCCGGGCCATGCCGGCGGCAATTCCGTCCTGTCCGGCCCGCGACGCCAGCCGTTCGGCATCGGCGGGATTGGAGACATAGCCCGCCTCGAACAGGACGGAGGGCAGGTCGGGCGCCTTGAGCACGACCAGCGAAGCCATGCGGTGAAAACGGGCGCGCATCGGCACCCGGTCGGCCAGCGCGCGCGCAAGCAGGTCGACGAAACCGGCCGACGCGGTCATCGTCTCGCGCTGGGCGAGGTCGATCAGGATCGAGGACACATCCGCCTGCGCCCCGTCGAGATCGACGCCGGCGAGCAGGTCGGCGCGGTTCTCGCGCGCGGCCAGCCGTGCAGCCTCCTTGTCGGAGGCGACTTCGGACAGCGTGTAGGCGCTCGCGCCGCTGGCGGCGGTCGACTGCGCGCTGTCGCAATGGATCGAGACGAACAGGTCGGCGCGCAGGCGCCGTGCGATGCCATAACGTTCCTGAAGCACGAGGAAGCGGTCGTCGTCGCGCGTCAACGCCACGCGCACCCGCCCGTCCGCGACCAGCCGGTCGCGGATCGCGCGCGCGATCGCCAGCGTCAGGTCCTTTTCGCGCAGGCCATCGGAAACCGCGCCGGGATCGTGGCCGCCATGGCCGGGATCGATCACGACGAGCGGCCGGGTCGGATCGCCACCCGCGACCGGGGGCAGCGGCGGCGTGGGCCGCGCGGGCGGCAGCGCGATGCGCACCCGCTCCGGCGGCGCCGCGGCGGCGGCGACATAGCTGAACGGCGGCAGCAAGCCGGCGCGCCGTTCCGCCAGCGCACGGGCGAAGCGCGCATCCGCGGTCGGGACGACGGTGACGCGCAGCTCGGTGCGCGGCGCGAGGCCGGGCGGCCGGGCGCGGATCGCCCCGGCCCCCGCATCGATGTCGATCGCGATCGCCGGGCCGACGCCCAGTCGCGCATCGGCACGCACGATCAGCCGGCCGGGCGCGATTTCCATCCCGTCGATCAACCCCGCCCAGCCCGGAATGCCCCAGCACCAGGCGGCGATCAGTGCCATCAGCGCGCTCACCCGGGCGATATGGCCGGGCGATCCCGCACCGGTCCAGCTTTATTGCGTAACGATGCCCGTGGGGCATGCGAATGGCGCGGAAAACTTGCCGTGCCAGCGGTGTTGCCGCGTGCGCGACGCGATGCTACCTAGGTGACCGACTGGGGATGATCCCGGTCGTTTCGCCGGGGCCGCGCGATCGCGCACCTTAGTTCCCGGTTCATCAGGTTGACGCGCGCATGTGGCAATTTTCCCTCGATCTGCTCGAAACGGCCCTATCCGGCCGGGAGCAGGCGATGGTGGAGGCGCCGGACCACTGGTCCGGCCGTGCCGGGCGCGCAGAAGCAATTAGCGAAATCCGCGGCGGCGGTGCCAATCCGGCCCGCTCGACCCGCCTTTATCGCCGCGCGTCCGCGCGTATCGCGGACCGGCGCGGCCGGAGACATCATAATGACCACGCGTATGCTGATCGACGCTCGCCACCGGGAGGAAACCCGGGTCGCGGTCGTCAAGGGAAACCGGATCGAGGAGTTTGACTTCGAATCCGCCGAGCGCAAACAGCTCAAGGGCAATATCTATCTCGCCAAGGTAACCCGCGTCGAACCCTCGCTGCAGGCGGCGTTCGTCGATTATGGCGGCAATCGCCACGGTTTCCTGGCGTTCAGTGAAATCCATCCCGATTATTACCAGATCCCCAAGGAAGACCGCGAAGCGTTGCTGCGCGAGGAGGCCGAGCACGCCGCCGAGGAAGCGGCGCTGCGCGCGGCCGAGGAAGGCGACGACGACGATCACGACGGCGACGACGACGAGCGCGCCGATGCCGATCACGACCATGACGATGCCGACCACGACGACGAACATGGCGAAGCGGGCGACGAGGGCGGACCCCGCCGGCGCGGCCGCAACGGCGGCGATGACGCGGTGGAGGCGCTGCGCCAGCGGCGCATGAACCTGCGCCGTCGCTACAAGATCCAGGACGTGATCCGCCGCCGCCAGGTGCTGCTGGTCCAGGTCGTCAAGGAGGAGCGCGGCAACAAGGGCGCGGCGCTGACCACCTATCTGAGCCTTGCCGGGCGTTATTGCGTGCTGATGCCCAACACCGCGCATGGCGGCGGCATCAGCCGCAAGATCAGCAACGCCGGCGACCGCAAGCGGCTGAAGTCGATCATGGCCGACCTGCAGCTGCCGCCGACGATGGGCTGCATCGTCCGCACCGCCGGGCTTCAGCGCACCAAGGTCGAGATCAAGCGCGATTTCGATTATCTGGCGCGGCTGTGGGACGGCATCCGCGAAACCACGCTGCAATCCTCCGCGCCCGCGCTGGTCTATGGCGACAGCGACCTGATCAAGCGCGCCATCCGCGACATCTACAACCGCGACATCGACGAGGTGATCGTCGAGGGCGAGGAGGGCTATCGCCAGGCCAAGGAGTTCATGAAGCTCCTGATGCCGAGCCACGCGCGGCGGGTGAAGCAATATGCCGACGCGGTGCCGCTGTTCCAGCGTCACCATGTCGAGGACCAGCTGGCGGCGATGTACCATCCGGTCGTCCAGCTGAAATCGGGCGGATACCTGGTGATCAACCCGACCGAGGCGCTGGTGTCGATCGACATCAACTCGGGCCGTTCGACGCGCGAGCACAATATCGAGCAGACCGCGACCCAGACCAATCTGGAAGCCGCGCAGGAAATCGCGCGCCAGTTGCGCCTGCGCGACATGGCGGGCCTGGTCGTCATCGACTTCATCGACATGGACCACGGATCGAACGTCCGGAAGGTCGAAAAGGCGATGAAGGAGGCGCTGAAGAACGATCGCGCCCGCATCCAGGTCGGCCGGATCAGCTCGTTCGGGCTGATGGAGATGAGCCGCCAGCGGCTGCGCACCGGCGTGCTCGAAGCATCGACCCGCCAGTGTCCGCATTGCGAGGGCACCGGCCTGGTCCGCACCGCGTCGTCGGCCGGGCTGTCGGCGCTGAGGCTGATCGAGGACGAGGCGGCGCGCGGCCGCGGCAGCCAGCTGACGCTGCGCGCCAGCCAGGAAGCCGCGCTCTACGTGCTCAACAAGAAGCGCGGCGAGCTGGCGGAGATCGAGCTGCGCTATGGCGTGTCGATCGAGGTTGCGACCGACGGCGAGCTGGAAGGCGCGCGGATGTCGGTCGAGGCGTCGGGCCCGCCGCCCGCCTTTACGCCGAAGTTCGAGCCGATCGCGGACGATGTCGAGGATGACGACTATCCCGAGGTCGAGGAGGATTTCGAGGAAGAGGACGAACCCGCCGCGCGCGAGGCGCAGCCGCGACGCGACGCCGGGGAGAGCGAGGCCGACGGCGCGCGCCGTCGCCGCCGCCGCCGCCGGGGACGGCGCGGCCGCAATCGGGAGGATGGCGAGCTCGAAACGGACGGCACGTCCGACGATCGCGGGTCCGGCGATCGTGACGATGCCGAAGACGCGGATGCCGGCGATGAGACGCCCCGCGACGAGCGCGAGGCGACGGGCCAGGCCGAAAGCGCCGAAGCCGGCGAGCGTCGCAAGCGCCGTCGTCGCGGTCGTCGCGGCGGACGGCGACCGGAGGGCGGCGACGCGATCGTCGCCGACACCGACAATGCGCCCGCACCGATGATCGCCGCGGAGACCGACGAAGCCGACGAAGCCGAGGTGGACGCGGAAGCGCCGATCGCGCCGATGGACGCGCCGGCCAAGCCCAAGCGCAGCCGCCGCCGGACCGCCAAGGCCGACATCGCCGACATCGCCGATGAGACGGTGCCGGTCGAGACGGTCGCCGCGGCACCTGTATCGGAAGCGCCGGCAACGGCCGAACCGACGACGCTCGACCCGCCGGCCGAACCGGTCAAGGCGCGTCGTACCCGGCGCAAGGCAGCGGAACCCGCCGAATCGGTCGAGCCGGCGGTGCCGGCAGCCGAAACGCCGGTGGCCGAGGCGGAAGCCGCCGCGAAGCCCAAGGCGCGGCGCACGCGCCGCAAGGCGGATGCCGCGCCCGTTGCCGACGCCCCGGCGGAACCGGAGCCGGCGACGACCGAACCGGCGACGGATCCCGCGCCGGTCGATGCGGAAGCCGCCGACGGTGCGGGTGAAACGGTCGAAGCGGCCATGGCGAGCGGCCCGCCCCGGCGCGGCTGGTGGCAGCGCACCTTTGGTGCGTGATCGCCGCGGGCGCTCGAACGCGTGCGATCGGGCGGCATTGACGGGCTTCAGCGCCCGTTCATGCCGCCGCGCCGAACGCGGGCGTGACGTGCGCAGCCCCGCACGATAAGGTAGCGGTCGATGGCCTGGTTCAAGCGTTTCGCCCTGATGCTGATGATGGCGTGCCTGGTGGCGGCGCTGCCGGCGCGGGCGCAGTCGATCCTGCGCGATGCGGAAACCGAAGCCTATCTGAACGACATTTCCCGCCCGCTGATCGAGGCGGCGGGACTGTCGCCCCAGAATGTCCGGATCATCCTGATCAATTCAAAGGAGATCAACGCGTTCGTCGCGGGCGGACAGGCGGTCTACATCCACAGCGGACTGATCGACGCGGCGGGAAGCAGCAACGAGATCCAGGGCGTCATCGCCCACGAACTGGGCCATGTCGTCGGCGGTCACGTGCCGTTGCAGGGCCAGATCGCCAAGGGTGCGACCGGCATTTCACTGCTCAGCCTGGCGCTAGGCGTGGCCGCGATCGCAGCCGGCGCGGGCGAGGCGGGCGCGGGTATCCTGGCGGCGGGCCAGCGCGCCGCGATCGGCAGCTACCTGGCCTATTCGCGTCAGCAGGAGGCGCAGACCGACGCCGCCGGCGTGCGCTTCCTGAACGGTGCGGGGATCAGCGGCCGGGGAATGCTGGAATTCTTCAAGCGGCTCCAGAACCTCGAATATCGCCTCGCGATTCCGCAGAACAACGCTTATGAGCGCACCCACCCGCTCACCGGCCAGCGCCTCGCTTTCCTGACCGACGAGCTGACCGCCTCGCCCAATTTCAACAAGCCGAGCGATCCCGCGCTCGAGCTGCGCTTTCGCCGCGTCCAGGCGAAGCTGCGCGGCTATGTCAACGATCCCCAGGACACGCTGCGCATGTATCCCGCCAGCGACACGAGCGTGCCGGCGCGCTACGCCCGCGCTTATGCCTGGCACAAGTCGGGCTATCCCAAGCAGGCGGAGGCGGAGACCGACGCCCTGATCGCGCTCGCCCCCAACGATCCCTATTTCCTCGAGCTCGAGGGCCAGATCCTGCTCGAATCGGGCAAGCCCGTGCAGGCGCTCGTCCCGCTGCGCGCCGCGACCGACGGAACGCGCAGCAACCCGCTGATCGCGACGACCTTCGGACATGCGCTGATCGCGACGGAGAACCCGGCGAACCTTGACGAGGCCGAGGCGGTCCTGCGCCTGGCGGTCAACCGCGACAATGAAAACCCCTTTGCCTGGTTTCAGCTCGGCACCGTCTATGCGCGCAAGGGCGATACCGCGCGGACCGCGCTCGCCACCGCCGAGCGGGCGAGCATCACCGGCGACTTCGCGACCGCGATGCGCAGTGCCAGCGCCGCGGTCGCCGGCCTGCCCCAGGGGTCGAACGACTGGCTGCGTGCCCAGGACATCCTGATCACCACGCGGTCCGTGCTCGCGGATCGCCCTGAACTGCTGCGCCGGTAATCGATGAAAGCGCCGATCGAATGGAACGCCTGATGCGCAACCCGCTGGTGCTCATTGCCCTGATGATCCTGTCCGGCGCGGTCGGCGCCGGGCTGTTTGCCGCCGCGCGCCCCTGGATCGGCGGCGCAACCGCTGCTTCCGGGGCGACCGACGGCGCGGCGGTGCGCAGCTATCTCCTCGCCAATCCCGAAGTCATACCCGAGGCGCTGGAGCGCCTCCAGGCGCGCGAGACCGCGCGTCAGGTCGCGGCGAATCGCGGGGCGATCACTACCGCCTTCGCCGGTGCCGCAGCGGGCGCGAAGCAGGGCGACGTCACCGTCGCGGTATTCATGGATTATGCCTGCGGCTTCTGCCGCGCCAGCCTGCCCGCGATCGCGCAGCTGATCGCGACCGATCCCAAGGTTCGCATCGTCTATCGCGAACTGCCGGTGCTGAGCGCGCAGAGCCGCGTCGCCGCCGAATGGGCGCTGGCCGCAGCCGAGCAGGGCAGATATCGCGGCTTTCACGATGCGGTGTTCGCCGCCGGCCAGGTCAGCGAGGGATCGGTTGCCGCGGCCGCGCGCACCGCCGGCCTCGACCTGGCGCGCGCAGAGCGCGTGCGCCTGTCCCCCGCGGTCGAGAACGAGCTCACCAACAACCTCGCGATCGCGCGCCAGCTCGGCGTCTCGGGCACCCCGGCCTGGGTCGTCGGCGACCGCGTGCTTTCCGGCGTCCAGACCTTTGAGGGACTTCGCGACGCCGTCGCGGCGGCGCGCGCGCCGCGCTGAGTGTCATTGCGATCGTGGTTGGGTTACCCTAGCTATATTGCTCGAGTTCAAACCCGAACCGCTCTTCCTGAGTAGGGACTGAGACTGGCGAAGGCCCGTATCGAAGGACGGACGGCGCGCGCGTCCTTCGATACGCCATTTCGACAAGCTCAATGGCTACTCAGGATGAGCGGGTTTGGCCCAGCCATCTCGTCCCCACCCATTTTCCCCAGGGACCCCGCTTATGCCACCCATTTTGTCGCTCGCCGGGGTCGGCAAGACCTATGCCTCGGGCCATCGCGCGCTGGCCGCCGTCGATCTCGACATCCGGCGCGGCGAGATCTTCGCGCTGCTCGGCCCCAATGGTGCGGGCAAGACGACGCTGATCAGCATCACCTGCGGCATCGTCACGCCGACGTCGGGGACGATCCGGGTCGGCGACGTCGATGCGCTCAGCGACTATCGCCGGGCGCGCGCAATGATCGGCCTCGTGCCCCAGGAACTGTCCGTCGACATGTTCGAAACGGTCTGGTCGACGATCCGCTTCAGCCGCGGACTGTTCGGCAAGGCACCCGACGACACCTATCTCGAACAGGTGCTCAGGGACCTGTCGCTGTGGGACAAGCGCAAGTCGAAGATCATGGAGCTGTCGGGCGGCATGAAGCGCCGCGTGCTGATCGCCAAGGCGCTCTCGCACGAACCCGAGCTGCTGTTCCTCGACGAACCCACCGCAGGCGTCGACGTGGCGCTGCGCCGCGACATGTGGCGGCTGGTCCACCGGCTGCGCGAGAAGGGCACCACGATCATCCTCACCACCCATTATATCGAGGAGGCAGAGGAAATGGCCGACCGTATCGGCGTGATCAATCACGGCGAGTTGCTGCTGGTCGAGGACAAGGCCGAGCTGATGGCGAAGCTCGGCACGCGCGAGCTGAACATCGCGCTGAGCGAGCCGATGCAGACGGTGCCGCCCGAGCTCGGCGAATGGCAGCTCGCGCTCGCCGATGACGGCCATCGCCTGCGCTATCGCTTCGATGCGCGCGCCGAACGCACCGGCATCCCGTCGCTGCTGCGGCGGATGAGCGATCTGGACATCGCTTTCACCGATCTCGAAACGTCGAAGAGCTCGCTCGAGGACATTTTTGTCGGCCTTGTCGCCGAACAGCGGGAGGCGCGCCCATGAATCCGCGCGGCGTAATTGCGATCTATCGCTTCGAAATGGCGCGGGCGCAGCGCACCTTGTGGCAGTCGCTCGTCACCCCGGTCATCACCACGTCGCTCTATTTCATCGTGTTCGGCGGTGCGATCGGATCGCGGATGCAGTCGGTCGACGGGGTCAGCTATGGCGCGTTCATCGTCCCCGGGCTGATCATGCTGACGCTGCTGACCCAGTCGCTAACCAACGCGTCGTTCGGCATCTATTTCCCCAAATTCACCGGCACGATCTACGAGCTCCTGTCCGCGCCGATCTCGCCCGTCGAACTGGTCATCGGCTATGTCGGTGCGGCGGCGACCAAGTCGGTGATCATCGGGCTGATCATCCTGGCGACCGCCAGCCTGTTCACCGAACTGCCCATCCGCCACCCGGTCGCGATGATCCTGTTCCTCGTGCTGACCGCCGTCGCGTTCAGCCTGGCGGGCTTCATCATCGGCATCTGGGCGAAGGGGTTCGAGCAGCTGAATTTCGTGCCGGCGCTGCTGATCACCCCGCTGACCTTTCTGGGCGGGGCCTTTTACTCGATCGACATGCTGCCCCAGCCGTGGCGGACGGTCAGTCTGTTCAACCCCGTCGTCTATCTGGTCAGCGGCTTTCGCTGGAGCTTTTTCGACCAGGGCGATGTCGAGATCGGCTGGAGCCTCGCCTTCACGCTGGGCTTCCTCGCCCTGTGCCTGGGCGTGATCACCTGGATCTTCCGGACCGGCTATCGCCTGAAGAGCTGAACCCGCGCCAGCGCCGGGCGCAGGATGAGCGCGTTGAGGTTGACCAGCGCATGGACGAGCATGGCAAGCCACAGCGCGCCGCTCGCCAGATAGAGCACGGCCATGACTAGCCCCATCACCAGCGAGCCGGCGATGCCGCCCCAGCCCTGATAACGGTGCGCGGCGGCAAACAGGCCGAGCGCGACGGCGTGCGCGACCAGCACCGATCCGCTTGCCAGCGCGATCGCGAGCGGCAGGGCGAGGCGGAAGAAGGCTTCCTCAACCACACCGGCAATGCTGCCGACCAGCGCCGCGGGGGCATAGTCGTGCCAGGCCCGGGGCTGGATCGCACTGATGTCGCCCAGCATCACCGGGCCCTTGCCGCGCCGGCGTCGCCACGCGTCGAGGATCGCGCCGAGCCCGCCGCCGGCGACGAGCGCGACGACGATCATCGGCGCGAAGGACGGCGCGTCGAGGTAGCCGCCGATCGTGTAGACGACCAGATCGGCGGCGGGCAGGAACTCCGGCGGCATGGCGTCAAGCGCGTCGGTACGGCCGAGCAGGATCAGCGCAAGCACGGTCCCGCCGCCAAGCAGCACCGGCATGCGCGCGAGCCATCGACGATAGACCGCGTGCGGCCCCGCCCCGAATAGTCGCGGCCGCGGCGACCGTCGGATCAGCGCGCCATAGATGGCGAGGAGCAGCAGGAGCGATACGGCGGGCAGCACGGCGCAGCGTCAGGCGCAGGCTGCGGCCGCACCCGCGCTGCGGCCGCAGCGAGGCGACGCGGTCATTTCAGCCAAGGCCGCGGATCAGATCGGCGCGCACTTCGCCTCCAGCCAGGCACGATCGGCACCGTCGAGCTGCGGCGCGATCCGCGCGATCACGTCGCGATGATAGGCGTCGAGCCAGTCGCGCTCGGCGGGCGTCAGCAGCGCAGGGTCGATCAGCGTGCGCTCGATCGGAGCGAAGGTCAGCGTCTCGAACCCCAGCATCGGGGCTTCCGCGCCCGGGACCTCACGTTCGACGGTCAACACCAGATTCTCGATGCGGATGCCATAGTCGCCCGCCTTGTAATAGCCGGGCTCGTTGGACAGGATCATGCCCGCGCGCAGCGGCTCCGCGGGCCCGCCGCCGGGATAGTTGGGCGCGGCGATCCGCTGCGGCCCTTCATGCACCGAAAGATAGGCGCCCACGCCGTGCCCGGTGCCGTGCGGGTAATCGAGCCCCACTTCCCACAAGGGCCGCCGCGCGAAGCTGTCGAGCTGGCCACCGGTCGTGCCGGCGGGAAAGATCGCCGTCGCGATCGCGATATGCCCCTTGAGCACGCGGGTGAAGCGGTCGCGCATCTCGGCGGTGGGGGTGCCGACCGGCATCACCCGCGTCACGTCGGTGGTGCCGTCGGCATATTGCCCGCCCGAATCGACCAGATAGAGCGTGCCGGGCATGATGCGGAGGTTCGATTCCGCCGTTACCTTGTAATGCGGGATGGCCCCGTGCGGGCCGGTCGCCGAAATCGTGTCGAACGACAGGTCGCGCAGCAGGCCGGTTTCGGCGCGGAACTGCTGAAGCCGCGCCGCCGCGTCGAGCTCGGTCAATGCGCCTTTGGGCGCTTCGCCCTCGAACCAGCGCAGGAAGCGTGACAGCGCCGCGCCGTCGCGCGCCTGCGCGGCGCGATGGCCGCCGATCTCCGCCGGGTTCTTCACTGCCTTTGCCAGCACGGCCGGATCGCGCACCGAAAGGATGCGCGCCCCGCCCGAATCGAGCGCGTCGAAGATCGCGGCGACCGCACGCTCCGGATCGGCGGCGATGCGCCTGCCCGCCAGGCCGCGCAGCGCCTGGGCGAACTGGCTGCGGTCATGCAGCCGCACCCCGTTGCCGAGATGCTGGCGCACCGTATCGGTGATCTTTTCGGGGGCGACGAACAGGTCGGCGGTGGCATCGGCATTGACCAGCGCATAGGCCAGCGCGACCGGGGTGTGGCTGACGTCCTGCCCACGCACGTTGAACATCCACGCGATCGAATCGAGCGCGGACAAGACCACCGCATCGGCACCGCGATCGGCGAGCCAGTCGGCGACCTCGGTGCGTTTGTCCGCAGAACTGCGCCCGGCCAGCGCGTCGTCATAAGGGGTCAGGACCGCGTCCGACGGCGCGGGGCGGCCATCCCAGATCGCGTCGACAGGGTTGCGATCGACGGCGACCAGCTCCGCCCCCTTGTCCGCGAGCGCGCGTCGCGCCTCGTCAACCCAGGCGCGGGTGTGCAGCCACGGATCATAACCGATCCGCCCACCCTGCGGTGCATGCTCGCCCAGCCATTGGGCGATGCTGGTCGCCGGCACCGACACATAGCTCCAGCTGGCGGGATCGACCTGCTCGCGGACCTGGAGCGTGTAGCGGCCGTCGGTGAAGATCGCAGCTTCGGCGGGCAGCACCACCGCCGCGCCCGCCGACCCCTGAAAGCCGGTGAGCCAGGCAAGACGCTGGGCATAGTCGCCGACATATTCGCTCATATGTTCATCGGTCAGCGGCACGACAAACCCGTCGAGCCGGTCGGCGGCGAGCTGCTGGCGAAGCGCCGCGAGGCGGGAGGCATGGTCGGACATCGGCAGGGTTCCAGCAAAAGACGGTTCAGGTCGCAAGATTAGGCGGCCGGGGCCGGATTGCCCATAGCCTGTTCTTCCGCCCGGTCGGTGGCCAGCGCCGCCGCCAGCCAGGCGGGGATGTGCGCATCGCCGAGGTCGTCGACGCGGCGCAGCTCGATCATCAGGCCGAGATCGGGATAGCGGCATCGCGTGCGCGGCCCTTCCGCGGCGATCGGCGCGACGACCAGCCGCCGATTGACCTTGGCGCGATGGTGCATGCGCGCGGTGTTTTCCTGACCGACATAGCAACCCTTGGCGAAGCTGACGCCGTTCAGCTCACGCGCGTTCGCCTCGAGCCACAGCGTCTCGCCCCGGCCCAGCTCGCCCGCGCCCTCGGCGACACCAAGCGCCAGCCGGTGGCGGCGCCATTCGTCCGACGCCGAATCGCCGGCGGCAGGCCCGAGCCAGCGGTAGCCGAGCGCTGCGAGCCGCGGATCGGCCGCCGCGCCCGGTATGGGCTCGCGCGACCAGTGCACGCCCGTTGGTGCCGGTGTCAGCGTGATCGCGCGGCGCAGGCGATAAAGGGTGAGCCGCTGGGTCAGCGCGGGCGCCTCGGCTGCCTCGCAGTCGATCAGGATCGCGCCATCGCCGCCGTCCCACAGGATGAAGTCGAACAGCGCCTTGCCCTGCGGACTCAGCAGACCGGCCCAGACCGGCCGGTCCGGGGCGACCGCCATGACGTCATTGGTCACCAGCCCCTGCAGAAACCCGCGAACGTCATCGCCGGCCATGCGCACGACGGCGCGATCGTCGAGCCGGGTCGCCGCTGCTGCGTCGAAATTATCCATCGCATCTACATAGGCAGCGGCGGGGCCGAACCCAAGCCGCCTTGCGCGGACTGGCGGGCGGGAGGGTGGCGAGCTAAAGCGGCGGGATGACCGAACGCCTGACCATCCGCCGCCCCGACGACTGGCATGTGCACCTGCGCGATGGCGACATGCTCGCCGCGGTCGCGCCATTTAGCGCGCGCCAGTTCGCGCGCGCGATCGTCATGCCCAATTTGTCGCCACCGGTCGTGCGCATCGCCGACGCACGGGCCTATCGCGACCGCATCCGCGCCGCCGCCGGGCCCGGCTTCACCCCGCTGATGACGTGCTACCTGACCGACGATGCCGATGCGGACGAGATCGTCGGCGGGTTCGAGCAGGGGGTGTTCACCGCGTGCAAGCTCTATCCCGCGCATGCGACGACCAATTCCGCGCACGGGGTGACCGACATCACCCGGCTGGCGCGCGTGTTCGAGGCGATGCAACGCGTGGGCATGCCATTGCTGATCCATGGCGAAGTTACCGATGGCGACATCGATATCTTTGACCGCGAGGCGGTGTTCATCGACCGCGTGCTGACCGGATTGATGGCGGATTTCCCGGCGCTCCGCATCGTGTTCGAACATATCACCACGGCCGATGCGGTCGCGTTCGTGACCGATGGCGACGCGCGGATCGCCGCGACGATCACGCCGCAGCACCTTCACCTCAGCCGCAACGCGATGTTCGACGGCGGTATCCGCCCGCATGCCTATTGCCTGCCCGTCGCCAAGCGCGAGCGCCACCGGCTGGCGCTGCGCGCGGCGGCGACATCGGGATCGATGAAGTTCTTCCTGGGCACCGACAGCGCACCCCATGTCGTCGAACGCAAGGAAAGCGCCTGCGGCTGCGCCGGCATCTTCAATGCGCCCCATGCGATCGAAAGCTATGCACAGGTGTTCGAGGAGGAAGGCGCGCTCGACCGGCTCGAAACCTTCGCATCGCTCGCGGGTCCGGCCTTTTACCGTCTGTCGGTCAATGACGACGTGATCACGCTGGTGCGCGACGGCTGCGACGTACCCGATCGCATCGCCGCGGCCGGCAGCGCGCTCGTCCCGTTTCACGCGGGCACGCGGTTGAACTGGCGGCTGGCGAACGACTGAACCCTGTCCCGGCGCTGGACTCGTTTTCTGCCTTGCTGAATCGGCACCGGCCCGCTCCCCCGACCGGCACCCGCCAGGATAGGCTCGTGAGTGACCGGGTGGGGGAGCGGGCCGGTGCCGCGCTGTTTCAGCGGAGCCGAAACAGAACCTAGATTCCCGAAACGAAGCTCAGCTCGAGGATTTTGGAATTGGCGGGCACGTCGAGCTTGGCGCTGTTGAATTCGACGACTCCGCTGGGCCCGATCACGCGCTGCGGCGGCGTGATCGTCCAGCTATAGACCAGCCGGCCCTGCGCATCGCGCAGGTCGGCGCGGATGTCGGGCACACGCTGGCGGGTCGCGGTCGGATTGCTCAGCCGGCCAGACACCGCGAACAATTCGCTGCCGCTGGCCAGGTTGCGCCGTTCCACCGAGCGGTCGGTGAATTTGAGCGGGGTTTCGTCGCTGCCGATCGCAAGGCCGAGTTGCGCGGCGATGCCGGGCGCCCCCGAATAGAGGATTGCCGCGGTGCCGAGCAGCATCGACACGCCCGCGACCGCTGCGGCGATCGTCCACCGCGTCGCGGGGTTGCGACGCGGTCGCCGGACGGGTGCTTCGCTATCGCCGATCGCCGGATCAGGGACGGCATTGTGCCAGGCGGGCGCAGCCGCAACGGGTTCCTCCACCGCCACTGGGGCGACGGGCGCAACGCTGGGCGGCTCCGCCTTGGGCGCGGTGGGCTTGGGCGGTGCGGGCGCGACCGGCGGTGCGACGTCCGGGGCCACGAAGCCCGCCGGGGTCTGGAACCAACTGTGCCGGCAATTGGCGCAACGAACGGTCCGCCCCTCCAGCCCGATCGCGGAGTCTGGCACCAGGTAGCGGGTCTTGCACTCCGTGCATTCGAGAATCATGGGACAGGCTTTTCGCTGGCACTGGGCAATCGCACCGATTGATGAATCTTCGCATGTCAAGAGGGTTGCTGGCAAGGGGGTGGTTTGGCGCGCTTGAGCGTGGCGCGGCGACGTGCGATGGCGCGGACTCCAACGCCTGATGCTGGAGTGGACCCCGCGCGCGAATGGCCAATATCGTCCAGTTCGAAAATGTCGGCCTGCGCTATGGCACCGGCGCGGAAACGCTGTCCGACGTCAGCTTCACGCTCGCCACCGGCGCCTTTTATTTCGTGACCGGCGCGTCCGGTGCGGGCAAGACGTCGCTGCTCAAGCTGCTCTATCTCGCGCAGCGGCCGACCCGCGGCGTCGTCCGGCTGTTCGGCGAGGAAATGGGCCAGCTGCCGCGCAGCCGGCTGCCGGGCTTTCGCCGCCGCATCGGCGTGGTATTCCAGGATTTCCGGCTGATCCCGCATCTGTCGGTCTATGACAACATCGCGCTGCCGCTGCGCGTCGCAGGGATGGCCGAACAGGAGATCGAAGCGCCCGTGCGCGAGATGCTGGCCTGGGTCGGGCTGCTCGACCGTGCCGACGATCGTCCGCCGATGCTGTCGGGCGGCGAGCAGCAGCGCATCGCCATCGCGCGCGCGGTGATCGTCCGCCCCGAGATCCTGGTCGCCGACGAGCCCACCGGCAACGTCGATCCCGACATGGCCGAACGCCTGCTGCACCTGTTCGACAGCCTCAACCGGCTGGGAACGACAGTGGTCGTCGCGACCCACGACCTGCACCTGTTGAGCCGTATTCCCAATGCGCACATGATGCGGATCGACCGCGGGCGGCTGGCCGATCCCACTGGATCGCTGCGCTTTCCGCCGCAACAGGCCGACGCATGAAATTGCCGCTCACCGCGCCACCGCATGACCGCCGCCTGCTCGACGCGGGCAAGCAGACGCGCGCGATGACGTGGATCATGGCGATTATGGTT
Source organism: Sphingomonas sp. SFZ2018-12 (assembly GCF_022496715.1). NCBI lineage: Bacteria > Pseudomonadati > Pseudomonadota > Alphaproteobacteria > Sphingomonadales > Sphingomonadaceae > Sphingomonas > Sphingomonas sp. SFZ2018-12. Next base: position 260,114 of record NZ_WTFM01000002.1, read on the forward strand.
TTCCTGACCGTGCTCGCCGGGGCGCTGGGGCTGGGCATGGCCGGTGCGGCGCGCGGGCTCGACCGCCAGCTTGCCGGGCGGCTGACCATCCAGATCGTCGAGCCCCGCGCCGAGGCGCGCGACCGCGCCACCGCGCTGCTCGTGCGCGAGCTCGGGCGCATGCCCGAGGTCGTGCGGGCGGCCGAGGTCGATCGCCGGCGACTGGGCGAGCTGCTGCGCCCCTGGCTGGGCGAGGCGGGGCTGGACGGCGAGCTGCCAATCCCCGCGATGGTCGATGTCGACCTGGCCAGCGGCGACCGCGCGATTGTCGACCAGGTTGAGGCGGCGATCCGTGCCCGCGTTCCCGATGCGCGCGTCGACCGCCATGCCCGCTGGCTGGCTCCGGTACGCGGATTCATCGCGACGCTGGGCTGGCTGGCGCTGGGCATGATCGTGCTGATGGCGCTGGCGACCGCGATCGTCGTGCTGCTGGCGGCGCGCGCGGGGCTGGACACGCACCGCGCGACGATCGACGTGCTGCACATGCTGGGGGCGACCGATCGCCAGGTGGCGCGCCTGTTCCAGCGCCGCATCGCCGGCCAGACGCTGGTCGGCGGGCTGATCGGCGCGGTGGCGGCGCTGGCGGTCATCGCGGGGCTGCAATGGCGGCTGATGACGCTGGGGTCCGAACTGCTCGGCAGCGCCGCGCTCGGCCCGGGCGAATGGGGGCTGCTCGCGCTGCTGCCGGTGGCGTTCTCGGTCATGGCGATGATCGCGGCGCGCCTGTCCGTCGTCGCCACCTTGCGCCAGCAACTGTGATGCTGCGCGCGCTCGCCCTGCTGGTGCTGGTCTGGGCGCTCGGCTTCGCGGCGTTCATGCTGTCGCTGGGCCGGCCCGTCGCTGGCATGCGCACCGATGCGATCGTGGTGCCGACGGGCGGGCCGGGCCGGATCGACCGGGGCATCGCGTTGATGCGGCGTGGGATGGCGCGGCGCATGCTGGTCACCGGCGTCGATCCCGATGTCCGCCCGCACGAGCTGGCCAAGGCCTATGACGCCCCGGTCGCGCTGTTCGATTGCTGTATCGACCTGGGCCAGGAGGCAGTCGATACGCGCTCCAATGCCGACGAAACCGCCGCATGGGTCGCTGCCAACCGCGTGCGCAGCGTACGCCTGGTCACCGCCGACTGGCACATGGCCCGTGCGCGCATGGAGCTGCACGCCGCGCTCGGCCCTGGGGTCGAGATCCTGGGCGATCCCGTTCCGACCCAGCCGCGTCTGTCGATGCTGTTCAGCGAGTATCACAAGTTCCTGATCCGCCGTGTCGCGCTGTGGCTGGGGGTGGGACCATGAGCGCGCGGGCGGGCGATATCGCGCGCACCTGGGCGTTCCGGGCGCTCTTCTACGGGCTTTCGGTGCCGGTGGTGCTCGCCGCCCCGGTCAGCGCGCTGTTCGGTCGCCCGGCGGTACGGGCACATGCGCGGGCCTGGATGCGCATGTATCACTGGATCGCGCGCATCGTCATGGGGATCGAGATCCGGATGGAGGGCACGCCGCCCGATCGCCCCGTGCTGTTCGCCGCGAAGCATCAGGCGTTTCTGGAAACCTTCGAGCTGACCTCGCGGCTCGGCATGCCCGCGCCGGTGATGAAGGAAGAGCTGAGCCGCATCCCGGTCTGGGGCTGGACCGCGCGGCGCTATGGCTCGATCATCGTCAACCGCCAGGCTTCGGCGGCGGCGCTGCGGCGCATGCTGCGCGAGGGCAAGGCGATCGTGGCGGAGGGCCGTTCGATCCTGATCTTTCCCGAAGGAACGCGCGTGCGCCCGGGCGAACAGCCGCCGCTCCAGTCGGGCTTTGCCGGGCTCTACAAGATGCTGGGGCTACCGGTGGTGCCGATCGCACTCGACAGCGGTCGGGTGTGGCCGCGCAGCGGGCCGATGCACCCCGGCATCGTGACGATGCGCCTGGGCGAGATGATCCCCGCCGGACTGCCACGCGAGGAAATCGAGGCGCGGGTCCATGCCGCGATCAATCTGCTGGAAATGCCGGCCACCGACGGGAACCCGGGCGTGTAGCTTGCGTTACAACGGGCGGAAGTGTAGCACCCGCTACACGCAGGCCCGGAGAAGCCCGTCCATGTCAACGCTCGAGATATTGCCGATCCTGGCCTATGTTCTGGCGGTCGTCGTGATCCTGCTGGTCGCGACGCGACGCGAAGCGGCCGCGTCGTCCTGGCTGTTCCCCGCGCTGATCGCTGCGGCGTTCATCGCCTTTTCGGCGGTCACATTTGTTGGCGAAGGGCTGATCCAGTTCTGGGTCAACCACACCACCAATCTGGCCGGGAACCAGGTGTGGTTCGACCTGCTGTCGGCCGTCACGATTTCATTCTACCTGATCGCGCCGCGCGCGCGTGCGGTGGGCATGAAACTGTTGCCCTGGGGCATTGCGGTGTTCGCGACCGCGTGCATCGCCTTGCTGCCGATGGTGGCGCGGCTGATGTGGCTGGAGGCAGCGCAGCGACGCGCCTGAACGCGCTCAGTCATGGGTGCGCCCAAAATCCTCGCGCGGGTCGTCCTGACCCTGCTCGACGATCGACCGGCGCACGTCGCGGGTGCGGCTGAACAGATCGAACAGTTCGTCGCCCTTGCCCCAGCGGATCGCGCGTTGCAGCGCGCTCAGATCCTCTGAAAAGCGCTGGAGCATGTCGAGCACCGCCTCGCGATTGCCCAGGAACACGTCGCGCCACATCGTCGGGTCGGACGCGGCGATGCGGGTGAAATCGCGAAAGCCGCCGGCCGAATATTTGATGACTTCGGACTGGGTGACTTCCTCCAGGTCCGACGCGGTGCCGACGATGGTATAGGCGATCAGGTGAGGCAGATGGCTGGTGACGGCCAGCACGCGGTCATGATGGTCGGGCGCCATCACTTCGATCTGCGCGCCCAGCGCCTGCCAGAAGGCCGACAGGCGGGCGACATTCGCCGGGTCGGTGCCATCGGGCGGGGTCAGGATGCACCAGCGGTTGCGGAACAGCGTGGCAAAGCCCGCCTCCGGGCCGCTGCGCTCGGTGCCGGCGACCGGATGGGCGGGGATGACAACATGACCCGGCAGCGCGTTCTGCAGCGCCTCGACGACGCTACTTTTGCATGATCCGACATCGCTGATGATCGTGCCCGTGCGCACCCCCGGCGCGATGGCGCGGGCAGCGGCCGCCATCGCGCCCACCGGCACGCACAGGATGACCAGATCGGCATCGGCGACGGCGGCGGCGGGATCTTCGTCGATCCGCGCGCACAGGTCCAGCCGACGGGCGGTGTCGCGCACCTTCGGGTCGGCATCATAGCCGCTGACCGGGCAATCGGGCAGGTCGGTGGCGACCGCGCGCGCGATCGACGATCCGATCAGCCCCAGGCCGATGATGGCGAAACGGGTGATGCCGTCCATCAGCCGCCGACAATCTCGCGCAGCGCCTGCGCGAGCCCGCGCGTCTCCTCCTCGGTGCCGATGGTGATGCGCAGGCCGTGGGGCAGCCCCTGCCCGGGCAGCCAGCGCACGATATAGCCGCGCGCCATCAGCGCGTGATAGGCGGCCTCCGCGCTCACCGCGCCTTCGAACAGCACCAGCAGGAAATTGGCGCGCGACGGCACGCTGCGCAGACCGGCATTGCCGAGCGCCTTTACCTCGTCCTCGAGCCAGGCACGCCACTTGGCGTTATGCGCGCGGGTGTCCGCGACGAATTGCTGATCGGCCAGCGCGGCGATCGCGGCCTTCTGACCCGCCGTGGTGATGTTGAACGGCGCGCGGATGCGATGCATCGCCGCGACCGCGTCGGCCGACCCATAGCCCCAGCCGATCCGTTCGGCGGCCAGACCGTAGATTTTCGAAAAGGTGCGCGTGACGATCACATTGGGCTGGGTGCGCGCCAGTTCGAGCGCGTGATCGTCCTCGTCCGCGTCGATATATTCGGCATAGGCCTGATCGATCACCAGCATGACGTCGGCGGGCAGGGCCGCATGAAGCCGCGCGATTTCCGCGCGCGGGGTGAAGGTGCCCGTCGGATTGTTGGGATTGGCGACATAGACGATGCGGGTGCGGGGCGTCACCGCCGCCAGGATCGCATCGACATCGGTCGCATAGTCGCGATCGGGGGCGATCACCGGTGTCGCGCCCACCCGCCGCGCGGCGATCTCATAGACCGAAAAGCCGTAACGCACGAACACCACTTCGTCGCCGGCCCCGGCATAGGCCCCGGCGACGAGGTGAAGCACCTCGTCCGATCCGGTGCCATAGATGATGCGCGCGGGATCGAGATCATGGACGGCGGCGATCGCGTCGCGAAGGTCGCCGGCCGCCGCGTCGGGATAGCGCGCGAGCGTATCGTTCGCAGCGCGAAACGCGGCATCGGCGTGCGGCGAGCAGCCGAGCGGATTTTCGTTCGACGACAGCTTGGCACGGACGGTGACGCCGTCGATCTTCGATCGACCGGGGACATAGGGGGCGATCGCCATGATCCAGGGCTTGGGCGTGGGTGCGTTCATGGCCCAGCCGATTGGCGCAAGCGGGCTGGATTGGCAAGCGGGGGGGTGGGTGCCCCAGCCTTCCCGGCTTCCCGTCCGTTCTCCCTCCCCTTCCGTCCGTGTCGCTGGAGATTGAACCAGGCAACCTCACGCCTCCCCGCGCCTGCGGGGAGCCCGGAAGACTGACCAGCGATTAACGTCACCCCCGCCTTGCGCCCGGGTCCCGCTTTTCTTCGTCGGGATCAGGCAACGGGATGCCGGATCAAGTTCGGGGTGACGTGAACCGTCTGCCTACAAAATGCGGGATCAAAGCATGCTTCATGCACTCCGCTTGCACCGGCCGTTGCCGCACCGTAACTGCGCGCCATGCCCGATGACGACCGTTTCGGCCTGCGCCGCACTGTCACGCTGCCCGGCCCGTTGCGGCTGGACAGCGGGGTGCTCTTCTCGCCGGTCGACATCGCCTATGAAACCTATGGCACGCTCGACGAAAACGCCGCCAACGCGATCCTGATCTGTCACGCGCTGACCGGCGACCAGTTCGTGGCATCCGAGCATCCGGTGACGGGCAAGCCCGGCTGGTGGACGCGCATGGTGGGACCGGGCAAGCCGATCGACCCGGCGCGGCATTTCGTCATCTGTGCCAATGTCATCGGCAGCTGCATGGGATCCTCCGGCCCGGCGACGGTCAACCCGGCGACCGGCGCGCCCTGGGCCATGGGCTTTCCGGTCATCACCATCCGCGACATGGTGAAGGCGCAGGCGATGCTGCTCGACCATCTCGGCATCCCCCGGCTGCGCGCCGTGGTCGGCGGGTCGATGGGCGGGATGCAGGCGCTCGGCTGGGCGGCGACCTTTCCCGATCGCGTGGAAGCCGCCGTGGTCATCGCCGCCACCGCGCGCCATTCGGCCCAGAACATCGCCTTTCACGAAGTCGGGCGCCAGGCGATCATGGCCGATCCGCGCTGGCGCGGCGGCGATTATTATGCCGACAACGATCCGCCTGCCGCGGGCCTGGCGGTCGCACGGATGGCCGCGCACATCACCTATCTGTCGGAGGCTGGCCTAACCGCCAAGTTCGGCCGCCGGCTGCAGGGGCGCGACGCCAAGTCGTTCGGTTTCGACGCGGATTTTCAGGTGGAGAGCTATTTGCGCCACCAGGGGTTGAGCTTCGTCGACCGGTTCGACGCCAACGCCTATCTCTACATCACCCGCGCGCTCGACTATTTCGACCTGGCGGAGGAGCATGGCGGGCTGCTCGCCAATGCGTTCCGGGACAGCCGCGCGCGCTTCTGCATCGTCAGCTTCGATACCGACTGGCTCTATCCGACCAGCGAATCGCGCGCGATCGTCCACGCGCTCAACGCCGCGGGCGCGCGCGCAAGCTTCGTCGAGCTGCATTCCCCGTTCGGTCACGACGCCTTCCTGCTGGAAAGTCCCGAACTGAACCGCGTGATCGACGGGTTCCTGAGGGCGGGGGAGTGACCGCGCTGCGCCCGGACCTGGCGATCATCGCCGCCAATGTCGCCACCGGCGCACGCGCGCTCGACATCGGCTGCGGCGACGGCCAGCTGATGGCGGCGCTGCGCGACGACCGCGGCGTCGATGCGCGCGGGCTGGAGATCGACGCGGAAAACGTCGCCGCCGCCGTCGCGCGCGGGCTGTCGGTCGTCCAGGGCGATGCCGACACCGATCTGGCGGGCTATCCCGACAAGAGCTTCGACTATGCGATCCTGAGCCAGACGCTGCAGACGACGCGTCGGCCCGACCTGGTGCTCGACCATCTGCTGCGCATCGGCGAGCGGGCGTTCGTGTCGTTTCCCAATTTCGCGCACTGGCGCAACCGCGTGTCGCTGCTGACCGGCGGGCGGATGCCGGTGACCCGCCTGCTGCCGATGCGCTGGTACGACACCCCCAACATCCACCATCTGACGATCGAGGACTTTCACGCGTTCGTGCGCGCGCGCGGCATCCGGGTGGAGGGGCGCTGGTTCCTCGCCAATGGCGGCGCCACGCGTTCGTCCTGGGCGAACGTACTGGCCGAGCACGCGGTGTTCCTGTTGCGACGCTGATCGAGGTGCCGACCCGTTGCGATCGGGCCGGCACCTCATTCGTCGGGCCGTCAGCTTATAGCGACCCGGTGCCGAGAAGTTCGGTGGCGGTCGACGCCGGCACCGACAGTCCAACCGCGAGTTCGAGCGACGCGCCTGGTCCGAGCAGCTCGGGACCCGCCGCGATCGACTCGTCCGACGCGAAGATGACCCGCCCGGCGTCGCGCGTGCCGACATTGGTCGGTGCGCCCGATGCGGGGGCAGCGTCGCGGAAGGTGAGGTTGTCGATGCCGAAATAATCGAGCGTGCTGCCGTCGCCGTCATTGGCATTGATCTCGACACGGCGCGCTCCGCCGAGCAGCGCCGGATCAAAGCTGAACGTTTCCGCACCCTGGTCGACCGACAGATTGACCGTGCCGAGCGGAATTGTGCCCGCTTCGTCGGAAAAGGCGGTGACGCTGATGTTCAGGCCGTTGCGGAACGCCGCCGACAGGTCCGCCGAAAGCAGGTCGAAGGGCGCTTCGCGGCTGAAGACCAGCGCCGATCCGGCGGCCGCGTCCTCGTAGCCGGCGATTTCCGTGCCGCCCGCTTCCGCGATGAACGCGATGTTCGACCCCGAAGTCGCGGTATAGCCCGGCAGCGACCCGTCGACGGACAGAACCGCGGTCTGCGACCAGTTGAACCCGGCATAGCCGTCGCCGATCCGCGCTTCCTGGCCGGCTGCGAGCGCGATATCGTCGAAGGTGATGACGGTGACGGTATCGCGGACGGTAAGGTTGTCGATACCGAAATAGTCGAGCGTGCTGCTATCGCCGTCATTGGCGTTGATCTCGACGCGACGCGCCCCGCCGAACAGCGCGGGGTCGAAGCTGAACGTCGTTGCACCCTGATTGACGACCAGCGTGACCGTGCCGAGCGGAATTGTGCCCGCTTCATCGGCAAAGGCGGTGACGCCGATGTTCAGCCCGCTGCGGAATGCCGCCGACAGGTCGGCCGAGATCAGATCGAAGGGGCGATCGCGGGTAAAGACGAGCGCCGATCCGGCGGCCGCATCCTCGTAGCCGCCAATTTCCGTGCCGCCCGCTTCCGCGATGAACGCGATGTTCGACCCAGATGTCGCGGTATAGCCCGGCAACGTCCCATCAACGGACAGGATCGCCGTCTGCAACCAATTGAAGCCAGCGTAACCGTCGCCGATCCGGGCCTCCTGTCCCGAACCGAGCACGATATCGTCAAATGTGATGACAGTATTATTAAACATATGCTTGCGAGCCCCTCTCTTTTTATGGTGGCCCGTCTAATCTATCCTCATCCATTACTGGGTCTATACATCGTATCAAGCGATTTTTCTATAATTGCGCTATTCGTTTCTTGCCGCGGCAAGTCGTTCTTAAGACAGGACGAATTAGGCATCCGCAAATCCAGCCTTCATCTGCACGACGCGACGAAGGCGATGACCAGGCCGGGCGCGTCCGCCGCCCGGTCGCGGCGATCAACGCTTGCACTTCGCTCGCCGACCGATAGCTTCCGGCACAAGCCACGTCGTCCCAGGGAGCACCCCCATGATCCGCACCACCGTCAGCGCGCTCGCGCTAACCCTCGCGCTCGCCGCCCCCGCCGCGAATGCCCAGGACGACAAGCCGAAATGGGACGTCAACGCCCCCACGGGGGCGACGTTGCGCCAGGTGCCGATCGACACCGACGAGGGCAGCTGGATGGACCTGGACGTCAGCCCGGACGGACGGACGGTCGCGTTCACGCTGCTGGGCGACATCTACACCATGCCGATCGCCGGCGGCGCGGCGACGCGGATCGCCGACGGGCTGGCGTGGGAAGTGCAGCCGCGCTTCTCGCCCAACGGGCGGCGCATCGCGTTCACCTCCGACCGGGGCGGCGGCGACAATATCTGGGTGATGAACGTCGACGGCAGCGACAAGCGCCAGGTGACGAAGGAGGATTTCCGCCTCTTGAACCAGCCGAGCTGGTCGCCCGACGGCCAGTTCATCGTCGCCAAGAAGCACTTCACCACCGGTCGGTCGCTCGGCACGGGCGAGGTCTGGCTCTACCATGTGTCGGGCGGCGGCGGGGTTCAGCTGGTCAAGCGGCCCAATGAGCAGCACCAGAAGGAACTGGGCGAGCCCGTCTATGCGCGCGACGGTAAATCGGTGTTCTTCACCCGCAATGTGACGCCGGGCCCGATCTTTGAATATGCGCAGGATTCGAACACCGACCTGTTCCATATCGAACGCTATGACCTGGCGAGCGGCGAGACGACGACCGCGGTCGCGGGGCTGGGCGGATCGGTGCGGCCGACCCCGTCGCCCGACGGGACCAAGCTGGCATTCGTCCGGCGCGAGGCGACGCGGTCCAAGCTCTACATCAAGGACATGGTGTCGGGCGCGGAGCGCAAGGTTTCCGACCTGCTCGACCAGGACGTGCAGGAAACCTGGGCGGTCACCGGCGTCTATCCCAACATGGCGTGGACGCCCGACGGCAAGTCGCTGCTGTTCTGGGCCAAGGGCAAGATCAACCGCGTCGACGCGGACGGATCGAAGGCGGCGGTCATCCCCTTCCGGGTCAACGACACCCGCGCCGTCGCCGACGCGCCGCACCCGCAAATCACCGTTGCGCCGGATCGCTTCGCAACCCGCATGGTGCGTTTCGCCAGCGTGTCGCCCGACGGCGCACAGGTGGTGTTCGAATCGCTCGGCAAATTGTGGGTGAAGCCGACCGCCGGCGGCACGGCCAGGCGGCTGACCCGCGGCGGCGACGAACTGGAACTGTTTCCCGCATGGTCGCGCGACGGCAAGTCGATCGTATTCGTCGGCTGGACCGACGCGAAGCTGGGCAGCGTGCGCATCGTCCCGGCAGGCGGCGGCGCCCCGCGCACCATCACCAGCCAGCCCGGCCATTATCGCCGCCCGGCCTTTTCGCCTGACGGCCGCACCATCGTGTTCGAACGAGGCGAAGGCGGCGGGCTGACGTCGCCCGGATGGTCGCAAAATGCCGGCATCTATCGCGTCGGCGTCAGCGGCGGCACCCCGGCGCTCGTCGCCAGCGACGGCACCCGGCCGCAATTCGGGAGCGCCAACGACCGGTTGTTCTGGGTCGAGCGCAAGGAAGGCAAGCTCCAGCTCGTCTCCGCCGACCTTTCGGGCCAGGCGCGGCGCACCCACGCGACCGGCGAGCTCGCGAGCGACTTCGTCGTGTCGCCCGACGGCCAGTCGGTGGCGTTCCGCCAGAATTACGAAGCCTTTGTCATGCCGCTGATGCCCGGTGGCCAGGCCGTGGCGGTCGCGCCCAAGGCCGACGGCCTGCCGGTGACCCGGGTCAGCTCGGGCGGTGCGGATTATCTCAACTGGTCGGGCAATGGCGCGCGGCTCCACTGGAGCATGGGGCCGATGCTGCTCGGCGCCGACCGCGCCGCCTTGTTCGCCGCCGCCCCGCCGGCCAAGGACGCGCCACGCTTCACCCCGCCGACGACGGGCGTCGACCTGTCGATGCCGGTCGACGCCGCCAAACCGCGCGGGACGGTGGTGCTCACCAATGCGCGCATCGTGACGATGTCGGCGGCGGATGGCGGGATCATCGACGACGGCGCGATCGTGATCGAGGGCGACCGCATCGTCGCGGTCGGCCAGCTCGCCGCGATGACGCTGCCCGCCGGCGCGACCACGATCGACCTGGCCGGCAAGACGATCGTGCCCGGCTTCGTCGACGCGCATGCGCACGGGCCACAGGGCGACGACGATCTGGTCCCGCAACAGAACTGGTCGCTGGTCCAGAACCTTGCGCTCGGCACCACGACGATCCACGACCCGTCGAGCCAGGCCAGCCACATCTTCGTGGCCCAGGAGCGCCAGCGTGCCGGCACGCTGCTCGGCCCGCGCATCTTTTCGACCGGCGAGATCATCTATGGGGCCAAGGCGGCCGATGTCTATGCGGAGATCAACAGCTATGACGACGCGCTCGCGCATCTGCGCCGGCTGAAGGCGCAGGGCGCGCATTCGGTCAAGAACTACAACCAGCCGCGCCGCGAACAGCGCCAGCAGGTCGTCGCCGCCGCGCGTGCGGAGGGAATGCAGGTGGTGGCCGAGGGCGGATCGCTGTTCGGCATGGACATGAACCTGATCGCCGACGGCAATTCGACGCTCGAGCACAACGTCCCGCTCGAATATTTCTACAAGGACGTCGTCGACTTCTTCGCCGCCTCACAGACTTATTACACGCCGACGCTGGTGGTCAGCTATGGCGGGCTGGCCGGCGACCCCTATTGGCGCCAGGCGACCAACATCTACGAACATCCGCTGCTCAAGGCGCATACCCCGCCCGCCCAGCTGCTCGCCGAAGGCGCGCGCGTGACCAAGGCGCCCGACAGCAATTTCGTCGATGACGACAATGCCCGCGAAGCCGCGAAGCTTGCCGCGCGCGGCGTGCCGGTGTCGATCGGTGCGCACGGGCAACAGGCCGGGATCGGCACCCATTGGGAACTCTGGTCGTTCGTGCGCGGCGGGATGACCCCTGTGCAGGCGCTTGCCGCGGGCACGATCACCGCGGCGAAGTCGCTGGGCATGGCCCGCGACATCGGCTCGATCGAGGCGGGCAAGCTCGCCGACCTGGTCGTGCTCGATGCCGATCCGACCCAGGACATCCGCAATTCGGACAAGGTCCATCGCGTCATGCTGGGCGGGCGGATGTACGATCCGGTGACGATGAACGAAGTCGCCACCGGCACCGCGAAGCGCCTGCCCTATTGGTGGGAGTGACGCGGAACGAAAATGGTGCTGCCGGTGAGGATTGAACTCACGACCTCAGCCTTACCAAGGATGCGCTCTACCACTGAGCTACGGCAGCACTCGCCCGTTCGGGACGCCCCGCTTGGCGGGGAGCGGCCTATGTGCAGGTGACGGGCCGATTGTCAAGGCGCACCCGCCTGCGATAGCAAAGGGCCGATGACGAACGAGGACCAGACGCGCAAAGAAAGGCTGGCCCGGGCGCTGCGCGAAAACCTGCGCCGCCGCAAGGCGCAGGCGCGCGCGACGCCGGTCGAAAAGCCTTCGCGCGATGGCGCTTTGGATTGAGAGTTGACGCCGCAGCGGCGGCGATCACCGGCCAGGCCGGGAAAGGATGGTGCGGTCGAGAAGACTCGAACTTCCACGGCCTTTCGGCCACAACGACCTCAACGTTGCGCGTCTACCAGTTCCGCCACGACCGCACATCCTGATGGCCGGGCTTCCCCGGCTGCTGGCAGGCGGCTGCCCCTAGCAAAGCACCGACAGCGTGGCAACCGGCGATTGCAACGCCACGCGCCGGGATTGCCGGACCCCGGCAATCCCGGCACGCGGCATGACTCAGCGCGTCGGATCGGGCGACGGCGCGGCGTCGTCGGTGGTGTTGTCGGTCGACGGCTCGGCGGGCGTCGGGTTGCCGGTGGTCGGGTCCGCCGGCGTCGGATCGGTCGGCTTCGTCGTTTCGGGCGTCATGCCGTGATCCGATTCGGTCGCATCGTTGGTGATCACGGTGTTGTTGCCGGCATCCGGATCGCCGGGGGGCGGGGACACCTGGGCGAGCGCGGCGGTCGAGCCGCACAGGATGAGCAGGCTGGCGAGGGTACGGGTACGCATGAACTAAACTCCTGATGACCAAGGGGTCATCCGGACAATGGGCGTCACGCCGCAGAGGTCCATAGCGCGGCGAACCGCTGGCCGCGCGATCGGGGCCGCTGACCCGCGAAGTGCCCGAACGCCGCGACTGGCCGTCGGGCGCGGCCAGCGTTGTTCACCCGCATTGCGCGCGGTGGAGCAGCTTCTGGTCGGCCAGCACGAGCGCGACCATCGCCTCGACCACCGGGGTGCCGCGGATGCCGACGCACGGATCGTGGCGGCCGCGCGTGACGATTTCGGTCGCGTCGCCCGCGCGGGTGATGGTTTCGACCGGGGTCAGGATCGAGCTGGTCGGCTTGAACGCGGCGCGCACCCGGATCGGCTGGCCGGTCGAAATGCCCCCGGCGATCCCGCCGGCATGGTTGGACAGGAAATCCGGCTGCCCCGCCGCGCCGGGGCGCATCGCGTCGGCATTGGCCTCGCCGCTCAGCGATGCGGCCGCAAAACCGTCGCCGATCTCGACCCCCTTGACCGCGTTGATCGACATGAGCGCGGCGGCAAGCTCGGCGTCGAGCTTGGCATAGAGCGGCGCCCCCCAGCCGCCTGGCACCCCCGTCGCTTCGCACGCAACGACCGCGCCCAGCGACGAGCCCGCCTTGCGCGCCTCGTCGATCCGGGCCTCCCACCGCGCGGCGGCGACGGGGTCGGGGCAGAAGAACGGATTGCGATCGATCTCCGCGGGGTCGAAGCGGGTCGCATCGATGGTGTCGCCGCCGATCGCCTCGACCCAGGCGGTCAGCGTCACCTCGGGGATGACCAGACGCGCCACCGCACCGGCGGCGACGCGCGCGGCGGTTTCACGCGCCGAAGACCGCCCGCCGCCGCGATAATCGCGAAAGCCGTATTTGACGTCATAGGCATAGTCGGCGTGGCCGGGACGATAGGCCTGGGCGACCTCGCCATAATCCTTTGAACGCTGGTCGACATTCTCGATCATCAGGCTGATCGGCGTGCCGGTCGTGCGCCCTTCGAACACGCCGGACAGGATGCGGATCTGATCGGGCTCCCGGCGCTGGGTGGTGAAGCGCGATTGCCCCGGCCGGCGGCGATCGAGAAAGGGCTGGATATCGGCTTCGCCCAGCGCGATGCCCGGCGGGCAGCCGTCGATCACCACGCCGAGCGCGGGCCCATGGCTCTCCCCCCAGGTGGTGAAGCGGAATACCCGGCCGAAGCTGTTGAAGCTCATTGCGCCCCGATCTCCGACTGGCGGGTCAGCCTGGGGATTTCGGCGCGCGGGCGAAAGCGCAGCGCCGACCAGTCGGCGTCGATCGCGACCTGGGTGACGGGAAGAAAATCGCGCGCCGCCAGCGGCTGCCAACCCGTATCGCGCGACATGTCGCTGCGGATCGCACCCGATTTCTTGGGATAGGCGAACCACAAGCGCGCACCGGGCCGATGCGCGGGCAGGAGCCGCGCCGCAAGCGGCTCGACATCCGCCGAACCGGTCACGAACGCGATGGTCAGGTCGGCGTCGTCGGCCGGCCCCGACGGCAGCGGCAGCACGTCCGCCAGCGCATCCGGTCGGCCGATCGCACAGCCTGTCATTCCGGGCTTGAAGCCGAGCTTGGCAAGCACCGCGCCCATCAGGCGAGCGCGATGTCCGGCGCGTCCTCCGCCTTCATGCCGATTACGTTGTAACCGGCATCGACGTGGTGGATTTCGCCGGTCACGCCGCTCGCCAGGTCGCTCAGCAGATAAAGTCCCGCGCCGCCGACATCCTCGATCGTGACATTGCGCTTCATCGGCGCGTTCAGTTCGTTCCATTTGAGGATGTAGCGGAAATCGCCGATGCCGCTCGCCGCCAGCGTCTTGATCGGCCCGGCGGAGATGGCGTTGACGCGGATATTGTCGCGGCCCAGGTCGGCGGCGAGATATTTGACCGAGGTGTCGAGCGCGGACTTCGCAACGCCCATCACATTGTAATGGGGTACGACCTTTTCCGAGCCATAGTAAGTCAGAGTCAGCAGGCTGCCGCCGTTCGGCATCATCGCGCGCGCGCGCCGCGCGATCGCGGTGAACGAATAGACGCTGATGTTCATCGTCATCAGGAAATTGTCGAGGCTGGTGTCGTAATAGCGTCCGCGCAGCTCGGTCTTGTCCGAAAAGCCGATGGCATGGACGACGAAATCGATCGTCGGCCAGTGTTCGGCCAGCATCGCGAAGGTCGCGTCCAGCTTGGCCATGTCCGAAACGTCGCAATCGATCAGGATCGGGGCGCCCAGCTGTTCGGCGAGCGGGCGGACCCGACGTTCGAGCGCCTCGCCCTGATAGGTGAACGCCAGTTCGGCACCCTGTTCCGCCAGTTTCTTCGCGATACCCCATGCCAGCGAACGATCATTGGCCAGCCCCATGATCAGCCCGCGCTTTCCCGCCATCAATCCCGTCACGTCGCCCTCTTCGCGTCTTCGTCCGGCGCGCCTTCTAGCCCGGTCGCGCTGCGTTGCGCCAGCGCCGCGTTCAATTCGGCGCCGATCACCACGCCCAGCCCGATCAGCTGAAAGAACACCAAGGCGATCATCACTCCGGCCAAGCTGCCGTAAGTGAGGTCGTAATTGGCGAGCGTCCCCAGCACGACCGGCAGCAGCGCGGTGGTGCCCAGCCACCACAGGGTCGTCAACAGGGCACCCGGCCATTTCGGACATCCCCGACGGTAACGGCCCGGCGTCAGGCTGTAGAACAGGAAATACATCGCCACGAACAGCGCGACCGCCGGCGCGATCCGCGACAGCGAGACGAGATCGGCGGCATCCTGGGCAAAGGGCAGGACGCGGACGATGAATGCCTCGACCGCGGTCAGGATCACCTGCAGCGCGAACGCGACGAGGACCATGACGACGCTGAGGATGATCAGCCCCATCGAGGTCAATCGATATTCCCAGAACGGCCGGCTCATCGACGTGCCATAGGCTTGGCGCAGGATCGAGCGGATCGTTTCGATGAAGCCCGCGGTGGTCCACAGCCCGACCAGCGCGCCGATCCACAACAGCGCGCCAGACCGCGCCGCGATGACGTCGGTGACCGGCCCGGCCAGAACGTCGGCGACATCGGGCGGCACGGTGCGCAGGAAAGCGACCAGCGCACGCTCACCGTCGCCGGTGCGCCCGAACAGGCCGGCGACCGCGGCGGCAACGATGAAGAAGGGGAACAAGGTCAGCAGCGACAGATAGGCGAGGTTGCCCGAATGGGTGAAGCCGCGCTCGACCGACTTGACCGCCACCTGTTTGGTTACCGACCAGATTTCGGACATCGTCGTCCCCCTTCGTGCCGCCTGTCACCGGGAAACGGTCGGCCCGCGCTCAAGGATCCAATCGCCGTCGCGGATCATGGCGGTCGCGCCCCGGCCAGCCGCGGACGAATTCGACCAGTGCGTCATCCTCGACCGGCAGGTCGATCATTAGCGTGACCAGCTGGTCGCCGCGCCCACCGCCCTTTTTGTGAAAGCCGCGGCCCTTCAGGCGCAGCACCTTGCCCGACGTCGCGCCCTTGGGAACGGTGAGCATCACGGTGCCCTCGACGGTCGGCACGCGGACCTGCGCGCCCAGCACCGCTTCGGCCAGCGTGATCGGCAGGTCGAGCCGGACATCGTCGCCGTCGCGGGTGAAGTAGCGGTGCGGCTGCACCTCGATCGTCACGATCGCATCGCCCGGCCCGCCCGGCCCCGACTGGCCCTTGCCCGCCAGACGCAACTGGGTGCCGCTGTCGACGCCCGGCGCGAGCTTGAGGTCGATCGTCTTGCCGTCGCCCAGCGTGATGCGCTGGGGCGCGAGCGTCGCCGCATCGACGAACGGCACCGCCAGGCGATAGGGGGTGTTCGCGCCCTTCGGCTGGGCACGACGTCCGAAGCCGCCGAAACCGCTGGCGAAACCGCCGCCGGGGCGCGATCCGCCGCCCTGGCCGAACAGCCCCTCGAAAATGTCGCTAAAGTCGCCGCCCTCGCTGGAAAAATCGAACTGGCCGCCGCCGGGGCGAAAGCCGCCGCCATTCCCCGCACCGAAGCCATAGGGCGCGGTCGGATTGCCCTCGCCGTCGATCTCGCCGCGGTCGAAACGGGCGCGCTTGTCCTTGTCGGTCAGCAGGTCATAGGCCTGCGTGACCTTGGCAAACCGCTCCGAAGCCCGGGGATTGTCCTTGTTGTAATCGGGATGCAGCTCCTTGGCGAGCTTGCGATAAGCCTTCTTGATCTCGCCCTCGCTCGCGGTGCGCGCCACGCCAAGCGTCGCATAGGGATCAGCCATCTGGTCTCCGAACCGTTCCTGGCACCCCCAAGGGGTGCGTTGATGCGGCATAGCACTTAGTCGCCGGGGGCGCCCGATTAAAGACGGTGGGCCTTCCGGCGGTGCCGATCAGGCCGGGTCGGCCAGCGGCTCGACATCGACCGACACCTGCATCGCCTGCGCGCCCGACCCCAGCACGACGCCGTCGATCGGCGCGACATCGCCATAGTCGCGCCCGACCGCCATGACGATATGGTCGCCCGCCATCCAGATGCCGTTGGTCGGATCGACCCCGATCCAGCCGCGTTCGGCCCCGCACCAGATCAGCACCCACGCATGGGTGGCGTCCGCACCGACCAGCCGCGGCTGTCCCGGCGGCGGCAGCGTGCGGATATAGCCGGAGGCATAGGCGGCGGGCAGACCGGCCGCGCGCAGCCCGCTCAGCATGATCTGGGCGAAATCCTGGCAAACCCCGCCGCGCTTGGCAAAGGCCTCCGCCGGCGGGGTGTCGACGAGCGTCGCGGTGGGGTCGAACGCGAATTCGCGCTGGATCCGCTGCGCCAGCGCGATGCCGGCCTCAAGGACGCCGCGATCGGGATCGAGGTCGCTGGCGCACCATTGCGCGATGTCGACGTCGAGTGGGATGCGGGGCGAGGGGAAGAGATAGGCGGCCGGGCCGGCGGCGCGCATGTCGCCGCTCGATCGCGCCGCCGCCGCGACCGCCGCGACGCTCGGATCGTCGGGCGCCGGCATCGGTACCGCACGGTCGACCGCGACGCAGGCCAGGCTTTCGATCGTCAGCGTCCGGGTTGGCTGGGTGATCACCAGCCGGGTGACGTTGGCCAGGCCGGTATTGAAGCTCGCCGCGGTCATCTCGCCGCCCGGCTCGACCGACAGATGGTGACGTTCCAGGCGCTGACCGTCCCAGGCGATCGGGCGCAGCCGGAGGTTGCAGCGCGCGAACGCCGCCGGCTCGGCATAGTCGAAGCGGGTCACATGGCGGATGGCGTAACGCATCGCGTCAGGCGAGCGTCAGGCCGCCGGCGCGCAGAGGCTCCGCGCCATGCAGGAAATAGCGCCGCGCAATCGCGTCCGAGACCTGCCCGACCTGGTTCGCCCAGTCGTCGAGCGTGCCGGCATCGATCTGTTCGACCCGCGCGATCTGCACCGCGGCCTGCAACGCCTCCGCCAGCGCCTGTTGCGGTTCGGCCAGCCCATGGTCGGACAGGACGGGCAGCCGGCGGAGATGATCGAGGATCGTCGCGGTCTGGAAGGCCAGGCTGCGGGGGTTGCCGGGATCGAGCAGCACGAGATCGAGGATGGGACGGCGCGCGATCGCGCCCAGATAGCGCTGGCGATAGCTGATCTGGCTGTCGGCCAGGTCGAGGAGCGTCGACAGGTCGTCGCCGCTCGCGTCCTCCGCCATGAATGCGCTAACGATGCGCAGGATCGTCGCCGCGCGCTCGATGCGGCGGCCGAGGTCGTGGAAACGCCACGCATCGGTGCGCGCCATGTGTTCGGCGGCCAGCCCCGCCATCGCGGCGTAGCGGCGCTGGAGCGAGCCCGCGCGGTCGAGCAGCGTGCCGCCCTGGGGAAAGGGCGCGTCGAGCAGGCGGATCATGTCCGCCGACAAGCGCTCGCGCGATACCGATCCGATGGTGCGCGCCTGGCCGATGATCGCGCGCACGCCATACCAGCCGCGATGCCCGTCCAATGCCGCTTCGGCAAACTCGGCGAGGTCGGTGCGCGACCGCGTCGGCGGGGCGGGCGCGGCGCCGGCGGCACGGATCAGGTCGACGAGCCGTGTGACGGTGTCCGCCGCGAGTGCGGCACCGGTGTCCGCGCTGATCGAATGGCCGAGCAGGACGCGGATGACGCCGAGCAATGCCTCGCCACGCTCCAGATAGCGGCCGAGCCAGAACAGGTTGTCGGCGACCCGGCTGGGCAGCGTGCCGGGGTTGCGGCGGATCTCGATGGCGCCCGCCGTCGGCAATAGCGAGATGGCCGGCACCGGATCGGGGCCATGGACGCAGACATCGGCCGACCAGCTGCCCTCCCCCATCACCGCCGCGCGCGTGTCGGGCCCGGTGCCGATCCGCGCCAGACCGCCGGGCATCACCACCCATTGGCCGTCGGCACCGCGCGCAGCGAAGACCCGCAGCGTGAACGGCCGCGCCGCCAGCGCACCTTCGATCACCACCGGCATCGTCGACAGCCGTACGACCTCCCGCCCCGCATAATCCTGGGGCCGGCGCTTCAGGTCAGCGGCCAGCGCCGCGCGCTCGGAACGGCCGAGCGATGCGCCCATCACCGGCTCCGCACCCGGCAGGCCGAGCGGCGCGGGGCCAAAGGCCGGCCCGATCAACCGCTCGTCAAGATGGGCGAGCATATCATCCGCCGCGGCCGGATCGCCGCACCACCAGGTCGCGATATTGGGCAGAGTGAGCGGGCGGCCAAGCATGCGCCGGGCAAGCTGGGGCAGAAAGGCCATGAACGCCGGTGCCTCGAGCACGCCGACGCCGGGGGCATTGGCGATGACGACATTGCCCGCCGCCATGGCGTCGACCAGGCCGGCGACCCCGATCTGCGAGGCGGAATCGAACACCAGCGGGTCGAGGAACTGGGGATCGATCCGCCGCCACAGCGCATCGATGCGCTTCAGCCCGGCAATGGTGCGGACATAGACCTTGCCGTCGATCGCGGCGAGATCGGCACCTTCGACCAGGAGGAAGCCGAGATAGCGCGCCAGATGCGCCTGTTCGGCATAGCTCGGGTTGAACCGGCCGGGAGTCAGCAGCCCGATGCGCGGATCGGTGCGACGGCACGACGCGGCCAGCCCCTCGCGCATCGCCGCGAAAAAGGGTGCGTGACGCTCGATGTTGAGGCGAAGCTGCAGCCCGCTGATCGTGCGCGCGATCGCCAGCCGGTTTTCCAGCGCATAGCCCGCACCCGCCGGCGAGCGCAGATGATCGGCCAGCACGCGCCAGCCGCCATCGGGATCGCGCGCCAGATCGGCGGCGTAGAAATGCAGGTGGCGGCCGCCCGGCGGCGACATTCCCGCCATCGCACGCAGGAAATAGGGGCTGCCGGTGGCAAGCGCCGCGGGCAGCGCGCCATCGGCCATCAGCGTCGCCGGGCCATACAGGTCGGCCAGCACGGTTTCCATCAGTTCCGCGCGCTCGACGATGCCGGCTTCGACCTGCCGCCAATCGTCGCGATCGATCATCAGCGGCACCGGCGACAGCGGCCAGGGCCGCTCCTCGCGCTCGCCGGGAATGCGGTAGCCGGTGCCGATATCGTCGGCGTGGCGCTGCGCGCGCTCGCGTGCCTGATCCAGCGTGGGCGCCGCGCCGGCCAGTTCCTCGATCATCGTCGACCAGGCCGCGCGCGACGCGCCGGTTGCGGCGCACAGGGCATCCACGCCCGAATCGGCGGCGCAATAGGCGCGTTCCCATGCGCGCGCATTGTCGCTTGATTCAGGGGGTGTCGCCGATGCGCTAGCCATCGCAGTCCATGAGTGGCGCCTTCAATCCCGGTGTCGCCCCGCCGGGCGACCGGGCCGGGTGACGTGACCACAAAGGCCATGACAGCGCAACCGCGTTGCGCACGGCGGCGCATGCAAATCGAAACGCCGGTGTGGCACGTGTCTCGACAGCCTTCGGACGGGGGCCTAGATCGCCCGGATGAACGATGCCGATCCCCTTGCGCGGTTCGACGCCTGGCTGGCCGAAGCCAGCGCCAGCGAACCCAACGATCCGAATGCGATGGCACTGGCGACGACCGACGGCGTGGGGCGCCCCTCGGTCCGCATGGTGTTGTTGAAGGGGCATGGGCCCGACGGCTTCGTCTTCTACACCAATCGCGAGAGCCGCAAGGCGGGCGAGCTCGCGGCGACGGGACATGCGGCGCTGCTGTTCCACTGGAAAACGCTGCGCCGCCAGGTGCGCATCGAGGGGTCGGTGCAAATGGCCGACGACGCGACGTCGGACGCGTATTTCGCGACCCGGCCGCGCGAGTCCCGGCTTGGCGCCTGGGCGTCAGACCAGTCGCGCACGCTCGACCGCCGTGAAACGTTCGAGGCGAAGCTGGCCGCCGTGGAAGCGCGCTTCGCCGGGGGCGACGTGCCCCGCCCGCCGCACTGGGGCGGCTATGTCCTGACGCCCGAACGGATCGAATTCTGGACCGATCGCGACCATCGCCTGCACGAGCGCCACGTGTTCACCCGCGATGCCGGCAATGCGTGGCGCATGACGATGCTGTTTCCATGACCGACGCCGCCGCCCTGGCCCGGCTGACCCGCAACGCGGCGCTGGCGAGCGTGGCGACCGCGATCCTGCTTGGCGCGATCAAGCTCGCCGCCGCGATCGAAACCGGGTCGGTGGCGATGCTTGGCTCGCTCGCCGATTCGCTGCTCGACCTCGTCGCCTCGCTCGTGACGCTGTTCGGCGTGCACATGGCGGCGCGCCCGGCGGATGCCGACCACCGTTTCGGCCACGGCAAGGCGGAGGCGCTGGCCGCGCTGTTCCAGGTCGCGATCATCACCGCGTCGGCGATCGCGATCCTGATTCAGGCACTGCGGCGCTTTTCGGCCGGCGCGGCGACCGCGCATGCCGAAATCGGCATCGGCGCGTCGGCGGTGGCGATCGTCGTTACGCTGCTGCTGACCCGCTATCAGCGCCGGGTCGTCGCCGCGACGGGGTCACTCGCGATCGGCACCGACCGGCTGCATTACGAATCCGACCTGTGGCTCAACCTGTCGGTCATCGCCGCGCTGACGCTCGAGCGCGGGCTTGGATGGCGTGGCATCGACCCGATGTTCGGCGTGGCGATCGGGCTGTGGCTGTTGTTCGGCGCGTGGCGCGCATCGGTCGCGGCGATCAACCAGCTGATGGACCGCGAATGGCCGGACGAGAAGCGGCGGCGCTTCGTCGAAGTCGCCAGCCGCCACCCCGAGCTGCGCAACCTCCACGACCTGCGCACCCGCACCAGCGGCGCGCGCGATTTTGTGCAGTTCCACATGTGGATGGACCCCGACATGACGGTCGCCCGGGCGCATGACGTGGTCGAGGCGCTGGAGCGCCAGCTGTCGGAAGCGTTTCCCAATACCGAGATCCTGATCCATATCGACCCCGAGGGGCAGGTGGATCATCCCGGCAACGACCTGATCGAAGCCGACGAACTCGCCCGCCTGCCCAAGGAGCCATGATGACCCGACTGCGCTTTTTCCAGGTCGACGCATTTGCCGATCGCGCCTTTGCCGGCAACCCGGCTGCGGTCATGCCGCTCGACCAATGGCTCGACGACGAAGTGCTTCAGGCGATCGCGGCCGAAAACAACCTGTCGGAAACCGCCTTCTATATTCCGGATAGCGACGGCGACGCCGATTTCGAGCTGCGCTGGTTCACCCCGACGACCGAGGTCATCATGTGCGGCCATGCGACGCTCGCGTCGGGCCATGTCGTGCTCGGGCTCGACCAGGCGCGCGACCAGGTCCGGTTCCGGACCCGCCGGGCCGGCATCCTGGAGGTGCGGCGCGACGGCGATGGCTATGCGATGGCACTGCCCGCATGGACGCCCGCCCCGCGCGCCTTGCCGCACATCGTCGCGGCGCTGGGCGTCGATGCGGGTGCGGTCCGCGACACGCTGTGGCACGATGCGGGCAACAGCCTGATCGTCTTCGACCATGCCGACCAGGTAATGGCGCTGACGCCCGATTTCCGCGCGCTGGCGACCCATGGCGACGTGCTGGTCATCGCCACCGCACCGGGCACCGACAGTGACGTGATGAGCCGGGTATTCGCACCGGGTGCCGGGATCGACGAGGACCCGGTGACGGGCGCAGCGCATGCGGTGCTGACCCCCTATTGGGCAAAGCGGCTCGGTCGCGCGCAGTTCACCGCCTTTCAGGCGAGCGCGCGCGGCGGGCGGATCGCCTGTACCGATGCCGGCGACCGAGTCATGTTAGGGGGCGGGTGCGTGTCGGTGATCGAGGGCAGCTTCCTGCTCTGATCCACCCTTGGGACAGGGTTCAATCGAGCCAGTCCGACGTCAGGGCAAAGGGCCCTGGTGCGCGAAGACCGCCGCGGTGATGTCCCCCAGCCGGGCACGCAGCGGCGGCAGCTGATCGTCCTGGGTCTTGCCGAGGCGCACCAGGATCATCGTCCGCGCCGGGCCACCCGGCGCGACAGGGGCGGACGCCGCGACGACATATTGGCCCAGATGGCCGATTGCGCTGACCGTTCCCGGCGGACCCTTGCCGGGGAACAGCGTCTCCTCACCACCGGACACATTGCGCCAGGTCTGGCCGCCATAGATGGGATCGGCAGGCGACGGCGATTTCATGAACGCCAGCCATTCGGGCGCGATCACCTGGCGGCCGTCGGCACCGCGTCCGTCGAGCAGCAGCCGGCCAAAGCGCGCCCAGTCGTCGAGCGGCATGTGCAGGATCGATCCGCCGACCTGCGTGCCGGCACCGTCGAACTCGAGGAACACGCGACGCATCGCGGCGGGTGCGAACAGCCGCTGTTCGGCAAAGTCGCGATAGGCCTTTGCGCGCACGCGGGGATCGCGGCTGTCGGTCAGCGTCCTCGTGATGATCTCCGCCAGGATGATCGAGGTGAGCGAGCTGTAGCGAAAGCGCTTGCCCGGCGGATCGGCGAGCGGGGCGGCGATCGCGCGCGCCGCCATGTCCTGCGTCCCGCCGACGAACAGCACCTGGTTCGTGTCCGACGCTTCGATCGGTTCGCCGACTTCGACGTGGCGCAGCCCCGACGCCATGTTGAGCAGGTGACGCAAGGTGATCGCGCCGCGCGGATCGCCGGGCCGCCGCCACTCGGCAATCGGTGCGGGTGCATCGAGCTTCAGCCGGCCATCGGTGACCAGTTCCCCGATCAGCATTGCCGTGACCGTCTTGGCCATCGACCAGCTGATGAAGCGGTTGGCGTCCGAATAACCGGGCGCATAACGACGCGCGACCACGCGCCCGTCGACGATCAGTATCGCCGCGCGGGTTTCCGCCAGCGTGGGATCGAACAGGGTGTCGAACATGGCCGGTGCGGAAGCCGGCGCGTCTCGCGACACGGCCGATGCCGCCGGCAGCGCGAGCGCCAGGCCCAGCGCGAGGATCGCTTGCAATCGCATCGCGCCAGCCTAGGCTCGGCAGCGATGATGGCAAGGCGCATCGCGATCTGGGGAACGCTGGCGGTGGTGGCGCTGACCGGCGTCGGGCTATGGCTTTACATTCGCGCGATGCAGCCGCAGCTGGCACTGGGCGTCGGCTATGGCGCGCGGGTCGCCTGCGCGTGCCGCTATATCGGCAATCGCAGCCTGACCGATTGCCGCAAGGATTTCGAACCCGGCATGGAGCCGATCCGCCTGGCCGAAAATCCGCGCACCCGCACCGTCACCGCGTCGGTACCCCTGATCGCCAGCCGTTCGGTCCGCTTCGACCCGCTGCTCGGCTGTCAGCCCGCACCGCTCTAGCCGCCTGGGCTCAGGCCGTCTTCTTCAACGGCAGCGCGAACAACCCGTCCGCGCCGATCGTCCAATAGGCCGCGTAAGCCTGTACATAGGTGGTCATGAACGCCTCAACATTGGCCGGAACGACATGATATCCGCCGATGTTTGAATCGAAGATGTAGATCTTGCCGAACCGGCGTCCGATCGCGATGGCGTGCGAGCCCGGCTCGTTCGCCGCGGTCTTGAAATTGTAGGAGAGATAGGCGGCGACGCTATCGGTGACCTTGCCACTCCAATAGGTGGCGAAATCGACCAGGCTTGAATCGAACGACATCAGGTCCCTGCCCATGACCGCAACCTCCAGACCCATGCGGTTCGCCATTTCAGCAACGGCGTCGCGGTTTCCCACCGTCTCAAACCGCTTCACATAGGCCGACTGGAACCGGACGGCCTCGTTGTAGAGGCCTTCGTTGTGCGTGTTTTTCGATGATACACCCTCGTCGCGATTGAAGGAAAAGTTGTCCAAGTCCATCAGCAACCGGTTACCCAGCAGTTCGCCGATGAACCTGAGCGAAATCGCGGCGCAGACGCCCTTGCCGTAATTGAACGCGCCGTCACCGGTCAGGGAAGCATTGACGTTTTCCCAGAATGCCAGCTCGTTATCGAGCACCTTGCCCTGCTTGAACTTGATGATCTTTTGACCGTGATTTTTGAGGTTGCGGAAAACCGCCATCACTCGAGCTCCTGCTGCTCCGGTTGAACCTGTTCGGAACGTGCATGCATTTCGTTTCGCTTTCGCGACTATTCGCCGGGTTCGGCGGCGCGCGTGTGAATATGCAGGTCGCCGGTCAATGTCTTGTGGACCGGGCATTTGTCCGCGATGACCATCAGCCGTGCACGATCTTCGGCACTCAGGTCGCCGGTTAGCGAAACGGTACGGTCGATTGCCTCGATCCGGGTCCCGCCCTCCTCGCAATGATCGCAATCCTGCGCGTGGTTGCGGTTATGGCTGAGCATCACCGTCACCTTGTCCAGCGCGATGCCCTCGCGCTCGGCATAGAATTTGAGCGTCATCGACGTGCACGCCCCCAGCGACGCAAGCAGCAGGTCATAGGGGCTCGGCCCCGCGTCCTCGCCGGCGAGCTTGCGCGGCTCGTCGGCGATCCAGCGATGCGCGCCCGCCTCGATCAGGGTGCCCCACTTGCCCGCACCGTTCGACACGCGCACCGCGCCCTCGTCCAGCACCGGCGCGGCGAGCGGCGGCAGATAGCGCGCCACCCAGGCCGCGATCAGGTTGGCGGCATATTCGGCATCGGCCAGCCGCGTCAGCAGGTGATCGGCGTCGTCGAGCGACACGAAGCTCTTGGGATGCCTGGCCGCGTCATAGATGAGACGCGCATTCTCGATCCCGACGGTCGCGTCGCGCGGCGCGTGAAGCACGAGCAGCGCGCGGCCGAGCGCCGCGATGCGCCGCTCCGGCTCCACGCCCTGGACCGCGTGGAGGAAGTTGCGGCTGACCTTGAACGGGCGGCTGGCGATGCGGACGTCGCCCTCGCCCTCGCGCTCGATCCGATCCCAGTCGCCATCGATCTGATGCAGCACATGCGCGGCATCGAACGGCGCGCCGATCGTCACGACCGCCTTGGCTTCCGGCACGCCCGCCGCGGCTGCGAGCACCGCGGCACCGCCCAGACTGTGGCCGATCAGGATCGAAGGCGCCTCGATCGTCGCGCGCAGGTGATCGGCCGCGGCGATGATGTCGGCGACGTCGGCGGCAAAACCGGCATTGCCGAAATCGCCGTCGCTGCCCCCCAAGCCGGTGAAGTCGAATCGCAGCGTCGCGATTCCGGTGCGCGCCAGCGCGGCGGTCAGGCGGGTCGCGGCGTGGCTCTGCATCGTGCAGGTGAAACAGTGCGCGAACACCGCGACCGCGCGAATCGGGCCGATCGGCCGTTCGAGTCGCGCTGCCAAGGCATGGCCGGCGGCGCCGGTGAACTTGAACGATTCGCTGGGCACCTTGCTCTTCTCCCCGATCATTGCGCGAAAATCGCTGACCGAACGCTCTCTAGCATGACCCGCCGCGCAGTGACCAAATGCGCGGAAAACCGGAGCAATCCGATACAATTAGCGTCACGCGGCCCTGACATGATGTCATGGTCGGGCGACCTTTGGTCATGGAGACTTGACATAGTCAGATGACGGTGTCATTTAGTCAGCGTTGCATGACATAACGTCATGCGATAGTGACAGTCGGGAAGGATCGCCGGAGTGTTCATGAAAAACCGTCTCAAGGTATTGCGTGCCGAGCGGGACTGGAGCCAGGCGGAGCTTGGCGGCCGCCTGGGCGTGTCGCGCCAGGCGGTGAACGCGATCGAAACGGGCAAATACGATCCCTCGCTGCCGCTGGCGTTCAAGATCGGCCGATTGTTCGATCTCAGGATCGAGGAGATTTTCGATGACGGGGAAGGAAATGATCATGGCTAATCCCGCCGATCTGCCGAAGGGCGCGGGTGAGGCGGCGTTGAAGGCGCGGCGTCGGCGAATCTTCGTCATCATCGGCACGCTTGCAGCCAGCGGCTTCGTCATCGGCTTTCTGAGCGCCCATTTCGAACGCGAGGACGGTGAATTCCTTGAAGGCATTCCGGCAGCATGGGCGATCATCGCGTCGCTGGTCTTCCTTTTGACCTGCACGGTCGGGACGTGGCGGTATTTCAAGGCCGTCGACGAATTCGAACGCCGCGACAACAGCTGGGCGATGATGATGGCGTTCAACGTCTACCTGGTCGGCTACCCGATCTGGTTCCTGCTCTGGAAAGGCGGGCTGGTCCCCGAGCCGAGCCATGAAATTATCTTCGTAGTGCTCTACTTCGTGTTGATGGCAGCCTATGGCTGGAAGAAGTTTCGACCCTGAACTGACCTAAACCAACCTCTTTTGACTGGAGAAACAAAATGTTGCGGACAATCCTCTATGTCGGCGCGGCGATGACGCTCGCCTACTTCCCGCCCTCCGCCGCCCAGCCCGCGCCCCAGGCGCAGTCGGCGGCGACCGCCCCGGCCGCCCCGGCCACGGTCGATGCCGACCCGGCGCTGTGGGTGGTCAAGGACGAGGACACCACCATCTACCTGTTCGGCACCGTCCATGTGCTGAAGCCGGGGCTGAGCTGGTTCGACGAGGCGGTGAAGACCTCGTTCGACAAGAGCGACGAGGTCGTGCTCGAACTCGTCATGCCGACCGAACAGGAAGCGCAGCAGGCTGTGGCAGCCCGGGCGGTGAACCCGACGGGCCCGTCGCTGACCGAGAAAATCCCTGCTGACAAGCGGGAAGCGTTCGTCAAGGCGCTGGCGTCATTGGGAATCCCGGCCGCCGGGCTGGATCGCGTCGACCCATGGTTCGCGGCGACCACCTTGTCGATGGTCTCGACGATGAAGAGCGGCTATCAGCCCAACGCCGGGGCCGAAATGGTCATCTCGGCGGCTGCCAAGCAAGCGAACAAGCCCGTCGTTGGTCTCGAAACGCTCGACGAACAGCTCGGCTTCTTCGACTCGCTGCCGGAAGCGGCGCAGATCGAATTGCTGAACGCGACCGTCGAGCAGCTGCCCGAAATCGCTACGTTTACCGAAAACCTGGTCAGCAAATGGGCTGCGGGGGATGCAGAAACGCTCGGCACCATCATCAATGACGCGCTGCGCGAATCGCCTGAAGTGTCGAAGGCCATTCTGAACGACCGCAACGAACGCTGGGCAAGCTGGATCAACACGCGCCTTGAAAAGCCCGGCACCGTGTTCATCGCGGTCGGCGCGGGGCACCTGGCCGGCCCCGACAGCGTCCAGGTGAAGCTCAGCCCCTACAAGGTGAAGGCCGAGCGCATCAAATACTGACCTCTTCCAGCGTGCAACTGGCAACCTGGGCGTCGACGGTGTCGGCGCCCGCTTTTTTGCCAGTGGTGGCCTTGGCGTAACCTATAGGAGCTGCTGCTGGCGCGACTCGCGGCCGATCGCGCCACCACCCTGGCGACGCGCATATTCATGCTCGGCGGTGAAGCGGATGTCCTCGTCACGATCCGTCAGAAACGCGGCGAGGGCGTCGTCGTCGATCTCGCTCCATTCGCGCCCGCGATAGGGGCCGTAGCGCACGCGCGGCAGCAGCCCCGGCACCTTCGACCAGGCGATCAGCTGCTCGACACTGGCCAGGTTGAGCATGTCGCGCAGATGGAAAGCGGTGACATAGGCATCGGGAAAGGCGCGGTGTGCGGGCAGGCCGCGTTCGTGCTCCATCCCCTCCGGGCGCCGCCAATAGCGCAGCATCTGGTTAGAGAAGCCCGGCGATTCGGGCCACAGCCTGAGCGCGCATTTCCAGGTGCAGATCCAGTCCGCGCCGTGGGTGAGCGCAGGCGTGCAGAATTGCGCCTCGAACGACGCGCGATGCGCCGCCAGCGCCACTCGGCGGGGCCACGGGTCGAGGATCGGGCGTGCGACGTCGTGCCACCACGGCGCGTCCGCGACATGTTCGTCCAGGATGTGATGCACCGCCATCGTCACCGGCGGGATCGGCCGGCCGGGATTGACCAGCGTCGATCCGCCCTCGCCCGTCAGTGCCCAGCGTCCGTCCGAACCGAGCGCCACGTCCTGCCAGCCGATTTCGCACACCGCGTGGGTCGGCGGTGCCGCCCCGGTGGTTTCAAGGTCGATGACACGGACGATCTGGGGCGCGGGCATCGCCGCTATGTGGGCGCGATCGGCCGGAGGCGCTACCCCTCCGACGCGGGATCGTTTTCAGTGCCCCGCTTGCGGCCCCCGCTCGACCCCGCTTGCGGCCAGTTGCGCGTCGATCATCGCCACCAGCCGGTCCAGCCCGGCCTGATCGAGCGATTCCGCGCGCGCGACCAGCACATCCTGGGTGTTGGACGCGCGCAGCAGCCACCAGCCGTCGGGGGTGTTGACCCGGGCGCCGTCGGTGTCGTTGACCTGCGCGCCTTCGTCCTTCAGCCGCGCGAGCACTTCATCGACGATCGCGAACTTGCGGCTCTCGTCGACCTGGAAACGCATCTCGGGCGTGTTGACCATCGCGGGCATCTCGCTGCGCAGCTGGGTCATCGACTTGCCGATCATGTGGACGGCGCGGATCAGGCGCACGGCGGCATATTGCGCATCGTCAAAGCCGTAATAGTCGTGCGCGAAAAAGATGTGGCCGCTCATCTCGCCCGCCAGCGGCGCGCCGGTTTCCTTCATCTTGGTCTTGATCAGGCTGTGGCCGGTCTTCCACATCACCGGGTTGCCCCCCAGCTCGGCGATGCGGTCGTACAGTGCCTGGCTGGCCTTCACATCGGCGATGATCGTGGCACCTGGCACCTCGCGCAGCACCGGCTCGGCCAGAATGGACAGAAGCTGATCGCCCCAGATCACCCGGCCTTCGCCGTCGATCGCGCCGATCCGGTCGCCGTCGCCGTCGAACGCCAGTCCGAAATCGAGCTGCTTTTCCGCGACCAGCCGCTTCAGATCGGCCAGATTCTTTTCCTCGGTGGGATCGGGATGATGGTTGGGGAAATTGCCGTCGACATCGGTGTAGAGCAGGTGGTGCTCGCCGGGCAGCAGCTTGACCAGCCGCTCGATCACCGGGCCGGACACGCCGTTGCCCGCGTCCCAGCCGATCCGGTAGCTGCCCCCGGCATAGCCGGCCATCAGCCGGCCGACATAATCGTCCATGATGTCGACGTCGGTGACGGTGCCGCTGCCGTCCTCCCAGTCGACGTCGGCGGCCATGCGGCCCAGCGTCTGGATGTCCGCGCCGAAAAACGGGCGGTGCTGAAACACCATCTTGAAGCCATTGTAATCGGCGGGATTATGGCTGCCGGTTATCTGGATGCCGCCATCCACTTCTAGCGTGGCTTCGGCGTAATAGAGCATCGGCGTCGGGCCGAGCCCCACGCGGACGACGTCGACCCCGCTCGACGTCAGCCCGTCGATCAGTGCGGCCTCGAGCACCGGCGACGATGCGCGCCCGTCCCGTCCGACCGCCACCCGCGTGCCACCCGCGCGGCGCAACAGCGTGGCGAATCCGCGCCCGATCGCGCGCGCGTCATCCTCTCCCAAGGTTTTTCCGACGACGCCGCGAATGTCGTATTCTCGGAGCGAAGTGGGGTCGAAACGATGGGTCATGCGGGCCTCCCTGAGTGACGCGCGCCTCTTCGGCGAGCCGGCGACAAAACTCAATGGCGCAGGCGTCTCAACAACACGTCACGTGCCGCATTGATCCGTCGGGTCAACGCTTCCGATCCGCCGCGGTCGGGATGGACCGCCTGGACCAGCCGGCGGTGTGCGGCGCGGATCTCGTCCGCGTCGGCATTGCGCCCGACGCCCAGGATTTCGCGCGCCTCGGCTTCCTCGGGCAGGGCCGGCCGCGGCGGCTTGCGCAGGAAAAACCACCAGATCGCGGCGGCCACCGCCGCCACCAGCACCAGCTTGGCCATCAGGCGAACATCGGCAGCGTCGTTTCGGGCAGCGCAAGGCCCGCCATCATCTCGCGCAGTTCCTGGCGCGCGGCGACATGCGCGAGCGCCATTTCCCCGAATTCGCGCGAATCGAGCATGGTCAGCCCCTGGGGAAACAGCTCGCGATAGATGACGCGCTCCGACAGGCCCGAGATGACGCGAAAGCCGACGCGCTTGGCGAGCTGCTCGATCGCGCTCGCCACGCGCTTCATGTTGCGCGCCTCGATGTGCTGCATCCGGTTGCGCAGCACCACCCAGTCGATCGTCGATCCGTCCGCCTTGGCGCGGTGCTTACGCGATTCCCAGATCTGTTCGGAGTAGAAGCTCGGCCGCGTCACCTTGAACGTGTCGGGATCGACCTGGCCGATCAGGTCGAGGTCGACAAAGCTGTCGTTCATCGGCGTCACCAGCGTGTCGGCGTTGGTCACCGCGATGCGCGCGAAACGATCGTCGCGGCCCGGCGTGTCGATGACCAGATAATCGGCGTTGCGGCTGAGCGTGTCGATCGCCTCGGTGAAGAAGGCCAGGCTTTCGCCGTCATGGGTCAGATGTTCGGGCATCGGCAGCGCGCGACCGGTCCGCTTGATCGTCGCGGCGCGGTTGTCGAGATAGCGGCCCAGCGTGCGCTGGCGGTGATCCAGGTCGAATGCGGCGACGCGATGCCCCTTGGCAGCGAGTGCGATGGCGACATGGACCGCCGTGGTCGACTTGCCGGTGCCGCCCTTTTCATTGGCGAACACAATGACGTGCATCCGCCCGAGCCCCGTCGCCAAACCGCCGCTCGAAACTTCGCCCAACCCCGGAAATCCTTTGTTGATCCGCTGCCACGCCGCCCATAGAAGGCCGCCCCTCGAAAGTCCTTATCGGAGGCCCGACGCCCGTGCAAACCATCCGTGACCTGCCCGCTTTGCGCGACGCGACCGCCGCGTTCCGGACGGCCGGGGAGCGTGTGGCGCTGGTCCCGACCATGGGCGCACTGCACGAGGGGCATCTGGCGCTGGTCGAGGCGGCGCGGCGTGCAGCCGACCGGGTGGTCGTGTCGATCTTCGTCAATCCGATGCAGTTCGGGGCGGGCGAGGACCTGTCGCGCTATCCCCGCCGGGAACAGGCGGACGCGCGGATGCTGGCCGACGCCAAGGCCGATCTGCTCTGGCTGCCCCCGGTCGAGGTGATGTATCCGGCGGGCTTTGCCACCCGCGTCACGATGACCGGGGTGAGCGAGGGGCTGGAGGCCGATCAGCGCCCGGGTCATTTCGACGGGGTCGCCACCGTTGTCGCCAAGCTGTTCAACCAGGTGCGCCCCGACGTCGCGCTGTTCGGGGAAAAGGATTACCAGCAGCTGGCGGTGATCCGCCGCATGGTCACCGATCTCGACCTGCCCATCGACATCATCGGCGTGCCCACCCAGCGCGAGGACGATGGCCTGGCCCGGTCTTCGCGCAACATCTATCTGGCGGAGGACCACCGCGCCCAGGCGGTGGCGCTGCCCCGCGCGCTCGGCGTCGCCGCCCGCACGATCGAACGCGGCGGCGAAGTGGCGGCGGCGCTCGCCCAGGCGCGCGATACCCTGACCCAGGCCGGGTTCGAGGTCGATTATGTCGAGCTGGTCGACGCGGTGACGCTGGGCGCGTTCGACGCGGCACGCCCGATGCGCCTGCTCGCCGCCGCGCGAATGGGCGGCACCCGGCTGCTCGACAATGTCGCGGTGGCCCCGATCACTTCTGGTTAATCGCGTTAACCATTTGTTGAAACTGTGACGGCAATCCTTCCCCTGGCAAAGAAGGGGATGGGGGCATCATGGCCAACAGTCTGAAGAGTGCGCGGTTTCTGATCGAAAGCCGTCTGGAGGACGCCGCGCGCGGCGACACCGACGCCTATTTCGATCTCGGCATGGTTTATTCGAGCGGATCGGGCGGCGTCGGCATCGACCTGATCGAAGCGCACAAATGGTTCAATCTCGCCGCGATGACCGGGGACACGCGGGCTCAGCTCTGCCGCGCCGAAGTGGCCGATGAAATGACCGCACGTGAAATCGCGCTGGCGCAGAAGCAGGCACGCGCCTGGCTTCAGATGACCAGCCTCAAGGCGGCGTGACATGATCCGCTGGCCCCGCCCAAGCGACGCATCGCCCGGCGCGGTCAGCTCTTCGTCACCGCTTTCTTCGCAGCCGCTTTCTTCGGCGGCGCCTTCTTCGCCGGGGCCTTGCTGGACCCCGCCGGCTTCCTGGACGCCGCCTTCTTCCTGCCCTTGGCCGGAGCCGCTGCGGCCTTCGCATCGATCAGCGCCACCGCCTCCTCGGGCGTGAGCGCGTCCTTGTCCGCCGATTTGGGCAGCGTCGCATTGGTCGTGCCGTCGGACAGATAGGCGCCATAGCGCCCCTCCATCAGCTTGATCTCCGCGCCCGAAACCGGATGCGCGCCGAAGCTGCGCAGCGGTTCGCGCGCTGCCCCGCGCTGGGGCCGGCCGCCACCGGCAGCGGCTTCGGCGAGCTTGACGACCGCCGCATTCATGCCGGTATCGAACACCTCCATCGTCGAGGTCAGCCGCGCATATTTGCCGTTATGCGCCAGATAAGGCCCATAGCGGCCGATTGCCGCAGTGATCGGCTCGCCGCTCTCCGGATGCAGGCCGACGGTGCGCGGCAGCGACAACAGCTTGAGCGCCCATTCCAGATCAGGTTCGGGCACATCCTTGGGGATCGACGCGCGCTTGGCATCCTTGCCGTCGCCCAGCTGCAGATAGGGGCCGAAGCGCCCCGACCGTCGCGAGACGTCGAGCCCGGTTTCGGGATCCTGACCCAGCACCTCGGGCCCGGTGTCCTCGCCCGCCTCGCCGCCGCCCTGGGCGAAGCGGCGAGTATATTTGCATTCGGGATAGTTCGAGCACGCAACGAAGGCGCCGAACCGGCCGCCGCGCAGCGCCAGCCGACCCGCACCGCAATTGGGGCACAGCCGCGGGTCCGATCCGTCGGCCTTGGGCGGGAACAGATAGGGCTCGAGAAACTGGTCGAGCGCCGCGGTGATGTCGGAGGGCTTCTGCTCCATCACCTCGGCGGTGCGCGGCTTGAAATCGCGCCAGAAGGCGTCGAGCACCGCCTGCCACGCCGCCCGGCCGCCGGACACGTCGTCCAGCTCTTCCTCCAGGCCGGCGGTGAAATCGTAGCTGACATATTTCTCGAAGAATCGCTCGAGAAACGCGGTCAGCAGCCGGCCCGACTCCTCGGCAAAGAAGCGGTTCTTCTCGACGCGCACATAGGCGCGGTCCTTGAGCACCTGAATGATCGAGGCATAGGTCGACGGGCGGCCGATGCCCAGTTCCTCCAGCCGCTTGACCAGCGACGCTTCGGAAAAGCGCGGCGGCGGCTGGGTGAAATGCTGTTCGGCGGTCACGTTCTTGCGCGCGGGGGCGTCGCCCTCGCGGATCAGCGGCAGGCGGCGTGAATCCTCGTCACCCTCCTCATCCCGGCCTTCCTCGTACAGCGCCATGAAGCCGGGAAAGAGCACCACCTGGCCAGTCGCGCGCAGCGCGTGGCGGCCGGTGCCCTCCTCCAGCTCAACGGTGGTACGCTCCAGCCGCGCCGATGCCATCTGGCTGGCCAGCGCGCGCTTCCAGATCAGCTCATAGAGCCGCGCATGATCGCCCGATCCCATCCGGTCGCGGCTGAAATCGGTTGGGCGGATCGCTTCATGCGCTTCCTGCGCGTTCTTCGCCTTGGTCTGGTACTGGCGCGGCTTGTCGGGGACATAGCCGCCGTCATAGCGCGTCGCGATCGCCAGCCGGGCGGCGTCGATGGCGCTGCCGTCCATCTGGACGCCGTCGGTGCGCATATAGGTGATCGCGCCGTCCTCGTAGAGGCCCTGAGCGACACGCATCGTGTGGCTGGCCGAAAAGCCGAGCTTGCGCGCGGCTTCCTGTTGCAGGGTCGAGGTGGTGAACGGCGGCGGCGGGTTGCGCGTCGCAGGCTTGGTTTCGACCGACGCGACGCTGAAACGCCCTGCTTCGACCGCGGCCTTGGCGCGCAGGGCGGTGCCTTCGTCGCCGATCGACAGCCGGTCGAGCTTGGTGCCGTCAAAGCGCACCAGCCGCGCCTGGAACGGCGTGCCGTCCTGTTCGAACTCGGCGATGACCGACCAATATTCCTGCGGCCGGAACCCCTCGATCTCGCGCTCGCGCTCGACGATCAGGCGCAGCGCGACCGACTGCACGCGCCCCGCCGACTTGGCGCCGGGCAGCTTGCGCCACAACACCGGCGACAAGGTGAAACCGACCAGATAATCGAGCGCGCGCCGCGCCCGATAGGCATCGATCAGGTCGGTATCGAGCTGGCGCGGCTGGGCCATCGCCTGCAGCACCGCCGCCTTGGTGATCGCATTGAAGGTGACGCGCTCGACCTCGCCCGGCAACGCCTTGCGGTGCTTCAGCACTTCCTGAACGTGCCACGAAATCGCCTCGCCCTCGCGGTCGGGGTCGGTGGCCAGGATCAGCCGGTCGGCCTTTTTCGCCTCGTCGGTGATCGCCTTCAGCTGCTTCGACTTGTCGGCATAGGTTTCCCACGCCATCGCGAAATCTTCATCGGGGTTCACCGATCCGTCCTTGGGCGGCAAATCGCGGACGTGCCCGTAGGAGGCGAGCACGCGATAGTCCTTGCCCAGATATTTCTCGATGGTTTTCGCCTTGGCGGGCGATTCGACGATGACAAGCTGCATGGGGTGCGACGGTTCCTTACGTGTACGCGCGAGGATGGAGAGCGGCACGCGGTGGCGTCAAGCGGCGTTGCCCGCCCGATGACGCGGTGCCGCTCATGGCGCGATGCGGACGGTTTGTTAAGGGTCTTGCGGCTAGATCGTGACAGCTACGTCTCGAGGTGACACCTGTCCTTGTCTCACCACTCGCTTGAACGGCTGATCGGCGATCACCGGCGCATCGTTGCGCTGGCGACGGCGCTTGCCGACGCGGCGGTGGATCCCGACCAGCGACCGCACCAGCTGCGCGACGCGGTCGACGGGCTGCTCGAAGCGGTGATCCCGCATCTCGCCAATGGCGATCGCGACATCTATCCGCGACTGCTCGCCTGCAACGACGACCCCGATGCCCGCGCGGCGCACGACGCGATCCGCCGCTTCGAAGGCGCGGCGGTCGACTGGCTGGGCTATGGCGCGCACTGGCACGAAGAAGCGATCATGCGCGACCGCGCGGGCTTTGCGGAGGCGACCGCGCAGCTGATCGACCAGCTGCATGCGCGCATGCGCAGCGAAAACGAGCTACTCTATCCGCTCGCGCTGCAGGCCTCCGCGATTCGTCTGCGCGCCTGACGCCGATCAGACCAGGCTCACCCGGGCCCCGGCATGGCGTTCGAGCCGGCCGGCAAGCTCGAGCTCGAGCAGCACCGTCTGGACAATGGCCGGGGCGATCGCGGCCTGACGGATCAGTTCGTCGACCGCGACCGGCACGGGACCGAGCAGATCGGTGACGCGCCGGCGTTCGCTGGCATCGACATCGGCCGTCACCGGCGCGGGGTGATAGGTCGATCCCGGCGAGCGGACCGCGCGGGGATCGATCGGCCGAACCGCCTCCAGAATGTCGTCGACCGACTGGACCAGGGTCGCCCCCTCGCGGATCAGCAGATTGCAGCCCTGCGCGCGCGGATCGAGCGGCGAGCCGGGCACCGCCATCACCTCACGGCCGGCGTCCGCGGCGATCCGCGCGGTGATCAGCGATCCCGATCGCGGGGCGGCCTCGACCACCACGGTGCCCTGTGCGGCGCCTGCGATGATGCGGTTGCGGGTGGGGAAATGGCGCGCCAGCGGCTCGGTGCCCGGCGGCTGTTCGGCCAGCAGCAGCCCGCGCCCGGCGACATCCTCCTGCAGGGCGGCATTTTCCGGCGGGAAAACGCGGTCGATGCCGCACGCGATGACCGCCACGGTGCCGGTGTCGATCGATCCCTGATGCGCGGCGGTATCGACCCCGCGCGCCAGCCCCGACACGACGCTCACCCCCTGTCGTCCCAACCCGATCGCCAGTTCGCGCGCGAACCGGCAACCCGCCGCCGACGCGTTGCGCGCACCGACCATCGCGATGGCGGGCCGCGCCAGCAGCGCGGTGTCGCCGCGCACGGTCAGCACCGGCGGCGCGCTCTCCAGCTCGGCGAGCAGCGCGGGATAGTCGGGATCGTCGATGAAGACGTGGCGCGCGCCCAGCCGGTCGACGGTCGCGATCTCCCGCGCGATCATGGCCGGATCGGCGAGGGTCGGCGGGCGTCCGCCACCGCGCGCGGCCAGCATCGGCAACGCCTCGATCGCGCGCGCGGCATCGCCGAACCGCGCGATCAGCTGGGCATAGGTGACCGGCCCGATGCCGTGCGCGCGGATCAGCCGCAGCCGGTCGGCCCGACCGGTCGGATCAGGCACGCGGACCTGCGCCCACCCGCGGCTCCGTGCCCGCGACCAGGCGCGCGATGTTGCCGCGATGCTTCCATCCGACGATCAGCGCGAGCGCGAGCGACAGCGGGACCAGGTCGCCGCGCCCCATCAACGCCAGCGAAACCGGGGCGGAAAACGCCGCGGCAAGCCCCGCGACCGACGAAATGCGCAGCGCCGCCAGCAGGCCCAGCCACACCCCCGCATAGACGAACGCGGCAGGCGCGTGCAGCGCCAGCACCACGCCCATCAGGGTGGCGACGCCCTTGCCACCCAAGAAGCGCAACCACACGGGGTAGCAATGTCCGATGAATGCCGCCGCCGCGGCGAGCGGAGCGTGGCCGGGCACGATCGCATCGGCCAGCGCCACCGCCGCCCAGCCCTTGGCGACGTCGAGCGCCAGCGTGGCCGCGGCCAGCCCCTTGCGCCCGGTGCGCAGGACGTTGGTCGCGCCGATATTGCCCGATCCGATCTGGCGAAGATCGCCCGCACCCGCCGCGCGGGTGAGCAGCACGCCGAACGGGATCGATCCCAGCAGATAGCCGATCAGCAGCGCGAGCGCCGGTGCCTGCCATAGAATTTCGGTCGGCACCGCGCCCTCGACCCCTTATCCGGTTCCGTCCGATCGAATACGGCCTTGATTTGGCGCGCGCAACCGCCGCATGGCGCGCCAATGATCGCGCGCGAAACGCTGTCGCCGGCGGACCGGCCGCTGCTGTTCTTCGATTCGGGGATCGGCGGTCTGTCGGTGCTCGCCGCCACCCGATCGCTGCTGCCGCAGGCGCCGATCGTCTATGCCGCCGACTCGGCGGGATTTCCCTATGGCACGCGAAGCGAGGCCGACATTGCCGCGCGCGTGCCCGCGCTGCTCGGCCGGCTGGCCGAACGCTATGATCCGCGCCTGATCGTGGTCGCGTGCAATACCGCGTCGACGATCGCGCTCGCCGCCGTCCGTTCCGCGCTCGACCTGCCCGTGGTCGGCACCGTGCCCGCGATCAAGCCCGCCGCCGCGCTCAGCCGTACCCGCGTGATCGGCGTGCTCGGTACCGAGGCGACGGTGCGCCAGCCCTATGTCGACGAACTCGCGCGTGCCTTTGCCGCGGATTGCCGCGTTCTGCGCCACGGCTCGGCGGCGCTGGTCGAGATGGCCGAGGCCGTGCTGCGCGGCGAGGACGTCCCCGACGCGGCCTATGCCGACGTGCTTGCCGGGCTGCTCGACCAGCCCGGCGGCGACCGGATCGACGTCGTCGTCAACGCCTGCACCCATTTTCCGCTGGTCGAGGCGCAGCTGAAGCGCGCCGCCCCCCGCCCGCTGCATTTTGTCGATGGATCAGCCGGAATCGCGCGACGCGTCCAGGCATTGACGGCGGACCAGGCCTGGCCAGCGTCGCCGCGCGCCAATGTCGCCGTATTCACGCGACGCGACGCCGTGACCGCGCGGCTTGAGCCCGCTTTGGCCGGCTATGGCCTGAGCCGGATCGAAACGCTCTGATCGCCGGGCGGCGCGTGCTGCGCTCAATTGGTCGGCGCGGTCTCCCCAGCCGCCGACTGCGCATCGCGCGCGGCAAGTTCGCCATAGCGTTTCGCCATGGTCAGATGCGCCGAACGGGCACATTGATCCGCGGCGCGATCGGCGAGCAAGCGCGCCTGTTCCGCACGGCGCGCATAATATTCGGTGTTGGACGAAGCCATGTCTCAGCCTCCTGCATTTCATTGGCGCGCGGCGAATATCGATCGCGTCGATGCGTGCGACTCGGGGAAGGGAGTGCGATATCGGGGGGGGTAGCACAGCGCGCAGGTCGCGTCCTTGATCGAGAGCAATGTCGAAACTTTGCGCAATATCAGTCAGATGCGCTATCTCGTCCGCCTGTCAACCGGGTCCTTTGGCGGCTGGAAAAACGCAGGCGTCGCGTCTAGATACGCGCGCATGACACGAATTGCGGACGTGGGACCGGTCATGGACTATCAGCGCGCCTTCACCCAGGCGATCGACCGGCTGCACGCCGAGGGGCGCTACCGCGTCTTCATCGACATTCTGCGCAACAAGGGCGCCTTTCCCAACGCGCGCTGCTTCGCCGGCCATAACGGCCCCAAGCCGATCACGGTGTGGTGCTCCAACGACTATCTGGCGATGGGCCAGCACGCCGACGTCATCGCGGCGATGGAGGAGGCGCTGCACAATGTCGGCGCGGGATCGGGCGGGACCCGCAATATCGGCGGCAACACGCATTATCATGTCGACCTTGAGCGCGAACTGGCCGACCTGCACGGCAAGCAGGCGGCGCTGCTGTTCACGTCGGGCTATGTCTCGAACGAAGCGACGCTGTCGACGCTGGCAAAGATCCTGCCCGGCTGCATCGTGTTTTCGGACGCCCTCAACCATGCCAGCATGATCGCCGGCATCCGCAATTCGGGCTGTGAGAAGCGGGTATTCCGCCACAATGACCTCGCGCATCTCGAGGAACTGCTGGCCGAGGCCGATCCCGCCGCGCCCAAGCTGATCGCGTTCGAGAGCGTCTACTCGATGGACGGCGACGTCGCGCCGATCGCGGCGATCTGCGACCTTGCCGACAAGTATAACGCGCTCACCTATCTCGACGAGGTTCATGCCGTTGGCATGTACGGCGCGCGCGGCGGCGGCATTTCGGAGCGCGACGACGTCGCCGGCCGGTTGACGATCATCGAGGGGACGCTGGGCAAGGCGTTCGGGGTGATGGGCGGCTATATCACCGCGGACCAGACCATCATCGACGTCATCCGCAGCTATGCACCGGGCTTCATCTTCACCACGTCGTTGTCGCCGGTGCTCGTCGCCGGCGCGCTGGCGAGCGTGCGCCACCTGAAGGCGTCGAGCGTGGAGCGCGACGGGCAACAGGCGGCGGCGGCGACGCTGAAGGCGATGCTGGCCGCAGCGGGCCTGCCGGTCATGGCGACGACGACGCACATCGTGCCGCTGATGGTCGGCGACCCGGTCCGCGCCAAGCGGATCAGCGACATCCTGCTCGCCGAATACGGCGTCTACGTCCAGCCGATCAACTACCCGACCGTGCCGCGCGGCACCGAACGGCTGCGTTTCACCCCCGGGCCGAGCCACACGCCGGAGATGATGCGCGAGCTGACCGACGCGCTGGTCGAAATCTGGGAACGGCTCGAGCTGCGCAAGGCCGCCTGACGCCCGCGGTCATCGCCGCGTCACCTCCCGCGCGCATGATCGCGCTCGGGGGGATGGCCGATGACGATGATCCATTCGCTGCGCTGGCGCTTTACCGATCCGCTCCACCGCCGCTTCGTTGCCGAACGGCTGGCCGCGCTCAAGGCGGCGCTGCAGCGCGAGATCACGCAGGGCACGAGCGAGCGCAGCCTGCGGCTCGCCACCTGGAACCTGATGCATTTCGGCAATGGCGGCGGGTATCGCCGCACGCCCGAATCGATGCTCTACATCGCCGAGATCATCGACCATTTCGATCTGGTCACGGTGCAGGAGGTCAATCGCGACCTGACCGCGCTCGACACGCTGGTCAACGATCATCTCGGCACCGACTGGGACTATCTGGTCACCGACGCGGCGGGCGGCACCTCGCGTGAAGGGGGGCCGGGCAATCACGAGCGGCTGGCCTTTCTCTATCGCCGGGGCAAGGTGCATTTTGCTCGCGAAACCGGCGAGATCGTCTTGCCCGAGGGTCAGGAGATCGCCGCGCCCGGCGCCGACGGCGTCACCCGCCATGTCCAGTTCGCGCGCACGCCGTTCACCGTCGCGTTCCGCGCCGGCTGGCTCAAGTTCAAGCTCTGCACCGTCCACATCTTCTATGGCGACGCACGCGAAGGCTCGCCGGAAATGGCGCAGCGCCGTGCGGAGATCGCACAGATCGCCCGCTTCCTTGCCGATCGGCAGGCGGACGAGGCGCGCGCCGCCGTCCGCCGCGCGCGGGAGGACGGCTGGGTCCGTCCCGAAGATGCCGGGCGCGACGCAAACTATATCCTGCTCGGCGATTTCAACATCGTCTCGCCCGCGCACGAGACGATGCAGGCGCTGGAGGCTGCGGGATTCACCGTGCCGACCGCGCTGCACACCACCAATCTGGGCAATGACCATCATTACGACCAGATCGCGGTCAAGGCCGCGCATCCCGGCTTTGCAGTGCGCAATTCGGGCGTGTTCGACATGCTCGGGCACGTGTATCGCGACGAGGATGCGGCCTTCTACGTCGACCACCTGAAGCCGGAGCGTATTGCGGTCGACGGCGACGGCAATTTGCGCCCACGCGATCGTCAGGTCGACTATTTCCGGCGTTACTACCGGCGACATCAGATGTCCGACCACAAGCTGTTGTGGTGCGAGATCGCGATCGACTATGCCGACGCCTATCTGGCCGAAATAGCCGGGGCATGACCGTTGCCCCGGCGGCGTCAGTCCCGGCCGGCGGCCAACGTCGCGCGCCAGGCATAGCCACGATAGAGCGGCTGGAAACGCGCCTCCAGCCCCGCCGCGCGCGCGACGCGGGCGATGACGCGATCCAGATCGGCGCGCGGGCTGACATGGAATTTGGCGAGCCAGGCGAACAGCAGCCTGCGCCACGGGCGGGGCAGCTGCTCCTGCTGGCCGAAATCGACGATCTGCAGCGTGCCGCCGGGCGCCACGACCGCGGCGGCGGCGGCGATCGCATCCTCCCAGCCGGGAATCATCGAGATGGTGTAGCTCATGAACACCCGGTCGAACTGGTCACGGCCGAACATGGCGGCGGCATCGAAGCCGGTCGCGTCGCCCTGGGCCAACGTGATGCGTGCGCTCAACCCCGCGCGCGCGACATTCGCCCGCGCGGTCGCCAGCATCGCTTCGGAAATGTCGAAGCCAAAGAATTGCGCGTGGCGGTAGCGCCGCGCCGCCGCGATCAGGTTGCGCGCGGTCCCGCAGCCGACCTCGAGCACCGCCCCGCCCGCGGGCGGGGCAAGGTCGCGCAGCAAGGCGTCGCGACCGAGCAGATAATATTTGCGCGTCAGGTCGTAGATGTGGCGCTGGGTCGCATAGACCGCGTCCATCCGCCGCGCATGATCGCGCGCGCCGTCGGTCATCCTTTCAGCACATAGAGATGCACGCC
Source organism: Sphingomonas sp. SFZ2018-12 (assembly GCF_022496715.1). Taxonomy (NCBI): domain Bacteria; kingdom Pseudomonadati; phylum Pseudomonadota; class Alphaproteobacteria; order Sphingomonadales; family Sphingomonadaceae; genus Sphingomonas; species Sphingomonas sp. SFZ2018-12. Next base: position 301,995 of record NZ_WTFM01000002.1, read on the forward strand.
GCCATAGATCGCAGAGCGGTCGCGGCGGGTATAGTCGAGCGATTCGTCCGCACGATAATCCCAGCGGTCGAGGATCGCGTCGGGCACGCGGCCGGGCAGCAGGCTGGGCTGGGCCGCGGTGCGGAACAGCACCCGCGCGCCGGGCTTCGCGGTCCGCGTGATGCCGGTCCACAGCCGGGTCAGCACCGCGTCGGTCATCCAGTCCTGGGCATCGAGCAGGATATAGCGATCGAGCGACGCATCGGGCATCGCGTCGAGATAATCGCACATGTTGGCGTGGCGCACCTCGACCCGGTCGACCCGCTCGACCACCGCCTGGTAATTGGCGGGTTCGAGATAGGGGGGTAGCGGCGCCGCCGGCCCCTCGCCATAGCCGCGCCCGAAGGCCTGCCACGCGAAATAATTCTGCGAGAGGTCGAAATCGCAGGCAAGCTTTTCCAGCCGCTGCTTGAGCACCGCCGAAATGCCCTGCGGATCATCGGACGCCAGCGCCTCATACTGCGCGGGCGGAATGCCCAGCCCGAAAAGCGACGCGGGTTGATCGACCAGCCAGCGGACGAACTTCTTGTCGAACACCGGGGCGAGCTTGGTCTCGAAGATCTCGCGCTGCTCCTCGATCGTGCGCGCTTCCAGCATCACGCGCGGATCGATGCCATAGAGCTTGGCGACCAGATGCGCGGCGCCGATGAAACCGCCGAGCAGTCCGCGCTTGTAGAATCCCTTGGAAAAGCCGGTGATCCGCTTGCGCCCGATCAGCCCGCGCCCTTCCCAATAGCGCCGCGACACATCGTCGAGATGCGGACGGACATACGCCATATAGGCTTCGACATTCTCGCGCCGGTTGGCCTGGCCGAAAAAGCGGTGGAAGGCGGCATGGTCGGGCAGGTGCCGCGCCGCCGCCAGCTTGAGCTTGTTGAGCGCGATATGCGCGGTGTTGAGGTCGACCGCGGTGATCGCGGCGGGATCGGCGGTCAGGTAGCTGAGCACGTTGCAGCCGCCCGACGCGATCGTCACGACATGGCAATCGGGCGTGATCGCCAACGCCTCCAGGTCGACGACCGGATCCTCCCAGATCTGGGCATAGACCAGCCCCCGGAAGGCGAAGGTGAAGGTCCGTTCGAGCAGCCCCTGCTTCGAGAGATGGTCATGCCGGTGCACCGCGCCGCGCACGGCCACATTCCGGGGAGCATTTTCAACCAGCGCCATGTCGTGAAATCCCCTCAAGCGCACGCCGCGCCGGTGAATGCCGTGCGCGTTAGGCTGACATTATGACGCTTGCGTTGCAAGTGCGTGACGGGCCGGGTCGGGTTGCGCGCGCGGCCGGCAAATCCGGCGCGCACGCGCGGGCGTCTGCGCCCCCGCCGTCACGCGCGGCGGACGCTGCCACGCGCGCTTCACCCCGGCATCCGCGGCCGTCAGGCGCGGCAATAGCCCTCGCCGGTGCGCACGATCAGGCAATCCGACTTGTCGAGCAGATACTTCATGCCGGTCGCCTCCCCGTTGCCGGGCGTCAGCGTCTGGTCGCCGTCCGGGCGGGTAAAGCGCAGCACGCCCCCGGTCACCGATCCCTTGAACGACCCTTCGGCATCGGCGTCCAGGCCCCAGCGGTTGCGGATGGTATAATGGCCGGGCCCGACTTCGGAATCGGCTGCGATGTCGAGGAACATGCCCTCGGGGCCGATCCAGCGGCCGGCGAAGTCCGGTTCGGCGGCGCTGTCATTGGCGGCCACGGTGTTTTCGACAGCAGCGTCGGCGTCGTTATCGCCGGCATCGAGGGGCATCGTCACATTGCTCTCGACCGTCGCCGGTTCGCGCGTGTCGTTGCATCCGCCGACCAGCATCAGCGTGCCGGCCAACATCATCCATCCTGCGGTGCGTGCCATGATCGTTTCCTGATGCCCATGAGCGGTGCACCAAGGCTAGCCCGAGGCGCGCCGGCGGGCTAGGGCGTTTCGTGCAACCGGAGAGCCAGCCCATGCCGCACCAGATCGTCCTCGCCTCCGACCATGCCGCCATCGAGCTGAAGGCGGCGCTCGCGCAATGGTTGCGTGAAGCCGGGCATGACGTCACCGACCTTGGCCCGCAGGATACGACCAGCGTCGACTATCCCGATTATGGCTATGCGCTCGCCGGGCATGTCGCGGCCGGAAAGGCGACATTCGGCATCGCGCTGTGCGGATCGGGGATCGGCATCTCGATCGCGGTCAATCGCAACCCGGCGTGCCGCTGCGCGCGCGTTGACGAGCCGCTGTCGGCGCGGCTGGCGCGTGAGCATAATGACGCCAACGTCCTGGCCATGGGCGCGCGGCTGATCGGCCTCGACCAGGCGAAGGCGTGTGTGGAGGCATTCCTGAGCACATCCTTTGCCGGCGGACGTCACCAGCGTCGCGTCGACAAGCTGAGCGCGCCAACCGGCTGAGCGCTGATCGCATCCCGACACTGTCCAGCCCCTTGATTTGACCACCACACCCTGTCATCACCCGTGTGAGAACGTTCACAATAATCGAACGGAAAGACGGAGGCACGGGTGCGTAGAACGGTCGGTGCAGCATGGATCATGCTTGGGTCGATGGTGGCGGCGGCGGGAGCCAGCGTCGGCCTTGCGCATCAGGGTCGCGCACAGCCCGCACCCGCCGAAACGGGCGTGGCCGATCCTGGAAAGTGGCCGCGCGCCGCCAGCCCGGCCACGATCACCACACCCGCGACCGAGGCCGAGATCGACCGATTGATCGCGCGCATGACGCTGCGCCAAAAGGTCGGCCAGTTGATCCAGGCGGACATCGCGTCGATCACGCCTGCCGACCTTGCCAAATATCCGCTTGGCTCGATCCTGGCCGGCGGCAATTCCGGTCCGTTCGGCGATGAACGCGCCAGCCCTGCCAAATGGGCCGAGCTGGTCGCCGCCTTTCGCGACGCCTCGCGCAAGGCGGGGGCGGGCGTGCCGATCCTGTTCGGGGTCGATGCGGTGCACGGCCATTCCAACCTGCCCGGCGCCACCATCTTTCCGCACAATATCGGCTTGGGCGCGGCGCGTGACCCCGAACTGATCCAGCGGATCGGCGCGGCAACCGCGGCGGAAATCGCCGGCAGCGGCATCGAATGGACCTTCGCGCCGACATTGGCGGTGCCGCAGGACCCGCGCTGGGGCCGCACCTATGAAGGCTATTCGTCCGATCCGGCGCTGGTCGCCGATTATGCGCGGGCGATGACCCTGGGGCTGCAGGGCACGCTGGTTGCCGGCAGGCCGCTCGACGCCCACCGGGTCGCGGCGACGGCCAAGCATTTCCTGGCGGATGGCGGCACCCAGGACGGCCGCGACCAGGGCGACGCCGTGATCGGCGAGGCCGAACTGATCGACGTCCACGCCCGCGGCTATCCGCCGGCGATCGACGCAGGCGCGCTGACCGTGATGGCCAGCTTTTCGAGCTGGAACGGAGTCAAGCACCACGGCAACAAAACGCTGCTCACGGACGTGCTGAAACAGCGGATGGGCTTTGCCGGCCTGGTCGTCGGCGACTGGAACGGCCATGGCCAGATCCCCGGCTGCAGGCCCACCGATTGCCCGGCCGCGGTGAATGCCGGCCTCGACCTCTATATGGCACCTGACAGCTGGAAGGGGCTGTTCGCCAGCACGTTGGAGGCGGCGCAGTCCGGCCGCATTCCGGCCGCGCGGATCGACGATGCGGTACGCCGCATCCTGCGGGTCAAGTTTAAGCTGGGCCTGATGGGGACCACGCCCGTGGCGCGCGGTGATGTGGCCAGCATCGGCGCGCCCGATCACCTGGCACTCGCCCGCGAGGCCGTCGCGAAGTCGCTCGTCCTGCTCAAGAACCAGGGCAATGTCCTGCCGGTCCGGCCGCGCAGCCGCGTGTTGATCGCGGGCAGCGGCGCAGACGACATGGCGATGCAGGCGGGCGGCTGGACGATCAGCTGGCAGGGCACCGACACCCGCGCGCAGGATTTTCCGCGCGGGCGCACCATCGGCCGCGCGATCGTCGACGGCGTGACCGCCAGCGGCGGCACCGCGACGCTGGCCCCGATGCCGAGCGATGCAGAGGTGGCGGGTGCCGATACCGCCATCGTCGTGCTGGGCGAAAAACCCTATGCCGAGTTCGAGGGCGATGTGCCCAGTCTGGCCTTTCGCCCCGCCGCCACCGATGCGGCGCTGGTCGCGCGGCTGAAGGCGGCGGGCAAACGTGTCGTCATCCTGTTCCTGTCGGGCCGGCCGATGTTCGTCGGCGGCCTGCTCAACCAGGCCGATGCCTTTGTCGCCGGCTGGCTGCCCGGCACCCAGGGCGAAGGCGTGGCCGATGTGCTAATCGCCGGCGCAAATGGCCGGCCGGCGCGCGACTTTACCGGCCGGCTGCCCTTTGCCTGGCCCGACGACGCGCGCGCGCCGGTCAAGCAGCCGCTGTTCCCGGTCGGCTATGGCCTGGACTACACGCGCGGCGGGTCGCTTGCGCGGGTCAACGAAGATCCGCGCGTCGATCTTGCGGCCGAGGAGGTCGCGACCAACTTCGTCGTGCGCGGCAAGGTGCCGGCACCTTGGCGCCTCGCCGACGACGGTGCAATCGCCACGCGCGCGATCGACCTGAAGGCACAGGAGGATGCGCGCCAGCTCACCTGGCTTGCCGACGCCGTGCTGACGATCAACGGCCCCGCAATCGATTTGACCCGCCAATCGAATGGCGGCCTCGCCTTGTTCATCGAATGGCGAATCGACCGCCGCGCGGCTGGGCTCGTGCGGGTCGCAATCGGCGAAGGCGCGATCGACCTCACCGCCGCGCTTGCCGCCAGCACCCCCGGCACGGTCGTGGAGACCCGGGTGCCGTTGCACTGCTTTGAAAAAGCGGGCACCAAGATCGCATCGGTCGGTTCACCGTTCCGCGTGCAGGCGCCCAAGGGCTTCGTCGCCACGTTGCGATCGGTGCGGATCGAGGCCGGATCGGGCGTTGCCGCCTGCCCCGGCACATCGAACCAACCCAGCCATCGGGAGTGAATCATGGCCCTGCAACCCGGCGCATCGAACGCCGCGCGTGACGACGCATCCCATATCGATGCGCCGCAACTTCAGCTGTTCGTCCTGGGGCTGTTTTTCATCTTCGGTGGCATCACCAGCCTGAACGACGTCATCATCCCCAAGCTGAAGGAGCTGTTCACCCTCAACTTCACCCAGGCGATGCTGGTGCAATTCTGTTTCTTCGCCGCCTATGCGGTGATCGGCATTCCCGGTGCCCGGCTGGTCAAGCGCATCGGCTATATGCGCGGCGCGGTGGCGGGCCTGTTGACGATGATGGTCGGGTGCATTCTGTTCATCCCGGCCAGCCAGACCGCAACCTATGGCCTGTTCCTGTTCGCGCTGTTCGTGCTGGCCAGCGGCGTGGTGATCGTTCAGGTCGTCGCGAACCCGCTGATCACGCTGCTCGGCAAGCCCGAAACCGCGAGCAGCCGGCTGACCTTTGCCCAGGCGTTCAATTCGGTGGGCACCACCGTTTTTCCGATCGTCGGGTCGATCCTGATCCTCGGCAGTCTGGCGACGGTCAGCGCCGATCAATTGACGGGGGCGCAACTCGACGCCTATCGCACCGCGGAAAGCCAGGCGATCGTCAACGGCTATCTGGGCATCGCGGTCGCACTCGCCATCGTCGCGGCGGTGGTGTGGCTGTTCCGTAACGCGCTGAAGGGCGAACGGCATGAGGCAAGCAGCGGACTGGCCGGGCTGGACCTGCTCAAGCGGCCGCGCTTCGGCTTCGGCGCGCTGTGCATCTTCCTCTATGTCGGCGCCGAAGTCTCGATCGGATCGCTGATCGTCAACTATCTGATGCAGCCTCAGGTCCTGGGCCTGGGCGAACAGGCGGCGGGCAAGCTGATCGGCGTCTATTGGGGCGGGGCGATGATCGGCCGCTTCATCGGGTCGGCGGTGCTGCGCGTGGTCAGCCCGGGCAAGGTGCTGGCAACGGTCGGCGTTGCCGCGATCCTGCTGATCGCGCTGTCGACGCAGACGACCGGCACGGTCTCGGCCTACAGCCTGCTGGCGATCGGCCTCGCCAACGCGATCATGTTCCCGACGATCTTTACGCTGGCGTGCGAAAAGCTGGGCGCGCGTGCGGCGGACGGTTCGGGCATCATCAACGTCGCGATCGTCGGCGGGGCGATCGTGCCGCTGTTGACCGGGGTCATCGCCGATGTCTCGGCCAGCCTGGCGGTCGCGCTGGTGCTGCCGGCCCTGTGCTATGCGGTGATCGCTGCCTTCGGCGTCTATGCCCGCCGGCCGGCCTGACCCGGACCCCGGCCCAGCACGACAAGCAACAGCACTGCACTTGCCGTCAACAACGCGAGCACGAGGAACAGCGCCGCAAAGCCATAGAGCGGCACCAGCGCCAGCGTCAGCCATGGCATGACCAGCGACGGCATCGTATTGGTCAGGTTGAACAGGCCCAGGTCGCGGCCGCGATGGCGCGCCGACGGCAGGACGCGCAGGGTCTGGCTGGCGTGGAGCGACAGAAAGACCGTGCTGGCCAGCCCGAACAGCGCATAAGCCGCGATCGCCATTGGCAGGGTGGTCGCGAGCGCCATCATCCCCAGCCCGGCCGCACAGAGTGCCGCCAATCCGGCCAGCGGTGCCAGCGGGCGGCCGGTACGGTCCGACCATCGCCCCAGCGCGAGGGCGACGATCACCGCGGCGCACAACACGGTCATGAAGATCTGTGCGGTGCGATGCGCGGGAAAGCCGGGCGCAAGGCTGCGCAGCCACAGCAACAGGAACGCGAACAGCGACGCCTCGGCAATCTGGACGAGCAGCCGCGCCAGCCACATGCCGATCACCGCACGCGGCCCGCTCGGTGCGGGATCGCGCGGGTCGGGTGCGGCGGGCGCGGACGTGGCCAAATGCGGCATCGCCCGCGCGCGCGCCGCGACCAGCCCCGGCGTGACCATCGCCAGCACCAGGATCGCGACGATGGTCGTGCCCCAGCGGGCTGGATCAAGCGGATCGGCGGTCACGACCACCCCGGCCAGCGCGCCGAGCGCCGGGGCGAAGGCGAGCAGCCCGCCCAGCAGCCCCTTTTGCGCGTCGGGCACCGCATCGCCCGCCCACGCTGCGAGCGGCGCGAGCATGGCGTTCAGGCAAAGCTGCCAGCCGATGATGCGCAGGATCAGTTCGCCCGGACCCGTCGCCAGCGGCATGGTCACCATCAGTGCCGACGATCCGATCATCCCCAACGCGATCAGCGGCCGCCGCACGCGCAGCGCATCGCTGATCCAGCCAAAGCCGATATTGGCGAAGCTGGCGGTCAACGCGCCGGCAAAGGTGCAATGGGCGATCAAAGTGAGCGCGCGCCCGGGGTCGTCGCCGCTGATCGCGGTCGCCTGCAACGGCAGCAACAGGGTGAGAAACGGCACATAGGCCACCGCACCGCCGGCAAAGGCCAGCGCGTAAAGCGACAGGAAGCGCGAATGCTGGGCGGCGGGACCCGCAGGGTCAGCCACGGTCATCGGCCGGCGGCGGGGCGGTGCTTTCGCGCACCACCAGTTCGCTGGCCAGTTCGACCGGCAGTTCCGACTGTTCGTCGCCCGTGGCCCGGATCAGCAACTCCACCGCGCGGGAAAATGCGCCGGCGATCGGCTGATCGATCGCGCAGAGCCGGGGGCGGGTGAAGCGCACGACCGGCGTGTTGTCGAAACTGATCAGCGACAGGTCGCGGGGCACCGCCATGCCGCGCGCCTTGGCCACGTCCAGCACCGCCAGCGCCATCTGGTCGCTGCTGGCGATGATGGCGGTCGGGGGCAGTGGGTGCGCCAGCAGCCGATCCGTCGCGGTCACGCCGCTGGCATGACCGAAATCGCCGCGCTCGCAATAGCCGGCGGTGGCAAGTCCCGCCCCCGCCATTGCCGCGCACCAGCCGTCGATGCGCCATTGCGACAGGCTGTAGTCGTCCGGTCCGGCGATGAAACCGATGCGGCGATGGCCGAGCGCGATCAGATGTTCGGTCGCGAGCCGCGCGGAATTTGCGTCGCCCAGGGTCATTGCGATGCCGGGACCGCGCGCCTGTGATCCGATGCGGGCAAAGGGGATGCGGCGATCAGACAGCAGGCGCGTGATCTGGGCGTTTTCCGAATGCGGCGGGGTCAGGATGACGCCGTCGGGCTGCAGGGCAGCCAGCGCCGCGCCCAGCTCGCGCTCGACATGGTCGCTATGCGTGTCGATCAGCTCGAAGATCATGCGGTAGCCATGTTCGGCGGATTTCAGCATCCCGCCGAGCAGCATCTGGTCGACCCAGTCATTGCCCTGCCGCGCCTGCCATTCGGCGATGGTGCGGTCGCGATCGTTGATCGCCAGGATCAGATAGGATCGCGATCCGCTCATCCGCTGGGCCGCGATCGAGGGGACATAGCCCAGCTTGTTGATCGCCGCCTGCACCCGCGCCTTCATGGCCGGGCGGACATTGGGTTCGTTGTTGATGACGCGGCTGACGGTCTGGAGCGAAACACCGGCGTCGGCGGCGACATGCTTGATGGTTACGGCCTGGCGGCGTCTGGCCATGCGTGTTCAGTCCTTTTCGACGCCTTTCATACAGGCCAGTCCCGTCTCCTCATCCTGCTTGCACTGATAGACCCGGATCCAGTCTATCACGAAAGCGGCGGGCAGCGTGTCCTTGCCGATGCCCTTGTCGTTATTGTCCTCCGCCAATCGCCCCCCGATCGCCAGATTGGCCATCAGGTAGAAGGGCTGGTCGAACGGCGCAACCGGATTTCCCGCCGCGCGCGGCGATGCGGTGCGCCACTGGTCGGCGGTGACGTCCCAATAGAGCCGCCCGTCGAGGAAGAAGCGCATCCGCCCCTTGCCCCATTCCAGCGTCCAGACGTGGAAATCATCCGAGGGCAGCGCGAGGTCGGGCAGTGCGACGCGACGCTCGATATGCGTGTTGCGCGGCGGCGAATCGCCGAAATGCAGCGCGCTGAGCGTGCGGTTCTCGCCCCGATCGCCCGCGCAGACGGTGCAGGTGGCGCCCATGTTGACCGCTTCCAGAATGTCGATCTCGCCCGACAACGGCCAGCCGCCATAGACGTTGTCGGCCGGCATCATCCACACCGCAGGCCAGGTGCCCTGCCCCTTGGGCACCTTGGCGCGGAACTCGATCCGGCCGTATCGCCAGCTCGCCAGGCCCAGGGTACGGATTTTGCCCGAGCTATAGGGTTGGGTGACGGTCGGGTTGGGCGTCGCGGCGATCTCCGGCGGCCGGTCGGGGCCGGTGAAGCGTTCCTTGCGCGCCATCAGGTGCAGCATCCCGTCGGCAACCCGGATGTTGGCATCGCGGTCGGTATAGCATTGCTGCTCGTTGTTGCCGCCGCCCCAGCACGACACTTCCGGCCGCCATTTGGTCGGATCAAGCGCGGTCCCGTCAAATTCGTCGGACCAGACCATTTTCCAGTCGGGTGCCGGAGCCGCGGTCTTGGTCTGCGCAGCCGCCGGGCCGGCCAGGGCCAGCAGGACGATCGAAAGGTGGGGCAGCCACTTCATGCGTTTCTCCTCTTGCGATCCCGGCGGGCTTTACCCGGCCGCGCGTCTGTCGAGCCAAAAAAGGGCGGGCCTGGGCCATGCCCGGACCCGCCCCGAAACCCGCCCGACCGGCGCCGCGCGATCAGAAATTGAAGCGCGCGAGGAAGGTAAAGCGCCGGTCGTTGCGGAACGCCGATCGCGTCACGCGGGTGCCGTCGAAATCGATGACCTGGCTGGTCTGGGTGACTTCGTCGAGCAGGTTCACGCCCTGGACGCCGACCTTCAGATTCTTGTTCACCGTGACGAAGATCGAACCGTCAAGCTGACCGGTCGCTTCGCCATAGATGGGCGAGAACGGGAAGATGACGTCGCGCGGCGTCTGGAGGAAGTCGGAGCGCCAGTTATAGGCGACGCGCGCCGACAGGAACGACTTTTCATAGAACAGGGTCGCGTTGACCGTGTGTTTCGACACGCCCGCCAGCGGCAGATTGCCGGTGAACGGGCTTTGTTCGGCACCCAGGTTGCTGTTGTTGAAATCACCCGCATCGACATAGGTATAGGTGATCTGCGAACCAAAGCCGCTCAACGGGCCGGGCAGGAAAGTATAGGTCTGCTGATAGGCCAGCTCCACGCCCTTCAACGTGCCGCCGTCGCTGTTGACGGGGCCGTTGACCAGCACGTCGGTCGACACGCCGCTGCCGCTGGTGAAGTTGCGCACCACCGCGCCGCCATTGACGATCCCGCTGATGTCCTTGACGAACCCGGCGAGCGTGATGGAGCCGACGCGATCGAAATACCATTCGAACGACAGGTCGTAGTTCCACGCCTGGGTCGGTCGAAGCAGGCGGTTGCCCGTGAAAATCTGGAACAACGGCCCGGTGTCGAGCGTGCCGGCGGAGCGCAGGTTCGTGGTATTGTCCGAAATCGCGCCCCCGGTGGCGAAGGATGACAGGTCGGGCCGGAAAATCCCCCGCGACACCGCGCCGCGCACCAGCATCCCGTTGCCGAAGTCGATCCGCGCGTTGAAACTGGGCAGCCAGTTGTCGAAATCGATGTTGGAACTGTCGTCGATGATTTCGCTGGTGAAGACCGAGGCAAATTGCGCCAGCCGCTGCGGCGACAGGCTGCAATAGCCCGGTGCCACCTGGCCGGGCTGCAAGTTGCCGCACGCTTGCTGAAGCTCGGCGACGCTCACCCGGCCGTCGCCATTGCCGCCCGGCGGTGCATCGAAAAAGTCGCCGGCCGGGAAATTGATCTGCCCGCCGCTGCGCACCGTCGTCTTGACATAGCGCAGACCGACATTGCCGGCGAGCGTCACGTCGCCACCCAGGTCGGCACCGAAATCGGCACGCGCATAGACGCCGAAAGTGCTTTCATCGACGTCGGAAATCTCGCCCGCCGTCCACGGCCCGCCCGCCACGACATTGGAGCGCGCGGCGAGCGGAATCCACGCATTCGGGGTCAGCGTGAAATCGGTGATCGCGCGCGCCTGGTCGCGGATCGATCCGCTGAGATAGTCGGCGACCAGATTGTCGCCGCCAAAGAAGAACGCAGATCCGTCGCCCAGCGGCACGGGGGCGTTGCCGCGCTGGAAATTGCTGCCGAACGGGTCGCGCAGCGTCGACGAACCGGGGAAGTCGCGGACATAGGCACCGCCAGGTCCGAAAACCTGTGGATCCGCGCCGTTCCAGTTGCCGCCGCGCCCGGTCCATGGCGCCCCCAGATTGCCCCAGTTGGAAAAATTGGCGTTGCGGGTCACCCGGTTGCGGTCGCCCCAGCGCGCACCGAACCGCGCCTTCTTGAAGAACCCGTCCTCGCTGACGTCATACTCCGCGTCGAAGCGCATCGTGGTCAGCTCGCCTTCGTTGCGCACCTGATTGTCGATCAGGAACCAGTAGAAGGTGTTGGCGGGATCGTTGAAATAGCCCGCCGGCGAATTGGTCGCGCCGGGCTGGAGAAACTGGACCTGCGGCGTCGTGCCCGAATTGTCGATGAAGACGTCGGTATAGGTCTGCATCGTGCCGATGAAGCCTTCCTCGGTCCGGTCCGAATTGATCTTCTGCAATTCGATGTTGAAGCGCAGCCGGTCGGTCGGCTCCAGCTTGAGCGTCAGCGAATAGTCCTCGGTCATCGCCTCGTCTTCGCGCTGGAAGCGAAGCAGCTCGGTCGGGATGCCGCGCCCGCCGTTGAACGGCTGCGCCTGGGTCAGCGTGCCGGTGACGAACTGGTTGCCCTGGAACACCGGCGTCGTGCCGGGCGCGGGCACCGGAAACAGTGCGTCGTCATTGACCAGCGCCAGAATCGCGAATTCGTCCAGCGTCGCTTCGGTCTCCGCGCGCAGATATTCCAGCGTCAGCGTGGCGCGGCCGTCGCTGCTCTGCCACTGGCCGACCGCCGAATAGGCATTGCGGTCGCGGGTCAAATCGGTGGTGCGCACCCCGGCACCCTTGGGCACGAACACCGCGCCGGCGGGCGGGAAGGCGGAGGGGTCCAGCGGATCGCCCGAAAACCCCCCCGATCCCACCGCGCGGACGCGGATGCAGCCGGCATCGAGCGTGCGCGCACGATAACAGGGGTCGGTGATCTGTGACGCATCGGTGCGCGTCACCAGTTCCGACTGGGCATAAGCGAGCTGAAGCCCGAAGGTGCCGATCCCGGTTTCAAAGGTGTTCGACGCCAGGATCGAAAAGCCGGGCGACCATTCCTTGGCCAGATCGCCATAATTGCCCTCGACCGTGCCGGCGATGCTGAAGCCGCGCTTGTCCAGCGGCTTGCGCGTGACCAGGTTGACGGTGCCGGAAATGCCGCCGTCGATCATGTCGGCGGTGCCGTTCTTGAATACTTCGACCCGGCCGAGCAGTTCGGGCGACACGTCGTTGAACGACAATTCGCGGCCGCCATTGGCGGAGAAGATGTCGCGGCCGTTCAGCTCGGAGCGGACGAAGGGCAGGCCGCGGATGATGACGCCCGACCCCTCGACCGAAAAGCGGTCGGGGTCGTTGCGTTGTTCGAAGCGCGAGATGTTGATGCCGGGCACGCGCTGCAGCGCCTCCGCCACCGATCGGTCCGGCAATGCGCCGATATCTTCGGCCGTGATGACGTCGACGACGGTGTCGGCGTTGCGCTTGATCGTCTGGGCGCTGGCGAGCGACCGGCGGAAACCGGTGACGACAATCTCGTCGTCGGCGGGCGTTGCGGTCCCGTCGTCGGCAGGCGCGGGCTGGGCAGTGCCGTCCTGCGGTTCGGCGGCGGTCTGCGCCAATGCCGGTGGTGCGGTGAACGCGGCGAGCGCGAGGCCAGATGCCGTGGACATTGCCGCCAGGCGCGATGCGCGCGCGATGCCGCTCATGGGTTTGCGTGCCAAACCAACCTCCCCTCAAAACCTGTTTCGTGCCGGCTATGACTGCTGGCCTCGCCACGGATAATATCGGCAATTGAGAGCGTTCACAAGCGCGAAATATGAACGTTCACATGTTGGTGATTTGCGCTATGTTTCGCCCTGCCGCATCAACCGGGGCAGCAAGACCAGCCGGGACGCGCGCACGCAGGAGAGGATCGGGGACATGGCCATCGAGCATATCGTCATCGTCGGCGGGGGCACCGCAGGCTGGATGGCAGCGGCGGCGCTATCGCGGCTGCGTGCGGGCCGTCCCGTTTCGATCACGCTCATCGAATCCGAACAGATCGGCACTGTCGGCGTCGGTGAGGCGACCATACCGCCCTTTGTCGATTTCAACCGCCTGCTCGAAATCGACGAGCGCGAGATGATGTCGTGCGTGCAGGGCAGCTTCAAGCTGGGCATCCAGTTCGTCAACTGGGGCCGGATCGGCGACAGCTACATCCATCCGTTCGGCAATTACGGCTATGAGATGGACGGTATTTCGTTCCACCATGTCTGGCACCGATATCACGTCGCCGGAGACAACCGCCCGATCCAGCTGTTCAACATGGAAACCATGGCGGCGCATTTCGGCCGTTTTGCCCGCACCGCCGATTATCAGCGCGACGATCTGCCGCCGGTCAACTACGCCTATCATATCGACGCGGGGCGCTATGCCCGCTTCCTGCGCACCTATGCCGAGCAGCGCGGCGTGGTGCGGCGCGAGGGCAAGGTGGGCGATGTCGCGATCGACGGCGAAACCGGCTTCGTCACGTCGGTAACGCTCGATGACGCGACGATCATCGCCGGCGACCTGTTCATCGACTGCTCGGGCTTCCGCGGCCTGCTGATCGAGCAGGCGCTGCACACCGGCTATGAGGACTGGTCGCATTATCTGCCGTGCGACCGCGCCGTCGCGCTTCCCTGCCTGCGTGAGGATGGCAGCCCGCCGCTGCCCTATACCCGCGCCACTGCGCACAGTGCCGGCTGGCAGTGGCAGGTGCCGCTCCAGCACCGCAACGGCAATGGCCACGTCTATTGCAGCAGCTTCATGGCCGACGATACCGCGCTCGACATCCTGGTCGGGAACATCGCGGGCAAGCCGGCCGCCGATCCCAACTGGCTGCGCTTCGTCACCGGGCGGCGCAAGAAGTTCTGGAACAAGAATGTCGTCGCGCTCGGCCTGGCGGCGGGGTTCATGGAGCCACTCGAATCCACGTCGATCCACCTCATCAACACCGGCATCAACAAGCTGATCGCGCTCCTCTCGCTAGACGGGGTGACGCCGGTGCAGGAGGCAGCCTTCAACCGGCTGACGGGCAAGGAATATGCGCGCATCCGCGACTTCCTGATCCTGCATTATAAGTCCACGGCGCGTGACGACAGCGACTTCTGGAATCATTGCCGGACGATGGCGGTTCCCGACAGTCTGGTCGAGAAGATCGAGCTGTTCCGCCACAATGGCCAGATCTTCCGCGAGGATGACGAACTGTTCACCGAGACGAGCTGGGCGGCGGTGATGATGGGTCAGGGCATTGCGATGCAGGGCCACAACGCGATGGCCGACAGCCTGCCCGAACCGACGACGCGCCAGGAGTATGACGCCATCGAACAATCCATCCAATATGTCGTCCAGCACATGCCGAGCCATGCCGACTATCTCAGCCGATACTGCCCGGCGGCGGCCTAGAACCAGAGGCGGATGCCGGCGACGAACTGGGTAACGCTGGGGTCGGTGCCGGCCGCGCGCGCGAAGTCCGCGCCGCGACCGGTGCGCCAGCTTTGCTCGACGCCGATATAGGGGGCGAACTCGCGCACGAATTCATAGCGTAACCGCACGCCGAAATCGAACTGGTCGAGCCCGGCCCCCACGCCCAGCATCGGGATATCCTGGGCGGCGAGATTGGCTTCGATACGGGGTTGAACGATCAGGCGCTGAGTGATGCGCTGGTCGAGCTCAGCCTCGATCCGCGCGGTCAGGTCGCCGCGATGCGACAGTAACAGGGCTGCGTCGATCTCGAACAGATAGGGCGCGAGCCCCTGGATGCCGACGACCGCATGGGTCGTGTCCGGCCCGGCGATGTCGTGGCGAATGCCGGCCTGCACATCGAAGAACGGCGCGATCGCGCGCGCATAGAGCGCCTGCACCTCGGCATCGTCGGGGGCGCCGCCGAACGCCCCTTCGCCTTCGCTCTTGAACCACAGCCGCTCGGTCGGTCCGCCATAATAGCCCTGTATGTCCCACAGATAGCCGTCGCGGCCATCGCGCATCTGGACTTCCGCCCGATCGACCTGGAACCAGAACAGCGGATAATCGCCGTGCATCTGCTGCAACGCGCGCCGCGACGCCCGCATCGCCTCGGCGCCCCAGATCGCATCGGCGGCGCGCGGCGGGCCGCTGCCGGCCCCGGGCGGGGGTGGCGTCTCGACGCTGGGGGCCTCAGCCGGCGGGCTTGGCGGGCTTGGCGGGGCCGGCATTGCATGTCCCGCGTGCGGATCGGCCATCTGGTGCCCGACGTGCGGGTCGGCCTGAACCGGCGGAAGCGTCGGTTTGGGTGTCGGCGCAGGTGAGGCTTGATGCGCGCTGTGGCTGCCATGGCCGCCATGGCCGCCATGATCCTGGGCCTCGGCAGGCGTGGCCGCCACCGCGACGGCGAGCGCCAGCACTGGGCCATGGGCGAGCGTCACGCCGGCTGCTCCGGCCCCATCACGGTCACCGTCTGCATCATGCCGCCATGCATGTGATAGAGCAGGTGGCAGTGAAACGCCCAGTCGCCGGGTTCGTCGGCGGTCAGGTCGAACGTCGCGCTGGCGCCCGGCTGGACGATCATCGTGTTCTTGCGCGGCTGGCTTTCGGCAGGCTGGCCGTTGACCAGTTCAAAGAACATCCCGTGCAGATGGATGGGGTGCGCCATCATCGTGTTGTTCACCAGCTTGACGCGTACCCGCTCGTTCCAGGCAAAGCGGATCGGCACGTCGCTGACCGCCGAATACATCCGGCCGTCGAACGACCACATATAGCGTTCCATGTTGCCGGTCAGGTGAAGCTCGATCAGTCGCGTCGGCGCGCGAACCTCGGGGCGCGGATCGCGAGCGGCGAGCATCCGGTAATTGAGCACGCGGTGCGGCACGTCGCGCAGGCCGAGCCCGGGGTCGCCCATTTTGTCGACCGGCGCCATCGCCACCATGTCGATCCCCGGCCCCACCGCCACGTCGGGCGGCAGCAGTGACGTGTCGCGCATCTTCATGCCGGCCATGTCCATCGCGGGATCGGACCTTGGCTTCGCATCATCGGCGGTCATGCCATGGCCCATCGCACCATGGTCCAGCGCGCCGTGGTTCATCGTGCCATGGTCCATCGTGCCATGACCCATGTTCGCATGATCCATGCCGCCTTCACCGGTGGCACCGTGATTCGCCGCGCCATGGTTCATGCCCATGTCGCCCATCGTCAGCACCGGCGGATCGCGCAGCGGCGGCACGTCGGCGCGCAATCCCGGGGCGCTGGCCAGCGTGGCGACCGCCATGCCCGATCGCTCCATCGATTCCGCCACGATGGTATAGGCGGGCGCCGAACCCGGCTCGACGATCACGTCATAGGTTTCGGCGGTGCCGATCTGGAACTCGTCGACCTCGACCGGCCGCACCGGCTGGCCGTCGGTGGCGACGACCTGCATCGCCAGGCCCGGGATGCGCACGTTGAAGAAGCTCTGCGCCGACCCGTTGATGACGCGCAGGCGGATCCGCTCGCCGGCGCGGAACAGATATTCCATCCCCTCGCCCGGCCCCCGGCCATTGGCGAGAAAGGTGTACGTCGGTGCGCCGATGTCCGCAATGTCGGTCGGCATCATGCGCATCCGGCCCCACATCCGCCTTTCTTCCGCCGACATCTGATAATCGTCGGTCAACGTGTTCTGGCGATAGTTGAAATAGCCGCCGCCGGTGCGCAGCCGGTTCATGATGAA
The DNA here is from genome assembly GCF_022496715.1 of Sphingomonas sp. SFZ2018-12. NCBI lineage: Bacteria > Pseudomonadati > Pseudomonadota > Alphaproteobacteria > Sphingomonadales > Sphingomonadaceae > Sphingomonas > Sphingomonas sp. SFZ2018-12. The sequence continues at coordinate 318,838 of NZ_WTFM01000002.1, forward strand.
ATGCGGGTCGAGCGTGGTGAACTCGCTGAGCAGCAGGATGTAGTCGCGATCGACACGCAGGGGATCGCCGCCGCGCGGCGCGATGATCATCGGCCCGTAATGGCCGGACTGTTCCTGCAGGCCGGAATGACTGTGGTACCAGTAGGTCCCGGCCTGGCGAACGGGAAAATCATAGGTGAAGGTCTCGCCCGGGCGGATGCCGGGAAAGCTGATGCCGGGCACGCCGTCATACTGGAACGGCACCAGCAGGCCGTGCCAATGCACCGAACTGTCGACGTCGAGCCTGTTCGTGACGTTCAGGCGGACGCGCTGGCCCTCGACCAGGCGGATGAGCGGGCCGGGCACGCTGCCGTTCACCGCGACGCCGGGACCGCGCCGCCCCTCGACCACGCGATGGCCGCTGCCGATCGTCAGGTCGATCACCTCGCCTGACACCTCGTCGAAGCCGGCCGGGATCGGGCCGCCGCGGCGCGGCGCGCGGTGCATCGAATGCCCCTGCGCCCAGGCCGGCATCGTCAGCAACGATGCGCCGGCACCCATGCCGGCCAGCACCGATCGCCGTGAACGTGAATGCACCATGGTGTTGCCTGTCCTTCGCCGCGCCGATACTATACCCCCCTTGGGTATTCAAGCGGGTCGGCGAGATGGGTAGGCACAAGGCGGAAATCCGCAATCGGCTGAAGCGAATCGAGGGGCAGGTGCGCGGCGTCATCCAGATGGTGGAGGACGATCGCTATTGCATCGACATCCTCCATCAGGTCCAGGCGATCAAGGCGGCGCTCGGCAAGGCCGAGAGCGAGATCCTGAAGGACCACGCCGCCTGCTGCGTCGGCGAGGCGATCGCCGCGGGCGACGCCAATGAACAGCGTGCCAAGTTCAACGAGCTGATCGAGCTGTTCGAAAAAGTGAAGCGCTGAACGAACCGACGGCCGGGCGGCCGGCAACGGCGATCAGCGGTGATTGGCGACGACGCTCGCGACGACGGTCTGCATCAGCTGCTGGCGCTCGGGAATCGGCCGGCGCGTGTCGCCGATCAGGACCGCGATCGCATAGCTCTTGCCGTCGGGTGCGGTCAGAATGCCGACATCGTTGAAGCCCGCGGTGCGGCCAAAGAAATCCTGGCCGGTCCCGGTCTTGTGCCCCAGCACCCAGCCGGCAGGCACCGCACCCTTCAGCCGCGCGCGGCCGGTGCGCGATTCCTGCATGGTGGAGATGAGCAACGTCGTCGATCCCGCCGACAACAGCTCGCCCCGCTTCAGCCGGGCAAGCGCGTTGGCGATCGCCGCCGCCCCCGCCCCGTCGATCGGTTCGGCGACATAGCTGTCGAACGCCGCCTGACGCACTTCGCGCGGCAGCTTGGCACGGGCCGCCTCGAACGCGCGGCCCATCGCATAATCCTGCTTCCATTCCAGCCCGGCGGTGCGCGACTGGAGCAGCCGTTCGCCGGGGCCGAAGCGGATATTGCCGAGATTGCGGTCGGCGATGAAGCCGCGCACCGCCTGCGGCCCGCCGACCAGCTGGAGCAGCCGGTCATTGGCGGTATTGTCGCTCATCGTCATGGCGCGGCGGAACAGTTCGCCCACCGTCGTCCGATAGCTGCCGTCCTTCATCAAGCCGGCGATCGGCTGATGGAACAGCGTCAGGTCGTTGCGGGTGATCGTCACCGAATCCTCGAGCCGCACGCGACCCTTGTCGCGCGCATCGAGCATCGTCATCGCCACCCACAGCTTGCTGACGCTTTGCTGCGGCATGCGCTGGTCGCCGTTCTTGGCGACCATCCAGCCTTCATCGATGCTCTTGACCGCGATGCCGACCTTGCCCCCGAATTCGGTCGCGATCGCGTCGATGCCCGTCACCAATGCCGCGGGGGCCACGGGAGGCGGCGGCGCGGGGCGCACCGCGGCAGGCACCGGCATCACCGCCCGCGGGGCCGGGGCCGCGCTGAGCGTCGGGGCGGGGGTGGAGGGGGCGACACAGCTGAGCAGAATGAACGGCGCGAGCCCGGCCACCGTCGTCGCACGCTGGCGTTTCGTAAAGGGCTGAAACCCCGTCATTTCCCTCGCTCGCTCATTGCCGGGACCATGCCTGCTTCCGCGTGAACACCAAATGTAGGCAGACACAGCTTGCGACAGGCCGCAAGAAAGCAGCGACGAGCCGTGTTTTCGGCGAGTCGAGCCGCGGAACCTTCGGCCCTTCAGGGGAGGAGGACGGTATCGACGGCGGTTTCAAGCCGATCGGGGTAGTCGAGCGTGTAGTGGAGGCCCCGGCTTTCGCGCCGCTGGAGCGCGCAGCGGACGATCAGTTCGGCCGATTGCAGCAGATTGCGCAGCTCGATCAGGTCGGGCGTAACGCGGAAATGGCCGTAATAGTCGTTCACTTCCTCGGTCAGCAGGCGGATGCGGTGCGCCGCGCGCTCCAGCCGCTTGGTGGTGCGGACGATGCCGACATAGTTCCACATGAAGCGGCGGATTTCGGTCCAGTTCTGCTTGATGACGACTTCCTCGTCGGAATCGGTGACCCGGCTCTCGTCCCAGGGGCGAATGGCGGGCGGCGGCGGCAGGGCGTCCCAGTTGGCCGCGATGTGCGCAGCGGCGGCTTCCCCGAACACGAAGCATTCGAGCAGGCTGTTCGACGCCAGGCGATTGGCGCCGTGCAGGCCGGACTGCGTGACTTCGCCCGCCGCATACAGCCCGGGCAGGTCGGTGCGCCCGTCGCGGTCGACGACGACGCCGCCACAGGTATAATGCTGGGCCGGCACCACCGGGATCGGCTCGTGCGTCATGTCGATGCCAAGTCCGGTCAGCTTGGCATGAATGGTCGGGAAATGCGCGGCGACGAAGTCCGCGCCGCGATGGCTGATGTCGAGATGGACGTAATCGAGCCCGAACCGCTTGATCTCCGCGTCGATCGCGCGCGCCACCACATCGCGGGGTGCCAGTTCCAGCCGCTCGGGATCGTAATAGGCCATGAAGCGCTTATGCGTGACCGGGTTGATCAAATGCCCGCCCTCGCCCCGCACCGCCTCGGTGATCAGGAAATTCTTGACCTCGAGGTGGAACAGGCAGGTCGGATGGAACTGCATGAACTCCATGTTGGAAACGCGCGCGCCCGCCCGCCACGCCATGGCGATGCCGTCACCGGTCGCGCCGCGGGGCGCGGTGGAGAACTGATAGGTGCGCCCCGCCCCGCCGGTCGCCAGCACCGTCGCGCGCGCGGTGAACAGCTCGACCCGCCCGGTGGCGCGGTTGACCGCATAGACGCCGTGGACATGGCCCGCGCCCGAATAGCGCAGCTCGTGCCGGCTGGTGGCCAGGTCGATGCAGATCATGTCGGGGACAAGCGTGATGTTGGGATTGGCATGCGCGGCCTTCAGCAACGCTTCCTGCACCGCCCAGCCCGTCGCGTCGTCGACATGGACGATGCGGCGGTGGCTGTGCCCGCCCTCGCGCGTCAGGTGCAGCGTGTTGCCGTCCATGTTGAACGGCACGCCCAGCTCGACGAGCCGCGCGATGGCGGCGGGCGCGCCCTCGACCACGAACTCGACGGTGGCGCGATCGTTGAGGCCCGCGCCGGCTATCATCGTGTCCTCGACATGATTGTCGAACGTGTCGCCGGGTTCGAGCACCGCGGCGATGCCGCCCTGTGCCCAGGCAGTCGACCCTTCGTTCATCGCCCCCTTCGCCAGCACGGTGACGCGGAACCGGCCGGCCAGGTTGAGCGCGGCGGTAAGCCCGGCCGCGCCCGAGCCGATGACGAGAATGTCGGTGGAATTCGGGTCGTGGGTCAAGCGCATCGCCCCTGAGGATGGAACAGTGCGCTTATGAAGGCGGTTGCGTGGGGCTTGGCAAGGGTCTGCGAGATGGGGGGCTATGGCATGGCGCGTTTCGGGCGCAGCGACACCCCGGCGCGTTCGGTGCGCAGTGACCAGGGCCAGCGCAACGGATTCCACCCGGCGCTGCCATCCACCGAGAAGCTGATGAACTCGGCGCGCCCCGCGATGTTCTCTACCGGAATAGCGCCACCCAAGCCGGTTTGCGCAATCGGTACGCGGCTGTCGGCGCTGTTGTCGCGATTGTCGCCCATGACGAAAACGTGGCCGGCCGGCACGACATAGGGTGGCGTGTCATCGGCGGCACCGATGCCATTTTCTATCGTGTCATAGGAGGTTCCGTCGGGCAGCGTTTCGCGAATGATGTGCAGGCTGCACGATCGCCCGCCGCGCGACAGCTGACCGCCGCCGCGACATGCGAAGTTGGGATCGACCGGGAAAGCACGTCGACCCAAGTCGGTTGTATGGACGCGACGACCGTTCAACCAGAGCCGTCCATTGACCATCTGCACCTGGTCGCCGGGCAAGCCAATGACGCGCTTGATCCAATCCTCGCTGCGCCGGTCGCGATCGGGCGGCGTGAAGACCACGACATCCCCTCGTCGAGGCACCCGTCCGAACAGCCGCCCCGGCAGGGGCGGCAGCAAGTGAAAACTGGGCGAGATGAATGACCAGCCATAGCGAAATTTCGAGACGACAATGTTGTCGCCGGTCATCAGCCCCGGAAGCATCGATTCAGATGGGATGTAGAACGGCTTCACGATCAGGCTGTTCAGCGCAAACGTGCCCAGCATCAGCACGGCGAAGAAACGAAGCTCCGAACGCCATTTCGACGCGGCGGGCAGGGAAGTGTCGGGGGCGACCATCGCGACGGACTGTGCGCCGCCGTCGCGACGGTCCAGCCTGAAGCCGTCCGGACGCCGCGCCTTTCGTGTCCGGACAATGCGGTGACGGGCGCAATCAGGAGGGTCGGGTGCTAACCCGCGCGATACTCGCTTCGGCTGACGACGCCGTCGTGATTGCGATCGAGCTGGTCAAAGCTGGGGAGCGGCGGTCGTGCCGACTGCGCCAGCGACGGCGCGGCAACACCGGCACCGAGCACCGCGCCGACCATCCACGCGGCGGCGATCCGCCATGCCGCCGACTGACGGCGCGCCGGACGCGCCAGCTCACCCGCGAGATGCCGGTCGATCAGATCGCGCAGCGCGCCGCTGGCGGTGCGGTCTTCCAGCTGGCACTGTGCGATGAACGCCGATTTGACCTGATCAGGCAATCGGATTTCGATCGTCACATTCTTCTTGAGGTCGCTCGACATCACCTGCGTTCTCCTTGACGGGCCGAAGCAGCGGCGCTCACGCAATCGTCGCCCGCGTCAAATTGAGGAACACGTCCTCCAGGTCGGGGTCGCGGGTCACGACGTCGACGATGCCGTAGCCGCTAGCCTGGACGGCGGCGAGGACGTCGCCGGCGTTCACTTCGTCCTTTGAATAAGTGATCGCCAGCACGCGGTCGCCCTTCAGCGTGATCTTCTGGAAGCATGCGGCCTCGGGCGGCGCAGCGACGTCGCGGTCGACGGTCACCTCGACCTGCTTCTCGCGCGCCATGCCGACCAGCGCGCGGGTCGGTTCATTGGCGATCAGCCGGCCATGGTTGATGATGGCGATGCGGTCGCACAGCTCCTCGGCCTCCTCGAGATAATGGGTGGTCAGCACCACGGTCACCCCGCCCTGGTTCAACTCGCGCACGAATGCCCAGAGCTGCTGGCGAAGCTCGATATCGACGCCCGCGGTCGGTTCGTCGAGCACCAGCACCGGCGGCGAATGCACCATTGCCTTGGCCACCATCAGCCGCCGCTTCATCCCGCCCGACAGCGTGCGCGAATAGGCGTTGGCCTTGTCCTCCAGCCGCATCGCGCGCAGCAGCTCCATCGTGCGGCGCCTGCCCTTGGGCACGCCATAGAGGCCGGCCTGGTTCTCCAGCGTTTCGGCGGGGGTGAAGAAGGGGTCGAAGGTGATTTCCTGATTGACGATGCCGATCGACGCCTTGGCGTTGCGGGGGTGCTGGTCGATGTCGAAGCCCCAGATCGAGGCGCGCCCGGCGGTCTTGTTGACCAGCCCCGCCAGCACATTGATCAACGTCGACTTGCCCGCGCCATTGGGACCGAGCAGGCCGAAGATCGACCCGCGCCGGACGCTGAAGCTGACATCGCTCAGCGCCTGCTTGCCGCCCTTGTAGGTCTTGGACAGACCGTCGATTTCGATTGCCGCGTCCTGCATGCTCCGCGACCTAAGCCGCCGTCCCGCCGGAGCCAAGCGGAATCGATTCGGCAATTGTCGCGCGGCTTTTGCCTTGCTAACGCGGCGAGCCATGATCCCGCCGCCCGAAGTGATCCGCGTCACCACCCCCCGCGTCAGCTGTGACGGCGCTGGCGACATCGCGCCCGCGCTTGGCCATCCGCGCGTGTTCCTGCAGATCGACGAGCAAGGCTATGTCGATTGCGGCTATTGCGACCGGCGCTTCGTGCTGATCGGCGGCCCCGCAGACGGCGCGGACCAGGGCAAGCTGCCCGATATCTCATCGGGTGCAAGCCTCTAGCCGCTGCTGCGGATGACAGCCCGGATGACAGGGCGCGATTGCTGCCTATATTCGGGCGATGATCCACGCCCCCGACCCCCGCGCCTTCCTCTACCGCGACGGCCTTGACCCCGACACCGCGCAGAAATTGACCGCCCAGTTGCTGGCGCGCGCCGATGATGGCGAGCTGTACCTGCAATATCGCAAGTCCGAAGCATTCGGGTTCGACGATGGGCGGCTGAAGACCGCGTCTTACAATACCGATGCCGGGTTCGGGCTGCGCGCGGTGTCGGGCGAAACCACCGCATTTGCCCATGCCAACGAGCTGTCGGCCGCGGCGATCGCGCGGGCGGGCGAGACGATGGCGCTGATCGATCCCGCGAGCGGTCCGCGCGCCGCGCCGCCGCCGCGCACCAACCGCCACCTCTATACCGACGCCGATCCGATCGACCTGATCCCCTTCGCCGACAAGGTCGCGATCTGCCAGACGATCGACGCGGCGGCGCGGGCGCGCGACCCGCGCGTCGTCCAGGTTTCGGTCAGCCTGCTCGGCAGCTGGAGCGTGGTCGAGATCGTCCGCCCCGACGGCTTCACCGCCACCGACATCCGCCCGCTTACCCGCCTCAACGTCTCGATCGTCGTCGAGCAGAATGGCCGGCGCGAAACCGGCAGCTTCGGCACCGGCGGCCGCGCGCTGTATGACCGGCTGCTGACGCCGGAGACCTGGAACCGCGCGATCGACGAGGCGCTGGCCCAGGCGCTGGTCAACCTGGAAGCGGTCGATGCGCCGGCGGGCGACATGCCGGTGCTGCTCGGCCCCGGCTGGTGCGGCGTGCTGCTCCACGAAGCGGTCGGCCACGGGCTGGAGGGCGATTTCAATCGCAAGGGGACGAGCGCCTTTTCCGGCCGTATCGGCCAGCGCGTCGCCGCGCCGGGCGTGACCGTGGTCGATGACGGATCGATCCTCGACCGGCGCGGGTCACTGACCATCGACGATGAAGGCACGCCGACGCGCGAGAACATCCTGATCGAGGACGGCATCCTAAAGGGCTATATCCACGACCGGCTCAACGCGCGGTTGATGGGGGTCGAGCCGACCGGCAACGGCCGGCGCGAAAGCTTTGCCCATGCGCCGATGCCGCGCATGACCAACACCTTCATGCGCGCCGGCCGCGACGACCCGGCCGAGCTGATGACGCGGGTGAAGAAGGGCATCTATGCCAAGTCGTTCGGCGGCGGCCAGGTCGACATCGTGTCGGGCAAGTTCGTGTTCTCCTGCACCGAAGCCTATAAAATCGAGGACGGCCGGCTGGGCGCGCCGATCAAGGGCGCGACGCTGATCGGCGACGGTCCGACCGTGCTGACCAAGGTGTCGGGCATCGGCCACGATTTCGCGCTCGACGAAGGCATCGGCATGTGCGGCAAGGGCGGGCAGAGCGTACCGGCGGGCGTGGGCCAGCCGACCTTGCTGGTCGATGGGCTGACGGTCGGCGGGACGGCGGTGTGAGCGACTACACGCCCGTCAGCATCATGTCGTATGCAGAGATGATCTGGTACCGGTGCCGAGCAAGCGATGCGACATGGGCTTGAAGCTCAGTCCGACTAACCGCCGCAGCAAACTGGGTGATCAGCGCGTAGTTGCGACCATCCAGGTCGAAAACCGGGTTTAGGCGCGGTCGTAACGCCGGAGCGTCCTCGACCGGCACCAGCGGCGCGACGAGTCTGGTGGAGAGGTTGGCGAGCGCGTCGGCCTGGCAATCAAGCAGCAGCTGCCCGTCGCGATTTGCGTAGACGTCGAATTGCGCCATCAAAAGAGGCGATAGCGCTCAAGCGGCAGGCCGTTCTGTTCGACCCACGTATTGACACTTTCCGCCCATTCCCGGTTGTCATCGCGCCAGCGCTTCTGACGTTCCTCGTGGCTTGCAACGCGAAGCGCAGCCTCGCAAACCTGTGACAGATTTAGCCCAACCTCGCGCGCGGCGGCCACCACTCCGGTATCAAGCGACAGGTTGACGGGTTTGCGCTTGCCTGAAGAGACTGGATCAGGCTTCATGCGCAAAGAATATGCGCACGAGATGATAGCGTCAACATGATCGCTGCCGGACGGCGGGAGAAAAAGCGAATGGCCGAGTTCTTCGACAGTCTGAACGACGATCACCGGGCCTTCATCGCGCGGCAGCCCGTGTTCTTCGTCGCGACCGCGGCAGAGGGCGCGCGGATCAATTTGAGTCCCAAGGGCATGGACAGTTTCCGGGTGCTCGACGACCGCCGCGTCGCCTATCTCGACCTGGGCGGATCGGGCAACGAGACGCAGGCGCATCTGAACGTCGACGGGCGCATTACCATCATGTTCTGCGCGTTCGACAATCCCGCGCTGATCCTGCGCATCTATGGCCGGGGCGGCTGTACCGTGGCGGGCGACCCCGGCTATGACGCGATGGCGGCGCATTTCCCGCGCCTGCCCGGCGCGCGGCAGATTTTCGAGATTGCGGTCGACAGCATACAGACGAGCTGCGGCTGGGGCGTGCCGCATATGGCGCTGGAACGCGAGCGCAAGACGCTGGTCAAATACCACGCGACCCAGGATGCCGGGGTAAGGCTGGCCCGGATTGCCGACCGCACGCACAGCATCGATGGCCTGCCGGTGCGGGTGCAGACGGTCATGCCCGCCGCCGACCCGATCGCGTGAACGTGCCCGCAACCCCCCGCCCCGGTGCGTTGACCGGGCTGATCCCCCGCATCATTCGCTGGATCGAGACGTCGGGCCGCCGCGCCGCACCACCCCCCGGCGACGAACCGCCCCGCCTGGCCGAACTGGGGCGGTATGACCGCATGGAGGCGCATATCATCATCGGCCGGCTGGAGGCGGAAGGCATTCCGGCGGTGACGTTCGACGGCGAAATGAGCCTGGGCGATGGCAGCGCGCTGCTGATCCCGGTGCGCGTGATGATCGATGCCGATGACATGATGGCCGCGCGCCGCATCGTCGCGGCACGCTGAAACCGCGCGGCACTGCCTTGTTTTTGAGCACGCTTTAGCAGCTGCACAATTTTAACACATTTGTAACGTGTCGACCGCCCCGGCCAGCGCGGAACCGCGGGCTTACGAGCCTTGGCATGTCTTTTGCACTGCAGCACGACGGGAGCACGATAAGGGGGTCGAATGAAACTCGTCATCGCCATCATCAAGCCGTTCAAGCTCGATGACGTCCGCGAAGCCCTGATGGCGATCGGCGTCGCGGGCATGACCGTCACCGAGGTCAAGGGGTTCGGCCGCCAGAAGGGCCAGACCGAAATCTATCGCGGCGCCGAGTACAGCACCAACATGGTGCCCAAGATCAAGATCGAGCTGGTCTGTGCCGACGATCTCGCCAGCCGTGCGGTGGAGGCGATCCAGGCCGCTGCCAACACCGGCGCGATCGGTGACGGCAAGATCTTCGTCCTCGACGTCGGCCAGGCGGTGCGCATCCGCACCGGCGAAACCAACGAGACCGCGCTGTGAGCCAGGGGGGTTCCATGAAGCAATTGACGAAATATGCCGGCGCGGCCGGCCTGACGCTGTTTGCCGCCCTGCCCGCCTGGGCGCAGGAAGCGGCTGCGGCCGCACCGGCGACGCCATTCACGCCGACCGCCGAAATGGTCAACAAGGGCGATGTCGCCTGGATGCTGGTCGCCTCCGCACTGGTGCTGATGATGTCGGTGCCGGCGCTGGCGCTGTTCTATGGCGGCCTGGTGCGCACCAAGAACATGCTGAGCGTGCTGATGCAGGTGCTGACGATCGTCTGCGTGGCCGCGATGGTGTGGTTCAGCTGGGGCTATTCGATGGCCTTCACCAATGGCGGCGACCTGAACAAATATGTCGGCGGCTTCTCCAAGGTTTTCCTTGCCGGCGTCGATCCGACCACGCTGGCGGCGACCTTCTCCAACAGCGTCTACCTTCCCGAATATGTCTTCGTCATCTTTCAGATGACCTTTGCCTGCATCACGCCCGCGCTGATCGTCGGCGCGTTCGCCGAGCGGGTGAAGTTCACGCCGCTGATCCTGTTCACGGTCGCATGGCTGACGCTCGCCTATTTCCCGATCGCGCACATGGTTTGGTACTGGGCGGGCCCGGACTTCCTGCACGCCGCCCCCGATGACAGCGGTCTGCTGTGGGGCTGGGGCGCGCTCGATTTCGCAGGGGGCACCGTGGTGCACATCAATGCGGGCGTCGCCGGGCTGATCGGCTGCATCATCATCGGCCCGCGCGTTGGCTACAAGAGCGAGCCGATGCCCCCGCACAGCCTGGTGATGACGATGATCGGCGCGTCGCTGCTGTGGATCGGCTGGTTCGGCTTCAACGCCGGGTCGGGCCTGGAAGCCAATGCGTTCGGCGCGCTGGCTTTCATCAACACCTTCACCGCCACGGCGGCAGCGGGCGCGACCTGGGCGATCATCGAACAGATCGTCCACAAGAAGCCGTCGCTGCTGGGTGCGGCCTCGGGCGTCGTCGCCGGCCTGGTCGCGATCACCCCGGCGGCGGGCTTTGCCCATCCGGGTACCGCGATCCTGCTCGGCGCAGTCGCCTCGGTCGTCTGCTTCTTCTTCGTCACCACGGTGAAGAACAAGCTGAAATATGACGACACGCTGGATGTATTCGGCATCCACGCGGTGGGCGGCATCGTCGGCGCGGTCGGGACCGGCATTGTCGCCAACCCCGACTTCGGCGGACAGGGCTGGATCGACTACACCGCGCCGGTCGCCAAGGCGGGCGTCTATGACATGGGCGCGCAGATCATGACGCAGATCTGGGCGGTCGGCACGACGATCGTGTGGACCGGCGTGGTCAGCGCCGCGCTGTTCCTCGCGCTCAAATATACGATCGGCCTGCGCCCTACCAAGGACGTCGAAGTCGAGGGTCTCGACATCAACGAACATGGCGAGCGCGCCTACAACTACTGAGTTTGCCGGGGCGGGCGGTGTCCGCCGCCCGCCCCGGTCCCGAGTTCCTCCTGCGGACCCCTGGCCCGGTGTGAAAGCACCGGGCCATTTTTTATCATCGGCCCGTCAGCCCCGGGATCGCGACCCTATCACGCGGCCAGATGCGCGCGAACGAAATCGGCGCAGCGTTCGCCGATCATGATCGAGGGCGCATTGGTGTTGCCGCTGACCAGCTTGGGCATGATCGACGCATCCGCCACCCACAGCCCGTCCACCCCACGCACGCGCAGTTGCGGATCGCAAACCGCATCCGCATCCGCGCCCATCCGCGCGGTGCCGACCGGGTGATAGATGGTGTCCGAACGCGCCCGGATCGCGGCTTCAAGCGCGGCATCGTCGTCGGGATCGACCGGATAGCGTTCGCGCCCGCCCCACGCCGTCATCGTCGGCACCGCCATGATGCGGTACATCAACCGCACGCCGCGCATCAGCAGGTCGAGGTCGCGCGGGTCGGACAGGAAGGCCGGGTCGATCACCGGCATGTCGGTGACATCGCCCGAGGCGAGGCGCACCGTGCCCGTGCTTTCGGGCCGCAACACGCAGGCATGACAGGAATAGCCATGGCCGCGCCGGGCCGATCGGCCGTGATCGTCGACCGGCGCGATGACGAAATGATATTGGATGTCGGGGGCGGGTGCGGCCGGATCGACCGTGACGAACGCACCGCTTTCGGCGAGGGGCGTCGTCATCGCGCCGGTGCGCCGCCGGTGCCATTCGATCACCGCGCCCAGCGCGCGCAGATTGCCGAGCAGCGACTGACCCAGAAACCCCGGCGCCGCGCTTTCGTAGATCGCGGTGTAATCGAGATGGTCCTGCAGGTTGGTGCCGACCACCGGCCGGTCGACGCGGACCTCCACACCCTTGTCGCGAAGATGCGCGCCCTCACCGATGCCCGACAGCATGAGCAGCTGCGGCGTCGCGAACACCCCGCCCGCGAGCACCACGCCCGCGCGTGCCCGGATCACCCAGCGCTGACCGCCGCGCCGATAGGCGACGCCGCACGCGCGCCCGTCCTCGAACAGCACCCGCTCGACCACGCACCCGGTCAGCACGTTCAGATTAGCGCGCGAGGTGTCGAGATAGGCGCGCGCCGACGACCAGCGCTCGCCGCCACGCTGCGTCACCTGATACATTCCCGCGCCGTCCTGGCGCGCGCCGTTGAAGTCGGGATTGGCGGGAATCTGAAGCTGGGCGGCGGCCTCGACGAAATCACGGCTGGCGGGATGCGGTGCGACCTGTTCGCTGACCCAGAGCGGGCCGTCGTCGCCATGCCAGGTATCCGCGCCACGCACGTTGCGCTCGGCGCGTTTGAAATAGGGGAGCACGTCGGCATAGGCCCAGCCGGTACAACCCATCGCCGCCCAATTGTCATAGTCCCAGGCATTGCCGCGCACATAGAGCATCGCGTTGATCGCGCTCGATCCGCCAAGCCCCCGCCCGCGCGGCTGATAGCCCCGCCGCCCGCCAAGCCCCGGCTGCGGCACGGTTTCGTATTTCCAGTTGGTCTTGTCGGTCTGCTTGGCCAGCATGGCCGGCATCAGCGTCAGCGCCTTGTCATTGCGCCCGCCGGCCTCGAGCACCGCGACCTTGAGGCGGGAATCCTCGCTCAGCCGGCCGGCGACGGCGCTCCCGCCCGATCCGGCGCCGATGACGACGATGTCGGCTTCCTCCACGCTTCGCTCTCCTCGTTTTTTTGTTCGGTGTCGGCTTTGCCGACGCCGCGGTGCCTGCCCTCTCCCCCACCCGGCCACCCATCAGGATACGCTCGTGGGTGGCCGGGTGGGGGAGAGGGCCGGCACCGCTCTATTTCAAGCCAACGCGCGCGGATGCTGTCGGATGTCGCGCGGCTGGCGTCATGGCTCCATCCCGGCGGGCCGAAGGCATAGCCCAGCCGCGCACGCCAGCCCGGCGCGTGCCAAAGGTCGCGCGCGATGCCGACCCATTCGTGAAACGCCGCCCAGATCAGGTTGAAGCTGCCGAGATCGCGGATCAGGCCATAGCGCGGGCGATCGTCCTCGCGCTCGCGCTCGAACGTGCCGAACATCTTGTCCCAGATAATGAAGACCCCGGCATAGTTGCGGTCGAGATAGCGCGGATTGGTCGCGTGATGGACGCGATGATGCGACGGCGTGTTCATCACCGCTTCGAACCAGCGCGGCATGCGCCCGATCACTTCGGTGTGGATCCAGAACTGATAGACCAGGTTGAGCCCCGCGACGAACAGCACCATCGCCGGCGGAAAGCCGATCAGGAACAGCGGCAGCCGGAAGATGAAGCCGGCGGAGATGAACCCGGTCCAGGTCTGGCGAAGCGCGGTCGACAGGTTGTAGTGCTGCGAGCTGTGGTGGATGACGTGGCTGGCCCAGAACCAGCGGACGCGGTGAGCGCTGCGGTGGAACACGTAATAGGCCAGGTCGTCGAGCACGAAGGCGACGACGAACCAATACCATTGCCAGCCAATGTCGAACCAGCGGAACTGATACACCCACAGGGCGATCGCGACGACCAGCCCGCCGGTCAGCAGCCCCGCGACGGTACTGCCCAAGCCAAGCGCGAGCGAAGTCAGCGTGTCGCGCGGGCAATAGCGGCTGCGGTCGCGCAACCGCGCCACGAACATTTCCGCCAGCACCAGCAGGACGAAGGCCGGAATCGCCAGGTCGACGGGGTTGGGCAGGCTGGGCATCGGCCGAGCTTACATTCGTGTCAGCAATCGCGCCAGCGGATCGATAAGGATCCGGCTTGTACGTGATACGTAAGGAGCCGTCACCCCGGGCTTGACCCGGGGTCCCGCTTACAACGCCACGGCAAGGCAGCGGGGCCCCGGGTCAAGCCCGGGGAGAGGTGAAGACAGAGTTTGGGTTGCCTATCCTTGCCCCGCCCAATGGCTGAGCAGCGTGTGCGCGATCGCGTAGCGCGGCGGGCCGAGGAAGGGCGCCGACGGGTCGCCGGCCAGCGCCGCGCGGACCTCGCCACGCGTGAACCATTGCGCGTCCTCCAGCTCGTGCGGGTCGATCGCGATGTCATCCGATTGCGCGGTGCCGATCGCGGCGATCATCAGCGACGATGCAAAAGGCCAGGGCTGGCTGGCGACGTAGCGGATATCGGTGACCGCGATGCCGACTTCCTCCAGCGTCTCGCGCGCCACTGCTTCCTCGATCGATTCGCCGACCTCGACGAACCCGGCCAGCGCCGAATAGCGCCCGGCGGGCCAAACGGGCTGGCGGCCCAGTACGACGCGGTCGCCGCGTTCGGCCAGCATGATGACGACCGGGTCGGTGCGCGGGAAATGCTCCGCGCCACAATGGCCGCACCGCCGTGCCCATCCGGCGCGGAAGATCGTCGTGGCATGGCCGCAATTGGCGCAGAAACCGTGGCGCAAATGCCAGTCGACCAGGCTGCGCGCGCAGGCATAGGTCGCGGCCTCGGCATCGGGCATCAACCCCAGCATCTGGAACAGGGCGGGCGACCGGCCGGCCGGCGGACTCGTGCCGGGAATCAGCGCGGCAAAATGCGGCACCTGCCCACGAAAACCGAGGAACAGGAAATCGGCGTCGTCGGGCGCATCGGTCAGCGCCCCCCAAACCAGCCGCCCGTCCGCATCCAGCTGGGGATCGAGCGCGTCGAGCCGCAGCAGCCGCGCGCGCGGGTCGCTGAACGCCGCGGTCAGCGCGGCCTGGTCGTGACGGATGCGGTCCGCCCGGTCGAGCCAGCCGCCGGTGAAGCCGGTCACAGGTTACTTCGCCGGCGCGAGGTCGCGATACACCGCGCGGGTCACATCCGTGCGCAGCGGCCATTTGTCGTCGGGAAAATAATTAACCATCGCGGTGCCGCGCACCCGATTCTTCGGGTCGACCCAGGCGATGGTGCCGGCCGCCCCGCCCCAGCCATAGGTGCCCGCCGCACCGCCGCCGGGCAGGTCGTCGAGATAGACCGACCCCCCGGCCCCAAAGCCGAGCTTGCGGCCCGCACCCCCGGTCGACGCATCGACATTCAGGAAGAACACGCCGTCGGGCAGCAGGTTGGACATGGCGAGGCGCACCGTCTGCGCCTTCATCACCCGCTTGCCGTCGAGCTCGCCGCCATTTTGCAGCATGTGGAGGAAACGGTCGTAATCGCGCGCCGAGGTGACGAGCCCCGCCCCGCCATAGGGAAAGCTGGGCGGCTGGAGGTAGACCGAGGTCGCGGCCGGGTCGACCGGCACGCGATTGTCGCCGACAAAGATGTAATTGTTCGCGAGCCGCGCCGCTTCCGATCCCGGCACGGTGAAGTAGGTCGAGGTCATGCCGAGCGGTTCGAACATCCGCGTGCGCAGGAACTGTTCATAGGGCATGCCCGATGCCTTCTCGATCACCGCGGCGAGGACATCTAGGCTGATCGAATAGCTCCATTTCGTGCCCGGATCGGCGATCAGCGGCAGCGTGGCGACGCGGTCGGCGAATTCGGCGAGCGATTTCGGTCGCACCGCCGCCATCTGCGCCTCCATCTGGACGTTGACTGCGGCGGGCAGGATGCCGAGCCGCTCATATTCCTTGAGCAGCGGGCCCTTTGTCACGATCGAATAGCCGAATCCGGCGGTGTGGGTCAGCAGATGGCGGATCGTGATCGGCCGCGCCGCCGGGCGCGACGCCAGGCTGGCGTCGGGGTCGGTCAGCACCTTCATCTCGCGAAAGGCGGGGATGATCTCATGGATCGGCTGGTCAAGGCTCAGCTTGCCGTCCTCGATCAGCATCATCGCCGCCATGCCGGTCACCGGCTTGGTCATCGAATAGACGCGCCACAGGCTGTCGGGCGAAGCCGCGCCCGCCCCCGGTTCCTGGCCCAGCCGCCCCTCCGCGATGAAGCGGGTCGGCTGGTCGCCCTGCCCGATCGCGACGACGATGCCCGGCGTGCGGTTCTGTTCGACATAGGACGCCGCGACCTGTGCGACCGCGGGCAGCGCCGGAGCGACTGGCGTCGAAGCCGCGCGGCGTTCGGCCTGGGGCATGGCGAGCGCGATGCCGCCGATCCCGATCAGCGCGGCGCCGATCCCGGCGGCTAGACCCAAAGTTTTCATCGCGCATCCTCCATTATCGCCGCCGCCTTCGCGAACAGGCTGGGCAGGCCGGCATCGGCCAGCCGGTCGACCGGCCACCATTCGCCTTCGACCGCGATGTGCCCCGCCAGCCGCGCGCTCGCAAGGCCGCATCGCAATTCGAAATGGGTGAAGACGTGGCGCAGCTCGGCATTGTGCCGTCGCCACTCGGCTGCGACGGGCGCATCGGCCAGTCCCGGCGGCGCGTCCGCCCATGGCCCGGTCGGCAGCGCGCGCATGCCGCCGAGCAATCCGCGCGGCGGGCGCCGGACCAGCAGCACCGCATCTTCGCGGGTAAGCCAGAAGATCGTGCCATGGCGCACCGGTCTGGCCGCCTTGGCCAGCTTGCGCGGATAGGTGGCGACTGCCCCCTGCGCGTAAGCGCGACAATGGACAGCAATGGGGCAGGACGCGCAATCGGCGCGGCGCGGGGTACAGATTGTTGCGCCCAGATCCATCATCGCCTGGGCGAAGTCCCCCGCGCGCGTCGCGGGCGTCATCGCGTCGGCCAGCGCGCGAAGCTCGCCCCGCGCCATGGGAAGCGGCGTTTCGACCGCGAACAGGCGGCTGACCACGCGCTCGACATTGCCGTCGACGACGACCGCGCGCCGGCCAAAGGCGATCGCCGCGACCGCCGCGGCGGTATAGGGGCCGAAGCCGGGCAACCGGCGCAACGCTGCCTCGTCCGACGGCAATCGTCCGCCATGATCGCGCACCACCGCGCGCGCGCAGGCGATCAGGTTGCGTGCCCGCGCATAATAGCCGAGCCCGGCCCATGCCGCCATCAGCTCACCCTCATCTGCCGCCGCCAGGCTGGCGAAATCGGGCCAGCGGGTGGTGAAATGTTCGAAATAGGGAATGACCGTCACGACCTGAGTCTGCTGAAGCATGACCTCCGACAGCCACACGCGATAGGGGTCGGGCGGCGGCGTGCCCGGCGGCGCGCGCCACGGCAGCACACGCGCATGCGCTTCGTACCAGGCGAGCAGCGCGGGCGCGATGTCAGATGGGACGTTGGCAGACACCGGGCGGCTATGGCATGGGAGACGCGATGACGAAATCCACGCGTACGCCCCAGGCCGTCGATAGCGATCGGCCGCGCGGCGGCAGGGCCCGGCCCGTCGCCGACCTGCTGCCCGATATCGGCCGCGCCGCGTTCCGCAAATTCGGCTTCGTGCAAAGCTCGATCGTCAGTCGCTGGCCCGAAATCGTCGGCGAACGTTACGCGCGTGTCTCCGCGCCCGAATCGATCCGCTTTCCCCAGGGTGCGCGCAGCGGCGGGCTGTTGACGCTGGCGGTCGCCCCCGCCCATGCGACGATGATGCAGCATATCGGGCCCGAGATCATGGAGCGGGTGAACCGCTTCTTCGGCTATGCGGCGGTCGCGCGGATCGCGTTCAGGCCCGGCCAGTTCGCCGCGCGCGCAGCCGCTGCCGCACCGGTGCGGCCTGCAGCGGCAACGATCGATCTGGGCGACAGCGTCCGCGCGATCGCCGATCCCGAACTGCGTGAGGTGCTGGCGGCGCTGGCGGCGGGCATTGTCGAACAACCCCCGGTCATCGTGCCGGTGATGGGCAAGGTGCGTTGATGCGGTGGCGACATGTTGGGCTGATCGCATGGGTTGCCATCGCGGCGACCCCGCCCGGTGCTGCCCAGGAGGCATCGGCACCGCGCAGTGCGGCGCAGCGCGACTGGCGCGCGACCGCGACGCTGTCGCCCGACGGCGCGGTGCGGATCGGCAGCCCGCAGGCGAAGGTCAAGCTGGCCGAATATCTGAGCTACACCTGCCCGCATTGCGCCGATTTCGTCGCGCAGTCCGAACCCGTGCTGAAGGATCAGATGGTCCGGACGGGCCGCGTCCAGGTGGAATATCGCCACTTCGTGCGCGACCGGCTCGACCTCGCCTCCGCGCTGCTCGCGCGGTGCCAGGGCCCGGTCGGCTTTGCGGCGGCGAACAAGGCGATCTTTGCCGCGCAGCCCGCGACCTTCGCCAGAACCCAGGCGTTCCAGGCGAGGCCAGACGCGTACAAGGGCGCGGCGACGCTGGGCGATCAGCTCATCCGGCTGGGCGAGGGATCGGGGCTGATCGCGCTGCTTCGCCCGCTCGGGCTGAGCGATGCCAAGGCGCGCGCGTGCCTCAACAACCAGGCCGAGACCGAACGGCTCATCAAGATGACCGAGGCCGTAGCCGCGCAGCTCGAGGGCACGCCCAGCTTTGCGATCAACGGCAATTTCGTCGGGTCGGGCAGCTGGTCCTCGCTCGAACCGCAGTTGCGCGCCGCCGGCGCCTGATCCCGCCCAATCCCGATCTTGCGATGGAGTGAACCCGAACCATGCGTGCAGCCCTTTTCCTGCTTCCCCTCGCCCTCGCCGCCTGTGGCGCCGACGGGACGGGCAATGACAGCGGCCCCGCCGCCGCACCGGTCGCCGCCGCCGCGCCGCCGGCGGGCACCACCTGGACCGAAACGGTCAGCGAAACCGCCGAGGGCGGATTCCGCATGGGCAATCCCAACGCGCCGATCAAGCTGGTCGAATATGGCTCGCGCACCTGCCCGGCGTGCGGTGCGTTCGCGCGCGACGGCTTCGAGCCGCTGACCAAGCTGGTCGAGACGGGCAAGGTGAGCTTCGAATTCCGCGATTATGTGCTGCACGGCCCGCCGGACATCGCCGCCGCGGTCGTCGGCAGCTGCGCCGGGCCGGGCCCGTTCTTCCCGATCCTGGAACAGATGTACGCCAATCAGCCGGCGACGCTCGATCGCATCCAGCAGGTCGCGCCCGCCGTCCAGCAACAGGCGCAGGGCGCGAGCCCGGCCGCTCAGGTCACGCTATGGGCTGAACAGGCCGGCTATATCGACTTCGTCAAGCAGCGCGGCATTTCGGAGGGGCAGGCCAAGGCATGCCTCGCCGACATGGCGCGGATCGACAAGGTCGCCAAGATCCTGGAAAACGCCACCGTCGTCCAGGGCACGCCGACCTTCCTGCTCAACGGCAACAAGCTGGAAAACGCGATCAGCTGGAAGGATGTCGAGGCCGCACTCCGCCGCGCCGGGGCCTGAGCCGGGGCGCACGGACTGCAACCGCGCCTGACCCCGATGCCCGGCGCGCTGGTCGCGTCAGGCGTCGGGGCCCTCATATGCCTGGACGATGCGCCCGACGATCGGGTGGCGCACCACGTCGCCCGCGCCGAAGCGGACGACCGACATCCCCTCGATCCCCTCCAGCCGCGCGACCGCGTCGTTCAGGCCCGATGCGTTGACCCCGCCGGGCAGGTCGGTCTGGTTGGGGTCGCCGCACACCACCATGCGGCTGTTCTGGCCGAAGCGGGTGAGGAACATCTTCATCTGCCCAGGCGTCGTGTTCTGCGCCTCGTCGAGGATGACGAAGGCATCGGCAAGGGTGCGGCCACGCATGAAGGCAATGGGCGCGATCTCGATCTCGCCCGAACTGATCCGCCGTTCGACCTGTTCGGCGGGCAGGCAGTCATAGAGCGCGTCATAGATCGGGCGCAGATACGGATCGACCTTTTCCTTCATGTCACCAGGCAGGAAGCCGAGCCGCTCGCCCGCCTCCACCGCCGGGCGCGACAGGATGAGGCGCTGGACGCTGCCGGTGATCAGCTGCGCGACGGCCTGGGCTACCGCCAGATAGGTCTTGCCGGTGCCTGCCGGGCCGAGCGCGAAGATGATGTCGTTCGACACCAGCTGGCGCATGTAATGCGTCTGCGCCACCGATCGCGGCACGATCGTCTTGCGGCGGGTTCGGATCATGATCGACGGCGGCGGCGCGCCATTGCCCGGTTCGGTGCGGATGATGCCGGCAAAGGTCGGCTCGGCCGACATCGCAATCACCGCATCGATCAGGCCGGTGTCGATCTCCTCGCCCCGGATGACCCGCGTGTGCAGCTCCTGCAGCACTTCGCGCGCATGCGCGACTGCCTCCGCCGTGCCCTCGATCTGCACCCGCTGGCCGCGCGCGTGGATATAGACGCCCAGCCGCTCCTCGAGCGCGAGGATGTTGCTGTCGAACTCACCGAATAGCTGGGGCAGCAGTTGCGGCTTGTCGAAATTGACCTCGACGCGCGAACGGTCGCCGGGCTGGGCGGGAACAGGCTTGCGGCTCATCGGGCTCCCGGAGTCAGGATCATGCAAGGCAAGCGTGGCAGAGGCGATGGGTTCCCGCCAGCCCTAAAACGCGACGCGCCCGACGCCGCGCTCACCCCGCCTGATTCAGCGACGCCATATCGATGACGAAGCGATATTTGACGTCGCTTTTCACCATCCGGTCATAGGCGGCGTCGATGTCCTGGATGTCGATCATCTCGACGTCGGAGACGAGGCCATGGTCGCGGCAGAAATCGAGCATCTCCTGCGTCTCGCGGATGCCGCCGATCAGCGAGCCGGCGATCGTGCGGCGGCGGAACACCAGATTGGCGATGCTGGGGCTGGGGTGGGGATGCTCGGGCACGCCGACCAGCGTCATCGTGCCGTCGCGCTTCAGCAACGCGGTGAACTGGTCGAGGTCGTGGCTGGCCGCGACGGTGTTCAGGATGAAGTCGAAGCTGTTGGCGTGCGCCGCCATCGCGTCCGCGTCGCGCGAGACGATCAGGTCGGTCGCGCCCAGCTGTTTCGCGTCGTCGCGCTTGCCGGGCGAGGTGGAGAAGACATAGACGTCGGCACCCATCGCGGCAGCGATCTTGACCCCCATATGGCCCAGCCCGCCCAGGCCGACGATGCCGACCTTCTGACCCGGGCCGACGCCCCAATGCTTGAGCGGCGAATAGGTGGTGATGCCCGCGCAGAGCAGCGGGGCAACCGCCGCCAGCTGATCCTCGCCATGGCCGATGCGCAGCACGAAATCGCGATCGACGACGATATGGTCGGAATAGCCGCCGAAGGTATGGCCACCCATCTGCGGATCAGGGCCGTTATAGGTGCCGACGAAACCCGTGCCTTCGCAATATTGCTCCTCGCCCGCCTGGCAGCTGGCGCAGGTTCGGCAGCTGTCGACCATGCAGCCGACGCCTGCGAGGTCGCCGACCGCGAAATCGTCGACGTCAGATCCCACCGCCGTCACGCGCCCGACAATCTCGTGCCCGGGCACGCACGGATAGAGGGTGCCGCCCCATTCGCCGCGCGCAGTGTGCAGGTCGGAATGGCACACGCCGCAATAGAGGATGTCGATCGCGACATCGCGCGGGCCGGGGTCGCGACGCTGGAAATCGAAGGGGGCAAACGGCGCGTCGGCGGCTTGCGCGGCATAGGCTTTCGCTGGGCTGGGCATGGCGATCCTGTCGGTTGGGCGGTGGGACTGCGACGTCGGCGGATACCGGTCATGCGCAACATAGCGCGGATCGCTTGGGTTACATCCCCGCCACGCGGAAAAATCAGGCCGCCGCCCGCGCGACCACTTCGCCAGCCAGCGAATTGGGGCCGGCATGGACCAGGTCGACCGTCACCAGGTCGCCGATGCTCGCGTCGGCGATGACGTGGACGGATTGCAGCCAGGGCGACTTGCCGATCAGCTGGCCGACGCGCTTGCCCGGGCGTTCGAGCAGCACGTCGCAACGTCGCCCGACGCTGGCGGCGTTGAACGCGGCCTGATCGCGGTTGAGCGCGGCCTGCAATTGCTGGAGCCGGTCGTCGATCACGTCGGCGGGGATCGCGCCCGCCATGTCGGCCGCCGGCGTGCCGGGGCGCGCCGAATATTTGAAGCTGAACGCCTGGGCATAGCCGACCGCGTCGATCAGGCTGAGCGTGTCGGCGAACTCGGCATCGGTTTCGCCGGGAAAGCCGACGATGAAATCGCCCGACAGCGCAATGTCGGGCCGCGCCGCGCGCACCCGGTCGAGCAGGCGCAGATAGCCGTCGCGGCTATGCGCGCGGTTCATCGCGCTGAGCACCCGGTCATTGCCCGACTGCACCGGCAGATGCAGGAAGGGCATCAGCTTTTCGACGTCCGCGTGCGCGTCGATCAGCCCCTGGGCCATGTCGTTGGGATGGCTGGTGGTGTAGCGGATGCGTGCCAGCCCCGCGATCCGGTCGAGCGCGCGGATCAGGTCATGGAGCCCGCGCCCGTCGCCGTCGGTCCAGGCGTTGACGTTCTGGCCCAGCAGCGTGATCTCGCGCGCGCCGGCATCGACCAGTGCGTTGGCCTCGTCGACGATCGCCGCGAACGGCCGGCTGACTTCGGCCCCGCGGGTGTAGGGCACGACGCAATAGGTGCAGAATTTGTCGCAACCCTCCTGTACGGTCAGGAAGGCGCTGGGCCCGACGCGGCGGCGGGCGGGCAGCCGGCCGAACTTCGATTCGACGGGCATGTCGGTATCGACCGCGAGGCCGCCCCGTGCTGCATCGGCGACCAGTTCGGGCAGGCGGTGATAGGCCTGCGGGCCGACGACGACGTCCACCTTGGTCCGCCGCGCGATCTCTGCGCCCTCGGCTTGGGCGACGCAGCCCGCGACTGCAATCATGGGCCGCGTGCCGTCGTCGCGCCTCAGCCGGCCGATGTCCGAATAGACCTTTTCGGTCGCGCGCTCGCGGATGTGGCAGGTGTTGAGGATGACGAGGTCCGCCGACGCGGCATCGGGGGCGACCGCGAGGCCCTGCGCGGTCATCAGCTCGCCCATGCGCTCGCCGTCATAGACGTTCATCTGGCAACCGAACGATTTGACGTGAAAGGTTTTGGGGGGCGCGTTCATCGGCGGGCGCATAGCCGAACGGGGCGGATTGGACAATTGCGCGGCGTGGGGGTGGACTGGCCCCGCCCCGACCCCTCCCCCTGAAGGGGAGGGGCTTTATCGGCGTCCATCGCAGGTCAATGCCAGGTAAAGGGGCGCAGCGGCTCGCCCAATGCACGGACCAGCGCCGCCTCGATCCGGCGGCGGCTTTCGGCGGCGATCGCCTTGCGCCCCGGAAAGTCGCGCGGGTTGAAGGGTTCGAGGAAGTGGCAACGCAGGCGAAAGCTGCCCGGGCGCGACAGGACGCGGATGCCATTGTCCTTGCCCGACTCCACGCCGACCCACGCGATGTCCTCGCCATCCGGGCGGTCATATTCGAGCAGCACCGGCTGAACGAGGACGCCCGGCGGCGGGGGCTCGAGCACGCGCAGCATCGGCGTCTTGAACGGCAGCAGCGAGCGGCCGTCGGTCGTCGTCCCCTCGGGAAAGACCGTGATCGCCCAGTTGTCGGCGAGCGCGTCGCGCAGCTGGTTGATCTGTTCGGCGACGCCCATCCGGTCCTCGCGCTTGACGAAGACGGTCCGGTTCATCCGCGACAGCCAGCCGACGATCGGCGCGGTACCGATCTCAGCCTTGGCGACGAAGGCGGTGCCGCTGGCCCCCCCGAGTGCGAGGATATCGATCCAGCTCAAATGGTTGGAGACGTAGAAGACGTCGCGCTTCAGCGGCACGCCGACCACCTCGACCCGCGCGCCGGCAATGCGCGCCGCGGTGCCCAGGAACAGTCGCGGCCAGGGCGACGGGGCGCGGACCAGGCGGAACAGATAGTGGAGCGGCACGAACAGGAAGAGCGCGAGGACCAGCAGCAGCGCCCGTCCGCCCAGCCGCAGCCAGCCCGCCGCTCCGGGACGTGGCGGCTCGCCCATCGCGGCGCGCACGCGCGGATCGGTCGACAGGACGGGCAGCGGAAAGGCAGGCGGCGGGGTGCCGTCCGTACCGGGATCGGCGGGAACCGGCGGATCAGCCCTTTCGGTCGAGGGCAACGCCATAAAGCTCCATGCGATGATCGACCAGGCGAAAGCCGAGCCGTTCGGCGATCTGCTTCTGCAGCAGTTCGAGCTCGGGATCGACGAACTCGATCACCCGTCCGGATTCGACGTCGATCAGGTGATCGTGATGCGCTTCAGGCGCGGGCTCATAGCGCGCACGCCCGTCGCCGAAATCGTGCCGGTCGAGGATGCCCGCTTCCTCGAACAGCCGCACCGTCCGATAGACGGTCGCAATCGAGATGCCTGGGTCGATGGCGGAGGCACGCGCATAGACCTTTTCGACGTCGGGGTGATCGTCCGCCTCCGACAGCACGCGCGCGATGATGCGGCGCTGGTCGGTGATGCGCAGGCCCTTTTCCTGACAAAGGGCTTCGAGATCGATCTTGCGCGCCATCGCCGCTCACTCCCATGCTTCGACCGGTCCGGTCTATCGCCAAGCCGGCCGCGGGGGAAGGGCGCAGCGCGCGCTTGTGCCGGTCAGCGGCGACGGCGCTTGGTGCCCAGCCCGATCTTCTTGGCGAGCGAGCGACGCTGCTCGGCATAATTGGGCGCGACCATCGGATAGTCGGCGGGCAGGTTCCACTTGGCGCGGTACTGTTCGGGCGTCATCTGGTAATGCGTCATCAGGTGCCGCTTCAGCATCTTGAGCTTCTTGCCGTCCTCCAGACAAACCAGATAGTCGGGCCGGATCGACGCGCGCACCGAAACCGCCGGCTCCTGCTTGACCTCGGGCTCCGGCACCGGCGTGCCAAGATTGGCGAGCGCGCCGTGCACATTCTGAATGAGAATGGGTAAATCAGACACCGCCACACTATTGTTGCTGACATGCGCGGCGACGATATCGGCAGTCAGCGTGATCAGGGTTTCCTGAATATCGGTCGAGTTGTCCATTTCGATCCTTTCCGAAACATGTCCGGCCTATTCGGTCGTGATTTTTGATGTCCCTATCGAACGATGATCGGCGCGGATCAAGATCGAAAAATCGAGTAACCGTTCTATTCCTGCTCAATCGTGCGAGTATAGGTGTGGGCGTCGAACATCTGGCGGTTATTGCCGCTGTAATAATCGCGACGTTCGCCGATCTTGACGAAGCCATGGCGCTCATAGAGCCGGACCGCATCGTTGCCGGCGCGGACTTCCAGATGCAGTCGGGTCACGCCGCGCGCGCGCGCGTCCGCGATCACCGAACGCAGCAACGCGCCGCCGACGCCGCAACCCTGCCAGGCGGGGCGTGTCGCGATCAGCAGCAGCTCGCAATCGTCGATCACCGCGCGCGCCAGCGCGAACCCCGCATCCTCGCCATCGACCGCCGCGATCGTCAGCCAGATGCCCGGCAGGATCAGCATTCCCCCCGCCTGAGCAAGCGACCATGCCTCGCCGTAGCGCGGGTCGAAGGCGTCGTGCATGATCCGGTCGATCACGTTCAGGTCGCGCGCGGTGCCGGCGCGCAGGTCGATGCGGTGGAGCGTCGTGCTCATGTCGCCGCGGGCTTTGCGTCGGGCGCGCGGCCATAGACCGGCTTGGCGGGGCGCTGGCGAAACTCCTCGGGCATGCGCATCGCCTCACGCGCGTCGGGGAGCAGCTCGGTCGCGCGGACCCGATCGTCGAGCGCGACCAGATAGCGCACGCCCGAACCATAGGCCGGCTTGCCATTGAGCATCGCGAACGCCTCCGCCGGCTTGACCGACATGGGTTGCGAGATCGCAGTCAGCGGCGCGGGGCCAAAGCTTTGCGCAAACACCTCGCCATGCCCGCCCTCCAGCACGACGACCAGCCCGTCGCGCGTGCCACGGCCGCGCTGGGCCATCGCGGCGACCAGCGCGAGCGAGGAGAAGCCGGCGACATCCGCGCCCCAGCCGATCGCCAGGCCGAGCGCGGCGGCAAGCCCGACCCGCACCCCGGTGAAGCTGCCCGGCCCGCAATCGACCAGGATATGCGGCGCGCGCCCCTGTCCCGGTAGCTCGGCGATCATCGGCAGCAGCCGTTCGGCATGGCCACGCCCGACCACCTCGTGCCGGGCATCGACACAGGTCAGGCCATCGAACAACGCGACCGAACAGGCGGCGGTGGCGGTATCGATGACCAGGGTGCGCAACGCCGGGCGCTCAGTCGATCCGGTTGAACCGTTCGAACGCCGGGCGCGGACTGCGGTCGAAGATGGTGGCGGGATCGCCCTTGCCGAAAGTTGACACGAAGTTGACACGCACCTGCGGCTGGCCGGCGAAGAAGGCGGCGTTGACCTTGTCCGCGTCGAAACCCGACATCGGCCCGGTGTCGAAGCCCAGCGCGCGCGCCGCCATGATGAACCACCCGCCCTGCAGCGTCGAGTTGCGGAACGCGCTTTCGCGGCGCAGTTCGGCCTTGTCGTCGCCCGTGAACCAGCTGCGCGCGTCGGTGTGCGGGAACAGCCAGGGAAGCTGTTCATGGAAGTCGAGGTCCATGCCGATCACGACCGCGGCGGGCGCTTTGCGTACCTTGTCCGCATTGCCGGCCGAGACGCACGAGGCGAGCAGCTCGCGCGATTCGGGGCTGAGGCACCAGACGAAACGGGCGGGCTGCTGGTTGGCCGAGGTCGGCCCCATCTTGATCAGGTCGTAGATCGCGCGGACATCGTCCGCGCCGACCGGCGTGTCGTGATACCCGTTATAGGTCCGCGCCTCGCGGAACAGCGTGTCGAGCGCGTCGGCGCCCAGCGGATCGGCCATGCTTTTCCTCTTTTGTCAGCAATATGGAACAACGGTGCGCCGGCCGGTCAGACCGCGCGAACCTCGGTCACTTCGGGCACATAATAGCGCAGCAGCTGTTCGATCCCGTTCTTGAGCGTCGCGCTCGACGACGGGCACCCCGAACACGCCCCCTGCATCTGGAGATAGACCTTGCCCTGGTCGAACCCGCGATAGACGATGTCGCCGCCGTCATTGGCGACCGCGGGGCGCACGCGCGTGTCGATCAGTTCCTTGATCTGCGCGACGATCTCCGCATCCTCGGGATTCTCGGCAAAGGCGGTGTCGGCCGCGGGCACCTGGATCCCGGCAGCGCTGGCGGGGGCGAACAGCGGCATGTCGGCGCTGAAATGATCGAGCAGCACCGCAAGCACGTCGGGCTTGAGCGCGGCCCAGTCGACGCCGGGCGCGGCGGACACCGACACGAAGTTATAGCCGAAGAAAACGCCGGTTACATCGCCCAGCGCGAACAGCGCGGCGGCGAGCGGCGAGGCCTCCGCCTCCTCGGGCGACGCGAAGTCGCGCGTGCCGCTGGGCATGACGGTGCGGCCCGGCAGGAATTTGAGCGTGGCGGGATTCGGTGTCGCTTCGGTTTCGATCAGCATGGCCGACATGTGGCGCGCGCACGCACCGGGATCAAGGGCCGCGCACCGGCGCGATCAGCGCCGGTCCAGCGCACCCAGCGCGGCATTCCACCGCGCCAGGTTGCTGCGCGCTTCCTGGACGAAGGCCGAACGGCGCACAATGCCCAGGAACAGGTCGGCGAACATCCGCCCCGGCTGGCGCAGCGGGCGGGCGAACTGGATGAGCAGGACGACGCGGGTCCGCGCGCTGTCATTCCAAACTTCATGGTCATAGCTGTCGTCGAAAACCAGCGTCTCGCCCTCGCTCCAGCGCACGATCCGGTCGCCGACGCGCATCCGGACATCGCCGTCATCGGGCACGACGAGGCCCAGATGACAGGTGATCAGCCCCTTGCTGACGCCACGATGCGGCGGAATGCGGGTGCCGGGCGCCAAGATCGAGAAGAAGGCGGTGTTGAGCCCGGGAATGGATTCGACCAGCGCGGTGGTGCGTGGGCACAGATTCGCATTGTCGTCGATCCGGTAGCCATAGCCCCACAGGAAAAAGGACCGCCACTTGCCCGGCTCCGCAATCGCGCGATGGTCGGGCGAGATGGTGGCGAGCGGCGGCGCGGCATCGCCGTTCAGCGCAACCGCGACCGCTTCGTCACGGACCGACCGCCATTCGTCGCGCAATCGCCGGGTCCAGTCGAACAGGTCGGCGGGCAGCACCGGACCGTTCGGCACGCACGACGAGCGCGCGATCACCCAGTCGAACGCCCCGCGCAGATGCTTGCCGTATCGCACCAGCCACGGACGATGCGGGTCGGCGCGCAGCGCCGGTGCGGGAGATGGCAGACCGGACACCCGCCCCAGATCGGGCAGCGGGCCCGCGCGATTGGCGGGGCGACCGGCGGGGAGCGGGGTGACCTGCGAATCGGATCGGCTGTGCATCACGCAATCACTCAGCTGACATGCCGCGCCGCCCTTCGGACGCGACGATGACAGGCCGGTGACGCCCTTTGTCAAAAATCGCCGGAAATGCGCAGGGCTTGCGGCTAGCCGCTGCGCGCGATTGCGGTTACGCTGAGACCTTATGTCCAGTTTCCCCCGCGCTGCCGCCCTTGCCGGCGCCCTCATCGCCCTCCTCCCCATCATGCCCGCGCTCAGCCGCCCGCAGGCGACCCCCGCGCCTGCGCCATCGACGCAGAGCGCACCGACCGCGCTGGTCCCCGTCCCGCAGACCGCGGACACGCCGTGGCTGTTCAAGGGCAGCGACATCCCGCCCGACCGGGCATGGACCTTCGGCGTGCTGCCCAACGGCGTGCGCTATGCGGTGCGGGCCAACGGCGTACCGCCCGGGCAGGTCGCGATCCGCGTCGCGATCGACGCCGGGTCGCTGATGGAACGCGAAAACGAGCGCGGCTTCGCGCACCTGATCGAGCATCTGGCGTTTCGCGGGTCGGTGCACGTGCCCGACGGCGAATCGAAGCGGGTGTGGCAGCGCCTCGGCGTCACCTTCGGATCGGACACCAACGCGTCGACCAGCTTTACCCAGACCAGCTACAAGCTCGACCTGCCGTCCGCGACCGCGGAGGGGCTGGACACCAGCCTGAAGATCCTGGCCGGCATGATGGCACAGCCGACGATCGACGCGACCGCGCTCAACGCCGAGCGGCCGGTGGTGCTGGCCGAGCAGCGCGAGCAGCCGGGGCCGCAGGTGCGGCTGGGCGATGCCAGCCGCGCGCTGTTCTTTCGCGGCCAGCTGATCGCCGACCGGTCGCCGATCGGCAATGTGGCGACGCTGGAGGCCGCGACCCCCGAAAGCGTGCGGGAATTCCATCGCCGCTGGTACCGGCCGGAGCGTGCAGTCGTCGTCGTGGTTGGCGACGCCGATCCCAAGCTGCTCGAAGCCGCGGTGATCAAGCATTTCTCGGACTGGCGGGGCGAGGGCGCGGCGGTGCCGCAGCCCGATTTCGGCACGCCGACCCCCGACGGGCCGGCGACCGCCGCGATCGTCGAGCCGGCGCTGCCGACCCTGGTGTCCGCCGCGATCGTGCGGCCATGGACGGTCGGCGACGACACCATTCTGTTCAACCAGGAGCGCATGGTCGAGCTGGTCGCGGTGCAGGTGGTCAACCGGCGGCTGGAAAGCCGCGCGCGCGGCGGCGCCAGTTACATCAGCGCGGGGGCGGAGCTGGACGACATCTCGCGCTCCGCCAATGTCACGTCGCTGTCGATCCTGCCGCTCGGCAACGATTGGGAGGCGGCGTTGCGCGACGTGCGCGCGACGATCGACGAGGCGGTGCGCACCCCGATCGCCCCGAGCGAGATCGCGCGCGAGCTGGCGGTGATCGAATCGGCGATGAAGAACGCGGTCGCCACCGCGCCGGTCGAGGCGGGCGCGCGGATCGCGGACAATCTGGTCAGCGCGGTCGACATCCGCGAAACCGTGGCGGGGCCGCAAACGTCGCTGCAGATCTTCGAGGGCGCGGTCGCCCAGAACTTCTTCACCCCGGCGCGCGTGCAGGCCGCCGCGAAAAAGGCGTTTACCGGCGTCGCGACGCGCGCGATCGTCAGCACGCCCGCGCCGGACGCCACCGCCGCCACCCGGCTTGCCGCCGCGCTCGACGCCGATGTGTCCGCCGTGGCAGCGACACGGGGCAAGGTGCGCGACGTGTCGATCGACGACCTGCCCCGGCTGGGCCGGCCCGGCAAGGTGGTCGCGCGCACCACCGCGCTCACCAGCCCGGCGATCGAGCAGATCGATTTCGCCAATGGCGCCAAGCTGTTGCTGTTCCCCAACGCGGGGGAAACGGGCAAGGTCTATGTCCGCGTACGTTTTGGCAACGGGCTCAACGCGCTGCCCGCCGACCGCGCGGTGCCCGCCTATGCCGCCGACCTCGCGCTGATCGCGGGCGGCATCGGCAAGCTGGGTCAAGAGGAGCTCGACCGCATCACCGCGGGGCGGCGGCTGGGCCTCGACTTCGCGATCGACGACGATGCGTTCGTGCTGGGCGGGCTGACGACCGCGGATGACCTGAAGGATCAGCTCCGGCTGATCGCGACCAAGCTCGACTATCCCGCCTGGGATCCGAAGCCGGTCGCGCGGGTGAAGGCGGTGCTCTTGGCCAGCTATGACAGCCTGTCGGCGTCGCCCGACGCGGTGCTGAGCCGCGATCTGGAGCGCCTGCTCCATGACGGCGACCCGCGCTGGGGCGCGCCGACCCGCGCGCAGATCGAGGCGCTCGACGCGAAGAGCTTCCGCGACCTGTGGGCGCCGTTGCTGGCGAGCGGGCCGATCGAGGTCCAGGTGTTCGGCGACGTCGCGCCCGACGCAGCGGTGCAGGCGGTGGCGGCGACGATCGGCGCGATGAAGCCCCGCGCGTCCGTGGCACTGGCGCCGCCGCCGGTCCGCTTTCCCGATCATGTCGCCGAGCCCGTCGTGCGCCGCCACACCGGCCAGCCCAACCAGGCCGCAGCGGTCATCGCGTGGCCGACCGGGGGCGGCAGCGACGCGCTGGGCGAGAGCCGCAGGCTCGAGATCCTGGCCGCGATCTTCCGCGACCGGTTGCTCGACCGGCTGCGGTCGCAGGCGGGCTTGTCCTACACCCCCAACGTGGTCAACCAATGGCCGGTCGGCATGTCGGCGGGCGGCACGATGCTGGCGATCGGCATGATCCCCCCCGACCGCACCCGCGACTTCTTTACGCTGGCGCGCGAGATCGCGGCCGACCTGGTCGCGCGGCCGGTCGAGATGGACGAATTGCGCCGCGCCCAGGCCCCGGTGCTGCAATTCTATCAGCGCAGCGCGACCGGCAACCAGTTCTGGATGCAGCAGACCGCGGGCGGAACGGGCGATCCGAAGCGGCTGGCGGCGATCGGCACGCTCGGCACCGACCTGCGCGACGTGACGCCCGAGGCGCTGCAGGCGCTGGCGGCGCGCTACCTGCGCCCCGAACGCGACTGGAGCCTGGTGGTGCTGCCCGACGAAGCGGTGCTGGCGGCGGCAGCGCAAGCGGCACCCGCGCGCTGAGCCGTCCGCCGGTTGCGGCCCGCTTGCGCGGGCGCGGAGCCGCGTCTAGGCGGCGGGGATGACCGACCTCACCTCCGCACGGGCGCGCCTACACCGTCGCATGGCGCGCGGCACCGAATTTCTGGGCAGCGACGTCGCGATCCTGTGCGGCGCGATGTCGTGGGTCAGCGAACGCAACCTGGTCGCAGCGATGTCGAATGCCGGCGGCTTCGGCGTCATCGCTTGCGGTGCGATGTCGCCCGACTTGCTCGACGCCGAGATCGCGGCGACGCGCGCGCTGACCGACCGGCCGTTCGGCGTCAACCTGATCACCATGCATCCGCAGCTGCAGGACCTGATCGCGGTGTGCGGCCGGCACGGTGTCGGCCATATCGTGCTGGCGGGCGGATTGCCGCCGGCGGGGTCGCTCGACGCGATCAAGGCGACGGGGGCGAAGGTGATCTGCTTTGCCCCCGCCCTGAGCCTCGCCAAGAAGCTGATGCGATCGGGGGTCGACGCGCTGGTGATCGAGGGGATGGAGGCCGGCGGTCACATCGGCCCGGTTTCGACCAGCGTGCTGGCGCAGGAAATCCTGCCGGTGGTCGCGGGCGAGCTGCCCGTGTTCGTCGCCGGCGGGATCGGCCGGGGCGAGGCGATTGCCGGTTATCTCGACATGGGCGCCGCCGGCGTCCAGCTCGGCACGCGCTTTGCCTGCGCGACCGAATCGATCGCGCACCCCAATTTCAAGAAGGCGTTCTTTCGTGCCTCCGCCCGCGACGCGATCGCCAGCGTCCAGGTCGATCCGCGCCTGCCGGTCATCCCGGTGCGCGCGCTCAAGAACGCGGGGACCGAGCTGTTCACCGCCAAGCAGCGCGAGGTCGCCGCCCTGCTGGACGAGGGCCAGGTGGCGATGGCGGAGGCGCAGCTGCAGATCGAGCATTACTGGGCGGGCGCGCTGCGCCGCGCGGTGATCGACGGCGACATCGAGCATGGCAGCCTGATGGCCGGCCAGTCGGTCGGCATGGTGACGCGCGAGGAACCCGTCGCGGATATCATCGCGACGCTGATGACCGAAGCGGCGGAGGCGATCGACAAGCGCGCGTGAGCGGGGCTTCGACGACGCATCAACCCGTTCGTGTCGAGCCCTTCGACTGCCTGCCAAGGCAGGCGCTCAGGATAAACTTTGACTTGAAAGTCAAAGTCGAGACGCGCTTCTCGACTTCGCTCGAAGCAAACGGGACCGGGGACGCAAAACGGATAGTTTCCCCTGATCCCCCGGCACAAGGCCGGGGTGACGATGAGGGGATGAGCGTGCCCGTGTAACCGCCGGTTACAGGGGTTCCGGGCCGTGCGCTGTCAGCTGGTGGGTGCAGAGTTGTGCCGCGGGCGTGTCGTCAGGGGTAAGTGCGGCGACCGTTACCCAGCCCTGCGCGCGCAGATCACGAGCGGCCGCTGGATCGCTTCCCACCGGGAGGAACAGCCGCCGCCGCTCGACAGGGCCGAGGCCGGCATCGAGCACCGGATCGGCATAGAGCGAAAAGCCGATCGCGGGTTCCTCGACGCCCGAGGGGTGAACGATCATATAGGTACCGCCACGCCCGATCTCGCCGCGCACGCCGCCGGCGAACAGCGAGAAACCCAGCCAGCTCTGATATTCGAAGCCGTGGCGCTCGGTCGGATCGAGCGTCAGCGCGACGCCACCATTCAGTTCGGCGGCGATCTCCGCCAGCCCGTCGAGCCGGGTAGCGAGGATCGCGCCGTGCGGCGAGGCGCGCAACCGCGCGATCGCCGCATCGAACGGCCCGGCGGCCTCGATGAGCGGGAGGAAACCGGCATCGATCTGTGCCACCCCGGCCGCATCCTTGGCATCCAGTCGCTCGCGCAGCTTTGCCAGCGCCGCCGGGCTGAGTCGGTCGCCGGCGATCGTGTCGATCAGGTCGGGAAGGGTGAAATCGATCGAGACGCCGGTGACGCCGGCGGCTGCCAGCGCCTCGACCGCGAGCCCCACGACCTCGCGTGCGGCGGCGACGCTGTCTAGGCCGATCAGCTCGGCGCCGATCTGCATCCGCTCGCGCGCCGGGTCGAGCTCGCCCGCGCGCAGCTTGATGACCGGGCCGGCATAGGAGAGCCGCACCGGGCGCGGATGATGCGCCATGCGCGTCGCCGCGATCCGCCCCACTTGCGCGGTCAGGTCGGGGCGGATCGCCAGCGTGCGCTGCGACACCGGATCGACGAAGCGCACCGCGTCCTTGGCCGACGCGGCCTTCAATCGTCCGGCCAGCGCGTCCTCGAACTCGACAAGCGGTGCGTCGACCTGTTCATAGCCATGGCCATGCGCGGTATCGAGGATGCGCCGCGCCAGCCGCGCCGCCGCGTCGGCAACGGGGGGCAAGCGGTCGTGAAATCCCTCGGGCAGCAGACCGGTCATCGGCTCAAGCCCTCTCCGCCTTGGGGAGAGGGTTGGGAGAGGGGCCGTGCCGCCAGCGCAAGCTCGATCGCGGTCAGCACGCCCTCCAAATTCCCTGCCACATCCCGGTTGGTAAGACGTATCACCTGATATCCCTGTTCGTTCAGCCATGCCGTCCGGCGTTCGTCCCGGGCGTTGTCGCTATCGTGCGTGTCGCCATCAACCTCAATAACCAGTTTGCGCGAGCGGGCGACGAAATCGACGATGTAGCGGCCAATGACAACTTGCCGACTGAACTTCACGCCGTTGAAGCGTTTGGCGCGGAGGGCGAACCATCGCTTCTGCTCGAACGGCGTTGGTGCGCTTCGCATCGCGCGGGCGTGGGCCAGCATGGCTTCGTTGGTTTTTTGCCGCACGGCCCCTCTCCCAACCCTCTCCCCAGAGGGGAGAGGGCTTTTTGGCATCGATCAGAACTTGAGCGCCATGACCGTCTTCACGCCGGGCAGCGCGCGGACGCGGGTGATGAGGTCGGGGGTGACGGGATCGTCGACCGAGAGCAGCAGCACCGCTTCGCCGCCCGCATCGCGGCGGCCAAGGTGGAAGGTGCCGATGTTGACGCCCGATTCGCCGAGCAGCGTGCCGATGCGGCCGATGAAACCGGGCGCGTCCTCATTGACGACATAGAGCATGTGACCCGCCAGGTCGGCTTCGACCTTGATCCCGAACAGCTCGACCAGCCGGGGCGCCTCGTTGCCGAACAGCGTGCCCGCGACAGATCGTTCGCCCGCTTCGGTCTTGACCGAGACGCGGATCAGCGTGTGGTAATCGCCTTCGCGCTCGGTGCGCACCTCGCGCACTTCCATGCCGCGTTCCTTGGCCAGGAAGGGCGCGTTGACCATGTTCACCGTGTCCGAATGAACGCGCAGATAGCCGGCGAGCACCGCGCTGACGATCGGCTTCTGGTTCAATTCGGCGGCCGCACCCTCGCTGTGGATCGAGATGCGCGGGATCGAGCCGTGCGACAATTGCCCGACGAGGCTGCCGAGCTTTTCGGCGAGCGCCATATAGGGCTTCAGCCGCGGCGCTTCCTCCGCCGACAGGCTGGGCATGTTGAGCGCATTGGTGACGCCGCCCGAGATCAGGAAGTCCGCCATCTGCTCGGCGACCTGAATCGCGACATTGACCTGCGCCTCGCTGGTCGATGCGCCGAGATGCGGGGTCGAGATGAAGTTGGGCGTGCCGAACAGCGGATGTTCGTGCGCGGGTTCGGTCGCGAACACGTCGAGCGCGGCGCCGGCGATATGGCCCGAATCCAGCCCGGCCTTGAGCGCCGTTTCGTCGATCAGCCCGCCACGCGCGCAATTGATGATCCGCACGCCCTTCTTGGTCTTGGCGAGATTTTCCGCCGACAGGATGTTGCGCGTCTGGTCGGTGAGCGGCGTGTGCAGCGTGATGAAGTCGGCGCGGGCGAGCAGCTGGTCGAGCTCGACCTTTTCGACCCCGATCTCGACCGCACGTTCGGGGCTGAGGAACGGGTCGAAGGCGATGACCTTCATCTTGAGCCCCTGGGCGCGATCGGCGACGATCGATCCGATATTGCCCGCGCCGATCAGCCCCAGCGTCTTGGCGGTCAGCTCGACCCCCATGAAGCGGTTCTTCTCCCACTTGCCCGCCTGCGTCGAGGCGTCCGCCTCGGGCAATTGCCGCGCGAGCGCGAACATGAGCGCAATCGCGTGTTCGGCGGTGGTGATCGAATTGCCGAACGGCGTGTTCATCACCACCACGCCCTGGGCAGACGCCGCGGGGATATCGACATTGTCGACGCCGATGCCCGCGCGGCCGATGACCTTGAGGTTCGGCGCGTGCGCCAGAATGTCCTTTGTCACCTTGGTCGAGCTGCGGATGGCAAGCCCGTCATAATCGCCGATGATCGCCTTCAGCTCATCGGGGGTCTTGCCGGTGATCTCGTCCACCTCGACCCCGCGTTCGCGGAAGATCTGGGCGGCGAGCGGGGACATTTTGTCGGAAATCAGGACTTTGGGCATGGTTTGCTTCCTTCATCTCCCTCTCCCCCATTGGGGAGAGGGCCGGGGAGAGGGGATGTTGGGGAAAGGCGAGGGAGCGTCAGGGCGCGCGGCCCCTCTCCCAACCCTCTCCCCAATGAGGAGAGGGCTTAAGAAGCCTTCGCTGCTTCGTAGGCCCAGTCGAGCCAGGGGCCGAGCGCTTCGATATCGGCGGTGTCGACGGTCGCGCCGCACCAGATGCGCAGGCCCGGAGGGGCATCGCGATAGCCGGCGATGTCGAACGCCGCACCTTCGGCCTCGAGCAGACCGGCCATCTTCTTGATGAACGCTTCGTCGGCACCCGCAACGGTCAGGCAGACGCTGGTCTTCGACCGGGTCGCCGGATCGGCGGCGAGATGGCCGAGCCAGTCGCGTGCCGCGACGATCCGGTCGAGTGCTGCGGCATTGGCATCCGACCGCGCGATCAGTCCGTCGGCGCCGCCGACCGACTTTGCCCATTCGAGCGCGAAGATCGCATCCTCGACCGCCAGCATCGAGGGGGTGTTGATCGTCTCGCCCTTGAACACGCCTTCGGCCAGCTTGCCCTTGGAAACCAGGCGGAACACCTTGGGCAGCGGCCAGGCGGGGGTATAGCTTTCCAGCCGTTCGACCGCGCGGGGGCCGAGGATCAGGACGCCGTGCGCGCCTTCGCCGCCCAGCACCTTCTGCCAGCTGAAGGTCGCGACATCGATCCGGTCCCAGGGCAGGTCATAGGCGAACACCGCGCTGGTCGCATCGGCGAACGACAGCCCTTCGCGGTCGGCGGCGATCCAGTCGCCATCGGGCACCCGCACGCCGCTGGTCGTGCCGTTCCAGGTGAACAGGACGTCGTGGGTCCAGTCGACCGCGCCCAGATCGGGCAGTTGGCCGTAATCGGCGCGGATGACGGTGGGATCGAGCCTAAGCTGCTTGACCGCGTCGGTCACCCAGCCCTCGCCGAAGCTTTCCCAGGCGAGCGCGGTGACGGGCCGCGCGCCGAGCATCGTCCACATCGCCATTTCATAGGCGCCGGTGTCGGAGCCGGGAACGATGCCGATGCGGTGGGTGTCGGGCAGCTTGAGCAGCTCGCGCATCAGGTCGATGGCATATTGCAGGCGCTGCTTGCCGATTTTCGAGCGGTGCGAACGGCCGAGCGAGGCGCCGGCGAGCTTGGCGGCATCCCAGCCGGGGGGCTTGGCGCAGGGGCCGGAGGAGAAATAGGGGCGCGCCGGACGGGTGGCGGGCTTGGCAGGCGCAAGGGTGGCGCCGGCGGTGGCGAGGTCAGTCATGTCAGTCTCTCCTTGCAGAGAGCACGCGCGGCGTTGGGACCGCGTGGCCCGCCGTCGGCCCTAGAGCCGCGCGCGGCGAAGTCAATCGCTCGTTTCGAGTAATTTTCTGTCGTGGTGCGGTCGCGGGCGAGCGGCCGGGGTGCCGACGTCGGGAGCGCGGCAACGACGGACAACCCCCTTCTCATCGTCACCCCGGCCGCGTGCCGGGGTCCGGACCCCCACCCGCGCGAGCTTTCCCGGATATGGTGCGCGGGCGCACGCGCCAGTCGGGCGGGCGCGCCTGTCGCGTGGTGGACCCCGGCACGAGGCCGGGGTGACAGGGGGGTCGGCTCGGGTGGCGGATAGCGTGGAGCTGGGTTCAACCCGTCAACACCCTTTGGTTCGAGCGAAGTCGCGAAACGTGCCCGATGCACCACGCGTCTCGACTTCGCTCGACACGAACGGGTCTCATGGCGTTTAAGTGCGGTTAGTGTTGAGTTGTGGTTCCGGGGCGGCATGATCGATTCAAGAATGCGTTGGCAACGACGGGCCCTCGTCGCCGTCACGCTCGCCATCCTCCTCGCCAGTTGCGCCGGCGAACGCTCGCCCGAGCCGCCGCCGCGCCCCGCGATCCGCCCGCGCGCCAGCGGGCCGGTTCCCGCGATCGACCCAGATCCGGCGGCGACGCGGGCGTGCATGGCCGATCTGACCGCGCTGGGCGTCCGCTATTCGCCCTTGCCCGACCGCGATTATGGCAGCGGCTGCATCGTCACCGGCGCGATCCAGCTGCTCGATTACGGCACGCCGACGGTCGGGCTCAAATCGATGCGCTGCCCGCTCGCCCGGCATTTCGTCGCCTGGGTGTTCAACGGCGTCCGCCCGGCGGCGCGCCAGATCCTGGGCAGCGACGTGATGCGCGTCGAGACGTTCGGCACCTATTCCTGTCGCGGCATCAATGGCGGCGGTCCGGCGACGGCGGGCAAGATTTCGCAGCACGGCCTGGCCAACGCGGTGGATGTCGCCGCCTTCGTGCTGGCCGATGGCCGCCGCGTCTCGGTCGAACAGGGCTGGCGCGCCGACGACCCTCAAGAACAGGAGTTTCTGCGCATCGTCCACCGCTCGGCGTGCCGGCGCTTCACCACCGTGCTCGGCCCCGAATATAACGCTGCGCATTACAACCACTTTCATTTCGACCTGGGCGGCAAGCCGTTTTGCCGCTGAAACCATTTTCGCTTTGCCGGAACAGGCGATAAAGCCGCGCGCATGACCGAGACCCGAGTTCCCAGCCGCGTGTTCCGCCGCGCCGAAGAAGAAGCCGAAGCCGCGCGCGCCGCCCCGCACGACACGCCCCAGACCGCGCACCCCGCCTATCGACTGGCGTTCCAGGACATGGAGTTCCTGTTGCGCGAGGATTTGCGCCCGGTGCGATTTCAGCTCGAGCTGCT
This sequence comes from Sphingomonas sp. SFZ2018-12, assembly GCF_022496715.1. Lineage (NCBI taxonomy): Bacteria > Pseudomonadati > Pseudomonadota > Alphaproteobacteria > Sphingomonadales > Sphingomonadaceae > Sphingomonas > Sphingomonas sp. SFZ2018-12. The sequence continues at coordinate 357,479 of NZ_WTFM01000002.1, forward strand.
CAAGCCCGCGCTGCTGCTCGACGAGGCGAAGATCGCATCGACTTTCGTCTTCTATGGCTCGGCGCGCATCCCCGAGCCGGCCAAGGCGGAGGCGCTGCGCGACATCGCCAGCGATGACAATGCGCGCCGGATCGCCGAGCGATTGATCGCCAAGTCGCATTATTACGAGGTCGCCCGCGAGCTTGCCCGTATCAGCAGTCAGTGCGCCTGCGACGAAGCCGGCCAGCGCCATTTCGTCGTCTGTTCGGGCGGCGGGCCTTCGATCATGGAAGCCGCCAATCGCGGCGCGCAGGATGTCGGGGCCGAATCGATCGGACTCAACATCGTCCTGCCGCATGAACAGGCACCCAACCCCTATGTCACGCCGGGTCTGTCATTCCAGTTCCACTATTTCGCGCTTCGCAAGATGCACTTTCTGCTGCGCGCGCGCGCGGTCGCGGTGTTCCCCGGCGGCTTCGGCACGTTCGACGAATCGTTCGAGCTGCTGACGCTCATTCAGACCGGCAAGGTCGATCGCATCCCCATCCTGTTCTACGGCCGCGAGTTCTGGGAGCGCGTCGTCAATTTCGAGGCGCTGTGCGAGGAAGGCGTGATCAGCCCGCGCGACCTCGACCTCATCACCTTTGTCGAAACCGCCGAGGAAGGCTGGGCGATCGTCCAGAAATTCTGGGAACAGAAGACTGCGAACGGCGACGCGCGCTGAGCCTGGGGCCATTGGCGGGCGTGCAATTCCCGGTCGGTCGATTTCGGCGCCTGCGATGATGATCCCCGTGCTGATCGTCCGCGACGTGCCGGAGGCGATCGCCTTCTTCACGCACCTGCTCGACTTCGCGCTGGTCGTGGCCACACCGGATGACGCGCCATTCCATGCCGTGCTGCGCAGGGGTGCCGACGAGGTGCAGCTGAACCTGGCGCATGGCGACCGCGCGGCGGGCGGCGCGTCGTTCATCGTTGTCTGCGACGATATCGACGCGCGGTTCGCCGCTTTCGTCGATCGCGGGCTGGCGGTGCCGACGCGCGCGGATTCGCCGGTCCATGCAGGTCCGCTGGACCAGAGCTGGGGCACGCGCGAGGTCTATATTGACGACCCGAGCGGCAATACGATCATCTACCAGCAACGCTGAGCCTGGATCGCGCGGCCGGCCCGCGCGGAAGGCTCAGATGCCCGGCGTGCCCTGTTCGGCCAGCCGCGCCTGGGCGGCCCGGTATTTGACGGGTTCGGCGATGTCGAGACGTCGGCGCGCGGCGGCAAGGGGTTCGGCGAGCAGTGCCTCGTAATCCTGGGCATGGAGCCAGGCGGCGCGCCTGCCATGGCGATAGCCTTCCCACACCGCGGCGGCGAAATGGCGTTCGCCGGTGACGCGCAGGCTCTTGAGCGCCGCGCCCGCGCCGATGAACGCCCAGCCGAGACCGCCGGTCTGCGCATAGCTGAACGCGACCAGGCAGGCTTCGCCCAGATGCTCCTCGGCGGTATAGCCGGTCAGCACGTGCCAGATGTCGTGGATGTCGCGCTCGCGCCGGCCGAACCACGCATAGGGATGCGGCGCGTCGCGCCAGCCTTCATTGTCGGCATTGGCGATATCGGCGAGGCCATCCGGGGAAAAGCCGGTGCGGTCGAGAAAGGCGAGATACGCCGCGCCGACACTGTCCGCAGGCAGCGACGCGAGCCATTCGCGGTCGGCGAAGCGCCGGGCGAGTTCGACCCGGGCATAAGCGATTCGCCCGCCCTGCGGCGTCGACAGCAGCCGGCGATAATTGCGGTGCGAGGTGTCGCTGTTGAGCGCGCGCATGATGCGGAACACCTGAACCGTGTCGTTGCCGTCGGCGAGCAGCCGGCGCAGCGCGCGCCACGCCGCCCCCCAGTCGCGCCGCGTCGGAATGCCGGGATTCACGTTCGTATCGAAGGTCGTTGCCATGTCGTCCCCGTTACTGACATAACTGTTAATAGATCATGGCGACCGACACAAGTCGAAAGGGTGACAAGAGCTCTGGACATTTCATGCGAATCATGTAAAGAGCTCTTGTCAGAAGGTCGGCAATGGTTGTCACCTTCGGCGCGGATCGATGCGGTGAGGGACGGGTGAAGAACCGGTTGCGGGTGTTGCGGGCGGAGATGGCGATCAGTCAGGGCGATCTTGCCCAGCGGCTGGGCGTATCGCGTCAGACGATCAACGCCGTCGAGACCGACAAATACGACCCGAGCCTGCCGCTCGCGCTGCGCATGGCCAAGATTTTCGGAGTGCCTGTCGATGCCATCTTCCTTGACGAATGGGAACCTGCCGGGGCTCCCAATGCGTGAATTGAGCCTGCGCGCGAAGCTGCTGCGCATCGCCCTGCTCGCCGCGCTGGGCGGTGTCGCCGGCTATGCGGTCGGTCGACTGATCGCGCAGAACGGCCTGTTCGACGGGGTCGAGCCGATACCGCCGGCGGACGTGATGGCGCTGGCGCTGGCGTTCCTGCTGGTCCTGATGGGCGTCTGGGTCGCGATCGTCTCCACGCGCAGCGCCTGGTTCGCGCGCGCGGTCGAACAGCGCGAGCCCGGCGATACCGATCCGGTCGATCCGGCCGCGATCCGGTCGGCACGCATCCAGGCGGTGGTGTGCGTCATCGCCGGCGCGGTCCTCGCGGTGCCTCCGCTGGCGGTGGCGGCCGAACTGACCGACACCGCGCGCAGCCTGACCGCGATCGCGCTGCTCGCCCTGATCGTCGCACAGACCTGGCTGAACGGGCGGCTGTGGCGGATGAGCGATGAACTGACCCGGACCATGATCGTCCAGACGGGGGCCGCGTGCTTCTGGGGCCTGCAGCTCGCCCTGTTCACCTGGGCAGCGCTGGCGCGGATCGGCCTGCTGCCCGATTTCGGCACCTGGATCGCCGCGATCGTGACCATGGCGGTCTATCTGGTCGCGTCGATGGTCGTCGGCGTGCGGCTCGGCCTGGCGCGGGTCTGACCCGATATGCATATCGGTCGAGGCGATACGCGGATTTGCGCGTCGCCCCGGCATTGCGCCGGGAGCCGCTATCTTCTGCGCTGGATCAGGCAGCGGGACCGCGGCGCAAGGCCGGGGTGACGCGAAAAAAACAGACTCCGTTTCGAGACGATCTGCATTCGGTCAGCCGCTCAGAAAGAGCGGGTCAATCATAGGTCATCACGCCCCGAATCGGCGTCGTCACACCCGCATGGGCATGAGCACATAGAGCGCGGCGGACTTGTCATTCTCGCGGATCAGCGTCGGCGATCCGGCGTCGGCCAGGTGTACCTCGACCGTGTCGCCTTCGATCTGGCCGAGAATGTCCATCAGATATTTGCTGTTGAAGCCGATCTCGAACGATTCCGACGCATAGTCGCCGGGGACTTCCTCCGCCGCGGCGCCATGTTCGGGGCTGGTCACCGACAGCGTCACCTTGTCACGGTCGAGCGCCATCTTGACCGCGCGCGCCTTTTCGGTGGCGATCGTCGACACGCGGTCGACCCCGGCCATGAAGCTCTTGGGATCGAGCTTGAGCAGCTTGTCGTTGCCGGTCGGGATGACGCGGTTATAGTCCGGAAAGGTGCCGTCGATCAGCTTCGAGGTCAGGATCGCCTGGCCGAGATCGAAGCGGATCTTCGATCCCGACAGCGACACGCCGACCGAACCGTCGACCTCGTCGAGCAGCTTCCTGAGTTCGTTCACGCATTTGCGCGGCACGATGACGTCGGGCATCGCATCCGCGCCGTCCGGACGCGGCACGGTGACGCGGGCAAGCCGGTGGCCGTCGGTCGCCGCCGCCTTCAGCACCGGCTGGCCGGCCGCGCCGCCATCCTCGCTGACGTGCAGGAAGATACCGTTCAGATAATAGCGCGTCTCCTCGGTCGAGATCGCAAAGCGCGTCTTGTCGATGATCTGCTTGAGCAGTTCCGCCGACAGCTCGAAGCTGGTCGGCAGTTCACCCTCGGCGATCACCGGGAAATCGTCGCGCGGCAGCGTCGAGAGGTTGAAGCGCGCGCGCCCGGCAACGACGGTCAGCCGGCCCTCCGCGGCGGACAGCTGGACCTGTGCGCCCTCGGGCAGCTTGCGCGCAATGTCGAACAACATGTGCGCGGGCACGGTGATCGCGCCGGCCTGGTCGATCGCGGCGGGCAGCGTCTCGTCGATCTGGAGATCGAGGTCGGTCGCCATCAGGCGGATCACGCCCTGGCCGGTCGCATCGATCAGCACGTTGGACAGGATCGGGATGGTGTTGCGCCGCTCGACCACCGAATGCACGTGGCTCAGCCCCTTGAGCAAGGTTGCGCGTTCGATCGTCGCCTTCATTGTCCCAAAACCCCCGGTGCGCGCCCTATTCTTCCTGTCCCAGCGGGCGTGGGCCCGCGGGCGTGGCGCTTCGCCACCCGTTCATCTCTAACGTGAAAAAGGGCCGGAGCAAGCGGCCCCGGCCCTTCCCGACGATTTTGTGACGCCGCCCCGGGGCATGGTTCCCCGGGGCGGTGCATCGGTCCTCAGAACCGCCAGCCGAGCCCGGCGACGACCTGGTGCCGGTCGGTATCGATGTCGAAGTCGCCGCTGACCGCGCCGTCGGCAAATTCGAAATTCGCGTTCGAGTAGTTCGAATAGCGGTATTCGACCTTGGCAAACGCGTTGGGGCCCAGCGCCTGCTCCAGCCCCGCACCCAGACGCCAGCCGTCCACCTCGAAATTCTCGCGGAATTCGGTGGTGCCGTCATTGGCGCGCACGTTCAGGCGGGCATTGGTGTAGCCGCCCTTGGCATAGACCAGCGTGTTGGGCGCCGCGCGCAGGCCGGCGCGCAGGCCGACATAGAGGTCGCGGCCGGTGCTGACCCGGCCGAAGTCGAAAAATTCGGGATCGGCGGTGTCGGTTTCGACCTTGCCGGTCGAATCCGAATATTCCAGGTCGGCGCCGATCACGGCACGCGAGCCGATCGCGATGTCGTAGCCGGCCTCGACCCCATAGAGGAAGCCGTCGACCGTCTGGTCGTCGCCTTCGAGATCGCTGTCCTCGCTGCTGCCGGGGCGGATGCCGTCATAGCCGCCGAGCACCGCGATCCGCGGCCCCGTGAAGGTCGGGTCAGCGTCCTGGGCAAAAGCGGGCGTGGCCAAGGCCGACGTGGCGGCGAGGGCGACGAGAAATACGTAACGCATAGATACTCCTGAACTTCCACACCCCGATCGCGGGGTGGGAGGCGCTAACTAGGGAGCGCGCGAAGGCGTTGCATGAACCCCAGATAAACAAGGATTTCCGTTGCTTTTGCGCCACAGGGGGTTGAAATGGCGGCGATGGCAGATCACGCGACGGCGACCCGGAACCGGCCGGGCCGCGACTTCATCGCCCGGCATGGCGAAACCGTGTTCAACGCGACGCGCCGGTTGCAGGGCGAGCAGCTCCACACCCCGCTAACCCGCGCCGGCTTTGCCCAGGCCGACGCGATGGGCGCACGGCTGCGCGCGCTGCTGGGGCCGAGGCCCGCATTGACGCTGTGGTCGTCGCCGACCGGGCGCGCGCTCCAGACGCTGGCGGTGATCGCCGAGCACCTTGAGCTCGACTGGCACGCCGCGCAGGTCGATGCGCGGCTGGTCGAGATCGGCATGGGCAGCTGGGGCGGGCGCAGCTATGACGCGGTGATCGCCGAGGCGGGATCGGTGATCGACCCGGAGGCGCGGTCGCTGCGCCCCGCGCCAGATGGCGAGACCTATCCCGAGATCGCGGCCCGCGTGACGTCGTGGCTCGAGGCGACCGACGCCGACCCCGGCGACCGGCTGGTCATCATGCACGGCGTGTCCAGCCGCGTGCTGCGCGGCGTGATGACGGGACTGGCCCCGGCGACCACGCTGGGCGCGCCCGTCGCCCCCGGATTGCCGCAGGGATCGATCGTGCGGATCGCGCGCGGCGTCGAGCATGTCATCCATCGCGGCGATGGCGGCGGGCACGCATGAGGGGTCGCGCGCTGATGATCGCCCCCGCGTTGCTGATCGCTCCCGCGTTGCTGACCGCAATGCCGGCGCAGGCGGCGCGCGAGACGATCGGCGTGCACGGCCGCTGGGGCGCGTTTCGCGACGACGCGCCGCGCCGATGCTTTGCGATCAGCCGGCCGGTGCGATCGCCGCGCAGCCGTGCATGGCGCCCGTTCCTGAGCATAGCGCGCTGGCCCGGCACCGGCGCGCGCGGCCAGCTGCATGTCCGGCTGAGCCGTGCGGTCGACCGCCGCGCGCGCGTCACCCTGGCGGTCGGCGAGCGCCGCTTTGCCCTGCTTGCGGGACCGACCGACGCGTGGGCACCCGATGCCGCGACCGACCGCGCGATCATCGCCGCGATGCGCACCGCGCGCAGCCTGAGCATCGAGAGCGTGACCGCGACCGGCGTGCCCTTTGCCGATGTCTATGCGCTCGACGGCGCGGCGACGGCGATCGATGCGGCGGTGCTGGCCTGTTCGGGAAGCGTCGCGCGCAGCTGACCCGGCGGGCTGGCGGCGATGCTGGCGCCCATGCTGGCGAAAGTCGTGCGAGACGACTATATGGCCGCGATGCTTTCCCCATCGACCGTGCCCATGCCCGCCCCCGGGCGTATCGACCCCGTGCCCGTGCCGCGTGGCCCGGCGGTGCGCGCCGATGGTCGCGTCGACCTGATCGGGCTGCCGCGCGAGGGCGTGCGCGAGGCGCTGATCGCCGCGGGGATGGAGGCGAAGCAGGCCAAGCTGCGTGCCAAGCAATTGTGGCACTGGATCTATAATCGCGGCGCGACCGATTTCGCGGTGATGACCGATATCGCCAAGGCCCAGCATCCCTGGCTCGCCGAACGGTTCGTGATCGGCCGCCCCGAGGTGGTCGAGGCACAGGTATCGAGCGACGGCACGCGCAAATGGCTGTTGCGGGCCGATGCCGGCGACGGCCAGGGCGCGCAGGATTTCGAGATGGTGTTCATCCCCGATGCCGATCGGGGCACGTTGTGCGTATCGAGCCAGGTCGGCTGCACGCTCAATTGCAGCTTCTGTCACACCGGCACGATGCGGCTGGTCCGCAACCTGACGCCGGGCGAGATCGTTGGCCAGGTGATGCTGGCGCGCGATGCGCTGGGCGAATGGCCGTCCAGCCCCGACGGGCGGATGCTGACCAACATCGTGATGATGGGAATGGGCGAGCCGCTCTATAATTTCGACGCGGTGCGCGACGCGCTCCGGCTGGTGATGGACGGCGACGGGCTGGCGCTGAGCAAGCGGCGGATCACGCTGTCGACCAGCGGCGTCGTGCCGATGATGGCACGCGCGGGCGAGGAGATCGGCGTCAACCTGGCGGTGTCGCTCCACGCGGTGACCAAGGACGTGCGCGACGAGCTCGTGCCGCTCAATCGCAAATACGGGATCGAGGAACTGCTGCAGGCATGCGCCGACTATCCCGGCGCCAACAATGCGCGGCGGATCACGTTCGAATATGTGATGATCCGCGACAAGAACGACAGCGACGCCGACGCGCACGAGCTGGTCCGCCTGCTGCGCCGCTATCGCCTGCCCGCCAAGGTCAACCTGATCCCGTTCAACCCGTGGCCGGGCACCGATTACGAATGCTCGACGCCCGAGCGGATCAAGTCCTTCTCCAACATCGTGTTCGAAGCCGGCATTTCCGCCCCCGTCCGCACCCCGCGCGGCCGCGACATCGATGCCGCGTGCGGCCAGCTGAAGACCGCGGCGACGAAAAAGAGCCGGGCCGAGCGCGATCGCGAGGCGGTGGTCAGGGCTTGAACGTCCAGTCGATCGGAAAGCCCACCCAGACATTGTTGACGGCCTTGCCGTCCCTGATTTCCGGGTAGACGCGGAAATTGCGTGACGCGGCGAGCGATGCCGAACCGAATCCCATATCCGACGGCTGCTCCGACAATATCCTGCAGTTGTGCAAGCGCCGCGACTTCATCACCTGGCACGCAAGATAGACCGTCCCCGATGCCCGCGCGCGCCGGGCGGCCGCTGGCACAAACGGTGCCAGGTCCCGTTCGGTCGGGATGAACACCCATCGCGGCGGCACGATCGTCGGCGCGGCGCCATCGCCATCGCCGGCCCGCCGGCCGCGCCCGCTTCCAGTGCCACCAAGGCCCTGGTTTCCAGACCCGAGCGAACCGGCACCGTCGGCAGTGCCGCGGCCAGCGCGCGCGGTCCCGTCGTCGATCGATGGCAGCGGCAAGGGGAGCGGCGGCACCAGCGGCACCTCGGTCAGCTTCAGTGGCGGGTCGGTCGGCGGATCGGGCGGCGCACCCCTTGCGGCGGCCGGATGCCGGACAGCGTCCGGCGGACCCGCCGGCCTCGGGCTGCCGCCGCTTACGGTCCGGCGCGGAACGTCGGGCTCGGCCTGGGCCCGACGCTCGGGGGCCGGCATGCGGGGCAGCACGACAAACTCGGTCAGCAACGGTGCCTCCACCGCCGGGGCGATGACGGGCGGGACACCGAGCGTGAACAGCAACAGCCCGAGCAGGAAAAGGATTGCAGCGGACAGCGAGGCGGAAATGGCCCGCTCGCGCCAGGTGCGCGCCGTCGGCTGGGCAAAGGCATATCTGGCGTAGCCCGACTGCATCCGCGAAAAATGACGTAATGCCGGTCGACCGGCAAGAAACTTGGCGGAAAGCCGCTTCGTGGCGACAAGTCCGCGCAAAAGACCGGCCCTGCGGCCGTGCGCGTCAGATCAACGCCAGTCCCGCCAGCTTGCCGACGAGATCGGCAGGAAGCTCCGCGACGCTCGCCGTGCCCGAGCCGAGATCGGGGGGCGCATCCTTGGCCTCCAGATAGCGCCAGCCCTGATGCGCGCGCTTCGGGCGGGCCTGGACGAGCACGAGGCGCGGGTCGATATGGATCGCCACCCGGCCGCCCTCCGCGTCGCCAAAGCCGAGGATGGCGGAGCGAGCGACGAGCTGGTGCTTCAGGATCCAGTAGAGCGAGCCGCCGACGATCTCCGCATGCCGCTTGGGCAGATAGCGGGTGGTCAGCGACGCGCCGCCCGCCGCTTCGCGGCCCGCGAACCAGGATTGGAGCGTGTCGAGCGAGTCGGCGCCATAGGCGACTTTGGTCAGGTGAAGCGGCACCGGACTGATCTGGGCGGCACGGCGGCAGCGATCAAGACGGTATTTCGGCGGCGCTATCCGACCAGGCCGCTGACGGTCGCGAGGCCCAGGAACACCAGAAACCCCATCGAATCGGTCACCATCGTCACGAAGATCGACGACGAGATCGCGGGGTCGGCGCGGAAACGTTCGAGCGTGAGCGGCACGACCACGCCGGCCAGCCCCGCGATGACGATATTGGCGAGCATCGCGGTGCCGATGACCAGACCGAGCAGCGGATTGGCGAAGAACAGGCCGACCCCCACCCCGATCACCAGTGCCACCGTCGCGCCGTTGAGCACCGCGATCGCAACCTCGCGCCGCACCGCCCACAAGGTGTTGGCCGGGGTCAGCTGATTGGTCGCCAGTGCGCGCACCGTCACCGCCAGCGTCTGGGTGCCGGCATTGCCGCCGACACCCGCGACGATCGGCATCAGCGCGGCGAGCGCGACCATCGCCGCGATCGTATCCTCGAACTGGGTGATGATCGTGGCGGCGACCAATGCGGTGAACAGGTTGGCGATCAGCCAGCGCACGCGCGCGCGATAGGTGTCGCGAACCGGTTCGTTGATGTCGCCATCGCCGGCGCCCGACAGCAGCAGCGCGTCCTCGCCCGCTTCGGCCTGGATAATGTGGACGATGTCGTCGACGGTGATCATGCCGACCAGCCGGCCATTGGCATCGACCACCGCCGCGGAAATGAGCGCGTATTTCTGGAAGCGCAGCGCCACTTCCTCCTGGTCCATATCGACCGGAATCAGAGTCTGCTCGCGCTTCATCACGTCGCTGATCGCGACGACGCGCGGGGTGCGCAGGATCCAGGACAGGTTGCAGGTGCCGACCGGATGATGCGCCGGATCGACCACGAACACTTCCCAGAAATCGGTGGTGAGCTGGTCGTCGGCGCGCAGATAGTCGAGCACGTCGCCGACCGACCAATGTTCGGGCACCGCGATGAGCTCGCGCTGCATCAGGCGGCCGGCCGATTCCTCGGGATAGCTCAGCGCCTCCTCGATCGCGGCGCGATCGTCGGGGTCGAGCGCGCGCAGCACCGCGCGCTGATCCTCCTCGCCCAGATCCTCGATGATCGCGACCGCGTCGTCGGTGTCGAGCTCTGACGCCATGTCGGCGAGCTGGCGCGGCTCGAGCGCGTCGATCAGCACATCGCGCACCCAGTCGTTCATTTCCGCGAGCACGTCGCCGTCGATCAGCGGGGCGATCGCCGCGACCAGCGCGGGGCGATCGTCATTGGGGGTCAGTTCGACGAGGTCGGCGATGTCGGCCGGGTGGAGGGGCGCGACGCGGTCGCGCGCGCCCTCCTCATCCCCCGTGGCGACGAGGTCGAGCACCGAGCGCACGAATTCGGGTTTCAGGCGATCGTCGGCGTCCAGCCCGCTTTCGGTCGCGATCGCACCGGGGGCGTATTCCCGTTCGCTCATCCCCCGCCCCTCCCCGGTCGCGCGTGTCACTCCAGCCCCGCCCTAGCGCGTCGGCGGCGCGCGAACAACCGACGGCCGCGGCCCGCCTTGCCTGGACGCCCAGCCGCGCCTAGGGGGCGTTCATTCCTTTCGCCGCGTGGAGCTGCACCGATGTCCGAATTCACCACCCTGACCCTGACGCTCGACACCGGCGACGTCACCATCCGGCTGCGCCCCGACCTCGCCCCCGGCCATGTCGCCCGGATCGCGACGCTGGCCAATCGCGGCTTTTACGACGGGGTGGTGTTCCACCGCGTGATCGACGGATTCATGGCGCAGGGGGGCGATCCGACCGGCACCGGCATGGGCGGATCCGACGAGCCCAATCTGCGCGCCGAGTTCAGCCGCGAGCCGCATGTCCGCGGCGTGTGTTCGATGGCGCGTACCGCCGATCCGCACAGCGCGAACAGCCAGTTCTTCATCTGCCTGGACGATGCGACCTTCCTCGACGGCCAGTACACCGTCTGGGGCGAAGTGACCGACGGCATGGACCATGTCGATGCGCTGCCCAAGGGCGAGCCGCCGCGCAATCCGGGCAAGATCGTAAAGGCCGGCGCGGCTTGAAGCCTTTTGGCCCCGATCGCGGTTGAGCTGAACGAACGCCAGACCTCACCTGTCCCCCCGGCCTTATGCCGGGGTCTACCTCTCGACAGGGCGCAATCGGTGCTGGCAACGGCGCTGTGTGCGGTTTGGGTCATGTCATGATTGCCGGCGCGGTGAAGGCGGCACGGTGGACCCCGGCACAGGCCCGGGGTGACGATCAGGTCTGACCCGAGCCGCCTGTTTTCGGATTACTCCGCGGTCGTGGCGACGGTCGCGACCAGCCAGTCGTGGAACAGCCGGACCGGCTGCTGATCGAGCGCGCGCCGGCGACAGACGAACCAGTAGCTGTAGGCACTGTCGACCGCGGCGTCGAACAGGCGGACGAGCCGGTCGTCGCGCGCGCCCTCGAAATGCGATTCGAGCATGAACGCGACGCCGATGCCGAGCGCGGCGGCCTCCAGCATCAACGCGCCCGAATCGAAATGATCGATCGCCAGCGGCTCGAGGTCGGGAACCCCCATGGCGACGCGCCATTCGGCAAAGGTGTTGGGCATGTCGCGATGCACCAGCGCGGTCAGGCCCGCCATCTGCGCGGGATGGCGCACCGGCGCATCCCCCTCGACCAGCGCGCGCGCGCCGATCGCATAGACGCGGTTGCGGTCGAGCCGAACGCTGTGGAATTGCGGATCGACCGCGGGCGCCAGCACGATCGCTGCGTCGATCCCGTCGCCGAGCCGGGCGAGCGCGTTGCTCGTCGTATCGACATCGAGATGGAGGCGCGGATGCTGGCGACGCAGGTCGCCCAGGCGTGGCATCAGCCGCTGCGAGGCAAAGAGTGGCAGGACAGCCAGGCGCAGCCGCAGCACGTCGCCGCCGGTCGACATGGCTTCGACCGCATCGGCCAGCGTATCGAGCGCAGGGGCGATCTGCGCCAGCAGCCGTTCCCCGTCGGCATTGAGGACCATTGCCTGATGCCGGCGCTCGAACAACGCCTTCCCCACGAAACGTTCCAGCGCCTGGACCCGGCGGCTGAGCGCGGGCGACGACAGCGCAAGCTCGCTCGCCGCGGCCTTGAGCGAGCCCAGGCGCGCGACATGGACGAACGCTTCGATCGCGGTCAGGGGAGGAAGGCGGCGCATGGCAGATCATTGTGCGGTGCGGTGCGGGAACAGACAAGCGGCCGAACCGGCGATTGCGATCGTTTGTCGCCGATTGCGAAACTTGCAATCGGCTTTGTTCTTTTCGCACTTGCACAAAAGGATGACGCAGCGCACATAGGTGAGGCCTTTCAGGCATCCTCTCCTAAAACTTTCAAGGCCGGTCCTTCGGGACCGGCCCTTTTTTTCGCAAGAGGCCCCCTCGACTCGCTGGGACCGACACCCCACTTGGCGCGTTTGAACCCAGACCGACAAGGGGGCGCGCATGGCCGATGAAGAACAACAAGTCCGCCGGCTTCAGGTCGCGCATTCGCGTGCCGAGGACAGCGGCCGCGGCCTCGCCCACCTGCCCCGCGCGTTGATGGCCGCGCTCGGCCTGGCCGAGGGGGATGTGATCGAGATCGTCGGCAAGCGCGCGACCCCGGCGCGCGCGGTGCTGCCCTATCCCGAAGACGAGGGGCTCGAGATCCTGCGCATCGACGGGCTTCAGCGCGCCAATGCGGGCGTCGGGTCGGGCGACTTCGTCGAAATCCGCCGCGCCGAATCGAAGCCGGCGACCCGGGTCGTCTTTGCGCCTGCACAAAAGAACCTGCGGCTCCAGGGATCGGGCACCGCGCTCAAGCGCACCTTTGTCGGCCGGCCGCTGTGCCAGGGCGACGTGGTCGCCACCGTCGGCCAGCAGCGCGTCGACGATTTTCCCCCGAGCATCGCGCAATTTCCCCGCGCGCCCGCCTATGCGCTGCAGGAAATCCGGATGGTCGTGCTGGGCACCAGCCCGCGCGGCGTCGTCCATATCGATGCCGACACCGAGATCGAGCTGCGCGCCGATTATGAGGAGCCGCAGGACAGCCGCCGCGCCGATGTGACCTATGACGACATTGGCGGCATGAGCGCGACGATCGACCAGCTGCGCGAGATGGTCGAGCTGCCGCTGCGCTATCCCGAGCTGTTCCAGCGTCTGGGCGTCGATCCGCCCAAGGGCGTGCTGCTCCACGGGCCGCCGGGCACCGGCAAGACGCGGCTTGCCCGCGCGGTCGCCAACGAAAGCGATGCGGCATTCTTCCTGATCAACGGGCCCGAGATCATGGGTTCGGCCTATGGCGAGTCGGAAAAGCGGCTGCGCGACGTGTTCGAGGAAGCCAACAAGTCCTCGCCGTCGATCCTGTTCATCGACGAGATCGATTCGATCGCGCCCAAGCGCGGTCAGGTGACGGGCGAAGCCGAGAAGCGGCTGGTCGCGCAGCTGCTGACGCTGATGGACGGGCTGGAGGCACGCGCCAACGTGGTGGTGATCGCCGCCACCAACCGGCCCGAAGCGATCGACGAGGCGCTGCGCCGTCCCGGCCGCTTCGACCGCGAGATCATCGTCGGCGTGCCCGACGAGCGCGGCCGGCGCGAAATCCTGGGCATCCATACGCGCGGCATGCCGCTGGCCGAGGATGTCGACCTCAACGAGCTGTCGCAGACGACCTATGGCTTTGTCGGGGCGGATCTGGGCGCGCTGACCCGCGAGGCGGCGATCGAGGCGGTGCGGCGGATCATGCCGCGGCTCAACCTGGCCGAAGGCGGCATCCCGCCCGAGGTGCTCGACACGCTGTCGGTCACGCGCCGCGATTTCCTGGAGGCGCTGAAGCGCGTCCAGCCGTCGGCGATGCGCGAGGTGATGGTGGAGGCGCCGCGCGTGCGGTGGGAGGATGTCGGCGGGCTGGACGATGCGCAGATCCGGCTGAAGGAAGGCGTCGAGCTGCCGCTCAAGAACCCGCAGGCTTTCCGCCGGCTGGGCATCCGGCCGGCCAAGGGCTTCCTGCTCTATGGCCCGCCGGGCACCGGCAAGACGTTGCTGGCGAAGGCGGTGGCGCGCGAGGCGGAAGCGAATTTCATCGCCACCAAATCGTCCGACCTGCTGAGCAAATGGTATGGCGAGAGCGAGCAGCAGATCGCCAAGCTGTTCGCGCGCGCGCGGCAGGTGGCACCGTGCGTCATCTTCATCGACGAACTCGATTCGCTGGTGCCGGCGCGCGGCGGCGGCATGGGCGAGCCGCAGGTGACCGAGCGCGTCGTCAACACGATCCTGGCCGAGATGGACGGGCTGGAGGACCTGCAGGCGGTGGTGGTGATCGGCGCGACCAATCGCCCAAACCTGATCGACCCGGCGCTGCTGCGTCCCGGGCGGTTCGACGAGCTGGTCTATGTCGGGCTGCCCGACGCGGCCGGGCGTGCGCGCATCCTGGGCATCCAGACCGCGAAGATGCCGCTCGCCGCCGACGTCGATCTGGACGACCTGGCGGCCCGGACCGAGCGGTTCACCGGTGCCGACCTGGCCGACGTGGTCCGGCGTGCCGGATTGTTCGCGCTGCGCCGGTCGATGGGGGCGGACGACGTGACCCGCGCCGATTTCGACGCGGCGCTGGCCGATTCGCGCGCCTCGGTCTCGCCGGAAGTCGAGCGTGACTATGAAGCGATGCAGGCGCGGCTGAAGCAGGACGCGGTGGCGTTGCAGCCGATCGGCTTCATCGCGCCGGGGATGCTGGCGCCGCGCGATCGCCCCGACTGAGCCGCGCGGCTGCGTAGCCGAGCAGCAGGACGAGGACGCTCGCCGCCACCAGATAGGGCAGCGGCCGCCAATATTCGTAGAGCAGGACGCCGATCGAGGGACCGAGCACGAACGCCGCGCCGTTGATCGCGGTGATCTTGCCCGCCACCGATCCCTGTGCGGCCGCACCGACGGCCAGCGACGCGCCGGCGGTAAACCCCGGCCGGATGAACCCGAAGCCGAGCGAGGCGAGCGCAAAGCCGGTGGCGATGCCATAGAGCGACGTGGCAAGGCCCGTCATCACCGAGCCCGCGGCCGCCAGCGTGACGCCCCATAGCACGAGCTGGCGCGGCCGCAGGTCGAGCAGCGGGATAATCCCCCATTGCGCCAGCAGTGCGGAGCCCGCACCCATGATCAGCACCAGGCCGGTCGGCTGGAGCGCGTCGGCGGGCGCGAGCGCGAGCCGGTCGATCACCAGAAAGCCGATCGCCTGGCCGGTCATCGCCTGGGCATGGCCCATCGCCAGTCCGATGACGATCCAGGTGCGGATGCGGCGATCGAAATAGCCGACCGCCTCGCCCCGTTCGGCGGTGGCCGCGGTAACCGATGCGCCCGAGCTCTGGCCGCCGATCGAGGGATAGCTCGCCGCCGCACCGGTGGCATGGGCCACCGCCCCGTCGCGCGGCAGGTATCGCCAGGCCGCGAGGGTGACGAGGACGCCGAACGCGCAGAAGACGAAGGCCGGGCCCGCCAGGCCGATCTCGATCCGGCCGGCATGGCCGAGCACCAGATAGGGCGCGAAGGCCGGGCCCAGGATCGTCCCCAGCCCGAATGCGGACGCGAGCAGCGACAAGGCGCGCGTCCGTTCCTCCCGGCTGGTCCGCCCGGCGACCAGTGCCTGGACCGCGGGCGGCGCGGCGGCACCGAACGTGCCGTAGATCAGCCGCCCGCCGATGAAGAGCAGAAACGCGACCGACGGTGCGATCCAGCCGTTGATGCCCGCGACCAGGAAGATGCCGCACAGGAACAGCGACACCGAAAAGCCGGTCATGCCGACCAGGACCATCAGCCGCCGCCCGGTCCGGTCCGACCGGTTCGCCCAGAAGGGCGCGGCGATGACCCATAGCAGCGCCGACACCGAGAATGCCGCCGCCACCGCGCTGTCCGCGACGCCGAGTGATCGACCGAGCGCCGGCAGCACCGACTGGAGCGCGGTGTTGCCCGCGGCGATCGCGAGCATGACGGTGAAAAGCAGCGCGAATGTGCGATCGAACCGGACCATCCCTCACTCCGCCTGCCAGCGATAGTCACGCTCGACCCGCGTCACGATCGTCTCATAATCCGCATACCAGTGCGCCCGGCCGAGATCGCGGATGCGACGATGTTCGGGATGGTCGCGCCAGGCGATCGCGCTGGCTTCATCCGCCCAATAGCTGATCGTGATCCCGAAACCGTCGTCGCCGCGCGCATGTTCATGGCCGCGATAGCCCGGCTGTTCGCGCGCCAGCGCCTCCATCGCGTGCGCCGCGGCGGCATAGGCGGCATCGTCGCCGGGCCGGCGGCGCGACTGGAAGATGACGGCGATCTCGCCGCGGCGGCGGTTGCGCATGACGGCCCGCGCATGACGCGGCGCGCCGATAATGGCAAGCGTGACACGCGCAAGCGCAGCAGGGGCAGACGCGGCGGCAAAATACGCCAGCTTGCAAAGTCTTTGCAATTTTGGGACTGACGGTGACACTTTCCCAATCATTGCGCGTTCTTGTGGCTCCCATGACCTATAGTGATTCCTCAATCCCGCTGCCGCGGACCCGACGGCACGAACGGCCCCCCTCGGCGGCCGCGATGTTTTTCCGCGGTTTCCTGAAGCATCCGGTGATGGTGGGATCGATCATCCCGTCGTCGCGCGTGCTGATCCGTCGCATGCTGGAGCCGGTCGACTGGTCGAGGACGCGGCTGTTCGTCGAATATGGCCCGGGAGTGGGTACGTTCTGCCGTCCGGTGCTGGACCGGCTGGCGCCCGACGCGACGCTGCTGGTCATCGACACCAACCCGGATTTCATCGCCTATCTGCGCGCGACGATCCACGATCCCCGCTTCATCGCGGTGCACGGATCGGCGGCGGATGTCGGGCGCATCATGCGCGAACACGGTCACGAGCACGCCGACTATGTGTTGTCGGGCCTGCCCTTTTCCACGCTGCCACCGGGCGTCGGCGACAAGATCGCGGCAGCGACGGCGGAGGTGCTTGGCCCGGGCGGCGCGTTCCTCGTCTATCAGTTCTCACCCAAGGTCCGCGCGTTCCTCGCCCCGCATTTTCCGCGGATCGACCACGACATGCTGTGGCGTAACGTGCCGCCGGCGCAACTCTATTGGGCCATGGCCGCACCGGCACCGCAAGGCGATGCAAAGGTGGATTGACGGGCGCAGCGCGACACCACACATCATGCGCCATGACCACGATCAACCTGTCCGAGTCCGAGTGGCGCAAGAAGCTGTCGCCGGAGGCCTATCACATCCTGCGTGAAGCCGGGACGGAGCCGCCGTTCACCGGGCGGTACAACAACAACAAGGCCGACGGCGTCTATCGCTGCGCCGGATGCGGCACCGTGTTGTTCGACAGCGTCGACAAATATGATTCGGGTTCGGGCTGGCCGAGCTATACCCAGCCGGCCGACGCGGCCAACGTCACCGAGCATGGCGATGACAGCCACGGCATGCGGCGCGTCGAAGTCCGCTGCGCGGTCTGCGACGGGCATCTCGGCCATGTCTTTCCCGATGGCCCGCCGCCCACGGGCCTGCGCTACTGCATCAACTCCGCCTCGCTCGATTTCCGGGCGCGGAGCGCGGGGGAGGCGAGCGACGCCGCGTGATGCTTGTGGGCAGGGCACTTAGCCCCTAATCCACGTCGCTTCGATGGCTGCACGTTCCGCTTCCAAACCGCGCCGCTGGCGCCGCATCCTCGGCTGGACGGTCGTGGCCGGCGCGATCGTCGGCCTGTTCGCACTGATCGCGCTGACTGTCGCGGTGTTCAGCGCGCGTGCGTCGCTGCCCAGCTTCGCCGCGCTCAAATCATCGCAGAATGGCCAGATGATCCAGGTGCGCGCGGTCGACGGCACAATCATCGCCTCGCTCGGCCCAAGCTATGGCGAATGGATCGGCTATGACCGCATCCCGCCGGTGATGCGCGACGCGATGATCGCGGTCGAGGATCGCCGGTTCCGTGCGCATCCCGGCGTCGATCCGATCGCGCTCGCCCGCATCGCCAAGTTCGCGATCGACAATCGCGGCACCGGCCGCCGGCTGCAGGGGGCATCGACGATCACCCAGCAGGTCGCGCGCACGATTTTCCTGTCGAACAAATACGATGTCAGCCGCAAGCTGCGCGAAATGGTGCTGGCGCTGGCGATCGAGCGCAAGTTCACCAAGGACCAGATCCTCGAGCTATACCTGAACAAGGTCTATTTCGGCGGCGGCGCCTATGGCATCGACGCGGCATCGCGCCGCTTCTTCGGCCATCCGGCGACGCAATTGTCGCTGTCGGAAGCCGCGGTCATCGCCGGCCTGGTCAAGGCGCCGTCGCGCTATTCGCCGACCGCGGACGCGCAAGCCGCGATCGACCGCGCCAGCGTCGTCCTCGACCTGATGGTCGAGACCGGCGCGATCACCGCCGGCGAAGCCGCGGCGGCGGCACCGCAATCGGTCAAGCTCGCCCCCGAGCCCAAGCAGAACAGCGTGCGCTACTTCACCGACTGGGCCTTGCCCCAGCTCGACCTCCTGATCGACGAGACCCAGGCGCCGCTGGAGGTGTGGACCACGCTCGACCTGTCGATGCAGCGCGACGCCGACACCGCGATCCGCGCCTTTGCCCCCGCCGGGTCGCAAGGCGCGCTGGTCGCGCTCGACCGCGACGGCGCGGTCCGGGCGATGGTCGGCGGCAAGGATTATGTTTCGTCGATCTACAACCGCGCCACCCAGGCGACGCGCCAGCCCGGATCGGCGTTCAAGCTGTTCGTCTATCTTGCCGCGCTCGAAAACGGCTTCAAGCCGACCGACATGGTCGTCGACGCCCCGATCACGATCAACGGGTGGAGCCCGCGCAACAGTTCCGGGCGATTCAACGGCGAAATGACGCTGCGGACCGCCTTCGCCTATTCGATCAACACGGTCGCCGCGCGCCTGGGCCAGGAAATCGGCTTCGTCACCATCGCCGACATGGCGCGCCGGTTCGGCATCACGACGCCGGTGGATACCCAGCCGGCAATGGTGCTGGGCACATCGGACGTCCGGCTGATCGACATGACCCGCGCCTTTGCCTCGGTCGCGCAGAAGGGCGTTGCGGTGACCCCGTTCGGCATCACCCGCGTGACCGCCAATGGCGAGACGATCTATGCGCACAAGGTCGACACGTCGCGCGTGCTGGTCGCGCCGTTCGTGGCGGCGCAGATGACCGACCTGCTGCAGACCGCGGTCGCCACCGGCACCGGGCGGGCGGCGCAGATCGGCCGGCCGGTCGCGGGCAAGACCGGCACGACCACGCTCAACAAGGACGGCTGGTTCATCGGCTTTTCGAGCGGGATCACCACCGGCGTGTGGATGGGACGCGACGATTCGCGCCCCGTCGGCGGATTGCAGGGCGGCACCGCCCCGGCGCGGGCCTTTGCAAGTTTCATGGGCAAGGCCGTGCGCAACCGCCCGGTCGAGGCGTTCGACACAGAGGTCACGCTGCCCGAATGGCAGCTCGAGCCGGACGCCGAATCCTATCTGGGCGAGCCGGACAATGGCGCAATGCTGGTCGACCCGGACGGTAATCCCCTCGAGCCGGGCGAGGGGGTGGAGGGCGCACCCTATCCGGGCGGAGAGTTCGGCGATCCCGCCGACGAGGGCGAGACGGCACCGGCACCCGAACGATTCGACCAAGGCTGGATAGACCGGGCGATCGGGCGCGAGCCGCGCGAGCCCCGGCGTGAGCCGACCCGCGAACCGACCGGACGCGAGACGAGCCGCCGACCGGCTGAGCAGCGACCACCTGTCGTCGTACCCGCCCCCCGCGCCTATAACGGCCCGCCGCCCCCCGTCGTCAAAATCACGCCGCGCGAACAATCGAGCCGAAACCAGTACCGTCAGGTCGAACGCCCGATCCAGTGAAGCGTCGCGCCGTGGCGCCGCAACCACGCCATGGCCGGGGCCGGATCGTCGTCCAGCAGCTGCGCGACCAGCGCGTGAAAGGCCGGGCCGTGGTTCATATGGACCCGATGCGCGACTTCATGCGCGGCGGTCGCCTCCAGCACGAACGGCGGGGCAAGGATCAGCCGCCAGCTGTACCGGATCGCGCCGGTCGCCGTGCAGCTGCCCCAGCGGCGGCGGGCGTCGCCGATCGCAACGCCCGAAACGGTGACGCCGGCGCGCGCGGCATAGCGCGCGGTCGCCTCCCGAAGCGCCGCCAGGGCCTGCTGCCGCAACCAGCGATCGACGCGCCCGGCCAGCGTGTCCGCCGGCCCGCCGACCCGCAGGAGCACGCCGTCGCATGCCGGCGCGCGCGGCGCGGCGGAATCATGCGCGATGGTGAGGACGATGCCGCGAAAGGGCAGGGTCGCCCCGTCGGCAAAGGGCTGCGGCCGGGGCAGGCGCGCACGCTGGCGCTCGATCCATTCGCGCTGGCTCTCGGCCCAGGCGAGCGCGCGGCGCAGATGTGCGCGTGGCGGCAGGATCAGCCGGATCCGGCCATCGGCGGGATCGACCGAAAGGCGCGCACGGCGCGCCCGCGGGTGGCGGCGCACCTCGATCATGCCCGCATCCGCGCCGGTCACAGGCGGCGATCGGTCAGATGATGTTCGAGGTCGTCGCCCGCCTCGACTTCGGAAACCGTCCAGCCGCGGGTCGATTCGCCGGCGCGGTGCACCGCTTCACGATCGCCGCAGACCAGGTAATGCCATTCGGGCAGCGGCTCGCCCGCGGCGCGCAGCCGATAGGCGCAGGTGCTGGGCAGCCAATCGATGCGGCGGACATTGGCCATCGACAGCCGGGTACAATCGGGCACGAACGCGCGCCGCGCGCGATAATTGGTGCAGCGCCCCGCGCGCCGATCGAGCAGGCGGCAGGCGACATTGGTCGGGAACAGCTCTCCCGTCTCCTCATCCTCCAGCTTGTGCAGGCAGCATTTGCCGCACCCGTCGCACAGCGCCTCCCACTGGGCGCGATCGAGCGCCTCGAGCGGCCGGTCTTCCCAGAATCGATCGCCGCCTAGCGCACCCATTTGGCCAGCTCCGCCGCGACGGCCTGCGGGCTTTCATCCTGCGGCAACAGCGCCAGCGGCTTGCCGTCGGGATCGAGCAGATAGGCCTGGCGGCTATGATCCATGTCATAAGCGTCGGCCGTGCCGCCGTCCGCGCGGCGATAATAGACCGCGAATGCCTTCGCGACCGCGGCGATTTCGGCATCGCTGCCCGTCAGCGCGACGAAACGGGGGTGAAAGGCGCCGACGAACTGCTTGAGCGCAGCCGGGCGGTCGCGCGCGGGATCGATGGTGATGAACACCGGCGTGACGCGCGCGCCGCGCGCCGGCTCTGCCTGCTCGAACAGGCGCAGTCCGGCGGCGATGTTCTGGACATCGGTCGGGCAGATATCGGGGCAATAGGTATAGCCGAAATAGAGGATGCGATATCGCCCGGCGAGCTGGCGGTCGCTGAACCGCCGGCCGTCCTGGTCGGTGAGCGTGAAGGGCGCGCCGATCCGCGCCCCTTCCAGCGGGGGACGCGGCGACGAGCCCGCGTCGCACGCGGCCAGGGCAAGGAGCACGCACAGCGCAATCAATCGGACAAAAACGACGTTCATGGTATCGCCAGCCATGATCTGATACGAGCCCGCTTGCAACATCGACGATCGACCCGGACAGGACGACCCCACCACCATGACCCGATTTGCCCGTTCGCTTGCCCCACTGGCGCTGCTGGCCGTTGCCGCACCCGCGATCGCCCAGCAATTCTCGCAAAGCTACGAATTCCTGAAGGCGATCCGCGACGAGGATGGCCAGAAGGTCACCGAGATCCTCAACGAACCCGGCACCACCGTCGTCAACGCCCGTGACCGGTCGACCGGCGACGGCGCGCTGCACATCATCGCGCGCAGCCGCAACACCACCTATCTGCGCTTTCTGTTGCAGAAGGGCGCCAACCCCAACCTTCAGGATGCGCGCGGCAACACCCCTGCGCTCATCGCGGTCGAAACCCGCTTTACCGACGGCATCGATACGCTGATCCTGTACAAGGCCAACCTGAACCTCGCCAACCGGAGCGGCGAGACGCCGCTGATCCGCGCGGTCCAGCTGCGCGATGTCGACATGGTCCGCCGCCTGCTCGCCGCCGGTGCCAATCCGGACCAGGCGGACGTCATCGCCGGCATGTCCGCGCGCGATTATGCCCGGCGCGACGCGCGCAGCCCGGCGTTGCTCAAGCTGATCGAGGACGCCCCGAAGCGCGGCACCAGCGGTCAGGCATCCGGGCCCAAGCGCTAGCCGCTTCGCTTTCGCCGCGAACCGAGTTCGGCCTAGAGCCCCTCGATCATCGCTTCGGGGTCATGCGCGGCCATCCATCGCCGTGCAGCCCGCCGCGCAAAGGCCAGCGTGCATTTTCGCCGCGTCGCCGGATTGAGCGGATGCAGCCGTGCCTCGCGCACGATCGCACCGTCATAGCGATCAGCCACGATCAGCCCGGCACGATCGGGCAGAAACGCCTCGCCATGCAGCGGCGACACGTCGAATCCCGCCGGCACCGCCCAGAAAAAGCGGTCGCAATGCGCGAGATAGTCGAGCCATTTGGTGTCGCCGAGCAGGTCGGCGCGCGACACCTTGATCTCGATGATCGTGATGTTGCCGCGGGTGTCGACCGCCATCAGGTCGGCGCGACGCCCATCGGCCAGCGGCACTTCGGCCATGGCGACAAGGTCATGGCGCAGCAGCATCCGGCAAACGCCGCGCGCGACGTCCGCCGCGCCGATCAGCGACGACGCGGGCGGTTCGATCGAGGCGGGGATGCTGCGCACCCTCCGCCTCTAGGAACATTAGACGAACATCGCAAGCCGGCGCGAACGCCGCTCAGCGATAAAAGACGTGGTTGCCGACCGATGCGACCTTGGCCAGCCGCCAGCCCGGCGCGACGCGGCGGGCGTGAAAGAACATCGCGTCGGCGGCCGGGCTCTGCCAGTGCTGGTCGCGCGCCACCTGGGCGATGGCGACCGCGTTGCGCCACATCGGCCGGGTGGTGTCGACCGCCGGCAGCTTGCCGCCGCGCACGAACGAGAACTGGCCCGGCTGCTTGAGCACGCCGCACACGGTGTTGGGGAAGCGCGGCGAATCGACACGATTGAGGATGACTTCGGCGACGGCGAGCTGGCCGCTCTGCGATTCGCTGCGGGCTTCGAAATAGACGCCGATCGCCAGGCAACGCAGCTCTTCGTCGATGTCGGCGGGCATCGCCTGCGCCGCGACCGCGTCGGCAAGGCTGGAAAAGACGACGGGCGCCGCGGCCTCGGCTGCGGGAGCCTGTTCTTCGATGGGTGTGTCGGACCCCGGCGGGAGCGTTTGCTCAACCTGCAGCTGGGGCGTGGATACAACGGGCACCTTGCTCGTTTCGAGTTCCAGAGCGAAACCCGGAGAGGTGGTGCCGGCAAGGAGTGCAATACCGGAAATTGCCGCCGCAGTGGTCGCGGCGCGTGAAACGAGCTTCATGAACGCAATTCAAATGCGGTGAGCGAGCGTGGTGCGCCTTGGAACAGGCACCACCCGGTCGGCCCCCCGACTGCGTCATCATCCGATATCGCACCTCGAATGACCCAACGCGACAGATAGAGTGCGCGCCCTTTGCGCCGCCTGCCGTTCGGGTCAACCCGGCAAGATCATTTCAGCGGCGAACCGTTCCGGGGACGCGACGTCTACCTCCACGACCCACAGATCCGGGTCGCTGGCGCGGCGGCGCTGCCAATAGGCGGTGGCGGTCGCCGAGTCGGGATCCGCCGGGCCGCTGGCGATCAGCGCGATCTCGCCGGTGGCACCGAGCCCCCGCTCAACGAAGCGCCAGTTCGCGCCGCGTTCGCCGGCCAACACCAGGATCGCGCCACCCTGGGGATCGCCGCGCGCGAGCAGGACCGCATGGCCACCGGCATCCTGGACCCGGCGGATGAGCGCGGACACGAGCACCGACGCGGGCAACCGTGCCGCGCTCACGCGCCCGAATAGCCCGGCAGGCCGGCCAGAGGGATGCGCGAGCGCATGAACGTGCCGGTGCCGCGCGCGGCTTCCTCGCCATCCGGGCGGATCAGACGGGCGTCGGCGATCAGCACCCGGCGCTCCCCGCTGATCCACCGGCCCTCCGCCACCACCGGGCCGGGGCCCAGCGGACGGGTCAGCAACAGGTTGAAGGCGGTCGTCAGCAGGAAGCGGTCGGTGACGCGACTGTTCGCCGCATAAAAGGCCGCGTCGTCGAGCATCTTGAAGTAGATGGTGCCATGCGCTGCGCCGGCGGCGTGGAAATCGCGCGCCGCCACCTCGAAATGAATGCGCGCCACGCCGGCTTCGGGAATCTCTAGGCGCGAGGCGAACATCCGGTTGATCGGCGCCGCGGCATAGAGCGATTCGAGCGCGCGATAATGCGCCGCCTCGCCCGCCAGCGCGCGATCAGGCGGCGTCGCGGGCATCGACCCCGGCCAGCAGGGCATAGAGCGCGTCGCGCGATCCCGCGCCGCGCAGCTTGGCCCGGAAATCGCGATCGCGCAGCAATCGCGAGACCCGCGCCAGCGCTTTCAGATGCGCCGCGCCGCTGGTCACCGGCGACAACAGGGCAAAGACCAGATCGACCGGCAGATCGTCGACCGCCTCGAAATCGATCGGCGCATCCAGCCGAATGAAGATGCCGACGACCCGGTCGATGCCAGCAAACCGGCCGTGCGGCATCGCGATGCCGCCGCCGAACCCGGTCGAACCGAGCCGCTCGCGCTTCATCAGCGTGTCCGTCACCTCGCGCGCGTCCAGCCCGAACTGTTCGGCCGCGATCGTGCCGATCATGAGCAACAGCGACTTGCGGTTGGCCGCGGCAACCCCGGCGCGAATCGCTTCGGGCGCGATCAGGTCGGTCAGATCCGCGGTCAGCCCCCCCGCCATTGCGGAGAGCTTGCCCTGGCTCATCCCGTCGGCCCCTGGGCGCGGTTGGGCTCGACCCAGCCGATCGTCCCGTCGCCGCGGCGATAGACCATGTTGAACGCGCCCGTCCCGCTGTTCTTGAACAAGAGCGCGTTGGTGTTGCGCAGGTCGAGCATCATCACCGCGTCCGACACGCTGGCATCGGGAACGTCGACGCGCGTTTCGGCGACGATCAGCGGTGCGTCGGCGACCACTTCGGCTTCATCGTCGGCGGCGGGCGGATTGAAGACAGTGTAGCCGGCATCATCATAGCCGTTGAGCTGATCGACGCCCACGGCCTGCGCGCTGTTGCGGTCCTTCAGCCGGCGCATGTAGCGGCGCAGCTGCTTCTCGATCTTGTCGGCGGCACCGTCAAAGGCGAGCTGCGCGGAATCCATCGCCATGTTCGATCCCTTGAGGATCAGCCCCTGCATGACATGGGCGACGATATCGCAGGTGAAGCCATTGTCGTGCGGCCCCTTGCCGAACGTGACGTGCGCCGAGATCGCGCGCGAAAAATATTTGTCGGCGATCGACTGAAGCCGTTCGGAAACATGCTGCTTGAGCGCCGCACCGGTATCCACCTGGTGGCCTGAAACGCGAATTTCCATGGGCTTTTCTCCACTCTATTCCCAGTTCATCCGCGGTCGGACGCCGCGGCTCCCGTCGCTCAGCCGGCGACGCCGTCACGCCATAAAGGCGACGTGATCTGGTCGACAAACGCGGCATGGCGGGCGAGTTCTTCATCGCTGATCGAAAAAATCCGTGGCGGCCGCATCGCGGCGGGTGCCGCGCGCGCGACCTGGCCGATGACGATCGCTTCGGCGGTCAGGCCCAGCCCGATCTGGCGACCGCCGGTCAGCTCGACATAGACCTGCGCCAGCAACTGCGCATCGAGCAGTGCGCCGTGGACGACACGGCGGCTGCGGTCGACGCCGAAGCGCACGCACAGCGCATCGAGCGTCAGCTTGGCACCGGGATGGCTGCGCTTGGCGATGGCGAGCGTGTCGACCATCCGTTCGATCGCGACCGGGGACCGACCGCATTGTTCGAGCTCGCCGTTCAGAAAGCCGAAGTCGAACGCGGCATTGTGCGCGACGAGCGGCGCGTCGCCGATGAAGTCGAGCAGCGCGTCGGCGATGTCGACGAAGACGGGCTTGTCGGCGAGGAACGCGTCGGACAGGCCGTGCACGCGCTGCGCATCGGGCGACATCGGCCGTTGCGGATTGACGTAGCTGTGAAAGAAGCGGCCGGTTTCGCACCGGTTGATCATCTCGACGCAGCCGATTTCGACGAGCCGGTCACCGCCGGAAAAACTGAGTCCCGTCGTTTCGGTATCAAACACGATTTCGCGCATCCAATCCTTATCGGCTCGTGCTCGCGGTTAGGCAAGCGATCAACGCACGCACCGCCGCGCGCGTCTCCGCGATCGTCGTGTCGGTGGCGATGATGTGGTCGGCGCGCGCGCGCTTTTCGGCGTCGGGCAGCTGTCGGCCCAGAATGGCGGCGAATTTTTCCGGCGTCATGCCGTCACGCGCCAGCACGCGGGCACGCTGGACCGCCGGATCGGCGGAGACGACGAGCACCCGGTCGACCAGCTGCGCGCCGCCGGTTTCAAACAACAGCGGGACGTCGAGCACGACCAGCGGCGCATCGGCATTGGCGGCGAGAAAGTCCTGGCGCAGCACACCGACCGCGGGGTGGACGATCCCCTCCAGCCGGCGCATCGCCGCGGGGTCGTTCAGCACCCGCGCGCCGAGTCGCGCACGGTCGACCCCGCCCGGTCCGGTGGTGCCGGGAAATGCGGCCTCGATCGGGGCGACCAGCGCACCGTCCGGCCCCTGCAGCGCGTGGACCGCGGCATCGGCATCGAAGACCGCAATCCCTTCGTCGCGGAACATCGCCGCCACCGTCGATTTGCCCATGCCGATCGAGCCGGTCAGGCCAAGGGTCAGCGGGCGGCGGCTCATCCGGTCAGCCGGGCGCGCAGTTCATCATCCCGGTCGCGCGGCGGTTCGGCGCCGAAGAACAGCTCGAACGCGAGCGCCGCCTGGCCGATCAGCATGTCGAGCCCATCGACGGTATCGAGCCCGCGATCGCGCGCACGGGCGAGCAGGCCGGTTTCGAGCGGCGAATAGACGATGTCGTAGACGATCGCATCCTCCGGCAGGGTCGAAAGGTCGAGATCGAGCGACGGCTGGCCGGTCATGCCGAGCGTACTGGCATTGACCAGGAGGGCGACCGGGGGAATCGGCGCGTCGAGCGGCTTGACCTCGCCCTTCAGCCCGAATTGCGCGAGCAATGCCGCGGCCTTGAGCGGGGTGCGGTTGAACAGCGTGACCGGCCCGACGCCCAGTCGCGCCAGCGCGAAAAGCACCGCGCGCGCCGCGCCGCCCGCGCCGACCACCGCGACCGGCCGGGCGGTGAGATCGAGCGCCGAAATCGGCGACCAGAACCCGGCCGCGTCGGTATTGGTGCCGGTCAGCGTACCGGCTTCGTCGCGGAATACTGTGTTGATTGCGCCGATCGAGGCACGTACCCCGCCGGGATCGGCGACATGGTCGAGCGCGGCGAGCTTGTGCGGGAGCGTCACATTGCACCCGCGCCAGTCGGGATCGGCGGCGCGATCGGCGAAATAGCCGGGCAGCGCGTCGGCGCTGACGCGATGCGCGCGATAGGCGGCATCGATCCCCAGCGCGTCGAGCCAGAAGCCGTGGATCAGCGGCGATTTGGAGTGTGCGATCGGATCGCCGATCACTTCGGCATAGACCGTCATGACGCCAATTCCCCCCGCACGCGCAGATAATCGAGCACCGGCAGCAACGGCAGGCCGAGCACCGTGAAATGGCTGCCCTCGATACGGCCGAACAGCTGCGCCCCGGCGCCCTCGATGCGGTAGCATCCGACGCAGCCCGAGATTTCGGGCCATTCGCGGTCGAGATAGCTGTGGATAAAGTCTGTGGACAGGCGGCGGACATGCATCCGCGCACGATCGACAAAACGCCAGACCGGCTGGCCGTTTTCGGCGATCACCGCAGCGCTCCACAGGCTGTGGACAGTGCCCGACATGCGTTGGAGGTGATCGGCCGCCTCCTCCCGGCTGCCCGGCTTGTCGAGCAGCGTGCCGTCCGCCAGCTCGACCACCGAATCCGATCCCAGCACCAGCGCGCCGGGTACGCGCGCCGACACGCGCAGCGCCTTCATTTCGGCCAGGCGATCGGCGAGGTCGCGTGCCGCAGCGTCCGGCATCGCCGCCTTGATCGCGTCCTCATCCACCCCGCTGGCGGTGGCGGTAAAGCCGACCCCGGCGGCGTCGAGCATCGCGCGGCGCGATGCGCTGGTCGAGGCGAGGACGAGCGCCACTACTGGCCGCGTTCGTTGACCAGCGTGATGATCGCCGCGGCGGTTTCCTCGATCGAGCGCCGGGTGACGTCGATCACCGGCCAGCCATTGTCGGCGAACATCCGCCGGGCATAGGCGACCTCGCGGGCCACCGCGTCCTGATCGACATAGGCGGTCTCGGGCGCCTGGTTGAGGAGAAGCAGGCGATTGCGACGCACCTGGATCAGCCGCTCCGCGCTTGTGGTCAGCCCCACGATCAGCGGGCGCTTGAGCGTGAACAGGGCAGCGGGCGGCGGGCTTTCGACGACGATCGGGATGTTCGCGGTCTTGTAGCCGCGGTTGGCGAGGTAGATCGAGGTCGGGGTCTTCGACGATCGCGACACGCCGGCAAGCAGGATGTCGGCCTCCTCCCAGTCCTCCCAGGCGACGCCGTCGTCATGCGCGATGGTGAACTGGATCGCATCGACGCGCGCGAAATAGGCGGCGTCGAGGACGTGCTGGCGACCGGGCCGCGCCTTCATCTCCTGACCGAGCAGGCTGGACAGCGCATGGTTGACCGGATCGAGCGGCGCGATCGCGGGCAGACCCAGGATCCGGCAGCGCGATTCCAGCGTCCGGCGGATCTGGGGATTGACGAGGGTGAACAGCACCAGTCCCGGGTTCTGGGCGATTTCGGTCAGGATGCGCTCAAGGTGCGTCTCGCTGCGCACCATCGGCCAGAAATGGCGCATGGTTTCGACATCGTCGAACTGCGCCAGCGCCGCCTTGGCGATATTTTCCAGCGTCTCGCCCGTTGAATCCGACAGCAGGTGCAGATGGAGGCGCATTCGCTCAGCGCGACAAGGCTGTGGACAACATGGGGGCCAGCGGTAGCGCAACCCGGTCGCCCGGCCAAGCGCGACGATGGCTGTCGACGACACGCGCCCTGTCCACATCGCCATCGACAGGTGGACAAGCCATCCCGCGGCTGTGGATGATGTGGAGAAGCATGGCGACTCCCAATGCCAATGCGCACCTTGTCGGAGTCAAGCTGTTGGCGATATGAGGACGACCGAGTTCATCCCGCCTTCCACGCCACCACCACTACATCATCCTTTCATAGATTCCTTTATTTGAAGAAGAGGGACGTCCGCTGAACCCCGTGACGAACGCAAAACCCCTGCTGGCCGTCCTGCACGGCGCGCGCCAGGCGATCCCGCCGATGTGGCTGATGCGCCAGGCCGGACGCTACCTGCCCGAATATCGTGCGCTGAGGGAAACCAAGGGCGGGTTCCTGGAGCTGGCGACCGATGCCGAGGCGGCGGCCGAGATCACCGTCCAGCCGCTGCGCCGGTTCAGCTTTGATGGTGCCATCCTGTTTTCGGACATCCTGATGGTGCCGATGGCGCTTGGCCAGCGGCTGTGGTTCGAAACCGGCGAGGGGCCCCGGCTGGCACCGTGCATCAAGTCGGGCGCGGACCTGGACGCGCTGGTCGCGCCGGGTCATGCGGTGCTCGAGCCGGTGTATCAGACGGTGCGCAACGTCGCCGCGATGCTCGATCCCGCCACCACCTTCCTCGGCTTTGCCGGCAGCCCGTGGACGGTTGCCACCTATATGATTGCCGGCCAGGGCAGCAAGGAACAGGCGGAGGCGCGCCGGCTCGCCTATCGCGACCCCGGGCTGATGCAGGCGCTGGTCGACCGGATCATCGACATGACCGTCGACTATCTCGACCATCAGATCGAAAGCGGGGTCGAGGCGGTGCAATTGTTCGACAGCTGGGCCGGCAGCCTGAGCCCTGCGCAATTCGAGCAATGGGTGATCGCCCCCAACGCGGCGATCGTCGCCCGGCTGAAGGCGCGGCGGCCAGATACGCCGATCATCGGCTTTCCCAAGGGCGCCGGGGGCAAATTGCCCGCCTATGCGCGCGAGACCGGCGTCGATGCGCTTGGCCTGGACGAGACGGTCGATCCGGTGTGGGCCGATGCGAATG
Source organism: Sphingomonas sp. SFZ2018-12 (assembly GCF_022496715.1). NCBI lineage: Bacteria > Pseudomonadati > Pseudomonadota > Alphaproteobacteria > Sphingomonadales > Sphingomonadaceae > Sphingomonas > Sphingomonas sp. SFZ2018-12. The sequence continues at coordinate 387,750 of NZ_WTFM01000002.1, forward strand.
TCCCGGAAAACATGCCGGTACAGGGTAATCTCGACCCGCTGGCGCTGATCGCCGGGGGCGAGGCGCTCGATCGCGCGGTCGATCGCATTCTCGCCGCCTTTCCCGCGCGGCCGCATGTGTTCAACCTGGGCCACGGCATCCTGCCCGACACGCCCATCGCGCATGTCGAGGCGCTGGTCGCGAAAATCAGGGGCGGCGCGCGATGATCGGCTGGCTGGGCGCGGCCTATCCCTGGGTCAAGGCGGCGCATGTCATCTTCGTCATCTTCTGGATGGCGGGGCTGTTCATCCTGCCGCGTTACCTGGTGCATCATCAGGAGGGGCTGGGCGACCCCGCCGAGGCGCCGCGCTGGATCGCCCGCGAGGCCAAGCTGCGCAAGATGATCCTGACCCCGTCGCTGATCGCGGTGTGGGTGATCGGCCTGGCGCTGGCCGCCAATCTGGGCCTGTTCGAGGGTGCGGACGGACTGGGCTGGCTGCATGCCAAGCTGCTGGTCGTGGTGCTGCTCAGCGGTTATCACGGCTGGGCGGTCGGCTATGCGCGGCGGCTCGAGGCAGGCAGACCCTATCTCAAGCCGCGCCAGCTGCGGATGCTCAACGAAGTGCCGGCGCTCGGCGTTTCGCTCGCCGTCATCCTGGCCATCGTCAAGCCGTTCTGAACCGATCCCGCTGCCTGCTTTCGCTTGACTTGAAATCGCGGCGTACTTACCTCCGGTGGCGTAGATGACGTCCCGGGACCCCCCGGGTGTTTTCCGCGTCCCTCCTCCAGCATCGTCAGCGCGCAACCGTACCGCCGACTGAAGCTTTCCCCCCGATACACAATCCAATCCCCACCCGGATTCCAGATATGCACTTGAAAGATTTGAAGAAGAAAGCGCCCGCCGAGCTGGTCGAGATGGCCGAGGCGCTGGGCGTCGAAGGCGCGTCGACGATGCGCAAACAGGACCTGATGTTCGCCATTCTGAAGGTCCAGGCCGAAAACGGCGACCAGATCATGGGCGTCGGCACGATCGAGGTGCTGCCCGACGGCTTCGGCTTCCTGCGCAGCCCCGAGGCCAACTACCTGGCAGGTCCCGACGACATCTATGTCTCGCCCAACCAGGTTCGCAAGTTCGGCCTGCGCACCGGCGATACCGTCGAAGGCGAAATCCGCGCGCCGAAGGACGGCGAACGCTATTTCGCGCTGACCAAGCTCGTCTCGGTCAATTTCGATGATCCCGATGCGGTGCGGCATCGCGTCAATTTCGACAATCTGACGCCGCTTTATCCCGATTCGAAGCTGACCCTCGATCCGTCCGACCCGACCCAGAAGGACAAGTCGGCGCGCGTCATCGACATCGTGTCGCCCCAGGGCAAGGGCCAGCGCACGCTGATCGTCGCGCCGCCGCGCGTCGGCAAGACGGTGATGCTGCAGAACATCGCCAAGGCGATCACCGACAATCATCCCGAAGTGTTCCTGATCGTGCTGCTGATCGACGAGCGGCCCGAGGAAGTCACCGACATGCAGCGCAGCGTGAAGGGCGAGGTCGTCTCCTCCACCTTCGACGAACCCGCGCAGCGCCACGTCCAGGTCGCCGAAATGGTGATCGAAAAGGCCAAGCGCCTGGTCGAGCACAAGAAGGATGTCGTCATCCTGCTCGATTCGATCACGCGCCTCGGCCGTGCCTACAACACCGTGGTCCCGTCGTCGGGCAAGGTGCTGACCGGCGGTGTCGATGCCAACGCGCTGCAGCGGCCCAAGCGTTTCTTCGGCGCGGCGCGCAACATCGAGGAAGGCGGATCGCTTTCGATCATCGCGACCGCGCTGATCGACACCGGCAGCCGCATGGACGAAGTGATCTTCGAAGAATTCAAGGGCACCGGCAACTCCGAAATCGTCCTCGATCGCAAGGTGGCGGACAAGCGCATCTTCCCCGCGCTCGACGTCGGCAAGTCGGGTACCCGCAAGGAAGAGCTGCTGGTCGAGAAGGACACGCTGTCCAAGATGTGGGTGTTGCGTCGCATCCTCATGCAGATGGGCACCATCGACGCGATGGAGTTCCTGCTCGACAAGATGAAGAATTCGAAAACCAACGAGGATTTCTTCGATTCGATGAACCAGTGAGCGATCGGCGGCGCCGCGGCCGCATCGATCGCCGATCTGGCGCGTTGGACGGCGGTCGAAGCGCCGCACGGCGCGATCTGCAACAGGAAATCTGAATGCTCGACCTGATCTTCCACATGGCCGCCGGGGCACAGGGGATTGGTTCGCCCGCTGATATCTGGGCGAATATCCTCAAGGATTTTTCCAACATCACCGAACCCGCCGCGCTGGCCGCATTCGGATCGGTGCTGGCCATCGATCTCGTGCTGGCGGGCGACAACGCGATCGTGGTCGGCGCGCTTGCCGCGGGGCTGCCGGCGGATCAGCGCCGCAAGGTCATCCTGATCGGGATCGGCGCGGCGCTGGTATTGCGCATCGCGTTCGCGCTGGTCGTCAGCTGGCTGATGGGGATTGTCGGGCTGATCTTTGCCGGCGGCCTCTTGCTCCTGTGGGTCAGCTGGAAATTCTGGCGCGAGCTTCGCCATACGGCCCCCAATCCGGGTTCGGCCGAGATCGGCGGCGACGAGCATTCGGGGCTGAACCCCGCACGCAGCTTTGCCGGTGCGGCCTGGGCGGTCGCGGTTGCCGACGTGTCGATGAGCCTGGACAACGTCCTTGCCGTCGCGGGCGCGGCGCGCGAGCATCCGGGCATTCTGGTCGTCGGGCTGCTGCTGTCGGTCGCGCTGATGGGGCTGGCCGCCAACCTGATCGCGCGGATCATCGATCGCTATCGCTGGATCGCCTATATCGGGCTGGCGGTGATCGTGATCGTGGCCGGCCGGATGATCTATGACGGCTGGGTCGGAACCGACGAGACGATGGGCCTCGCCAGCTTCTTCATGTGACGGCATGCCCGCCGCGGCCCGACCGGGCGCGCGACGGGCGGATCGTCAGCCGAGATGTTCGGCAAAGAAATCGGCGGTGCGCTGGTCGGCCAGCTGTGCGGCGGCATCCGACCGGCGTTTGCCCATTTCGGTGGCGAAGCCGTGATCCTCGCCCGGATAATCGTGCAACACGACCTTGGGATGCGCGTCGAGCCCGGCGTGCATCGCCGCCTGCGTCGCCGCGTCGACAAAGCCGTCCTCGCCCGCGATATGCAGCATGAGCGGCCGCGCGATCGCATGGCTTTCATGGAGCAGCTGGTCGATGGCGACCGCATAATAGCCGACGCTGGCGTCGATGTCGGTCCGCGTTGCGGTCATATAGGCCAGCCGTCCGCCCAGACAGTAGCCGACCGCCCCGACCCTGCCCCCGCCGACCTGCGCACGCGCGGCACGGATCGTCGCCTCGATGTCGCGAATGCCCATGTCCTGGTCGAAGGTGCCGAACAGGTCGAGCCCGCGCTGGAGCTGGTCGGGGATATCGGGATCGAGCTCGATGCCCGGCTCGATCCGCCAGAACAGGTCGGGGGCGAGCGCGAGATAGCCGTCGGCGGCGAGCCGGTCGCATTTCCGCCGGATGCCCGCGTTCACGCCGAAAATTTCCTGGATCACGATGATCGCGGCGCGCGGCGTTGCCGCCGGGCGCGCGACATAGGCATCGAATTGGGCGCTGTCGTCCAGCGTGGGGATGGCGAGGGTTTCGGACATGATCGCTCCTGTCGACAAGATTTGCAGTTCACCCGCCCCCGCGCGCATAACGATGCCACTGCGCTCTAGCAGGCCGCGCGACGCGTGCTCAAGCAGGGAGAGACCATGAAGATCAACGTCGAGATCGAATGCACGCCGGAAGAGGCGCGGCGCGCGATGGGCCTGCCGGACTTTACCCCAGTGCACGAAAAATATGTGAATAACATATTGGAAACCATGGATAAAGGCGTCTCACCCGAGCTGGTTGAACAGATGATGCAAAGCTGGGCGCCGATGGGCGAGGCAGGCATGAATTTCTGGCGCAAGATGTTCGAGATGGGCAGCAAGACGGGTTGAGCCGGGACTAGCGCGATGGACACCATCTATGCGCTGTCGAGCGGCGCACCGCCGGCGGCGATCGCGGTGCTGCGGATCAGCGGGCCGGACGCGGGCGCGGCGTTTCCGGCGTTGGGTTTAACGACACGGCCAACCCCGCGCCGGGCGACGCTGGCGACGTTGCGGCGTGGCGGGTCGGCGGGCGAGGTGCTCGACCGCGCGATCCTGTTGTGGTTCGCGGGCCCGGCGACGGTGACCGGGGAGGATCTGCTCGAACTCCACCTCCACGGCGGTCGCGCGGTTATTCGCGCGGTCGAGGCGGAGCTTGCGCGCCTGCCCGGATTTCGGCTGGCCGAACCGGGCGAGTTCACGCGGCGCGCGCTGACGGCGGGGCGGATCGACCTGACCGAAGCAGAGGGACTCGCCGACCTCCTTGCCGCAGAGACCGAGGGCCAGCGGCGCGCGGCCCAGCGGATGAGCGAGGGGGCGTTGCGCCAGCGCGTCGAGCAATGGACCGACCGGCTGCTCACCCTGGCCGCGATGATCGAAGCGCTGCTCGATCACGGCGACGAAGGGGATGTCCTGGCCGAGCGCGACCTGATCGACGGCGTGCGTTCGGGTGCCGCCGAACTGGCCGATGCGATCGCGCCGGTGCTGGCCCAGCCGCCGGTCGAGCGCCTGCGCGACGGCGTACGCGTCGTGCTCGCCGGGCCCCCCAATGCGGGCAAGTCGACCTTGCTCAATGCGCTCGCCGAGCGGGAGGCGGCGATCGTCTCCCCCATTGCCGGGACGACGCGCGACCGAATCGAGGCGCAGCTGGTGCGCAACGGCATCGCCTATGTGCTCACCGACACGGCGGGCCTGGTCACCGCGACGGCCGATCCGATCGAAGCGATCGGGGTTGCACGCGCGCGCGATGCCATGGCCAGCGCCGACATTCTCCTGTGGCTCGACGATGCGCCGCCGCCCGCATCCTCGTCTGAGGTCATCGCCGTTCATCCGCGCAGCGACATGCCGGATCGGCAAGGGCCGACCAGGGACGGTCGGCTCGTGCTGTCGGCGCGAACGGGGGAGGGGATCGGTGCGCTATGGGCGCGGATCGAGCAAGTCGCCCGCCGGCTGTTGCCCGCCCCCGATATCGTGGCGCTCAACCACCGGCAACGCGGCTTGCTGAGCGAAGTCGAGCTCGCGCTGCGGTCAGCGGTGGCTCAGGACGACCCGGTCCTGATCGCGGAGGATCTGCGCGCCGCGCGCGTCGCGTTCGATCGCATGACGGGGCGCGCCAGCGTCGAATCGATGCTTGATTCGCTGTTTGGGCGGTTCTGCATCGGCAAATAGGCGATGTTCCACGTGGAACAGCTTTGACGACGACGCGACCAATGCGTAGCGGGCGGGGCGATGACTCAGAACTTCGACATCATCATTGTCGGCGGCGGGCATGCCGGGACCGAGGCGGCCGCGGTCGCCGCGCGCCGGGGCGCGCGTGTCGCCCTGATCAGCTTCGACCTGAGCAAGGTCGGCGCGATGTCGTGCAATCCCGCGATCGGCGGTCTGGGCAAGGGGCATCTGGTCCGGGAAGTCGACGCGTTCGACGGTCTGATTGCGCGCGCCTCCGATGCGGCGGCGATTCATTACCGGATGCTCAATCGCAGCAAGGGGACCGCGGTTCAGGGTCCACGCGTCCAGGCCGACCGCGTGCGGTATGCAGCGGCGATTCAGGCGATGCTGCGCGCGCAGCCGGGTCTGAGCCTGATCGAGGGCGAGGCGGCGGCGCTGATCGTGGAGCGGGGGAGGGTGGCCGGACTCGAGCTGGGTGATGGGCGGCACCTGTCGGCGCCGGCGGTGGTGCTGGCGACCGGCACTTTTCTGGGCGGACGCATTTTCCGTGGCGAGGAGCGCGGGGAGGGCGGTCGTGTCGATGAGCGGGCGGCGACCGTGCTCGGCCTCCAGCTCCGCGCGCTGGGTCTGCCGATGGCCCGGCTGAAGACGGGGACACCGCCACGAATCGATGGGCGGACGATCGACTGGGCCATACTCGAATCGCAACGGAGCGACGTCGAGCCGTGGACGATGTCGCCGACGACATCGGGGCGGGCGTTGCCGCAGCTATTCTGTGCGATCACGCGGACCAATGCGGCGACGCACGAGATCATCCGCGCGGCGCTCGACCGGTCGCCGCTCTTCACGGGCGCGATCGGTGCGGCGGGCCCGCGCTATTGCCCCTCGATCGAGGACAAGATCCACCGCTTCGGCGACCGTGACGGTCATCAGATCTTTCTGGAGCCCGAGGGACTCGACACGCCGCTCGTCTATCCCAACGGCATATCGACCTCACTTCCCACCGACGTCCAGCGGGCGATGCTGCGCAGCATCGATGGGCTCGCGCACGCCGAAATCGTCACGCCCGGCTATGCGGTCGAATATGACCATATCGATCCGCGCGCGTTGACCCCGGGGCTTGAGGTGCTGGCGATGCCCGGCCTGTTTTGCGCGGGCCAGATCAACGGCACCACGGGCTATGAGGAAGCCGCCGCCCAGGGGCTGATTGCCGGCATCAACGCCGCGGCCCACGCGATCGGCGTTGCACCGTTCCATGCCGATCGCGCCACGAGCTATCTTGGCGTGATGATCGACGATCTCGTCACCCAGGGAGTTACCGAGCCCTATCGCATGCTGACCGCGCGTGCGGAATATCGGCTGCGGCTGCGCGCCGACAATGCGGTCACCCGCCTTGGCCCGATCGCGCAGGCGCTGGGTTGTCTGAGCGCACCGCGCGCGGATTGGCAGCAGGCGCGTTTCGACCACCGCCGGGCGCTCGACGCGCACTTCGCCGGGCCGATCACCGCGTCCGAGCTGCGCCAGCGCGGCGCCGACATCGCGCTGGATGGCGCGCGTCGATCGGCGGCAGCATGGCTGCGCTTTCCGGGCGTAGATGTCGCGCACGTCGCGCCGGGGCTTGACCCCGATCGCGATCCCGTGCTCGCCGAACTGATCGAGGATGCGCGCTATGCGCCCTATCTGGAGCGGCAGGACGAAGAGGTCGCCGCCTATCGAGACAACGAAGCGATCGGCCTCCCGCCCGATTTCGACTTCGCCGCAGTGCGTGGCCTGTCGGCGGAAATGGTTGAGCGACTCGCTGCCGCGCGACCGGCGACGTTGGGTGCCGCGGGGCGGGTTCGCGGGATCACCCCGGCTGCGCTGACCGCGATTTTGCTGCATCATCGGCGACGTGCGGCGTGAAAGAGGAGGCAGCGCGCGCGTGGATCCGGGCACGTTTCGGTGTTTCACGTGAAACAGGGCTGGCGGCGTTTCTCGACCTGCTGATCGCGGAAAATACGCACCAGAATCTGATCGCGCCGTCCACGGTGGCGACCGCATGGAGCCGGCACATCCTCGATTCGGCACAGCTCGTGCCGCTCGCAGCAGATCGCCACGGTACCTGGATCGACATCGGATCGGGGGCGGGGCTGCCCGGCATCGTCGTCGCCATCCTGCGCGATCAGCCCGTCCTGCTCGTCGAGCCACGTCGTCGCCGTGCCGAGTTCCTGGCCGACACGGCGCGCGCCCTGGGTCTCGATCAGGTCGAGGTCAGCCAACGCCGGATCGCACAGGTGGCGCATCCGCCGGTCGCGGTGATCAGCGCGCGCGCGGTCGCCGGCCTGCCCGAATTGCTCCGCGACGCGGTGCACCTCAGCACGGCCGCGACCTTGTGGCTGCTCCCCAAGGGGCGGAGCGCGCAATCGGAGGTGGCGGCGGCGCGACAGACATGGCAAGGTCGGTTCCACGTGGAACCCAGCCTGACCGAACCGGAATCCCGGATCGTCGTCGCGACGGAGATCAGCGCCCGATGTTCGTGATCACCATTGCCAATCAGAAGGGCGGGGTCGGCAAGACGACGACCGCGATCAACGTCGGCACCGCGCTCGCGGCGACGGGGTTGCGCGTGCTGCTGATCGACCTCGATCCCCAGGGCAATGCCTCGACCGGCTTCGGCATCGGCCGTGCCGACCGCGAGCTGTCGAGCTATGACCTGTTGATCGGCGAAGTCGGTCTCGACGACGTCGCGGTGCGCAGCCGCGTGCCCGGCCTCGACATCGTGCCCGCGACCGTCGACCTGTCGGGCGCCGAGATCGAGCTGATCGAGTTCGATCAGCGCACTCACCGGCTCGACCAGGCGATCGCGCGCAGCAGCGATCGCTGGGACGTGATCCTGATCGATTGCCCGCCGTCGCTGGGCCTGCTGACGATCAATGCGATGGTGGCAAGCCATTCGCTGCTGGTGCCGCTGCAATGCGAGTTCTTCGCACTCGAGGGGCTGAGTCAGCTGTTGAGCACGGTCGAACGCATTCGTTCGCGCTTCAATCCCGGGCTGGCCATTCTGGGCGTGGTGCTGACCATGTACGACCGGCGCAACCGGCTGACCGACCAAGTGTCCGATGATGTCCGCGCGGTGCTCGGCCGCGTCGTGTTCGACACTGTCATTCCGCGCAACGTTCGCCTGTCCGAAGCGCCGAGCCATGGCATGCCGGCGTTGATTTACGACCATCGCTGCGCGGGTTCGGAGGCCTATATCGCGCTCGCCCGCGAAGTGATCGATCGCCTGCCCAAGACCGCCCAGGCCGCATGACCGAGCCCACCAACCCCGCCGCCCGTAAACCCCGCCCCGGCCTTGGCCGCGGGCTGAGCGCATTGCTCGGCGATGTCCAGCGCGTCGACGAACCCGGCGCGACCGGCCAGGTTCAGGCGAGCGGCGTGCGGCAATTGCCCGTCGGCTCGCTGGTGCCGCACCCCGGCCAGCCGCGCCGCTTCTTCGACGAGGCGGCGCTCGACGATCTCGCCGCATCGATCGCGGCGCGCGGGCTGATCCAGCCGATCGTCGTGCGTCCGCACGGCAAGGAATACCAGATCGTTGCCGGCGAACGCCGCTGGCGCGCCGCCCAGCGTGCACGGCTGCACGAGGTGCCGGTGATCGTCCGCGATCTCGACGATGCCGAGACGCTGGAAATCGCGCTGCTCGAGAATATCCAGCGCGAGGACCTGAACGCGATCGAGGAAGCCGACGCCTATGCCAAGCTGATCAAGGAATATGGGCATAGCCAGGAGGCGCTGGCCAAGCTGGTCCACAAATCGCGCAGCCATGTCGCCAATCTGATGCGCCTGCTCGACCTGCCGCCCGAGGTGCAGCGCCACGTCATCGACGGCACGCTGACGATGGGCCACGCCCGCGCGCTGGTCAACGCGCCGGACCCGGAGGCGCTGGCGGCGCGCGTCATCGCGCGTGGCCTGTCGGTGCGCGAGACCGAAAAGCTGGCGCGCGACGCCAAGCCGGGCGGGCAGGGTGCTGGCGAATCGCGCCGGACGACCCGCAATCCGACCGCGGATGCCGATATTTCCGCGTTGGAACAACAACTTGGCGACGTACTCGGCCTGGGGGTGCGGATCGCGCATGGCGACAAGGGCGGCACGCTGACGATTAGTTACGCCTCGCTCGACCAGCTCGACATGGTCTGTCAGCGGCTGAGCGGGGACGTGATCTGACGCGCGGGCGCACCCGGCGTCCACCCGCCCCTTACATCACCGGCAACGCGACATAGGACCCGCCGCACACGCGATGCGTCGCCTTGCGGAAATCGCTCGCCTTCGCCGTATAGATATTGGGAACGAAGGTCTGCGGGTTGCGGTCGATCACCGGGAACCAGGTCGACTGGACCTGTACCATCAGTCGATGCCCCCTGCGGAACACATGGTCATGATCGCGCAGCGGCACGTCCCAGGCGCGCACCTGATCGGCGACCAGCGGCTTGGCGACCGCATTGCCGTCGAGCCAGCGTCCGCGCCGCACCTCCATTGCCACGGGCAGCTGATAGCCGTTGAGCGTCTTGAGATAGTCGGCCGGCACCGGTTCGTAGTCGTCGGGAAAGACGTCGATCAGCTTGACGACCATGTCGGCGTCGGTACCGCTGGTCGCCGCCATCAGCCGCGCGGCGATCGCACCGGTGACGGTCAGGTCGCTTTCCAGCGGCGCGCTGACATAGGTGAGCACGTCGGGCCGCCCGTCGACGAACCGCTGGTCTGCGGCTTCCCACCATTGCCATTCGGGCGAGGGATAGGTGCGTGAGATCGGGCGCGCGCGGAACGGCACCGGGCTCGCCGGATCGGAGACATAATCGCGGCACGCCGTGTCGGCCGGCGCGGTGAACGACAGGCTGCCGTCGGTGTGCAGGTAAAGGTTGCGCATCTCGCGCGGTTTGGGCGGCCATTGCGCATAGTCGCGCCATTGCCACGATCCGCTCTGGAACATCTTCGCTTCGAATCGCGGCTGCGCGCCCTTGCCATGCAGCCAGTAGCGAAAGAACGGCGCTTCGACATCACGGCGGAATTCGGTGCCGCTCTCGACCCCCATCGGGATGTTGCCCAGCCGGTCGCCCGGCGAGCGCCAGCTGCCGTGATTCCACGGCCCCGCGACCATCAGGTTCAGTCCGTCGGGATCGTCCTGCTCCATCTGCTCATAGATTTTCCAGCTGCCGCTCGGATCCTCCTGATCCCAGAAGCCCGCGACGTGGAGCGTCGGCACCGTGGTGCGTCCAAGCCGGTCGGTCCAGTGTTGGCGACGCCAGTGGTCGTCATAGTCGGGATGCGCGATCATCGCGGTCAGCATCGGCACGGTGCCGCGCATATACCGGCTGTCGAGGTTGCTGACCGGCCCCAGCTTCAGGAAGAAGTCGTAACTGTCGACAAACCCGCTGCCATAGGGAAATTCGGCATTCTCCTTGTTGTGCTGCAGCGAGTAAAGCCAGTCGGTCGCATAGGTGAGCCGCATCGCGCCATAGCGATGCAGGTCGTCGTTGAGCCACCAGTCGTTCCACGCCGCCTGCGGGCTGACCGCCTTCAGCGCGGGATGCGGGCGGGTGAGCGCGATCGCGGCGGCATAGCCGGGATAGCTGACCCCCCACATCCCGACGCGGCCGTTGTTTGCGGGCACGCGCTTCACCAGCCAGTCGATCGTGTCATAGGCGTCGGTCGCTTCATCGACCGCCTTCGACCCCGCCGGCGCCAATTCCATCGACATGGTGAACTTGCCGTCCGACTTGAAGCGGCCGCGCATGTTCTGGAACACCAGGATATAGCCGTCCTCGGCCATGAACTGCATCGTGCGCGGGGTTTGCGGCGGCGGCGCGTCGGGCACGCCATAAGGGGTGCGCTGAAGCAGGATCGGCAGTGGCCCCGATTTGCCGACGGGGCGCATGATCACCGTCTGCAGCCGCGCGCCGTCGCGCATCGGGATCATCACTTCTTCAAAGGTGAAGGCGGCGGTGGGCTGGGCCTGCGGAGCGGATTGCGGCGCCGGCTGGGGCTGGGGCCGCGCCAGCGCACTCGAAGCCGCAAGCAGCAATGCCAGCGCCAGACCTGTCCTCACCCGCATCGCCCGCTCCCTCGATTACCCGGCTGCCAGATCAGCCGATCGGGAGCGCCTTGTCGAGGGGGACCAAGGAGACAGAATGGCCCTAATGCAATCTCGTCGCCCCGGGCTTGACCCGGGGCCCCGCTTCTCTTGCGACGGCTGAGGCAGCGGGACCCCGGGTCAAGCCCGGGGCGACGGCAAATGGGTGACAAACTGAAAGCCCCTCCCCTTCAGGGGAGGGGTTGGGGTGGGGCCTCTCCACCAAAGCGCCCTCGCAACGCTACCCCCGTCGGCGCGCGCTCGGATAGGTGCCGAGCAGCCGCACCCATTTGGTGTGAAAGGCCAGTTCTTCCAGCGCGCGGTCGACCGCCGGGTCGCCGGGCGCGCCCTCGATATCGGCGTAGAATTGCGTGGCGGCGAAGCTGCCGCCGGTCTGATAGCTTTCCAGCTTGGTCATGTTGATGCCGTTGGTGGCAAAGGCACCCAGCGCCTTGTAGAGCGCGGCGGGGATGTTGCGTACTTCAAAGATGAAGGTCGTCATCTGGTCGCGTGCGGGCTCAATCGTCCCCGCGGCACGGGCCAGCACGACGAAGCGCGTCGTGTTGTGCCCGGCATCCGCGATATCGTCCGCCAGCAGGTTGAGGCCGTAGAGCGCGGCCGCCGCCGCCGGAGCGAGCGCGCCGACCGCCGGATCGGCGCGCTCGGCGACCAGGGCGGCGGCACCCGCCGTGTCGGCATAGGCGAGGGGAGCGATCCCGCGGGCGCGTAACCAGTGGCGACATTGGCCCAGCGCCTGTTCGTGGCTCATCACCTGGCGCACCTCGTCGATCGTCCCGCTCGCCATCAGCGCGTGGCGGATCGGCAGAAAGGTCTCGCCGGTGATGAACAGGTCCGATTCGGGCAGCAGGAAATGGATGTCGGCGACGCGCCCGTGGAGCGAATTTTCGATCGGAATGATTGCGCGGCCCGCCCGCCCGTCGCGCACCGCATCGATCGCGTCGGTGAAGCTGAAACAGGGGAGCGGCAGCCCGTCGGGCAGGGCCAGCTGCTGCGCGACATGGCTGTTCGCGCCCGGTGCGCCCTGAAATGCGACCGCGCGCGCGGGATCGGCGGCGGCGGCGGCGGTCATCGCGGCGATGATCGGGCGCGCGGGCGCGGCATAGCTCTGGACGGCGGGCGCGGAGGGTCCGGACATGGGGCTGACCGCCTATCGGCCCGTGGAGGGGGACGCAAGCTCGGCTTGCGGTGCACAAAAGCCTTTACTAAAGGGGCACCACTTTCCCGATGGGCTTTGATTGGACGTTCTCACAACATGGATAGTCGCACGAACACGATCGCTGGATGGGTTTTGGCGGGCTGCGTCGCGGCACTCGGCCTGACGATCGGCAGCGAAATGGTGTTCGAATCCGAGCGCCCGGAGAAAATGGGCTATCCGATCGCCGGCGTCGAGGCGGGCGGCGAGGGTGGTGGCGAGGCCGAAGTGCCGATCGCGACGCTGCTGGCCAGCGCCGATGTCGCTGCGGGCCAGGCGAGCTTTCAGAAATGCGCGTCATGCCACTCGATCAACGCCGGCGGCGCGAACGGCATCGGCCCCAACCTGCACGGCATTGTCGGCAAGCCGCACGCGGCGGTGGCGGGCTTCGCCTATTCCGACGCGCTCAAGGCGGTTGGGGGCCCGTGGGATTTCGATGCGCTCAACGCCTGGCTGACCAGCCCGCGCAAATATGCGTCGGGCACCAAGATGAGCTTCGCCGGCCTGTCCGACCCGCAGGAACGCGCCAACGTTATCGCCTATCTGAACAGCCAGGGCTCGAACCTGCCGCTGCCCGCGGCGCCGGCCGCCGACGCGGCGACCGATGCCGAGGCGAATGTCGCCGACGCGGGCTCGACCGGTGATCTGGCCGACAACGCCACCGCAGCCCCGGGCGCGCCCTCGGTCGATCCCGCCGCTGCCGAACGCGCCGCCGACGCGGAGTGATCCGGGGCTCGACGCGCCTCCAGGCGCAGGCAGTCGACAGCCTTCACTTCGCCAGCAGCGCGCTCGCCCTTGCCCGGCCCGCATCACGGATCGCGCGGGCCTTTGCTTCCGCTTGCTCGCGAACCAGCCGCGCGTCGGCGCGCTTGGCCTCGGCATAGACCTTGGCGCGTCGCGCGTCGTAATTACCGCTTTGTCCGGCCTGGTTGAGCATCGCCTCCGCCTCGGCCTCGAGCTTCGCGGCGCGATCCTCCGCCTCGGCCTCGATCGCGTCGGCCTGCGCCTCGGCGGTGTCGCGAATCTGTTCGGCCTGCCGTTCCTGCGGGGTTGGCGGGGTACAGCCGCCCGCCACCAGCATGAGCGCAAGCGCGATCATCGCGGTACGGGCGGGGTTCCGAATCGGCATCGTGTCTTTTCCTGTTCAGCTGTAACCTCATGAAACCCGCGGCGGGGCGGTTGGTTTCGCCCCCGCCACGATCGCGTTGCCGATGCCGCGCGGCATGGTCGGCGCAAAGACGCATCGATCGGGTCCGGCTGTCGCGACGTCGGTCGCGTGACGCGTTTCCCCGCGCTGCGGAAACGCTCTAGGGACGAATTCATGCTCACGCGCCTGCGGCTCACCGATTTTCGCAACCACGCGCTCGCCACGCTGATGCCGGGGCCGGGTCGCGTGGTGCTGACCGGGGACAATGGCGCGGGCAAGACCAATGTGCTGGAGGCGATTTCGCTGCTTGCCCCCGGTCGCGGCCTGCGGCGCGCCGCACTTGGCGACATGGCGCGCCAGCACGGCCCGGGCGGCTTCGGCGTTGCCGCGATGCTGGGCGACGGCGTGTCGATCGCCACCGGGGCGGAAGCCGCCGCGCCCGAACGACGGATCGTGCGGATCAACGACGCGCCGGCGCCGGCCAGCGCGCTTGCCGAGCGGCTGACGGTACTTTGGCTGACCCCGGCGATGGACCGGCTGTTCGTCGACGCGGCCGGCGATCGTCGTCGCTTCCTCGACCGGCTGACGCTGGCGCTCGCGTCCGGGCACGGGGTGCAGTCGACACGCTACGAAGCCGCGATGCGCGAGCGCAACCGGCTGCTTGCCGACGATCGTCCGGCCGATCCGGCCTGGCTCGCCGCGCTGGAGCGGCGCATGGCCGAACATGGCGCGGCGATCGATGCGGCGCGGCGCGAGACGCTGGCGCTGCTTCAGGCCGAATTGGACGCCGCCGGCGCGGCACCCTTCCCCAGCGCCGCGCTCGAACTCACCGGCTGGCAGGGCGACGCCGCGGCGTTGCTCGACCAACTGGCGCGGGGTCGCGCGCGCGATCGCGCCGCCGGGCGGGCGCTGTCCGGCCCGCATCGCTGTGACCTGGCCGTCACGCATCGTGAGAAGGATCAGCCCGCGCATCTCTGCTCGACCGGCGAGCAGAAGGCGCTGCTGATCGGTATCGTGCTGGCCCACGCCGCGCTGGTCGCCCGCCGCACCGCGCGCGCGCCGGTGCTGCTGCTCGATGAAGTCGCCGCGCATCTCGACCCCGTCCGACGCGCCGCGCTGTTCGATCGGCTGGCGGGTCTGGGCCAGGTGTGGATGACCGGCACCGAACCGGCGCTGTTCGACACGATCGCCGGTGCGGTGACACATTTCACCGTGGGGCCCGACGGCATCCTCCCCCGTCAACCTTGACTTTCCGGGCGCGTGCGCCTATTTGCCGCGTCGCAGCACGGCCTCATGCAGCGTGATCGGGCGACATTCTCGCCCCGGCTCGGCCCTTTTGCTCCACCGGCTTCCCTAGTCACGCGGGTCGTCAATCTCGACCCCGGCCGTCGTGCGTCTGTGCGCGGCGCAGCCGACCTATATTCAGGAACTTTTATGACATTCCAGTCGCTTGGCCTTTCCAAGGCCGTGCTCGACGCGCTTGCGTCCAAGAACTACACCGACCCCACCCCGATCCAGCGCCAAGCGATCCCCGCGCTGCTCGACGGCCGCGACCTGCTCGGCATCGCCCAGACCGGCACCGGCAAGACCGCGGCCTTCATCGCGCCGTCGATCGACAATCTGGTCAAGGCCAATGAACGGCGCAAGCCGATGCGCTGCCGGATGCTGGTGCTCGCCCCCACGCGCGAACTGGCCAGCCAGATCGCCGACAGCGCGCGCGCCTATGCCAAATTTACCAAGCTGACCGTCGCGACCGTGTTTGGCGGCGTACCGATCGCGCGCAACCGCCGCGACACGTCGGCGGGTGTCGACATCCTGGTCGCCACCCCGGGCCGGCTGATGGACCTCATTGAACAGCGCTGCATGAGCCTGGGCGACCTCGAGATCCTGGTGCTCGATGAGGCTGACCAGATGCTCGACCTGGGCTTCATCCATACGCTTCGCAAGATCGTGGCGATGCTCCCCAAGAACCGCCAGTCGCTGTTCTTCTCGGCGACCATGCCCAAGGACATCAAGGACCTCGCCGACAAGTTCCTGACCGATCCGGTCGAGGTCAAGGTTGCGCCGGTCGCCACCACCGCCGAGCGGGTGGAACAATATGTCACCTTCGTCAACCAGGCGGAAAAGCAGGCGCTGCTCACCTTGTTCTTCCAGAAGAACGAGATCGACCGCGCGCTCGTCTTCACCCGCACCAAGCACGGTGCCGACCGCGTCGTGAAGCTGCTGGCGTCGAACGGCATCGCGTCCAACGCGATCCACGGCAACAAGAGCCAGCCGCAGCGCGAAAAGGCGCTGGCGGAGTTCCGTGCCGGCAAGGTGCCGATCCTGGTCGCCACCGACATCGCCGCGCGCGGCATCGACGTGTCGGGGGTCAGCCATGTCGTCAATTTCGAGCTGCCCAATGTCGCCGAACAATATGTCCACCGCATCGGCCGCACTGCGCGTGCCGGCGCGACCGGCATCGCTTTTGCGTTCTGCGCGGAGGATGAGCGCCCCTATCTGCGCAGCATCGAGAAGCTGACCCGCCAGTCGATCTCGGTCGTGCCGCTGCCCGCCAACTTCCAGGCGGAGGCGGATCGGATCAAGTCGAGCCGGGTCGGCCCGATCCCCGCCGAACGCCCCGAACGCCCGCGCCAGCAACAGGGCCCGCGCCGTCCGCGTGCCACGCATGCGGCGCAGCCGGCGGGTGCCGGTCGCCCCGGCGGCAATCGCGGCGGCGGCGGCAATCGTCGCGGCCGCGGTGGTGGCGGTGGCGGCGGCCGTCGTCCGGCCAGCGCCCAGGGTTGACCGGCGCGGCCGCGCCGAAACCTGATCCAGAGCCACGTTGCCCCAGCGAAAGCTGGGGCCTCATGCCACTTGCGCGCACTGACGGCACGAGAGGCCAGCCTTCGCTGGCCTGACGGCTGGGGTGTCCCGGAGTTGAAACAGCGCGGGCGCGCACCATTGCCGCGCGGCCCTGATCCGCTATCGGAGCCCGCATGAACCCGGTCACCGCCTCCCTGCTCGCCGCGCTCGCCGGATTGCTCGGCGGCGCGATGAACGCGCTGGCCGGGGGCGGCACCTTTGCCACCATGCCGACGCTGGTCGCGCTCGGCCTTCCCGCCCCGGTCGCCAACGCAACGAGCAACGTCGCCCTGCAACCGGGCGCGATCGCCAGCGCATGGTCGTACCGGACGGGGCTTGAGCCGATCGGCGGCCTGTCGGTTCGTGCGCTGGGCATGGTGACCTTTGCCGGCGGGCTGATCGGCAGCCTGCTGCTCGTCGCGACGCCGACGCGGGTCTTCGACCTGCTCATCCCCTGGCTGCTGCTGATCGCGACGCTCGCGCTGCTCTTCGGCCGGCGGGCGAGTGCGGCGCTGCACGCCCGCCTGACGATCGGACCGCGCACGCTGGTCGTCGCCCAGGCGCTGCTCGGCACCTATGGCGGCTATTTCGGCGGTGGCGTCGGCCTGATGATGACCGCGACCTGGGGGCTGCTCGCCGGCGTGATGCCGCACCGGCTGATGGCGGCGCGCACGCTGATGCTCGCGATCGCGAATGCCGCGGCGACGCTGATCTTCGTGTTCGCCGGCATCGTTTCCTGGGGGCTGTGCGTCCCGATGCTGATCGGGGCGACCGCCGGCGGCTATGGCGGCGCGGCACTGGGCAAGCGGCTGGCCCCGGCGCTGATCCGGGGTTGGACGATCGTCGTCACCTGCGTGACCACCGCGATCTTCTTTTTGCGCGCCTATTTTCCGAATATTGCCCTATTCTGATGTCGCTGCGGCGGGCCCCCTGCTGCAACCGCAATTTTGATCTAGGCTCGCCTCTGAAGGGGACTGGAGGGATGGCGACGAAAACCGCACCGGACGACGCGGCCATGGCGGGTTCCGATGTAACCGCTTCCCCCCACGCACACGAACCGGGGCCCATGCGCGTATCCGTCTATCGCCACCGCCTCGCCACGCGACTGTGGCACTGGATCAATGCGGTGACGATCTTCGTGATGATCGGCACCGGGCTGATGATCCTCAATGCCCATCCCCAGCTGTACTGGGGCCAATATGGCGCCAATCTCGACACGCCGTGGTTCCGCGTCGGCGACTGGTTTGCCGGCGGGCGCTTTCCGGGCTGGCTGACCATACCGTCCACCTACAATCTGGCGCTTGCGCGACGCTGGCATCTCAGCTTCGCGCTGATCCTCGGCTTCGGGCTGCTGATCTTCATGGTCGCCAGCCTGGTCAACCGGCATTTCCAGCGCGACATGCGGATCCGCGCGCGCGAACTGACGCCGGGTCATTTGTGGGCCGATATCAAGGAACACTGGGCGTTCCGCTTTCACGACCCCGCCAATCCGGCGGCGTTCAACGTGCTGCAGAAAATCGCCTATGCCGTCGCGATCTTCGTCCTGATCCCGTTGGTCATCTTCACCGGGCTCGCCATGTCGCCGGGGATGAACGCGGCATGGCCCTGGCTCGTCGACCTGTTCGGCGGCCGGCAATCGGCGCGATCGCTCCATTTCATCGCGATGCTCGGCATTATCGGCTTCATCATCGTGCATCTGGCGCTGGTCACTCTGGCGGGCGCGTTCAACGAAGTGCGGTCGATGATCACCGGCCGGCTGCATATCGCGCATGAGGAGCCGCAGGCATGAGCCGTATCCTGACCCGCCGCACCATGCTGACTGGCTTTGCCACCGGCGCGGGTGCGCTGCTCGCCGGCTGCGACGCGCTCGGCAACAATCCCACGTTCCGCGACCTGTTGTTTGAGGGCGAGGATGCGCATTTCCGTATCCAGCGTTCGCTGACCGCGCGCAACGCGCTGGCCAAGGAATTTCGCCCGGAACAGATGTCGCCGGTGTTCCGTGCCAACGGAACGCGCAACCCCAATACCGATGCGTATAATGCCCATGTCGCCGGCAACTTCGCCGACTGGCGGGTGCGCGTCGACGGGCTGGTCAACCGGCCCTTGTCGCTCAGCATGGCGCAGCTGCGCCAGATGCCGTCGCGCACCCAGATCACCCGGCACGATTGCGTCGAGGGGTGGAGCGCGATCGGCAAATGGCATGGCGCAAAGCTGGGGCCGATCCTGCAGGTCGCGGGGCTGAAGGACAGCGCGCGCTATCTCGTCTTCCACTGCGCCGACTTATACGGCGCATCGCGGCGACCCTATTATGAATCGATCGACCTGGTCGATGCCTTCCACCCCCAGACGATCCTTGCCTGGGCGCTCAACGACCATCTCCTGGGCGTGCCCAACGGCGCGCCCGTGCGCCTGCGCGTCGAGCGCCAGCTCGGCTACAAGCAGGCCAAATATATCGAGCGGATCGAGGCCGTGTCCTCGCTTTCGGGCATCTATCGCGGCAAGGGCGGCTATTGGGAAGATGCCGCCGGCTATGAATGGTACGGTGGCATTTGAGAAAGCTTGCGCTGGCGCAACGGAATTGGACAGGTTAGCACCCCCGGCATGGCACTGATCGATTTGTTTTTCGCCCGCGCGGTCAAGCGCGGCGAACTGACCGTCATCTATCCCGGCGGCAAGACCAAGAAGTTCGGCACGCCCGACCCGGAACTGGGCGCAGTGACGATCCGCTTCGCCGACAAGGGCGTCGCCGGCGCGATCGTGCGCGATCCCAGCCTGGGATCGTCCGAAGCGTTTATGGACGGACGGCTGATCATCGAACAGGGCGACATCATGGCGCTCCTGAACCTGGTCAGCGCGAACAATCCGTGGGAGGACGGCCGCGTCGTGCTGCGCCCCGGCGCGATCAGCCAGGCGCGCGCCAACATCGTCCGCCGGCTCGACCGGATCAACTGGGAACGCCGGTCGAAGCGCAACGTCGCGCATCACTACGACCTGTCCGACCGGCTCTACGACCTCTTCCTCGACGCCGACCGCCAGTATAGCTGCGCCTACTACACCGATCCGGCCAACAGCCTCGAACAGGCGCAATCGGACAAGAAGGCGCATATCGCGGCCAAGCTGGCGCTCGAACCGGGCATGCGCGTGCTCGACATCGGCTGCGGCTGGGGCGGCATGGCGCTGTATCTCAATGCCAAGACGGGCGCGCGCGTCCACGGCATCACCCTCTCGGAGGAACAGCTCAAGGTCGCACAGCGCCGCGCCGCCGAAGCCGGGGTGGCCGACCAGGTGACGTTCGAGCTGATCGACTATCGCGCGGTCGCCGGGCCCTTCGACCGCATCGTCTCGGTCGGCATGTTCGAACATGTCGGCCCGCCGCATTACCGGACCTTCTTCAACAAGTGCCGCGAACTGCTGACGCCGGATGGCGTGATGCTCCTCCACACCATCGGCCGCCTCGACGGCCCCGGCGTCACCGACCATTTCACCGCGAAGTACATCTTTCCCGGCGGCTACATCCCGGCCCTGTCCGAAATCGTCCGCGCGAACGAGGACAACCGCATGTTCACGACGGATATCGAGGTGCTGCGTCTCCATTACGCGCATACCCTCCAGGCCTGGTATGATCGCGTCGCCGCCGCCAAGGACCAGATCATCGCGCTCTATGACGAGCGTTTCCTGCGCATGTGGCAATATTATCTGGCGGGCTCGTGCGTCAGCTTTCGCCACGGCCGCATCGTCAACTACCAGCTGCAATATTCGCGCTCGCGCACCGCATTGCCGCTGACCCGCGATTACATGATCGAAGCCGAGCAGCGTTACCGCGCGGGAAATTGACGGGGGCGCGCCCCAGCGCGCCTGGCGGGCTGGACCACAAGGCCGGGGTGACGAGACCCTTTTTGGCAAGCGTGGCGGACAATCCCTCTCGGCGCGTCGAACCCAGTCGACTCGCGCCTACTCCGCCGCCAGCAGCGTCTCCGCACCGCCCAGATCGACCGACACCAGCCGGCTGACGCCGCGCTCGACCATCGTCACGCCGAACAGGCGATGCATCCGGCTCATCGTCGCGGCATTGTGGGTGACGATCAGGTAACGGGTGCGCGTGACCGCCACCATATGGTCGAGCAGGTCGCAGAAACGGTCGATATTGGCGTCGTCGAGCGGCGCGTCGACCTCGTCGAGCACGCAGATCGGCGCCGGGTTGGTCAGGAACAGCGCAAAGATCAGCGCCACCGCGGTCAGCGCCTGTTCGCCGCCGGACAACAGCGTCAGCGACTGCAGCTTCTTGCCCGGCGGTTGCGCCATGATCTCCAGCCCCGCCTCGAGCGGGTCGTCGGCGTCGATCAGCGCCAGGTGCGCCGCCCCGCCGCCGAACAGCGTCGCGTACAGCCGCTCGAAATGCCCGTTGACCGCCTCGAACGCCGCCAGCAGCCGCTGGCGCCCCTCACGGTTCAGGGTGCCGATCGACCCGCGCAGCCGGTTGACCGCCTGGGTCAGCTCCGCCTGCTCGCGCGCCTGGCTGGCCCGGGCTTCCTCCAGCTCGATGAGCTCGCGCTCGGCAACCAGATTGACCGGGCCGATCCGCTCGCGCTCGGCCACCAGCCGTTCGTGCCGCGCCGATTCGTCGCCCGGCGTGCGTACCGTGTCCGCCGCGAAGCCGACGCGTTCGGGCAGCAGCGGCGGCGGACATTCGAAGCGTTCGCCCGACAGCCGACCCATCTCGACGCGGCGCAGCTCCTGGTTCTCGGCGCGCGCCACTGCGCCCGCCCGCGCCTCGCGCGCCTGGGATGCGGCCTCGGCCGCGGCGCGCAGCGCGGTCTCGGTGCGCCGCACATCGGCGTCGGCCACCGCTTCGGCGGCGCGGGCCGCATCGGCGGCGTCGATCGCGGCGCGCGCCTGTGCCTCCGCCTTCGCCAGCGCCTGCTCGAGTTGGTCGGGCCGTGTCGCCAGGCTTGCCTCGGCATCGGTCAGCGCGGCGGCGCGCCGGTCGATCTCGGCGATCCGCCGCGCCGCTTCGCCCGCCCGCTGGTTCCAGCCGCGCTGCTCGGCCTGCGCGGCGGCCAGCCGTTCGCGGTCGCGGGCAATCGCGGCATCGGCAGCCGCGCGTTCGGCGCGGGCGGCGGCAACCGCGCCGCGCCGCGCCTGCGCCTGGCCGGTCAGCGCGTCGACCTGTGCCGCCGCGTCGCGACCATCGGGAAGCCCGGCGACCTGTTCGACGGCACGCGCATGCTCGGCGCGCGCATCTTCCAGTTCGGTCGTCGCGCGCGCCTGCCGGGCCGACAGGTCGACCCGCTGTGCCTCGCCGCGCTCGATCTGCGCGGCGGCGCGGTCCTCGTCACGGGCGGCGGCGCGGGCAGCGGTTTCGGCGGCGTCGATTGCGCGGCGCGCCTCGGCAATGTCCTGACGCGCGCGTGCCAATTCGGTGTCCGCCGTGCCGAGTGCCGCCGCCGCCTGTGCGACCGCGTCCGCGAGGTCCGGCCGCCCGGCCTCGATCGCGCGCAGCCGGTTGGCGCGTTCGAGCCGCTCGGCCGCCGCCGCACTGCTCGCGCGCGCGACATAACCGTCCCAGCGCCGCAATACGCCGTCGGGCGTGACGAGACGCTGGCCGGGGGCAAGGGGCTGGCCGACATCGCCGGGGGCGACGAAGATCTGCGCCAGCCGCCGGGCCAGTGCCGCCGGTGCCTCGACATGCGCGGACAGCGGGGCGGTGCCCGGCGGCGGCGGCGGGTCGTCGGGGGCGGCGGTCGCGCCGGCCCAATAGCGCGGCGACGCCGGATCCAGCCCGGCATCCAGGTCGTCGCCCAGTGCCGCTGCCAGCGCGCGCTCGAACCCCGCCTCGGCGCGCACGCGATCGATCAGGCGGTCGCGGTCCCCCGTCGCCAGATCGCGGCGCAGCGCGGCGGCCTCGCCATCGGCGGCGGCGAGCTGTGCGGCGGCGGCGGCCTGAGCGGCCTGCGCGCGTTGCCGCGCATCGGTGGCGGCCTGTTCGCGGGTTTGGGCGTCGTCCAGCTGCCGGGCGGCGGCGTCCCCCGATTGCGCCGCGTTCGCCCGCGCGGTGCGTGCCGCGTCGCGCGCCGCGACCATCGGTTCGGCGGCGGGCAGCGCGCGGCGTTCGGCGTCGATCCGCTGCACCTCGCGCTCGGCCCGCTCGACCCGCGCGCGTGCGGCGGCGCGCGCGGCTTCGGCGACACGAATCTCCGCGGCATCGCGCGCCTGTGCCGCCAGCGCCTGGGCCAGCGCCACTTCGGCGTCGCGCGCCTCGCGTTCGGCGACGCCCAGCGCCGCGTCGATCAGCGGCAGGCCGCCGGCCGATTGCTTCAGCCGCGCGTCGATCTCCTTCGCCTCGCCACCCAGCCGCGCGATCGCCTCGGCGGCGTCGCTGGCCAGCGATCCTTCGCGCGCCCGGTCCTCGGCCACCCGTTCGCGCGCCGCGGCGGCTTCGGCGATCCGGCGCGCGACATCGGCCTGCTCGGCGCGCAGCGTGTCGAGCCGGTGGCGCGCCTCCGTCGCGGCGTCGTGCGCGCTCAGCGCCGCAGCGCGCAGGCGGGCCAGTGCTGCCACGGCGGCAAGCTGGGCGGCCTCGCAGTCGTTGAGCGCCGCCTGACGCTGCGCGACCTGCGCTTCGGCGGCGGCGGCTTCGGCCTTGGCGGCGTCGGCCGCGCGCGCGGCATCGCGCCAGCGGGCGAAGATCATCCGCGCCTCCGCGATCCGAATGTCGTCGGACAGCGCGCGATAACGCTCGGCCTGCCGCGCCTGGCGCTTGAGCGCGGCGATGCGCGCGTCCTGGTCGGCGATCACCTCGCCCAGCCGCGCCAGATTGGCCTCGGTCGCGCGCAGGCGCTGTTCGGCGTCGCGGCGGCGGACGTGCAGGCCGGAGATGCCGGCGGCTTCCTCCAGCATCTGGCGGCGTTCGGCGGGCTTGGCGGCGATCACCGCGCCGATCCGCCCCTGGCTGACCAGCGCGGGCGAATGCGCGCCGGTCGCGGCGTCGGCGAACAGCAGCGCGACGTCCTTCGCGCGCACGTCGCGGCCGTTGATGCGATAGGCCGATCCGGTGCCACGTTCGATGCGGCGGACGACCTCGGTCTCGCCCGTCCCCGTGCCGTCGGCATCGCCTTCGCTTTCGACCAGCATCGATACTTCGGCGAAGCTGCGGGCGGGCCGCGTCGCGGTGCCGGCAAAGATCACGTCGTCCATGCCCGATCCGCGCAGCGACCGGGCGCTGTTCTCGCCCATCGTCCAGCGCAGCGCCTCGAGCAGGTTGGACTTGCCGCAGCCATTGGGCCCGACGATCCCGGTCAGCCCCGGCTCGATCCGCAATTCGGCCGGATCGACGAAACTCTTGAACCCCGACAGTCTGAGCCGCTTGATCTGCACTGGCCGAACATCACCCCCGGATGACCAAGCTATCGGCTTGGCCGGGGGAAGCAATCGGCTTCTCGCGTCTCAACATCCGCGGCGCTTTCGCCTATGGCGCTCGGTGCGCCCGTGGTTGCGGCGCGGCCGGACGGGATCGACCCGCCCCGAGGATGCGGAGCCGAATGGATGCTGGACGTCGCTGCCCTGGTCGAATCACCCTGGCCCGATACGCCGGGGCAAGACGGCGACTGGGAGGTGCTGGCCCACACGGCCGCGGTTTCGGCGATCTCGCGCACGCCCTTTGCCGGATGGACCGGGGGCGACGCGCCGGTGATCGAGCTGGCGGTGCGGCTGACCTCCGACGAAGAGGTCCAGGCGCTCAACCGGCAGTATCGGCACAAGGACAAGCCGACCAACGTGCTGTCCTTTCCGATGATCCAGCCCGATCTGCTCGACACCGTCACCGTCAATGCGGGGGATGGCGAGGTCATTCTGGGCGACATCGTGCTCGCATACGGCGTCTGCACGCGCGAGGCGGCCGAGCGCGGCGTCGCGGTGCGCGACCATGCCGCGCATCTGATTGTCCATGGCTGCCTCCATCTGCTAGGCTATGACCATATGGGCGAAGCGGAAGCCGGGGCGATGGAAGCGATCGAGCGTGACGTGATGGCGGCGCTTGGCCTGCACGACCCCTATCCCATCAGCGAGGACTGACCCGATTCATGTCAGAAGGTTCCAGTAGCGGCGCCGGCAACGGCGACTCTAGCAGGCCGCCCGAAAGCGGCGGCATCTGGCGGGGATTGCGGGCGTTGATCTTCGGCGAGGAATCGGCCGAGACGCTGCGCGACCGGATCGAGGAAGTCATCACCGATCACGAGGAGGAGGAGGGGACGCCCGTCGCCGGCGACCTTGCCCCGATCGAGCGGCAGATGCTCCGCAACCTGCTGCATTTCGGTGAACGCGACGCCGGCGACGTCGGCGTGCCGCGCGCCGACATCATCGCGGTGGAGGCGCAGACCCCGTTCGCCGACCTCGTCCGGATCTTTGCCGAGGCCGGACACAGCCGCCTGCCGGTCTATCGCGAGCGTCTGGACCATGTGATCGGGATGATCCACGTCAAGGACGTGTTCGCGATCCTGGCGCGCGGCGAACCGCCGCCGGAGTCGATCACCGTGCTGTTGCGCCAGCCCATTTACGTGCCCCAGGCGATGGGCGTGCTCGACCTGCTGGCCCAGATGCGCGCCAGCCGCACGCATCTGGCGGTCGTGCTCGACGAATATTCGGGCACCGAAGGGCTGGTGACGATCGAGGACCTGATCGAGGAAATCGTCGGCGAGATCGAGGACGAGCATGACGAGGCGCCGGAGGCGCTGCTGATCCCGCTCGACGACGGCAGCTGGGAAGCCGATGCGCGCGCCGAGCTGGAGGATGTCGCCGAAGCGATCGATCCGCGGCTGGCGGAGGTGGAGGAGGATGTCGAAACGCTCGGCGGCCTCGCCTTCGTGCTCGCCGGACGGGTGCCCAAGGCGGGGGAGCAGCTGGTCCACGACAGCGGCTGGAAACTGGAGATCGTCGCCGCCGACGGGCGCAGGGTCCAGCGCCTCAGGCTCCATCCCGGACCCGGGAATTACGACGCCGCGAAATAGCCCGCGTCAGGGGCGGTGCGCGGCGACGATCCGGTCCAGCACCGATTGATGCAGCGGCGTGTTGAACGACAGGCCGATATGCGTGGCGGTCCGCCAGCGCACGCGCGCGCCGATCGGGGCGAGTTCGGGAATCTTCAGCACCACGACCATGCCGACGGTCGCGCCGAACGGCCAGTCGATCCGGCACCCGCGACTCGACAGGTCGACCAGCGTCGCCGGGCGGCGTCCGATCGTCGAATTGGCCACGCCGCCTTCGATGGCGACCGGAACGCGCAGCTGGGAACGCGACTCGCCATGGATTTCGTCATGATGTTCAAATGGATCGCTCATTCCCGTATCTTCCATGCGTCCGCGGACTCGATCCCCCGATTAGGGTCCCCGCGGCGGTGACGCAAACCGCCCCAAGCTTATTACCCGGTGAATAAGCGGCGTAATCGATCAGTGTGTGCAAACTAATCCGTTTTATCGATCACTCGGTTTTTGGCATTGGGCGGTCACGCGATCGCATGCTGCTTTCCCCTCCACGCAGCGTGCGGGCGCCCATTGGCGTGTTTCCCCCTTTCACGCCAGTTCCCCAAACCACTTGGCTAACCCTCAGCCAGGTGGCCGAGGTCGCCGGCGCATCCGCGCCGGCGGCCTCTCCCGGAGAGGGGGCCTTCCCGACCATTTCATCGTCACGATGCGTTGCGCTCGGCCGGTGGCACCGCCTATGTCTGCGCGCATGAACAAGCATCTGCGCAACTTCCTGGTGATCGGCGCTATCGCGCTGGTCGGCGGCGGCATCTGGGCGACACGGCCCGACGTGGCTCAAATCGCGATCGACCGGGTGATGGGCCCCCGCCCGGAAATCGTGCCCGCGCGCGTCCAGACCCTTCCGACCATCGCCATCGCCGAACCCGTGGGCTGGCCCGCCGGGACCGCGCCGACCCCCGCGGCAGGGCTGAAGGTCGCGCGGTTTGCCGAGGGGCTCGACCATCCGCGCTGGCTTTACGTGCTGGCCAATGGCGACGTCCTGGTCGCCGAGACCAACTCGCCCCCGCGAAAGGGCGGCGGGATCGAGGGGATGGTGATGCGCTATCTGCTCGGCAAGGCGGGGGCGGCGGTGCCGTCGGCGAACCGCATCACGCTGTTGCGCGACACCGACGGCGACGGCGCGGCGGATCAGCGCAACGTGCTGGTCGACGGGCTCAATTCGCCCCTGGGCATGGCGGTCGTCGGCGGCTGGCTCTACGTTGCCAACACCGATGCGCTGGTTCGTTTCCCCTTCCAGGTCGGCCAGACCCGGATCGACGCCAGGCCCGAAAAGATCATCGACCTGCCCGCCGGCGAGAATCACTGGACCCGCAACGTCGTCGCCAATCCGGAGGGCGACACGCTGTTCGTCAGCGTCGGTTCGGCCACCAACATCGCCGAACGCGGGCTCGAGCTGGAACGCAACCGCGCCGCGATCCTGGAGGTCGACCCGGCGACCAAGTCGTTCCGGCCGTTCGGCACCGGTCTGCGCAACCCGGTCGGCATGGCGATCGAGCCGGTGACGCAGGGCCTGTGGACCGTCGTCAACGAACGCGACATGCTGGGCTCCGACGTGCCGCCCGATTATCTGACCAAGGTGCAGCTGGGCAGCTTCTTCGGCTGGCCGTACAGCTATTGGGGCGGCTATGTTGACCGCCGGGTCGAACCCGCGCGCCCCGACCTGCTCGAATATACCGCGCGGCCCGATTATGCGCTGGGCGCGCATACCGCATCGCTGGGGCTGAGCTTCGCCAATGGCGCGCGGCTGGGCGAACGCTTTGCCAATGGCGCGTTCATCGGCCAGCACGGATCGTGGAACCGCAAGCCTTTTTCCGGCTACAAGGTGCTGTATGTGCCGTTCGGCGACAATGGCTTCCCGCTGAAGGGCGCGGCGCCGATCGACGTGCTGACCGGCTTTCTGGACGGCGACAAGGCGCGCGGGCGACCGGTCGGCGTGACGATCGACCGGGCGGGCGGCCTGCTGGTCGCCGACGATGTCGGCAACGTCATCTGGCGGGTCAGCGCCGCGCGCTGAGGCTCAGGCACCGACACCCAAAGCCCTTGTGCACGTAACACGGTCGGCTCTTTGCCCGTCACCCGGCACAAGGCCGGGGTGACGAAGGGAATTCAGCAACGTCCGCACCGATGTGGCCGTGTCAAATTGGCCGGTCACGCCAGCAGCTTCGGGCCTTCCTTCGCGATCTTCTCGCGGATGCGTGACGCGAACAGCGCAAGGATCGCGGGGAGCTCGATCTCCAGGTGCACCCGGCTGTCGTGAATGTCGGCGCGCGTCGCCAGCTTCTGGCCCATCATCTCGACCGTCACGAACAGCGTGTCGCCCGCCCAGCGGCGATCGGCGAGTTTTGCGGCGGGCAGGCGGCGTTCGATGTCCGCCATCGCGCCGTCGATGCGCGCGCGGGCACCCGCGGTGCCGAGCTGGTGGGGCAGGTCGATGCGGATCGGTTCGGTCATGATCGCGTTTCCCCGGCGCTAGCGCGCGAACAGCATGGCGTCGTCGGCGAACGCCTTGAACTCGAGCGCGTTGCCGCTGGGATCGCGAAAGAACATCGTCGCCTGCTCGCCGACCTCGCCCTTGAAACGGACATGCGGCGCGATGCCGAACGCAATCCCCGCCGCGCGGACCCGCTCGGCCAGCGCCTCCCATGCCGCCATCGTCAGGACGACGCCGAAATGCGGCACCGGCACGTCGTGGCCGTCGACCGCATTCGCGACCGCAACCGGCCTGGCCGCCGGATCCAGATGCGCGACGATCTGATGCCCGAACAGGTCGAAATCGACCCAGTGCGCCGCCGATCGTCCTTCCGCACAGCCCAGCACGCCGCCGTAAAAGGCACGCGCGGCGGCAAGGTCATGGACCGGAAAGGCGAGGTGAAAGGGGCGCAGCATCACCGGCTAATAGCTTGTTTTCGGCATCGATCCACCCGATAGCGTGCGTGCATGCGCCCCGCTCCCCTGATCGTCGCTCTGGTCGCCGGATCGCTTTCCGCGACCGGATTCGCCCCGCTCGATCTGTGGCCGGTCCTGCTCGCCGCGCTCGCGGTCTGGCTGGCGCTGGTGCATTCGGCACCGTCGCTGCGCACCGCGTTGCTGCGGTCATGGCTGTTCGGGGTGGGGCATTTCACCGTCGGCAACAACTGGATCCAGCACGCCTTCGACTATCAGGACAAGATGCCGCCCGAGCTCGGCTACGTCGCGGTTGTCCTGCTGGCGCTCTATCTCGCGGTCTATCCGATGCTCGCGGGCGGGCTGGCGTGGAAGTTCGGGCGCATCGCCGGCACCCGGCCCGACGCGCCGTTCGTGCTGATTGCCGCCGCCGCCTGGATCGTCACCGAATGGCTGCGCGCGCGGATGTTCACCGGCTATGCGTGGAACCCGCTGGGCGTCGCGTGGCTGCCGGCGGGTGACGTGGCCCGGATCGCCGCCATGATCGGTACCTATGCGATGTCGGGGCTGATGGTGCTGGCTGCGGGTGCGCTGTTGCTGATTGCGCGGGGCGGCTGGCGCTTCGCCATGCTGCTCGCGGCGATCATCGGCGGCGCGATCGTGCTGAATGCGGGCGAACCGCCGGCGGACCTCCGCCCCAACCAGCCCCTCGTCCGCGTCGTCCAGCCCAATGTCGGGCAGGAGGGCGTGCGCGAACCCGGCTATTCGGAGCGCGTGTTCCAGGCACTGGTCGCGCAGAGCGGCACGCCGGGATATCGCCCGCGGCTGCTCGTCTGGCCGGAAGGTGCCGTCAACTATTATCTGGAAAGCGGTTATCCCGGCGGCTGGTATTTCGAGGCGTGGCCCGCCGATACGCGCCGCCGGATCGCCGGGTTGCTCGGTCCCGACGACGTGGCGCTGGTCGGCGGAAACGCGTTGCTCTTCGGGGGCGACCCGATCATCGACGGCGCGAGCAATTCGGTGTTCGTCGTGCACCCCGATGCGACGCTCGGCCCGCGCCGGTACGACAAGGCGCATCTGGTGCCCTATGGCGAATATCTGCCGATGCGGCCGATCCTGTCGGCCATCGGCCTGTCCCGTCTGGTCAACAGCGAGATCGATACCATTCCCGGCCCCGGCCCGCGGACGATCGCGGTGCCGGGCTTTGGCCGCGTGGGGATGCAGATCTGCTACGAGATCATCTTTTCGGGCGAGGTCGTCGATCGCGCCGAGCGCCCCGACATGATCTTCAATCCGTCCAATGACGCGTGGTTCGGCGCGTGGGGGCCGCCGCAACATCTGGCGCAGGCGCGGCTGCGCGCGATCGAGGAAGGGGTGCCGGTGCTGCGATCGACCCCAACCGGCATTTCGGCGGTGATCGACGCGGACGGCCGCCTGCTCGGCACCGTGCCGCGCCTGACCGCCGGTGCGGTCGAGCTGCCGCTGCCGCTGCCGCATCCGCCGACGCCGTTTGCGCGCTTCGGCAATCTCATGGCGGCGCTGATCGTGCTGTTGCTGGTGGCGCTCGCGATTGCCATTCGCCCGCACAGCCGCTAGGGGCGCGATATAAGGAAAGCTTTATATCCGGTCGCAAGTCCGGATCCGGCCGACCGCCCCGCCACGCCAGCCCAAGGGTTCTCCATGCGCGCCAACTATCTCTTCACGTCCGAATCGGTGTCCGAAGGCCATCCCGACAAGGTCGCCGACCAGATTTCCGACGCGGTCGTCGATCTGTTCCTGTCGCGCGATCCGGTCGCGCGCGTGGCGTGCGAGACGATGGTGACGACCCAGCGCATCGTGCTGGCCGGCGAAGTGCGCTGCGCCGAGGACAGCTTTCCGACGCTGGCCGAGATCGAGAAGGCGGCGCGCGACACCGTGCGCCGCATCGGCTACGAGCAGCACGGCTTTCACTGGCAGACCGCCGATTTCGCCTGCCACCTGCACGGCCAGTCCGCGCACATCGCCCAAGGCGTCGACGAAAGCGGCAACAAGGACGAGGGCGCCGGCGACCAGGGCATCATGTTCGGTTTCGCCTGTGACGAGACGCCCGACCTGATGCCCGCGACGCTTTATTATTCGCACCGCATCCTCGAAAAGCTGGCGCAGGACCGCCACGCCCGTATCGTCGACTTCCTGGAGCCCGACGCCAAGAGCCAGGTGACGCTGAAGTATGAAAACGGCGTGCCGACCGGTGCGACTGCACTGGTCGTGTCGACCCAGCATACCAAGGCGCTGTCGAACGACGCCGGGCAACAGCGGCTGCGCGACTATGTGATGACGGTGTTCGAGGAAATCCTGCCCCAGGGCTGGATGCCCGCCGACCAGAGCCAGATCTATGTGAATCCGACCGGCATGTTCGAAATCGGCGGACCCGACGGCGACGCCGGGCTGACCGGGCGCAAGATCATCGTCGACACCTATGGCGGCGCTGCCCCGCATGGCGGCGGCGCGTTCAGCGGCAAGGATCCGACCAAGGTCGACCGCTCGGCCGCCTATATCAGCCGCTATCTCGCCAAGAATGTCGTTGCCGCCGGATTGGCCAAGCGGTGCACCATCCAGCTTTCCTACGCGATCGGCATCGCCGAGCCGCTGTCGCTCTATGTCGACACGCACGGCACCGGCAGCGTTGACGAAGCGAAGATCGAAGCGGTGCTGCCCAAGCTGGTGCGCCTGACCCCCAAGGGCATCCGCACGCATCTCGGCATGAACAAGCCGATCTATCAGCCGACCGCCGCCTATGGCCATTTCGGCCGCAAGGCGGAAGGCGACCTGTTCACCTGGGAACGGACCGACCTGGTCGACGCGCTGAAGGCCGAGCTGGGCTGAGCGCCTGGCTCCCGCCCGCGCCGATCCGCTTAACCGGCGCATTGCGCTTTTGACGCCGACGTGAAAAGGTCGACGAATCAAAGCGAAAGGCGAGGAGGCGAGGGGTGCGGAGCGGATTCCTGAGTCGCGCGGTTGCGGTGTTCCTGACGGCAGCTGCGGTCGTCATGCCCGCGCAGGCGCAGCAGAAAAGCGTCGTCAAGGTATCGCGCAGCGCGCCCTATCGTCATCCGCATTCGAAGATCGAGCTGCCGGTCGTGATCGATCGGCTGCCCCGCGTCGGGGTCGAGCAGCTCGGCACCGGCGAGCTTGATACGATCACCAATTACGAAACGCCGGATCACGACGAGGTGATCTCCGTCTTCGTCTATCGCGACGTGCTGGACGCACTGCCGGTATGGTTCGACCGTGCCATCGGGGCAGTCGAAGGCCGGTCGGCCTCGTTCGGTGCCGTGACGCCGGTCGTCGCCCCGCAGCCCTTCACGCCGCCCGAGCGCGAGCGGCAAAGCGGACTGATCGCGGCGTGGCGCGCCGAGCAAAACTACCGGAGTACCGGCCTCGCGATGTTCACCGTCGGCGAGTGGCTGGTCAAGCTGCGCTACTCGTCCCGCACGATCGCGCCCGAAGCGATGGGCGAACGGATGCAATCGGCGCTGGCGGCGATCAAATGGCCGAAGATGACGCGCGCCGATCGGCCGGCCGAGCCGGTTGCGGCCTGTCCCGAACCGCTCGTCTTTGCCGACAAGGCCGAGCGGGTGGTGCTGAGCGAGGAGGACCGCATGGCGTCGGCGTTGGCGTCGGGTGTGATCAGCGCGGCCGCGGGCCTTCGCGACGACACGAAGGACAAGGCTGACGACACGAAGGA
This sequence comes from Sphingomonas sp. SFZ2018-12, assembly GCF_022496715.1. NCBI lineage: Bacteria > Pseudomonadati > Pseudomonadota > Alphaproteobacteria > Sphingomonadales > Sphingomonadaceae > Sphingomonas > Sphingomonas sp. SFZ2018-12. The sequence goes on from NZ_WTFM01000002.1 coordinate 420,026, forward strand.
CAAGGCTAAGGACGGGGCGAAGGAGGAGGCCGCACAGCCCGCGCGCTGGTGCCGTGACCCGGCCCAATCGCCGGTGGGCGCAGTGTACCGTCCGGATGCGTCGACCGAACGCTATCTGATCGCGTTGTCCGATGCCGGTCGGGGCATCGTCGTAAGCCCCGATCTATCAGGCGAGATAAAGACCCCGCCGCAACGCTGGTGGAGCGCCAACCTGTTGCTGCTCGACCGGACGCTGGGCTTCGCGCCATATTCGGCGATGCCGACAACGGCGCAGGCGATCGACTCGATCAACGGCGCGCCGATCGTGAGCACGACGACCTTTGGCAAGAAGCGCGCGATCGACATCATCACCCCGTGACCGCGGGAGGCAGGGCCCGCCCGAAAGGGCATTCGCGCCGATCCGGCGGCAGCTATCGCGACGTCGCGCTGTCGCAGACGAAATCGATCGTCGGCTCCAGCGAAGCGAGCAGCGCCGCGGCGGGCTCACCCGCGCGCGCGCGCAGCGCCGCCCCGTAAACCGCATCGCACATCACCCGGCCGAGCAGCAGCGGGCCGGCGCCGAGCACCAGTCCCTCCTCCTCCACCGCGCGCGCGATCCGTGCGGCGAACAGTTCCGTCATCGCGGACATCGATTCGTGCAGAAAGTCGCGGACTGCGGTTTCGGACATGGCTTCGACGGCGGCGGTGCCGATCAGCAGGCAGCCGCGCTGAACCTCGCCGTCGCCGGTAAAGTTGCGTACCGCGCCTGCCGCCGCCACGCGCAGCGCACCGCGAAGGTCGGGCCGGCTGGCGAGCGATTCGGCAAGCGCTGCCTGCCCCTCGATCTCGTAGTCGCGCAGCACCATCAGATACAGGTTCAGCTTGCTGCCGAATCCCGCATAAAGGCTGGGCTTGCTCAGTTTCGTCGCTTCGCACAGCGCATCGACGGTGGTCCCGGAATAGCCCTTTGCCCAGAAACAGTCGCGGGCGCGCCTGAGTACCTCTGTGGCGTCATATTGCCGTGGTCGACCGCGCTTCATCCATCCCCCTTTTCCGAAGCTTGCGGCGATGTTGCAGTCGCTACATTGCCCGCGCCGAATTATATATGTATCGGTACAAATATCCGAAACAAGGCTTTGTCGAAGGTTCGACGAGCACGCAAGCGATGGTTTGCAAATGACCGATGATTGTGATCCGGGCGTCGACCGACGCTGCGTGCGCGTCGACGCGTGGACGCGCGCGGGCTTTGTCCCGATGCTCCGCTTTTATCTGGACGACGGGAGCACGGCCGGCGTCGCCGACCGGCTTGCGCCCGAGTTGCTGCACTTTCTGATCGGGCCGGCAGACGCTCCGCTGAGCGGTGTGAACTTCGTCGATCGCAGCGGCCGGCTGGTTGCGTTCATGGCGGAACTGCTGGACGGGCCGGGCAAGGATGCCGGGCCGGACGACAGGCTCGGCGCGCTGTTCGACCTGATCGACGACTGTGCCGACGGGCTGCCCGGCGGCATCATGCCGGTGGCGTGATCCGGGCTCGATCGTGCCGGCGACACCGCGCGGCCTCTTGCCCGATCGTGCGCTTGCCCTCACAGCGACCGGACGATGAACGATCCCACCACCATCCGCCGTCTCTATGGTCGCCGGCAGGGGCATAAGCTGCGCAGTGGCCAATCGGCGCTGCTCGAGGACCTGTTGCCCCGGATCAGCGTGCCCGAGGCCGGTCCACTCGACGCCGCGGCACTGTTCGGGGCGGAGCGCCCGCTCGAGCTCGAAATCGGCTTCGGCGCGGGCGAGCATCTCGCCGGTCAGGCGGCGATGCGGCCCGATCATGGTTTCATCGGCTGCGAGCCGTTCCTGAACGGCGTCGTCGGCGCGCTGGGCCATATCCGCGACGGCGCGCTCGCCAATGTCCGGCTGCATATGGGCGACGCGCTGGAAGTTCTCGACCGGCTGCCCGATGCGAGCCTGAGCCGCGTCTATTTGCTGCACCCCGATCCGTGGCCCAAGGCGCGCCATGCCAAGCGGCGGATGATCAATCACGGGCCGCTCGACCTGATCGCCGCAAAGCTCCGACCCGGCTGCGAGTTCCGCCTCGGCACCGACGACCCGACCTATTGCCGCTGGGCGATGATGATCCTCGATCAGCGCCGCGATTTCACCTGGATGGCACAGACCCCTGCGGACTTTCTCACGCGGCCCGCCGACTGGCCCGAGACACGCTACGAACGCAAGGCGCGGCGCAAGGGGCATGAAGTGTGGTACATGAGATATCGGCGCGCCGATGCAAAATAGGCAGAAGGTTTCCTTTCCCGCTCACAATCTACTTGATCATCTCATGATCTCCGCACGGTGATTACTCGATCGCTGCTTGAGGGCACGAGGTTTTTTGCTTCGCCTCTCATCAATCAACGACTTGATGGCTGATTCACCTATCGGCGGCCATGTCTCTTCGATCGACCGGCGCGTTGCCAACGGCCGCTGATCCAGACAGGCCGCTATGACAGCATCGTTCGGCAGTGCTGGCAGCACCCATTGGAAAATAGCAGGAAGATGGTCGAAAATGACCGAGCGGCTTGCAGACGGTCGCAAAAGGCTCGTGACCGAGACGGCCCGCTCAACATCCCAGGCCACCAGAAAATCATGGATTGAGTCCCCGCGCCGGCTTTCCGATGGTCGATGATCGGTCCTTATTCCGCGTTCAATTCCCGCACCAACGCGCGGATTCCGGTCGCGATCTCCGCCGCGCTGTCTTCCTGGATGAAATGCAATCCCGGCACGGTGATTTCGCGCTGATTGGCCCAGCTGCGGCAATATTCTCGGGCTGAACCGACCAGTATCGAGCCCGGATCGGCATTGATGAACAGTTTCGGGATGGAACTGGTCCGAAGGAATTCACCATAGTTGCGTGCACGTTCCACGAAATCCGCCGGTTCGCCATCGACCGGCAGCAATCGGGGCCATGCGAGCATGGGTCGCCGAGCTTCGCCGGGATCGGGATAGGGCGCGCGATAATGCGCCATCTCGTCATCGCTGAGCGCGCGCAGGATGGAGCCGGGCAACACCCGGTCGATGAACAGATTGCGATCGAGGATGAGCGATTCGCCGGCTTCGGAGCGAAAGCCCTGGAACATCCGCCGACCGCCTTCCGGCCATTCCGACCACGTCATCGGGCCGACGATCGCCTCCATATAGACGATGCCGGCGACGCGCTCGGGATGGTCCATCGCCCATTGAAAGCCCAGCGCCGACCCCCAATCGTGGAGCACCAGCACGATCCCGTCGCCAAGGTCGAGCGACTGCCACAGCGCATCGAGATGCGCATAATGGACATCCCAGCCATAGCGCGCGTCGCCTTCGCCCTCGATCTTGTCGGAACCGCCCATCCCGATCAGGTCGCACGCGATCAGCCGGCCCAGACCATCGCAGCCGCGCATGACGTTGCGCCACAAATAGCTCGAAGTGGGATTGCCGTGCTGAAAGACGATCGGTCGGCCGGCGCCGTAATCGATGTAAGCCATGCGCCGACCCAGGATCTCGCGCGTGGCGAGCGAGTGGAACGGCTGGGCGTTGGCGAGATCGGTCATGGCAAATCCTTTTTGGGCGCTGGACGGATGGTGAAGCCGGGCTAGCGGGTCGTCGAAAAGCCGCCGTCCACCGGAATGACGGCACCGGTGATGTAGGCGGACGCCGCCGATGCCAGGAAAATGACGCTCCCCGCGATATCCGACGGCAATCCGGTTCGCCGACGCGGGATGACGGAGAAGATGCGTTCCCCGGCGTCGCGCAACATCACTTCGGTCATCTTGGTCGGGAACGGGCCGGGCGCGATCGCATTCACATTGATGTCGGCTGCGGCCAGATGCTTGGCGAGATGCCGGGTGAGGTGATGGACCGCGGCCTTGCTCGCCGCATAGGAATAATTGCCATAATCGGGACAGGTCATGCCATCGACCGATCCGATATTGATGACCCGGGCCGGATCTTCGGGCGTGGCCGCCGCCTTGAGCAGCGGCGCCAGTTGCTGGGTCAGAAAGAAGATCGACCGGACATTGAGGTCCATGACCTTGTCCCAGCCCGATTGCGGAAAGCTTTCAAACGGCGCCCCCCAATTGGCGCCGGCATTGTTGACCAGAATATCGAGCTTGGGCTCGCGCGCCGCCAGTTCGGTCGACACCGCCGCCACGCCCGCGGGATCGCCCAGGTCTGCGGGAATTGCGATCGCTTCGCCGTGCGCTGAAAGCTCGGCCGCTGCCTGTGCGCAAGCTTCCGCCTTGCGCGACGAGATATAGACGCGCGCACCGGCGCGAACCAGGCCATCGGCAATCATATAGCCGATGCCGCGTGTGCCGCCGGTGACCAAGGCCACCTTGCCGCGCACCGAAAAGAGCAACTCTGTATTCATTCGGCGGGTTCCCTTCCGTTTGGGATCAGGGCGTTCAACGCATCCTTGAGCGATGCGTGGTTGCGAAGCCGTGCGGCGCGCAGCTGTGCGTCCGGGGCGAGATAGCTGAAATAGAATGTCGCTTCGGCACGTTTGGCGTCAGCATCCACCGCGATTTCCAACGGTTTCTCGAGCGCCGCCAGCGCGCGCAGCCACAGCACCGACATTACGCCATGCGCGACCAGCCACAGATAGTCGCGCGCCGACTGAAGCGCCGCGAAGCGGTCGTGCACCAGCAGGTCGCCGAGCTCCGCGGTGATGCCACGCAGCGTGGCCAGCAGTGCGATCGTCTGATCGCCCACGGACCGGTTGCCCACTTGCGCAGAAAGTGCCGTTGCCTCGGCATCGAGCCAGTCGAGAAGCGCCGCCATCACCGCCCCACCCGCCGCCGGCAACCGCCGCAGCACGAGGTCGAGCGCCTGTATGTCGTTCGTTCCCTCGTAGATCGGCAGGATCTGCACGTCGCGCAGCAAGCGTTCGACGCCATTGTCACGGATGTAGCCGTGACCGCCATAGGACTGCATCGCCGCGGTGACGACGTCGACGCCGGTCTCGGTCACGGCGGCCTTGGATACCGGCATCAGCAGCGGCAGCAGCGCGGTCGCGCGCGCGCGCACCTCGGGCGCGCCGGAAACGCTCTGATCGTTGATCAGTGCGGTAAAGGTCGCGAGCATCCGCACGCTGGTTGTCCACACCCGCATCCTCGCCAATTCGCGCTTGACGTTGGGATGCCGGTATATCGGAATGGAAGCGCGCTCAGCCGTGTCGACCGCGTCGCGCCCCTGAATGCGCTCCATCGCATAGGCATGGGCGTTCTGGGTCGCGAGTTCGGCGACCCCGATCGCCTGAAACGGCGTGCCGATCCGCGCCAGCTTCATCATCGCGAACATGCCGGCCAGCCCCTTGCCGGGTTCGCCGATCATCCACGCCCGGCTGTTCTCGAACCGCAGTTCGGCGGTTGCGGAGGCATGGATACCCATCTTGGCCTCCAGTCGCGCGCATTCGACGCCGTTGGGCGTGCGCCACTGTCCATCGGCATCGGCCAGGTATTTTGCGGTCACGAACAACCCGAGCCCGGCGAGTCCGGGCGGCCCGTCCGCCACACGCGCCAGAACCAGATGGACGATATTGTCGGTCAGGTCGTGGTCGCCGCCGGTGATGAAGATCTTGGTGCCGTCGAGCCGATAGGTGCCGTCGCCCGCCGGATCGGGACGCGCGATGGTGCGGATCAGCGCGAGGTCGGTGCCGCATTGCGGCTCGGTCAGGCACATCGTGCCGGTCCATTCGCCGCTCGCCAGATGATGGAGGAACGCCGCACCCGGGCTGGGGTCGCCTTCGGCTGCCAGCACTTCGTACACCCCGACGCGCAGCGACGCGTACAGCGCAAACGCGATCGATCCGCTGCTCAAAAACTCGTCGGCACACATCGACAGGGTCAATGGCAATCCCTGTCCGCCATGACGTTCGGCGACCCCCAGCGTGGCCCAGCCATCGCGGACATACGCCTGATAGGCGTCGCGATACCCATCCGGCGCGCGCGCAAGGCCGTTTTCGATCCGCGCACCCTGCGCATCGGCCCGGTCGGCGAGCGGAAGCACGTGATCTCGGGCAAAGGTGCCGATGCCGTCGAGGATCGCGGCAAGCGTCGCGTCATCGACCCGTTCATGGGCGGCCAGGCCGCGAAACTCCGGCGCCAGGACATGCCCGAACAGAAACCGGTACTCATCGACGGGCGGGGTATAGTCACGCATTGTCGGCGTTCCTCCCGCTTCACTCGCCGGTAAAGACCAGGCCGTCCGCGAAGCGGCGCGCACCGTCGCGCGCGAAGCGGGTCACCGCTTCCTGCATGTCGCGGCTGTCGAAGGTCGCGCTGCCACCTTCGAGCACCAGCGAATCTGCCGCACTCACGCCGTGCGAAACCGCCGCGTTGATCAGCGCCTTCGACCAGCGCAGCGCGGTGGTCGGCCCTTCGGAAAGCTTCTGGGCATAGGCGCGGGCCTTGGTTTCGACCTCGTCGTCGGGCGCGACCTGGTTGACCAGTCCCCAACGATGCAGTGTTTTTGCGTCGAGCGGCTGAGCCGAGAAAACGAATTCCTTGGCCCGTGCGACGCCAATGCGCGAAACGAGCCGCTGCGCGCCGCCGAGCAGCGTGGTCGTGCCGATCAGCGCCTCGACCTGACCGATCGCCGCGCCTTCGCCGGCAAAGGCGATGTCATGGACCTGAAGGATTTCGCAGCCCGCGCCGAAGCAGAATCCGCGCACCGCGACCACCGTCGGAATGGGGAGCTGCTCAAACCTTTGCAGCACCGCGAGCGCCCGCGAAAGCCCGCGGCGACCCTGCGCGCCGTTGCTGCCGACGAAGTTTCGCACCACGTCGGCGCCGGCACAGAAATGATCGCCTTCCGCCAGCGTCAGGAACGCGCGCGCCTTGGCATCCAGGGCCGAATTGATTGCGGCTTCAAACCCCTCCAGCCCTTCGAGTGCGAACAGGTTCATCGGCGGGTCGCTGAACGTGGCGATGGCGAGCGCACCGTCCATTTCGAACTTTACGGTCATCAGATTGCTCCTGGCGTTGAAGGGGACGACGTCATGAAACCTGCCGTTCCATCCCGCGCCAGAACGGCTCGCGGAGTTGGCGGCGGAGGATTTTGCCCGTCGGATTGCGTGGCAGGTCGGCGACGATGTCGATCGCCTTGGGCAATTTGAAACCGGCTAGGCGCGGGCGGAGAAAGTCGATCAGGCCGTCGAACGTGATGCTGGCGCCTGGCCGCGTGACGATCGCGGCGCGAACCGCTTCGCCCCAACGGGCGTCGGGGACGCCGAACACCGCCGCGTCGGCGATCGCGGGATGGTCGCGCAACACGTGCTCGATTTCGCCAGGAAAGATGTTCTCGCCGCCCGAGATGATCATGTCGCGTTTGCGGTCGACGATGAAGAAATAGCCGCGTGCGTCGCGCAATCCGACATCGCCGGTGCGGAACCACCCGTTGGTCAGGACAGCGGCGTTCTCGTCGTCGCGCCGCCAATAGCCGCGCATGACCTGGGCCGACCGGCACCAGAACTCGCCCACCACCCCGTCGGCGCACGGATCGCCGCGCGAGTCTGCGACGATCAGTTCCGCGCCCGGCACGGGTCGTCCGCACGAGCCAAGCAATGTCGGATCACGATGATCCTCCGGCCGCAGCCAGGTGATCGGTCCGCTCGTCTCCGTGAGACCATAGAGCTGGGTCAGTCGCAGATGGGGCAATTCGGCGATCGTCCGGGCCAGCAGTTCGGCGGGGATCGGCGCACCGGCATAAGTTAGCGCGCGCAGGCACGCCGTGCGTCCGGGCGTTTCCGCTTCAAGCGCCAGCAGCAGCGGAATCATGGCCGGCACGACCAGGATGAAGTCGGGACGATGCACGTCGAGCGCGCGACCGACCTCGGCGGGGCTGAATTCGCGCAGGAGGATGTGGCAGGCCCCGCGTGCCAGCCCGAGCAGGACGAGGCCAAGCCCGGCGATATGGCCATGCGGCAAGGTCACGAGCGACACGGTGTCGCCGGTGACCGCGTCCCATGGCGAGTCGGCGTCGGCGTCGCCCGCAGCGCCGAAGGCAAACAGGTTGCGGTTGGTCAGCTGTACGCCCTTGGCGACGCCGCTGGTCCCGCTGGTATAAAGTTGAACGCAGACGGCGTCGGCATCGCCGCCGCCGCCTGGGTCAACCGGCGCGTGAGGTGCACGCCACGCCGCCAGCGCCGCGCCGGTTTCAATGACGCATGCAAAGCCGTGATCGGCCTGCAGTGCCGTCGCGATCGGCGCGAAGCGGGCATCGAAGAACAGGCAGCGCGCGTCGCAATCCGCGATGATCGCCGCCACCTCCGTCAGCGACAGCCGGGCATTGATCGGCACCGGCACCACCCCCGCCCGCGCCGCGCCGATACAGATTTCGTAGAATTGCGCCGAACTGTCGGCAAGGATGGCGATGCGATCGGCCCGCTGGACTCCGGCAGCGACGAGGGCGGCGGCGACCTGGTTGGCGCGCCGGTCAAGCTCGGCGTAGCTGAGGGCGCCGGCAGCGTCGATCAGTGCGTTACGTGCAGGGTCCTGCTGCGCCTCGGCGCGACCCAAGCCGGCAAGCGTTGCCTGTGCCATGATCCGTCTCCGGACCGCTTTTTGGCTCTGACGGCGCGGCCCGAACGGATGAGACCCTTTTTCCGGCGATACGACTGTCGGCCAGACGACAAAGTTGGAAAATTTCCGGAGCCCGCGGGGCAGCCCGGCACGTCAGCGTGACCTGGCGCGCCGATGACTTGCTCGGAATGCGACCAGCCCCGGCCGGTCGAGAATGGTGACGCGGCCGTATTGCGTGGCAATCAGGCCGCGTGCGCGAAGCGCGGCGACGATTTCATTGACGCTCGCCCGCGTCACGCCGGACATCATTGCGAGGTCGGCCTGGGAAACCTGCAGCCGCGTCTGCCCGCTTGCTTCAGCCAGCGCCAGGATGCGACCGGCGACCCGCGCCGGCATCGGCAACGTGCAAAGCTCCTCGATCAGCATCAGGAAGGCGCGCATCCGTTTCGACATTTGTCGTGCCAGCGCCGCGTCGATTTCGGGAAATGCGGCACGCAGCCGGGCGAGCGTGTCGACCGACCAGACCCGCAACACGGTTTCGCCGCGGGTTTCGATGAACACGGGATAGGGCTCACCGTCGAGCGCCGAGCTGTCCGCCACGACGTCGCCGGCGCGGTTGATGTAGAGCAGCACCTCGCGCCCATCCTCGTTCAGCAGGAACTGGCGGACTTCGCCCGAGACGATCTGGAAGAATTCGCGGGTGTGGTCGCCCTGCTGATACAGCATTGTCGCAGGCGCAAGCGTGCGGGTCTGGGCCGCGTCAGTGACCGCGCTTGCAGCCATCGGCGAAAGCTCGGATAGCCAGTTGAAGCCCGGTTTCATCATGGCCCCGCAATCACGCTCCCTTGTCCTGCGAAGGTCGGCCGCAGGCCACCGGCGCAAACCGATACGACATTCACGTCCCGCGTCCATCGCGCGAAAATGCCCTGGGTGGCCAGAGGATGGTTGGACACCATCGAACCGACCGCCGCCGGACCGGGCGTCGACCGAGGATTGAAAAGGGGTTGCACGCGTTGCACGCGGCGGCGCAAATGGCGCAGTCTGCGCGGTCAGGCGCGGCGAAACGGCAGCACCGGGTAGTCGGACGGGGAAAACCAGCGTGCGTATGCAAAGCGGCGGGATGAGGGAGCGCAAGAAGGCGCAACGCCGCCAGGAAATCATGCGATGTGCGAAAAGCCTGTTTGTGCGCCACGGCTATGCGTCGGTGCTGTTCGACGATATCGCGCTTGCCGCCGATGTGTCGGTCGGCACCGTCTACAATTATTTTCCAACCAAGTCCGAGCTGCTTTTTTCGCTGTTTGAAGCCGAAGCCCGCGATCTGGCTGACACGGTCACGAAAATGCCGCTTCGCGGCACGCTCGAGGATCAGATCGTCGGCACGTTCGAACAGGCCTTTTCAGCCATCAGCCATATCGAGCCCGTGCTGTGGCGGCATGTCGTTGCCGAAGTGCTGCTGGCGCCTGAGACGTTCGTGAAGCGGTGGCTGGTGGTGGAGGATCACCTGACCGTGCGGATCGGCGAGATGATCGCGCGGGAACGCGGTGACATCGTGGCCGTCGGGCCCGCCCTGACCGCGACGCCGCACGAGCTGGGCAGAGCGTTCTACGCCATCGGAAAAGCGGGCTTTTACGCCTATATCGGCATCTCGCATCACGACAAGGAAGCCGCACTGGCCACGATGTTCCAGCAGCTTCGCTGGCTGGCATCCGCCCTGTTCGGTACCGCGCAGGCCGGCTGACGCCGGCCCCGCTGCCGCCCAATCACGTTCCAACCCGGATAAAGCGCGCGGCGCGCCACGCGCGTGGTGTGTTCACGCGTGCCGACTGACGGGCATCCGCGCGACAAAATATTGATAGCTTAAATAATAGAGCTGGGTTAAGCTTTATCTGCGCGGACGCACCGAGATGTGCCGCGCCAGGGAGGGAAAGCGCGACGACGGCAGGGGCCGATCCGCATGCAATCGCCGGAGGTGCCGATCCGCCATTCCTCAAAAACAGCAGCAACCAGAAAACGATATGCAAGAGGGGATCACGATCATGACCGCAGCAAGCCGCCGTCATTTCCATTTGGGCGACTCGCGTCGCCGTCGGTCGCGCGCCTGGTTGCTTTCGACGCTCGGGCTGGCGGCACTGGGGTGGTCGACCGGCGCACTCGCCCAGGACACGCCGCCTGCTGCCGAAGACGAGGGTGACATTGAGGAGATCGTCGTCACTGCCACCGGCCGACAGCAAGCGGTGCAGGAAATTCCGGTCGCGGTGAACGTGGTCAGCGGCGATCAGATCGTCAATGCCGGCGTCGTCGACATCCGCGGCATCCAGCAGCTCGCGCCGTCGCTCAAGACGACCACCGGCCAGTCCTCGGCCACCGGCGTGGTGCTGACCATTCGCGGCATCGGCACCGCCGGGGATAATCCGGGGTTCGAGCCTGCGGTCGGCGTGTTCGTCGACGGCGTGTTTCGCGCGCGCGCCGGGTCGGCGCTTTCCGAACTGCCGCCGCTCGATCGTGTCGAGGTGCTGCGCGGGCCGCAGGGCACCCTGTTCGGGCGCAATACCTCGGCCGGCGCACTCAATATCGTCACGGCCGGTCCGGCCTTCGATCTGGGCGGCTATGTCGATGCCAGCTACGGCAATTTTGACGAGGTGGAAATCAAGGCGGGGGTCACCGGCCCGGTGTCGCAGCAGGTGGCGTTGCGGTTCGACGGCGGTTATCACCGCCGCGACGGCTTCATCACCGACGTCAACAGCGGCAACGACATCAACAATATCGACCGCTATTTCCTGCGTGCGCAGGCCCTGTATGACACCAGCGACGTCACCTTCAGGCTGATCGCCGACTATGCCGCCACCGACGAGCGATGCTGTGGCGCGATCAACACGCTCAGCGGCCTGAGCCTGCCGTTGGACAACACAAATGCGATCATCGGGCGTATCGCCACGTCATCGCTCAACCCCATAGCCAGCACGCCGGCGCTCAACGGGGTGCCGCGCCGCATCGGTCTGCCGGCCTATGAGCGCGGCAGCCGGCTGATGGCGGTCTCGCCCGGGCGCAGCCTGTTGGAACAGGTCGATGAATGGGGCGTGTCGGGTGAGTTGACCTGGGATCTTGGAGGCGTCGCGATCAGTTCGATCACCGCTTATCGCGACTGGGAAGCGCGGCGCGGTCAGGACATCGATTTCAGCGGCATCGACCGCGCCTATCGTGACGGCTACCAGACGGGCCTTTCGGATTTCACCCAGGAGGTCCGCCTGCGCGGGTCTGCGTTCGACGACAAGCTCGACTGGCTGGTCGGTGCGTTTTACCTGAACGAGCGGCTGTTCGTGAACGACCGCATCCAGCTCGGCGCGCAGGCCAACCAATATGTCGACACGATCATCAACGGCCTGACCCGCAATCCCGCGACCTTGCCCAACGGCCTGCAGCTGCACGGCACATTGGGCCCGACGGTGCCGCTGTTCGGGCAAGTCGCGCTGGCGTCCAACCCCGCGCTGCGCGCGCAGGCATTGGCCGATCCGGTGCTGTTCAACCTGTTCAACAGCCCGGTGCCGGGAAATCCATCGGGTTCGGGCCACCAAAGCGAAGCCTATCGCGTCAATACCGATGCCTTTGCGGTGTTCACCCACAATATCATCGAGTTGACCGACCGGCTGTCGCTGACCCTGGGCCTGCGCTACAATTACGAGCGCAAGACGCTGAACGCGAACCAGAACGCGGTGACGCCGACCTGCGATTTCCTGCAGCGCACCGACCCGCGCGGGGCGGCATACCGTGCCGCGCTGATTTCGGTCGCCCAGTCGGCGACCAATCCGCTCGGCCTGTTTGCGCCCGCCTATCTGCTTGGGTGCAATCCGGTCATCAACTCGGAGTTCAACGGCGTGCGGTCGGACAGCCGGACGGAAAACGAGTTCACGGGAACCGCGAAGCTGTCGTTCAAGCTGACCGACGACGTGCTGCTCTATGGCGGCTATGACCGGGGCTACAAATCCGGCGGCTATAATCTCGATCGCGGCAGTTACGACTCGGTCTTTCTGGGCGGGAACGGACCGCAGGCCACGGATCTCGAGTTCGGCAATGAAACCGTCAACGCCTATGAAGTCGGGGTAAAGACGACGATCGGGCAGCGCGTCCGGCTGAACGCGACATTGTTCTACCAGGATTTTGCCGGTTATCAGTCGAACCGCTTTCTGGGCAGCAACTTCGTCGTGCTGAACTATGCGCAGTTCATCTCGCAGGGCATCGAGCTTGAGAGCTCGGTCCGGGTGACGCCGGACCTGAACATCGAGGCAGGCTACACCTATATCGACTCCGAGGTCACCGATCCCCGGGCGGGTCCCGACGACGGGCAGCAGGGGGCCAATACCCCCGAACATACGATCACAGGGTCGGTGACCTGGACGCCGCCGATCGCCGACGGCATCGACGGCCTCGCCCATATCGATGCGCGCTATCAAAGCGAGACGTTCCCGCTCAACGATCTGGCCGCGCGGCCCTTCACGCGCAACGGCGACTTCGTGATCGTCAATCTGCGCGCCGGGGTCAGCTTCAACGACGGCAAATACACCGTCGAGGGGTATGTCGAGAATCTGTTCGACACCTATTTCAACATCACCGCGCTGCCGGTTCCCGAACAAGGCTCCAGTTTCGCCAATTACCCGTCGCCGCCGCGTTTCTACGGCCTTCGCGTCGTGGCGAAAATGTGAGGTGGGACCGATGGGTCGGAGGGGCAGAGAATGACGCGCGATTGCACGCAGTTCTATGTTGACGGCGCGTGGGCGGATGCGGTCGAGACGAACTCTATCGACGTCATCAATCCGGCGACCGAAAGGCCGGTCGGATCGGTTGCGATCGGTGACGCGCGCGACGTGGATCGTGCCGTTGCCGCCGCCCGGCGGAGCTTCGTCAGTGGCGCGTGGCGGATGCTGCCGGCCGTCGAGCGGGCAGCCGCGCTTGATCGCGTCTGCGACGAATTGGTGGATCGGCGCGACGCCATCGCCGATCTGCTGATCGCCGAAACCGGGCTGCCACGACAGATCGTCCCCATCCTGCATGTCGATCACGCGATCGGGTTCGTTCGCTATTACGCCGATCTGATCCGCACGACCGCCTTTGTCGAAGACCGCGCGATTCCGGGCGGAACCGCGACGGTGCAGCGGCTGCCGGTCGGGGTCGTCGCGGCGATCGCGCCGTGGAACGTGCCCTTGCTCGCCGCCTTCAGCAAGATCGGGCCCGCGCTGGCGGCGGGATCTTCGGTCGTGTTCAAGCCATCGCCGGAAACCCCGCTGCACGCATTTCTGGTTGCCGAAGCCTTTGCAGCCGCGGGCCTGCCGGCCGGCGTGTTCAACCTGGTGGTCGCCGATACCCCCGGCAGTGCGCATCTGTGCGCGCACCCGGATATCGACATGGTCGCGTTTACCGGCAGCACCCGGATTGGGCAGTCGATCGCTGCCGCCTGTGCGCCGGCGATGCGGCGTTACGCACTGGAACTCGGCGGCAATGCCGCGGCGATCGTGCTCGATGACGCGCCCGCTGAGTTGCTGGCGGCGGGCCTGACCGTAATCGGGCTGGCGCTCAACAATGGCGAGGCGTGCATCGCGCAGCGCCGTGTCCTGGTGCCCCGCCGTCGCCATGATGAAATCGTCGAGCTGCTGGTCGCCGGCGCGCGGGCGTTGCCGATCGGCGATCCCGACGATCCGGCGACGGCATTGGGGCCGATGATCAACGCCGCGCATCGCGACCGGGTGCTCGCGTACAGCGACATCGCATCACGCGAAGGCGCGGTCGTCGCGACCGGCGGCGGCAGGGTTCGCGATCGCGACATCGGTTATTTCGTTGAGCCGACCGTCTATGCCCGGGCGACCAACGCCATGCGGATCGCGCGTGAGGAGATTTTCGGCCCGGCCATTTGCGTGATCCCCTATGACAGCGAAGCCGAAGCAATCGCGATTGCGCAGGATACCGAATTTGGATTGTCGAGTTCGGTCTGGACCGCCGATCCCGCGCGCGGCACCGCGCTCGCGCGCCGGCTTCGCGTCGGATCGGTCTATGTCAACGCGTCGCTGGGGCTGCATGCGAACGTGCCGTTCGGCGGGTTCGGCCAATCGGGCGTGGGCCGCGAACTGGGGCCGGAGGGACTCAACGAATATCTTGAAACGCAGGTGGTGATCTGTCCGCAGGTCGGCGCGCCCTGAGCGGGAAAGGTTCTTCACATGGAAATCACGGCGGCAGTCACCCGCGCGAAATCGGCCCCCTTCCAGATCGAGCAGGTCGAGCTGGAAGCGCCGCGGGCGAATGAAGTCCTGGTGCGCATGGTCGCATCGGGTATCTGCCATTCCGACATCGGCGCGCGCGACCAGATCCTGCCGATCCCGCTGCCGATCGTGCTGGGCCATGAGGGCGCCGGCGTGGTCGAGGCCGTCGGCACGGCGGTGACCAAGCTCAGCGTCGGGGATCATGTCGTGCTCAGCCGGTTGAGCTGCGGCCAGTGCGGCGAATGCGCGGCCGGGCGATCGAACTTCTGCGTGCATATCACCGGGCTCAATCTGGGCGGATGCCGACCGGACGGGTCAACGGGGCTGTGCGCGGCGGGCGAACGGCTGAACGGGCGCTTCTTCGGGCAATCGAGCTTTGCCACGCACGCCCTGGCGCATGAGCGCAATGCGACGCCGATCGATCCCGGGTTCGACCTGCGGCTGGCTCCGGCATTTGCCTGCGGCACGCTGACCGGCGCGGGCGCGGTGCTCAACGGGCTCAAGCCCGAAATCGGCAGCTCGATCGCCATTTTCGGTGCCGGCGCAGTGGGACTTGCGGCGCTGCTGGCCGCGGTCGCGGTGGGTTGCACCACGATCATCGCCATCGATCGCAACGCGCAGCGACTGGCGCTCGCGCGCGAGCTGGGTGCGACCCATGTCGTCCAGGCGGGCGATGTGCCGCTGGCGCAGGCGGTTCGCGCCATCGTGCCGACGGGGGTTGATTTCAGCATCGAAGCAACGGGCGTTGCCGATGTCGCCCGGGCAGCCGCGGACTGCCTGTGCGCGGGCGGCACCTGCGGCTTGCTAGGCATCGGGCCGATGGGACAGGAAGTTCGCTTCGACCATCTGCAGCTCGCCCTGATGGGGGTGGCGGTACGCGGCTTTCCCACCGGCATCGCCGAACCCGACCTGCTGATCCCGCGCCTGATCGCGCTGCACGCGGCAGGACGCTTCCCGGTCGAGCGGCTGGTCACGCATTTTCCGTTCCACGAAATCAATGCTGCCGCCACGGCATCGTGCGACGGCTCGGCGATCAAGCCGATCCTGTTGTTCGACACCGCCTGATCCGCGCGGTGAGATATCGCCCGAACGCATTGATGACCGCCGCCAGATGCTTTATGTAGCGTGTGCTACATTATTGGGGGGCGAGTTCAGATGCAGACGCAGGATAAGGAAACGACCGGCCGGGGCGGCGTTTGGGACGCGCGCGGCCTCGCGCTGACGCCTGTGGCGACTTGTGTGTTGCTGTTCCAGGGTGTGGTGGAATGGTATCTCGCCGCACTGTTCATCAAGCATCTCGGTCCGATGGGTGTGTTCGAGGGGGTGTGGCTGCCGCTCCTTTACGGCCTCGCGGTTCCGTTCATCCTGCCGGCGGTGCTGCTCGCGCGCTGGTCGGTCGGCTATCCGAAGGCCGCGACGGTCGTGCCGGTCGCGATCGTTTCCGCGACTGCCACCCTTTGCGACGGCATCGCCATCGCCTGGTTCCAGTCGGCGATCTACGGCCCGGACCCCGCAATCGTCGCGCTGGGTGGCGGCTGGCTGCTGTGGGGCATCGGCGTGGGCCTGTTCATCTCGGTCGCCATGTCACTCCGGCCGAGCGTCAAGCGTGGCGATTGAGCTCAAAATGCTGGCGCTGGCCGGGCTGCTGACGCTCGGCCTGTCGTTGCTGACGATCGTCGCCTATTTCTTCAGGTTTGGCGGCGCGGCATTGCGCGATAATCGTGAGGGCGACGGGCCGCTGCCGGGGCTGGTCGGTCGCACGGTGCGAACGCACCATAATCTGATCGAGGCGCTGGTTCCGTTCGCGGCCGTGGTGGTCGCCGCCCAGCTTGCCGGCATTTCCAATCCGGTCACGGTCGAGGCCTCGGCGATATTCCTCGCGGCGCGGATTGCCCATGCGGCCCTCTATCTGGCGGGCGTTCGCGTTTTGCGGTCGGCTGCCTTCTATGTCGGGGTCGGATCGACAATTGCCATCGCCATCCAGTTGCCGCTGGCCCCTTGATCCCGACACGCACCGCGCGCTGATCCGTCCGCAGCGGCTGAACCCGACACGCGCCGACAATAAGCTTGTAGCGAACCATAATTATATGCTTAGGTAGATATAATGTGCTGACGTAGAGGAGGGAGGCGTGACCATGGCAGACGTTGCTCCCCCGGTGTTGGTGACCGAGTTTGACGGCGGCGTGCGCCTCACCCTCAACCGGCCGGGGCGGCGCAACGCCGTGGATGAAGCGATGCTCGACCTGCTCGACCAGGCGTTTCGCGCGGCAGCGACAGACCCCGCCGTCCGGGTGGTCACGATCACCGGCGCCGGAGCCGCATTTTGTGCGGGTGCCGACCTTCACCACGCGATGCAGGCGGGCCCGGAGGGCATCGCCGCGTTCGTTGACCGCGCGGGCCGGGTCTACAACGCCATCCGCAACTTTCCCAAGCCGGTGGTCGCGGCCTTGAACGGGCTGACGATCGCGGGGGGATTGGAACTGGCGCTTGCGTGCGACATCATCGTTGCGGTCGATGGCGCGATGATCGGCGATGGGCATGCCAATTTCGGTATGTTCCCGGGTGCCGGCGGCGCCGCGTTGCTGCCGACGCGGATCGGTTATCATGCCGCGATGCACCTGTTGTGCACGGGCGCGCTGATGCCGGCGGCGCGCATGATGGAACTCGGCCTGATCCAGCAGATCGCCCCGGCCGCCGATTTTCCCGGGCTGCTCGCACGCATCGAGCACGACGTCGCATCAAAAAGCGCAACGGCCCTCGCCGCGATCAAACGGTTGGCGCGCCACGCAAGCTGTGCGGGCGATGAGGCGATGCTGGACGCCGAATATGAGGCGTTCGCCGCGCATCTGGATTCGGACGATTTTGCCGAAGGCCTGCAAGCCTTTGCCGAGAAGCGCGCACCTCGGTTCAACGCCGCGGCAAATCGGCGAGTTGCGCGATGAACGCTGCGTCAAAGCCGATGATCATCGGAGTCGGCATGACCGAGTTCGGCCGGCACCTTACCCGCCCGGTGCGCGATCTGGCGGGCGAGGCGATCCGGCTGGCGCTGGCGGATGCGGCGCTGTCGATCGGTGACATCCAGATGGTCTATTTCGGCAACGCGACCCAGGGCGCGACCGAGGGCCAGGGCAGCATTCGCGGCCAGGTGGTGCTGCGCCATTTGGGCTTCGAGGGCATCGGCGTCGTCAATGTCGAAAACGCCTGTGCGACCGGGGCGACCGCGCTGATCGAAGCGGCCAAGGCCGTGCGTGCCGGCGCATGCGACATCGCGCTGGCGGTCGGGGTCGAGAAGATGGTGTTCGAGGACCGCGGCAAAATGGCCGGCGTGTTCGAAGGCGGCATGGACGTGACGCGCATCGACCAGACCATTGCCGATATGGCCGCGCTGGGCAATGGCGTGACGGTGCCGGACGACTTCACCGGCATGGCGCAATACAGCCCGTTCATGGATGTCTATGCCGGGCTGGGCCGGATGCACATGCGCGAATATGGCACCACGATCGAACAGATCGCCGCCGTCGCCGCGAAGAACCACCAGAACAGCGTGCTGAACCCGCACGCGCAGTACCGGCGAGGCATGACCGTCGAGGAGGTGCTGAATGCGCGCGGTGTCACCTATCCGTTGACGGTGGCGATGTGCGCGCCGGTCAGCGACGGGGCGGCCGCGGCGATCGTCTGTTCCCCCGCCGTCGCACGGCGGCGGGGGCTTTGCGGCCGGGCGCTGGCGATTGAGGGGACGGCGCTGCGCAGCGGCGTGGATCGCGATCCGCGCGACCTCGACCGGCATATCTCCGCGCTGACCGCGCATGACGCCTACGCCGCCGCCGGCATGGGGCCGGGCGACATGTCGCTTGCGGAGGTGCATGATGCGACCGCGGTCGGCGAAATCATGCAGATCGAGCATCTCGGCTTTTGTCCGCGCGGCGAGGGCGGGCCATATTCGGCGCGCGGCGCGACACGGATTGACGGCCGCATCCCGGTAAATCCCTCTGGCGGGCTCGAGGCAAAGGGGCATCCGATCGGGGCCACCGGATTGGGCCAGATTTATGAGCTGGCGACGCAGCTACGCGGTGAGGCGGGCGCACGCCAGGTTGCTCAGGCGCGGTTCGGCATCGCCGAAAATGGCGGCGGCGTCCTGGGTGCCGAAGAAGCGGTGTGCGCCGTCACCATCCTTTCCGCACCAGCAAAAGGGCTTTGACATGGACATCGCCGGACGCGTGGCAGTGGTCAGCGGCGGCGCATCGGGCCTTGGCCTGGCGACGGCGACGGCGCTCGCCCGGGCGGGGGCTAAGGTGGCGTTGCTCGATCGCGATGGTCGTGCTGCAGAGGCCGCCGCGGCGGGTATTGGTGGCGATGCGATCGGTATCGCCTGCAATGTCGCGGATGAGGCCGAGGTCGCGGCCGCGCTCGCGCTCAGTCTCGACCGGCTCGGCCCCTGTTCGGCGGTCGTTACCTGCGCCGGCGTCGGCGATTCGGCAAAGACGCTGAGCAAGGGGGTGGCGCATCCGATCGATCGCTGGCAACGCGTGATCGACGTCAACCTGACCGGCACGTTCAACGTCCTGCGGCTTGCCGCCGAACAGATGGCAGCGCATTCGCCGGATGCGAATGGCGAGCGCGGCGTCATCGTCTGCTGCGCGTCCGGCGCGGCGTTCGAAGGGCAGATCGGTCAGGCCGCCTATGCCGCCAGCAAGGCGGGCGTGGTCGGCATGGTGCTGCCGATCGCGCGCGACCTGCATGACATCGGCATCCGCTGTGTCGCGATCGCGCCCGGCCTGTTCGACACGCCGATGGTCGCGGGGCTGCCCGATCCGGTGCGCCAGGCGATGATCGACCGCATGATCGTGTTCCCCAAGCGCATGGGCCATGCCGAGGAATTTGCGCGGCTGGCCTGTCACGTGATCGACAACCCCTATATCAACGGCACCACGCTTCGCGTCGATGCCGCGGCCCGCCTGACGCCGCGATGATCGACGCCCCGGCCGCGCCGCTGTCCCATGTGACCGGTGACGGGATCGGCTTTGCGCCAAATGCGGAGCAGCGGCTTGCCGTCGACAGTTTCCGGCGGTTCCTGAGCAGCGAATTCGCGGCGTTCGTGACGGATGCCGGCGACCGGCTGGTCACGCGCGACGCGCTCGCGCACTGGCTCGGTGCCTGTTCGGCCTTTGGCATGTGCGGCGGCAAGGTGCGGCCCGATCATGGGGGCGACGGTCTCGACTGGCTGAGTTTCGGCTTGCTGTTCGAGGAACTGGCGGCGGTGTCGATGGATTTTGCGGGAGCCGCGTTCATCCAGTCGATGGCGGCGAACCTGATCGATGCGATCGCACCCGAGCCCTTACGGCGCGCCTATCTGCCTGACCTGATCACCGCGCGCCGGATCGCGTCGATCGGCATCAGCGAACCCGGTGCGGGATCGAACATCGCCGAGATCGCGTGTCGGGCCGAGCCCTGCGCCGGCGGCTATCGCCTGACGGGCGAAAAAATCTGGATCACCAACGGCGGCCATGCCGATCTGAACCTGTGCCTCGCCCGGGTCGGGCCGGCGGCGAACGATCTCGACCTGTTCCTGGTCGAACGCGCCGACGGGTTTTCCGCGCGGGAGATTGCGACGCTGGGCTGGCGCGCAACGTCGACGGCGCAACTGACTTTCGATCGAGCCTGGGTTCCGGAGGCACGCCGCCTGACTCACGGCAGCCAAGGACTGCGCACCTTTGCCACGCTTTTCGCGGCGGCCCGTCCACTGGTGGGCCTGGCATCGGTCGGGGTGGCGCGCGCGGCACTCGATCGCGCGATCAGCTACGGACAGACTCGGGTCCAGCACGGCAAGCCGATCGCTGCGCATCAGCTGATCCAGGCGAAGATCGCCAACATGGCCGTGGAGGTCGACGCGGCGCGGCTGCTGTGCTGGCGCGCGCTCGCCATCATCGACGCGGGCGGGCGTGGCGAAGTGGAAGCGGCGATGGCCAAGCTTTACGCCACCGAAGCCGGCGTGCGCGTGACCAGCGACGCGGTCCAGATTCACGGCAGCAACGGGATCGCCGTCGATACCGGGATCGAGCGGCTGTTTCGCAACGCACGCATGGCGACGATGCCGGAAGGCACCACCGAATTGCAGCAACTCATCATTGGCAGGGGATTGACCGGTGTCCGAGCTTTCTGACGCGCAGATCGATGTCGCGGCATTGATGGCCGGCGTGTTTGAACCGCGCGGCGACGCGGACGCCCTGATCCACAGCGAGCGCGACCGTCGCTACAGCTTTGCCGAGCTTGACCTGCTCTCCAATCGCATCGCCAATTTCCTCGATCAAAGGCTGGGGCTGGGCCGCGACGATCGTTACCTGCTGATCCTCGACAACGACAATCTCAGCCTGATGCATGTCTGGACGTTCCTGAAGGCGGCATCGACGCCGGTGTTCTGCAATTTCCGGGATACGCCCGACGAGCATCTTCGCATCGTCGATTATGTCGCGCCGCGCGCGGTGTTCATCGAGGCGGCGATGCTGCCCCGGTACAGCGACGCGCTGCGCGCCCGCGACGTCGCCGTGATCGTCTTCGATCATCCGGGCGATGCGGCGAACGGCGTCATCGGTTTCTGGCCCGAAGTGCAAGCGATGCCGGCGACGCCGACCCGCCGCACCATTGCGGCGCGGGGCGAGGCGGTCTTCTGCCGCTTCACGGGTGGCACCACCGGCGTGCCGAAATGCGCGATGTATGACTGGGCGAACCTCGCCTTTACGTGGGAGGGGATGGCGGCATTGTCCTCGCCACCCTTCGACAGCGCCACCCGCGCGATCCATGTCACGCCGCTCAGTCACGGCACGATGATGGTGCTGTTGCCCACCTTCATGGCCGGCGGCTGCAACATCACTCAAAACAGCGCCGACCTGACGCTGTGGCTCGCCAATGTCGAGAAATATCGCGCGACGCTCAGCTTTCTGGTGCCGACGTTGCTGTATCGCCTGGCCGAGATGCAGGCGGCGCATCCCCGCGACCTCGGTTCGCTGCGGACGCTGATTTACGGCGCGGCACCGATGGCGGCGGCGAAGCTGGCCGATCTGCACCGCGCATTCGGACAGATCCTCGTCCAATTCTATGCCGCGACCGAAGCGATCGGCCCTGGGCTGTGGCTGCCGCGCGAGTGGCATCGCGCGGACACCGAGCGCGATTGCGAGCGATTGTCCTCCGCGGGCCTGGTCTGTCCCGGTGTGGAAATCCGGCTGGTCAGCGACGATGGCCGCGACGTTGCGACAGGCGAAGTCGGCGAGTTGTGGATTCGCCATCCGGGCGTGATTGCGGGCTATTATGCCAATCCGGATGCCAGCGCGGCGGAGATCATCGACGGCTGGTGGAAATCGGGCGATCTGTGCCGGATGGACCATGAAGGCTTTGTCTATCTGGTCGACCGCAAGAAGGACATGATCATCACCGGCGGCTTCAACGTCTATGCAGTCGAAGTGGAAGCCGCACTTCTGAAGCAGGCGGACGTGGTGATGGCCGCAGTTGTCGGTCTGCCTGATGCAGAATGGGGTGAAGCCATCCATGCCGAAATCGTGGCGCGACCGGGCAGTACGATCGATCATGCCGCACTTCTTCGAGCGGTAAGCAACGATATCGGGCCGTACAAGGCACCCAAGAGCCTGAAAATCGTCGATCAATTGCCGCTGTCGCCGGTGGGCAAGGTGCTGAGACGTGAGGTGCGTGCGCGATACCGGTCTGAAATGACACCGGGAAGCAATTAACGGCATCAAATCATCTTTCCCGCCACGTCCCTGCTGCTTGGTTCACCTGCAATCGCAGCAACTGGACGTTGCGGCTGACCGGGGGCGCCGAAGGCCGATGGCCCTCGGCCGATTTGCCCAGGGGCGCGTCGCCGGCGGCGCAGGGCTCATTCCACGCCCCGGCGCCCGGCGCGCCGTTCCCGCCGGCGTCGACGCCGGCGCCGGCGCGCGAGACTGGCCTTGCCGATGACGTGCCTCGAATCGGGCCGGAACGTGCAAGCCGAAGCGGTAGTCGACACGCCGCGCGCAGAGGGGCGGCGGCATCCGCCCTTGGGTGCCGGGCGGCCGCCGCTAATGCCCGGCGGCACCATCACGCCCCGCTCGACCGCTCCCCTGGCACCTCGGCCGGCTCGCCGGGTGCTGCGACCTCAAACCGCAATCCGAATTCGGCCCCGCCGCCCTGCGCGTTGCGCGCCTCGATCCCGACCTGCATTGCGTCCGCGAACCCCTTCGCGATCGCAAGGCCCAGGCCGCTGCCGCCCTTTCGGTCCGACCCCGTCCCGCGCACGAAGGTCTGGAAAATGGCGTCGGGCGGGCTTTGCGGCAGGCCCGTCCCCTCGTCCCGCACGATCAGCATGATGGCATCGGGCGTGCGTCGGCCGATGACGCTGATCCGCCCTTGCTCGGCGCCGTGGACGGCGGCGTTGGCCAGCAGGTTGATCAGCACATGGTGAAGCAGCCCCGGATCGGCGCGGACCAGGGGCAGGTCGGGCGGCACCTGCAGGTCGATGGGGTGGCCGTCGAGCACGCTCTTCAGGTCGTGCACCGCGGCGGCGACCGCATCGGTCAGGTCGAGCGGTTCGGGATGCACCTCGAGCGCGCCGGTATCGATCCGCACCATGTCGAGCAGGTTGTCGAGGACCCGCCGCAGCCGGGCGACTTCGGTGCGCGCGGTCGCGACCTCGGGCGCGCCGGGATGCGCTGCCCCGATCGCATCGACGGCGGCGGTGACCGAGGTGAGCGGCGTGCGCAGATCATGGCCGATCGACGACAGCAGCGCCGCGCGAAGCCGGTCGCGCTCCTTGAGCACGGTCACTTCGCGCACCTGGTCCTCGAGCTTCAGCCGCTCGTGCGCCAGCGCGGCTTGCCCCAGCAGCGTCGCGAGCAGGACCGCGCGATCCGCGGTCAGCGGCGCGCCGCCCTCCGGGCTGGCGATGCCGACCACCGCGAGGACGCCCAGGCTGGTCTTGAGCGGGTGGAACTGCCAGTCGGACGCCACGAGGGTCGAGGTGCCGATCCCGGCGGGCTCGCCGCGGTCGAACGCCCAGGCGGCCGCGGCGCGGTCGAGCGGCGTCAGCGCGCCGACGCTCTCCGGCGATGCCGCGCGGCGGACGATCTCGCCCTCGACCCGCGCCAGCACGACGACGGCGAGGCCGAGCAGCTGCGCAATCTCGTCGGCGATCACCGTGCTGGTCGTCTGCCAATCCGACGCGCGGGCGAGCGACTGGCCGAACGCGGCGATCGCCGCATTCTCCTGCGCGCTGCGCGTGCCGAGCGTCGCGCGCCGCCGCAGCCGCCAGGACAGGTTGGCGGTGAACAACGCGACGCCGATCAGCACGAACTGGGTCAGCACGCTCTGCGGATTGGCGATGGTGAAGGTGTAGAGCGGCGGCAGGAAGAAGAAATTATAGGCCAGCCCCGCTGCGAAGGCCGCGAAAATGCCCGGGCCGAGCGATGTCCGTGCGGCGACCATCACGATCGTGGGCAGAAAGAGCAGGTCGACCCCCTCGACGCCGATCATCGGCACGGCGAGCCGGCCGAACAGCACCGTCGCCGCAACGGTGAGCGCGGCGATCAGATAGTCGCGGCCGCGGCCGATGTCCGCCGTTCGCACGCGGGACGGCCGGGCAACCGGGTCGGTCGCGACCGGGATGACGTGCGCCGCCAGACCGGCATGTTCGCGCAGCATCCGTTCGACGACCGATCCGTGGCGCAGCGTGAACCACCAGCTGCGCGTCGACTTGCCGATGACCAGCTGCGTCGCGCGCATCCCGTCGATCTGGGCGCGCAGCCCCTCCGCCACCGTTTCGGCCGGAACGGTGACGGCGGTCGCGCCCAGGCTCGCGGCGAGCGCAAGCGCCTCTGCCACGCGGCGCTTGTCGGCATCGGCGAAATGGCTGCTGCGCGGCGTTTCGATATGGACCGCCTGCCACGGGGCACGCAGCGCGTCGGCGAGCCGCTTGCCGGCGCGCACGATGGCGTCGCCACCGGGCAGCTCGTTGACCGCGACCAGGACGCGCTCGCCCGCGGCGAACTTGCCCGGCAGCGCCTGCGCGTCGAGATGGTCGAGCATGGCGCGATCGACATTCTGCGCGGCACGGCGCAGCGCCAGCTCGCGAAGTGCCGACAGGTTCGCCTTTGAAAAGAAATGGCCGAGCGCGCGGCTCGCCTCGGCGGGGACATAGACCTTGCCGTCCTTCAGCCGCTCGATCAGCTCGTCGGGCGGCAGGTCGACGATCTCGATCTCTGCATCGTCGAACACGCGATCGGGCACGGTTTCGCGCACGCGCACGCGCGTAAAACTGGCGACGACGTCGTTGAGGCTCTCGACATGCTGGATGTTGAGCGTGGCGAAGACGTCGATGCCGGCGTCGAGCAGTTCCTCGACATCCTGCCACCGTTTCGGGTGGCGGCTGCCCTCGACATTGGTGTGCGCATATTCATCGACCAGCGCGAGCGCCGGCCGCCGGGCGAGCACCGCATCGAGGTCCATCTCCGCGAGCGCGTGGCCCTGATAGGCGATCGTGCGGCGGGCGATCACCTCGAACGGCGCGAGCAGCGCCTCGGTTTCCGCCCGCCCGTGCGTCTCGACGACCGCGACGACGACATCCACGCCGCTGCGCAGGCGCGCCGCACCCTCCAGCAGCATCTCATAGGTCTTGCCGACACCGGGCGCCGCACCGAGAAAGATCTTCAGCCGCCCGCGTTGCTCGCGCCGCGCCAGCCGCAACAGCGCATCGGGATCGGGGCGTTCGGGATCGGCCATCGTTCGCCGGTCTAGCGGCGGCCTGGGGGCGGCGTCCACGCCAACCCGCCGACGCTATGGAATCTTAATGCGGTCGGCGCGCTTTCGCCCGCGAAACTTAATGCCAGGCGGGTCTAGCTCCCCGGATGCCGCCACCCACGGGCGGCTGACGCGAGGACGCCCCATGGCCGACATCTTCTGGCTCGCTCTGCTGGGCGGGCTCAGCCTGCTCACCTTCGCCTTCGTCCGGCTGTGCGACGAGGCCTGACCGATGCCCCAGACCGATCCGCTGCCGCTGATCATCGCCGGGTTCACCGCGCTTGCGCTGCTCATCTATCTCGTCGCCGTGCTGATCCGGCCCGAGCGTTTCTGAAAGGCCGCACATGACCCTCCAGGGCTGGGCGCTGATCGCGCTTTTCGTCGTCGTCCTCGCGCTGTCGGCCAAACCGGTCGGGCAATGGCTGTTCGCGCTCTACGAAGGGCGGCGGACTCCGCTCCACCGCGTGCTCGGGCCGGTCGAGCAGGGCTTCTACCGGCTGGCGGGCATCGACCCGGATGCCGAGCAGGACTGGCGGCGCTATGCGCTGCACCTCGTCTTGTTCAACCTCGTCCTGCTGCTGTTCACCTATGCGGTGCTGCGGCTGCAGGGCGTGCTGCCGATGAACCCGCGCGGCCTGCCCGGGCTCGGGTCGGACGGCGCGATGAACACCGCGATCAGCTTCACCACCAACACCAACTGGCAATGGTATTCGGGCGAGGCGGCGCTGTCGAACCTCAGCCAGATGCTCGGCCTCACCCTCCACAATTTCCTGAGCGCCGCGACCGGCATCGCGGTCGCCTTCGCGCTGTTCCGCGGCTTTGCGCGCCGCGAGGCCAAAAGCGTCGGCAATGTCTGG
This sequence comes from Sphingomonas sp. SFZ2018-12, assembly GCF_022496715.1. Classification (NCBI taxonomy): domain Bacteria; kingdom Pseudomonadati; phylum Pseudomonadota; class Alphaproteobacteria; order Sphingomonadales; family Sphingomonadaceae; genus Sphingomonas; species Sphingomonas sp. SFZ2018-12. The sequence goes on from NZ_WTFM01000002.1 coordinate 446,438, forward strand.
GCCGACATCACGCGCGTCACGCTCTACCTGCTGCTGCCGGTTTCGGTCGTCTACGCGGTGTTCCTGATCGCCAGCGGCGTGCCGCAGACCTTTGCCACCGCGATCGACGCGACGACGCTGGAGGGCGCGCGCCAGACGCTGATCGTAGGCCCTGTCGCCAGCCAGGAAGCGATCAAGATGCTCGGCACCAATGGCGGCGGCTTCTTCAATGCCAATTCGGCGCACCCGTTCGAGAATCCGACCGCGCTGACCAACCTCGTCCAGATGCTGTCGATCTTCGCGATCGGCGTCGGCCTGACCTGGACCTTCGGCAAGGCGGTCGGTGATACGCGTCAGGGCTGGGCGATCCTCGGCGCGATGGCGGTGCTGTTCCTGGCCGGCGTGACCGCCGCCTATTGGGCGGAAAGCAACGGCAATCCCGTGTTGCACCAGCTCGGCGTGCCGGGCGGCAACATGGAGGGCAAGGAGACGCGGTTCGGCATCGCCGCCTCGGCGCTGTTCGCGGTCGTCACCACCGCGGCCTCTTGCGGCGCGGTCAACGCGATGCACGACAGCTTCACGCCGCTGGGCGGGCTGGTCCCGCTGTTCAACATCCAGCTGGGCGAGATCGTGGTCGGGGGCGTCGGTGCCGGCATCTATGGCTTCCTCCTGTTCGCGATCCTGTCGGTGTTCGTCGCGGGGTTGATGGTCGGCCGCACGCCCGAATATGTCGGCAAGAAGATCGAGGCGCGCGAGGTGAAGCTGGCCGTGCTGGCGATCGCGGTGCTGCCGCTGTGCATCCTTGGCCTGACGGCGGTCGCCAGCGTGACCGGGGCCGGGCTCGCCGGGCCGCTCAACCGGGGTCCGCACGGCTTTGCCGAAATCCTCTATGCGTTCAGCTCGGCCGCGGGCAACAACGGCTCCGCCTTTGCCGGCCTCAGCGCGGGGACGCCCTTCTACAACGCCCTGCTCGGCATCGCGATGTGGCTGGGGCGGTTCTTCGTCATCGTGCCCGCGCTCGCCGTCGCCGGCAGCCTCGCGGCGAAAAAGCACATGCCGGCCGGGCCGGGATCGTTTCCGACGACGGGCGGCCTGTGGGTCGGGCTGCTCGTCGGCGTCATCCTGATCCTTGGCGGGCTGACCTTCCTGCCGGGCCTCGCGCTCGGTCCCGTCGCCGATCACCTCGCGATGATCCGCGGCCAGCTTTTCTGAGGGGGATATCATGACCACCGCCCCGACCTCGATCTTCTCGGCGCAGCTGTTGCTCCCGGCGGGCCGCGACGCCGTTCGCAAGCTGGATCCGCGCCAGCTCGTCCGCAATCCGGTGATGTTCGTGACGGCCGGCGTCGCGCTGCTGCTCACCGTCCTGCTCGCCATCGGCGGCGAGCCTGTCCCCGTCGGGTTTCAGGTCCAGCTGATCGTCTGGCTCTGGCTGACCGTATTGTTCGGCACCTTTGCCGAGGCGCTGGCCGAAGGGCGCGGGCGGGCGCAGGCGGCATCGCTGCGCGCGACCAAGGCGGACCTCCAGGCCAAGCGGCTCACCGGGGTCGGCGAGACCTGGAGCCTCGTCGGCGCCCAACGGCTCGAGCGCGGCGATGTCGTGCTGGTCGAGGCCGGCGACCTGATCCCCGCCGACGGCGAGGTGATCGAGGGGGTGGCAAGCGTCAACGAGGCCGCGATCACCGGTGAAAGCGCGCCCGTCATCCGCGAAGCGGGCGGCGACCGTTCCGCCGTCACCGCCGGCACCCGCGTCATTTCCGACCGGATCAAGGTGCGCGTCACCCAGGATCCCGGACGGGGCTTTCTCGATCGCATGATCGCCCTGGTCGAGGGCGCCGAGCGGCAGAAGACGCCCAACGAGATCGCGCTGACCATCCTGCTCGTCGGCCTGACGATCATCTTCCTGATCGCGGTCGGAACGATCCCGGCCTTCGCCGCCTATGCCGGCGGCGCGGTGCCGGTCGCGCTCTTGTGCGCGCTGCTCATCACGCTCATACCGACGACGATCGCCGCCCTGTTGTCGGCGATCGGGGTCGCGGGGATGGACCGGCTGGTGCGGTTCAACGTGCTCGCCAAGTCGGGCCGCGCGGTCGAGGCGGCGGGCGATATCGACGTGCTGCTGCTCGACAAGACCGGCACCATCACCATCGGCGACCGCCAGGCGAACGCGTTCCGACCGCTGGGCGGGGTGACCGAGGCCGAGCTTGCCGACGCGGCCTTGCGCGCCAGCCTTGCCGACGAAACGCCGGAGGGTCGGTCGATCGTCGTTCTCGCGCGCGACCGGCACGGCCTGTCCGCCACGCTGTCCGCCGATGCGGAGGTGATCGCCTTCACCGCTCAGACGCGCAGTTCGGGCGTGCGGATCGGCGATCGCACCGTCCTCAAGGGCGCGGTCGATTCGATCCTGAAGGCGCTGCCCGCCGACGCGGCGGGGGCCGGCGAGCTCAAGCGGATCACGCAAGAAGTCGCGCGCGCGGGACAGACACCGCTCGCCGTGGTCGAGAATGGCCGCCTGCTAGGTGCTGTCGCGCTCAAGGACATCGTCAAGGCCGGGGTGCGCGACCGCTTCGCCGAATTGCGCCAGATGGGCATCCGAACGGTGATGATCACCGGCGACAATCCGCTGACCGCCGCAGCCATCGCCGCGGAGGCGGGGGTCGACGATTTCCTCGCCGAGGCGACACCCGAGGACAAGCTCGCGCTGATCCGCCGCGAGCAGCAGGACGGGCGGCTGGTCGCCATGTGCGGCGACGGCACCAACGATGCCCCGGCACTGGCGCAGGCCGATGTCGGCGTGGCGATGAACACCGGCACCCAGGCCGCGCGCGAGGCGGGCAACATGGTCGACCTCGACAGCGATCCGACCAAGCTGATCGAGATCGTCGGGCTCGGCAAGCAGCTGCTGATGACGCGCGGGGCGCTGACTACCTTCTCGGTCGCGAACGACGTCGCGAAATATTTCGCGATCATCCCGGCGATGTTCGTCGCGCTCTATCCCGCGCTCGGCGTGCTCAATGTCATGGGGCTGGCCAGCCCGCGCTCGGCGATCCTGTCGGCGGTCATCTTCAACGCGGTCATCATCCCGCTGCTCGTGCCGCTCGCGCTGCGCGGCGTCACCTACCGGCCGATGGCGGCGGGCCCGCTGCTCGCCCGCAACCTCGCGATCTACGGCCTGGGCGGGCTCGTCGCGCCCTTTATCGGCATCAAGCTGATCGACCTCGCGGTCAGCGCCCTTCACCTCGCCTGAGGAACCCTGTCATGCTCACCGATATGAAGACCGCGCTGCGTCCCGCGCTCGTCCTCACCCTCCTGTTCGTGCTGCTCCTCGGGCTGGCCTATCCGCTGGCGGTCACCGGCATCGGCCAGGCGCTGTTCCCCGCGCAGGCAAACGGCAGCCTGATCCGCGACGGTGGCCGGGTCGTCGGCTCCGCGCGGATCGGCCAGGCCTTCACCGGCGCGCGCTATTTCCATGGCCGCCCGTCCGCTGCGGGCAAGGGCTACGACCCGACCGCCTCGTCCGGGTCCAACCTCGGCCCGGCCAGCAGGACGCTTGCCGACCGGGTCCGCGCCGACGTCGCCACGCTTCAGCCATCACCAGGTTCATCCGTTCCTGCCGATCTGGTGACCACTTCCGCCTCGGGGCTCGACCCCCATATCAGTCCCGAGGCGGCCTTGTTCCAGGCACCGCGCGTGGCCGCGGCGCGGGGCTTGCCGGTCGGGGAAGTGCGCGCGTTGGTCATGGCGCACGTCGAATCCCCTTTGCTCGGCGTGCTGGGCGAACCCGTGGTCAACGTGCTCGAACTCAACCTCGCCCTCGACGCAGGCCGGCGGCGACCCTAATCCCGGCGGCATGGGGCAGACCACACGCATTCTGGTGATCGAGGACGATGCGGCGATCCGCCGGCTCGTGCGCGCCGCGCTGATGCGCGGGGGCCACGTCGTTGTCGAGGCCGCATCCGCGCGCGAGGGGTTGTCGGCGCTGGCAATCGACAAGCCCGATGCCGTGCTGCTCGATCTCGGTCTGCCCGATCGCGACGGGCTCGAGCTCGTCCAGCTGGTCAAGCGCGCGGGCGCTGCGGCGCTGGTCGTCTCGGCCCGCAACGACACCGCCGAAAAGGTTGCCGCGCTCGATCTGGGTGCCGACGACTATCTGACCAAGCCCTTCGATACCGAGGAATTGCTGGCGCGCATTCGCGCCGCCCTGCGCCACCGCCTGTCCGCCAGTGCCGAGCGCGAACATGTGACCGTCGGTGACGTGGCGATCGACCTGGTGCATCGCCGCGTCCGCCGCGCGGGCAGCGAGGTGCATCTGACGCCCAAGGAATATGGGGTCCTTGCCCGCCTCGCCGCGCAGCCCGATCGCGTCATTCCCCATGGCCGCCTGTTGCGCGAGGTGTGGGGCCCGGCGCATGAGCGGCAGCTCGATTATCTCCGCATCGTCGTCCGCAACCTGCGCCAGAAGCTCGAGGCCGATCCTTCCGCGCCGCTGCTCATCACCAACGAACCCGGCGTCGGCTATCGCCTCAGCGCGCCCGACACGCCCTGACGCGGGGTCTCGGCCAGATCGGCCTGCCGTGCGCCGGCACCAGGTTCCGCTCCGCGATCCATCTGGGGTTCACGCGTCCTCGCGCGCCCGCACATAGGTGAACCGGGATTTGAGGCGGATGATCGGCCGTTCGAAATAGCGGAACGACAGATGTGCCGCGCCGATGCTCAGCAGCAGCACGGCGGCTGTCGCACCGGCGTTCACGGGCAGGCTCCGCGTGCTTAGCGCCAGCCACGGCAGCGCCTTGTCGAAGATCAGCACGAAGAGCAGCGAATGGATCACGTAGAGCCCGAACGAGATGCGCCCCAGATAGGTCAGCCATTTCGGAACCGCCTGCGCGTCGATCCCGAGCGTGCCGCAGAAAAAGAGGAGCGTGCCGACCAGCACCAGCAGCCAGCCCGCAAATGCGCCGGCAAAGCTCGGCTGGGGGTCCCAGCTGCGCACGTCGAACACTGCCACGGCGACCAGCCAGCAGGCGAAGCCGAGGATGAACGCCCCCCGGCGCATCCACGCGGCCAGCCGCGGCAGCTGCCCGCGCAACCGCACCGCCAGCACGACCCCGGCGGCGAAGAACTGGAACTGGAAAAAGCTGTTCGTCCATTGACCCTGGTCGCCGGGTAACGGGCGCCAGGCATAGATGCCGATGGTGACATAGGCGCCGATCAGCATCAGCACGGCCGCCGCCATCAATGCGCGGCGGCCCCCCTTCGCGATCAGCACGGGAATGACCAGGTAGAACTGCTCCTCGACGGAAATGCTCCACAGCGGGTCGATCGGCGCGGCGATCCAGCCCTGGATCGTGACGTACCAGTTGCCCGCGAAGAGGCTGAACGCCAGCCATGCCAGCGGGTCGCGCGTGCCGACACCAGGCACTGCGAAATCGAGGATCACAAGGAAATAGAAGGCAGCGAAATAAAGCGGCCAGATACGCAGGATACGGCGGATGTAGAAGGCACCGATATCGACCCCGCCCATCCGGTCGCGCTCGCGCAGCAACAATTCGGTGATCAGGAAGGCGCTGAGCAGAAAGAAGACCGGCAATCCGAAAGCGCCGATCGTGCCCAGCCGCCATGCCCAGGCATCGGCCACGCGATCCGTCGGGAGATGCGCCATCCGATGCCAGACGAAGGTGAGCAGGAACGCGAAAAAGCGCAACGCGTCGAGTTCCGGCCGATAATATCGGTCGGCATTCGCGCCGGTTCCGGCGTGCTCGTCCATGTTCGTATCGCGCATCGCATTCCCCCGTCCCGGCGAGGGCTAGCATGCGATGCGACCACGAGACCGGTCGGCATACGTATGTGTCACCGGACCGGCGACGTCCGGGCCGCCATCCAGATGCCGGGCCGGGCGCGCGCTCATTCCGCTCAGGCATGGATGCTATTGCCACGGCCGGGCTGCCGCGCGCGGCCTCGACGGGGCATCTGGAGCTCACGGCACTTTCGCCGCCCCGCCAAAGGATTTGCCCCATGACCGCCATCACCGTTCCGACCCGCGACAGCGTCAGCCCCTCGAACCAGGCGTTGTTCGACGCGCTGCAGGGCCAGCTGGGCTTCGTCCCCAACCTCTATGCGACGCTCGCCCATTCCGAAAATGCGCTCGGCACCTATCTCGCGCTGCAGTCGGCCAAGTCGTCGATCAGCGCCAAGGCGCGCGAAGTCGTCAATCTGGTCGTCAGCCAGGTGAACGACTGCGAATATTGCCTCGCCGCGCACACCGCGCTCGGCAAGATGAACGGCTTCACCGACAGCCAGATCCTCGAGATCCGCGCCGGTGGCGCCGCGTTCGACGCCAAGCTCGACGCGCTTGCCAAGCTGACCCGCTCGATCGCGATCAATCGCGGCCATGCCGATCCGGCGCTGGTCGATGCCTTCTTCGCCGCCGGCTGGACCAAGGAAAACCTGGTCGACGTGATCGTCACCATCGGCGACAAGACCGTCACCAACTATCTGCACGCCACCACCCGCGTGCCGGTCGACTTCCCCGCCGCGCCGGCGCTGGATGTCGCGCTCGCCGCCTGAAGACCTTCCCCGGGCCCGGCGTCGCCTTTCCTCCTCGACGCCGGGCCGATCCTTCGGAGCCCCGCCATGGCCCTCTTCCTTTCCTCCCGGAACGTGCGGCATGGCGGGGCTTCCCTTGTCCCTTCGCCCGTCCTGGCCGGCATCGCGGCCGGCGTCACCGCCGCGGTGATCTGGGCAACCTATCTCGTGGCTGCCAAGTCGGGCACCGCGATCGGGCTGTTGCCGCAGGATTTCGTCCTGCTCCGGTTCGGCACCGCCGCGCTCGTCATGCTGCCGTGGCTGCTGCGCAACGATCCGCGCACGCTGGGCGGGGTCGGCTGGCGGCGCGCGATCATCCTCGCCCTGCTCGCCGGCCCGCCCTTCATCCTGCTCGGCACCGGCGGCTATGTCTTCGCGCCGCTCGCGCATGGCGCCGTCATCCAGCCCTCAACCATCACGCTAGCATCGATGTTCGCGGCCGCGCTGCTCCTGAAGGAGCGGCTGACGCGCGACAAGCTGGTCGGCGTCGGCCTGATCGTCGCGGGGCTTGCCGTCATCGCCAGCCACGCCAGCGCCATGGGCGGCGGCCATGTGTGGATCGGCGACCTTCTGTTCATTGCCGCCGGGCTGAGCTGGGCCGGCTTCACCGTCCTGATCAAACGCTGGCAGCTCGGCGCGTTGGCGGTCACCGCCGCGGTATCGACCGTCTCGGCGATCGTCGTCGTGCCCGCGACGCTGGCCTGGGGCGATACCGCCCGGATCACCGCGCTGCCGGCGGGGACGCTGGTCGCGCAACTCGCCGTGCAAGGTCTGCTGTCCGGCGTCCTCGCCGTGATCGCCTTCGGGGTCGCCGTGCGTCACCTCGGCGCGGCGAAGGCCGGGCTGTTCCCCGCGATCGTCCCGGCCGCGACGCTGGTCGTCGGCATCGTCGTCACCGGCGCGGTGCCGACCGTGCCGGAATGGACCGGGGCCGGGCTGGCGACCCTTGGTCTGGTGACCGCAATCGGCCTTTTCCGCCCGCTTTTCACGCACCCGCGTTCGTCAACGCCCGTCGAAGGATAATCACGATGACCGACGATCCCCTGTTCCAGCCGATCCGTTATGGCGCGATCCAGGCCCCCAACCGCATCGTCATGGCCCCGCTGACGCGCACCCGCGCCAATGCCGACGACGCCCCGCACGAATTGCAGCAGACCTATTACACCCAGCGCGCCACCGCCGGGCTGATCGTGTCCGAAGCGACGCACATCTCGCAGCAGGGCAAGGGCTATGCCGGCGCGCCGGGTATTCACAGCCAGACCCAGGTCGAGGCGTGGCGCGGCGTCACCGATGCGGTCCATGCGGCCGGCGGGCGGATGATGCTCCAGCTCTGGCATGTCGGCCGGCTATCGCACCCCTCGCTCCAGCCGGGCGGCGGCCTCCCCGTCGCGCCGAGCGCGGTCGGGCTGGCGGGTCACGCCTTTACCTATGACGGCCCGCAGGATTTCGTCGTCCCGCGCGCGCTCGAACGCGACGAGATCCCCGGCATCATCGAGGATTATCGCCGCGCCGCGATCAATGCCAAGGCGGCCGGATTCGACGGGGTCGAGGTGCACAGCGCCAATGCCTATCTGCTCGACCAGTTCCTGCGCGACGGCACCAATCACCGCACCGACGATTATGGCGGCAGCATCGAGAACCGCACCCGCCTGACGCTTGAGGTTACCGACGCGGTGATCGGCGTGTGGGGCGCGGACCGGGTCGGCATCCGCTTGTCGCCCTCGCTCACCATCAACGGCATGAGCGACAGCGATCCCGCGCCCTTGTTCGGCTATCTCGCCGAACAGCTCGGCAAGCGCGGGCTCGCCTATCTCCACTGCGTGGAGCCCAGCGATCCGCGCGGCGACCCGTTCGACCGGATCGTCGACCCCCAAGTGGTGCGGCGCGCGTTCGGCGGCAATTACATCGCCAATGGCAGCTATACCGGCGATCGCGCCCGCGCCGCGCTGGAAGCGGGCGAGATCGATGCGGCATCGTTCGGCCGCTTGTTCATCGCCAACCCCGACCTGCCCCGTCGCCTGGCCGAGGGGTTGCCGATGAACCCGCTCAACGCCGCGCGCATCTATGGCGGCGGCGCGGACGGCTATATCGACTATCCGTTCGCCGCGTGATCGAACCGGGGGGATCGGCGGCGCGGGTGCGCGGCACCACGGTCGTGCTGGTCGCGCTCGCCATCCTGGCGTTTGCGGGCAATTCGCTGCTGGCGCGCGCCGCGCTCGGCACCGGCCAGATCGGCTGGGGCAGCTTCACCGCAATCCGGCTTGCCGCCGGCGCGGCGATCCTGCTGCCCTGGTTGCTGCGTGGCCCGCGCGAACGCCCCAGCGGGCGGGGCGCGCTGGCGTTGCTTGTCTATTGCGGCGCGTTTTCCTTTGCCTATGTCCGCCTGAACGCCGCGACCGGCGCGATGGTCCTGTTTGCCGCGGTCCAGGCCACCATCCTTGTCGCCGGCGCGCTGTCGGGCAATCGGGTTCGGGCCATCGACCTGGCCGGGGTGGCAATGGCCATGACCGGGGTCGTCGTCCTGATCGGCGGCCGTGCGGAAGCCGGGCCGGTGCTGGCAATGCTCGGCATGGTCGTCGCGGGCATTGCGTGGGGGCTCTATTCCGTGCTGGGCCGGTCGGCAGCGGATCCCGCGCGGCGGACGGCGGGTAACTTCCTGGTCGCCGCGCTGGTGGCGGCGCCGTTGCCGCTGCTCGATGCCGGTCCCGCCCCGGCCTTTGGCGGCGTTGCGCTCGCCATCGCCTCGGGCGCATTCGCGTCCGGCCTCGGTTACGTCGCGTGGTATCGTGTGGTCCCGCGCCTGCCCCACGCGACCGTCGGTGCGGCCCAGCTGGCGACGCCGGTCGTCGCGGCGCTCGCCGCCGCGGTGCTGCTCGGCGAGCCGCTGACGGTGCGGCTCGCGGTTGCGGCGGCGCTGATCCTCGGTGGCATCGCGGCGACGCTTCGTCGCGCCTGAGCCCGCCCGGGTCAGGCTTCGCGCATTGCCGCGGTGATGAAATCGGCAAAGGTCCGCGCTTTCGCGCTCGCCAGCCGGCCGGTCGGGAACACCGCCCACAGGTCGATCGGCGGCAATGCCCAGCCGTCCAGCAGGCGCACGACGTGGCCGCTCGCCAGTTCGGGCGCGAACATCCAGTCGGACGCGACCGCGATGCCGATATCGGCGAGCACCGCGGCGCGCAGCCCCTCTGCCGCGGTCACGTGCAGCCGCCCGCCGACCTTGACCGACGCCTCGCCGCCGGCGGCGTTGCGAAAGGTCCAGTGGTGCGTGTCGTAATGCGTGTACACGACCGCATTGTGATCGGCGACATCGGCCGGGCTTTGCGGCGCGCCGGCCCGCGCCAGATAGGCCGGGGTGGCGAGCAGCGACCGCCGGCCCGTCGCGATTTTCCGCGCGGTGGCGGTCGAATCGGGCAGCTCGCCCATGCGCAGCGACACGTCGATCCCTTCCTCGACCATGTCGATCACCCGATCGTCCATGACGACCTCCAGATCGAGTTCGGGATGTTCGGTCAGGAATGCGGGCAGCCGGGGCACCACGTGGATTCGGGCAAAGGTCGTCGCCGCCGAGATGCGCAGCCGTCCGCTCAGGCCCCGCCCGGCCCCGCGCGCGGCGAGTTCGGCCTCGTCGGCTTCCTCCAGCGCGCGGCGGGCGCGTTCGTAGTAACGCTGCCCGGCCTCGGTCGGCGACAGCCCGCGCGTGGTGCGCGTGATCAGCCGGACGCCGAGCCGGTCCTCGAGCTGAGCGATCAGCTTCGACACGGCCGGCTGGCCGACATTGGTCTGTCGCGCCGCCGCCGAGAACGAGCCGGTGTCGACGACGCGGATGAACGTGGTCATTGCCTGGAATCGGTCCATCACCATTCCCCCTTGGAATGAATACTATTGCCCCAACCCGGCTGCCCTGTCGCGCCGCAATCGCGCATCCGTCTTTCACCAAGCCGGCGGATCGCCCGTCGGCACGCCGGCAGGAGCGACGATGATGCTGCGACAGATGGTTCGGGACGCGATGTTCACGCTGCAGGTCACCGGCAGCCTCGCCACCGCGATCATGGTCGCCGCCGCACCGCTCGCGCGCCACGCCTTTCGACGCTGACCTTCGCTTTCGCCTTACCCCAGGGAACCATGACATGACGCTTCAGGACCGCCTCGACGCCTTCAAGGCCGATTTCAAATCCGGCAGGCCGCCGTTCAACGCGCCCGCCCATATCCATCCGATCATGGCGCGTGCGACCGCCGAGCTGATCGCTTCGGGCGCGGCGGGACGCGCCCGCAGGGCGGGCGACCGCGCGCCCGACTTCACGCTTGCCGCACCCGACGGCACAGCGGTGTCGTCGGCCGCGCTGCTGGCGCGCGGCCCGCTGGTCCTCAGCTTCTATCGCGGCGTGTGGTGCCCCTATTGCAACATGGAGTTGCAGGCGCTTCAGGATGCGCTGCCCGCGTTTCAGGCGGCTGGGGCCGGCCTGGTCGCGATTTCGCCCCAGACCCGCGTCAACAGCCGCAAGTCGGTGCGCGAGAATGCGCTCGATTTCCCGATCCTGTCGGACCCGCACAACGACGTCGCCGCCGCGTTCGGCCTGCGTTTCGCGCTGCCCGATTATCTGGTCGATCTCTACAAGTCGCTCGGTAACCAGCTGCCCGCGTTCAACGGCGATGACAGCTGGACGCTGCCGATGCCCGCGCGCTTCGTGATCGGCAGCGACGGGATCATCACCTATGCCGAGGTCAATCCCGACTATACCCGGCGCCCCGAACCCGCCGACATGCTGCCGGCGATCCGCCGTGCCGCCGCCCCGGCGCTGGCCTGACCCGCATCGGGCGGGGGTGTCAGACCCGCTCGATCACCATTGCGATGCCCTGGCCGACGCCGATGCACATGGTGCACAGCGCCCGGCGGGCACCGCGACGATGCAGTTCCTCGGTCGCGGTCAGCACGAGGCGCGCGCCCGACATGCCGAGCGGATGGCCGAGCGCGATCGCGCCGCCATTGGGGTTCACATGGGCCGCATCGTCCGCGACGCCCAGCTGGCGCAGCACCGCCAGCCCCTGTGCGGCAAAGGCTTCGTTCAGTTCGATCACGTCGATGTCGCCGATCGCCAGCCCCAGCCGGTCGAGCAGCTTGCGCGATGCCGGCGCCGGGCCGATCCCCATGATGCGCGGCGGCACGCCCGCGACTGCGCAGCCCAGGATGCGCGCGCGCGGGGTCAGGCCGTGACGCGCGGCCGCTGCCTCGCTGGCGACGATCAGCGCCGCCGCGCCGTCATTGACGCCCGACGCGTTGCCCGCGGTGACGGTGCCATCGGCGCGCACGATCGGCCTTAACCGGGCGAGCGCCTCCAGGCTGGTTTCGCGCGGATGCTCGTCGCGGTCGACGATCACCGCGTCGCCCTTGCGCTGGGGAATGGTGACGGGGACGATCTCGGCGGCGAGACGACCCGAGGCTTGCGCGGCGGCGGCGCGGCGCTGGCTTTCGACCGCGAACCGATCCTGGTCCTCACGGCTGACCCCGAACTCGGCGGCGACGTTCTCCGCCGTCTCGGGCATCGAGTCGATCCCGAATTCGGCCTTCATCCGCGCATTGACGAAGCGCCAGCCGATCGTCGTGTCATGGATGTCGGCGCTGCGGGAAAAGGCGCTGTCCGCCTTGCCCATCACGAAGGGCGCGCGGGTCATGCTCTCGACCCCGCCCGCGACGATCAGTTCCCCGTCGCCCGCGCGAATCGTGCGCGCCGCCATCGCGACCGCGTCCATCCCCGATCCGCACAGCCGGTTGATCGTCGTGCCCGGCACATCGGTGCCGACGCCCGCAAGCAACGCGGCCATGCGCGCGACGTTGCGATTGTCCTCCCCCGCCTGGTTGGCGCAGCCCAGGATCACGTCGTCGACCGCGCGCCAGTCGAGCCCCGGATTGCGCGCCGCCAGCGCCGCGATCGGCACCGCGGCCAGATCGTCGGGGCGCACGCCGGCCAGCGCGCCGCCATAGCGCCCGATCGGGGTGCGCACCGCGTCACAGATCAGCGCGTCGGTCATGGTCGAAAGCCCCTTAATATCGATTGCGGTTTCACACCGCCGCCACTGGCGTTTGTCCCCTGACGCAATTAAGGAACGCGCGCAAATGGCGAAGATACAGACCCCGGGCCGTATTCGCGGCACTCAGGACATTTTCGGACCCGAGCAGCGCCGCTTCGCAACGGTGCTCGCCGCGTTCGAGCGCGTGCGCGCGCTCTATTGCTTTCAGCGCGTCGACATTCCGGTGTTCGAATCGACCGCGGTTTTCGCACGCTCGCTGGGCGAGACCACCGATGTCGTGTCGAAGGAAATGTATACCTTCGAGGATCGCGGCGGCGATTCGATCACGCTGCGGCCGGAGTTCACCGCCGGCATCGCGCGCGCCTATCTGACCGAGGGGTGGCAGCAATATGCGCCGCTGAAACTCGCCACGTCGGGCCCGGTGTTCCGCTACGAGCGCCCGCAAAAGGGCCGGTTCCGCCAGTTCCACCAGATCGACGCCGAAGTGATCGGCGCGGCTGAACCCGCCGCCGATACCGAATTGCTGGCGTTCGCCGACCAGTTGCTGCGCACGCTGGGGATCAGCGACGGCGTGACATTGCAGCTCAACACGCTGGGCGACGCCGAGACGCGCGACGCATGGCGCGCGGCACTGGTCGAGCATTTTCAGAGCCACCGCGCGGACTTGTCGGAGGACAGCCTGGCGCGGCTCGACAAGAACCCGCTGCGCATCCTCGACAGCAAGGACCCGCGCGACCGCCCGATCGCGGACAGCGCGCCCGACATCGACCAGTTCCTGACGGGGGCGGCGGCCGATTTCTTCGGCGCGGTGACGGCGGGACTGGACGCGGCGGGCGTCGCCTGGACCCGCAACGCCCGGCTGGTGCGCGGGCTCGATTACTACCGCCACACCGCGTTCGAGTTCGTCACCGACCGGCTGGGCGCGCAGGGCACGGTGCTGGCCGGCGGGCGCTATGACGGGCTGATCGAGAGCCTGGGGGGCCCGAGCACACCGGGCGTCGGCTGGGCGGCCGGGGTCGAACGGCTGGCTATGCTGATTGCGGAGCCGGAGAGCGCATCAAATGACCTTGTGATCGCGCTCGAGGACGACACGCTGCTGACGATTATGCCGACACTTCTTCGGAAGGTTCGCGATGCGGGTTACTCTGCCGAGGCGGTAACATCGGGGTCTCCCCGCAAGCGGTTCGACAAGGCCGCGCGATTGAACGGACGCATCCTGATCAGCCTTCGGCGTGACGGCGGCAATCCAAGCTACTCGTTCAACACCAAACTGGCCCACGAAGAAGTTGCGCCAATCCGCGCGATCATCGCGGGGATAATGAACGCGCAATGACCCGCATCCCCCCCGACCGCATCGCCGCGATCGAGGCGCGGCGCGATGAGTTGCAGGCGCTGATGGCGACCGGCGACCTGGCGGGCGAACGCTTCGTCGCGGTGTCCAAGGAATATGCCGAGCTGGAGCCGGTCGCGACCGCCGCGGGCGCGGTGCGGCGGCTGCGCGCCGAGGCGCGGTCGCTGGAGGCGATGACGCGCGACGGCGATGAGGAGCTGCGCGCGATGGCGGCCGACGAGCTGCACGCCAACCGCGTCGCGCTGGAGACGGCGGAGCGGCACCTGGCACTCGCGCTGCTGCCGCGCGACGCCGCCGACGAACGCCCCGCGATGCTGGAAATCCGCGCCGGCACCGGCGGCGACGAAGCCGCGCTGTTCGCCGGCGACCTGTTCCGCATGTACCAGCGTTACGCCGACGCCCGCGCCTGGCGGGTCGAGCTGATCTCCGCCAGCGCGTCCGAAGCCGGCGGCTACAAGGAAATCGTCGCGTCGGTCACCGGCCAGGGCGTGTTCGCCCGGCTGAAGTTCGAAAGCGGCGTTCACCGCGTCCAGCGCGTGCCGGTCACCGAAAGCGGCGGGCGCATCCACACCAGTGCCGCGACCGTCGCGGTGCTGCCCGAGGCGGAGGATGTCGACGTCCAGATCGACGACAAGGATCTGCGCATCGACGTCTACCGGTCGTCGGGGCCGGGCGGGCAGTCGGTCAACACCACCGATTCGGCGGTGCGCATCACCCATCTTCCGACCGGGCTGGTCGTGATCCAGCAGGACGAGAAGTCGCAGCACAAGAACAAGGCAAAGGCGCTGAAGGTCCTGCGCACCCGCCTGTACGAGGCGGAGCGCGAGCGGCTGGCGAGCGCGCGGGCGGGCGCGCGCAAGTCGATGGTCGGATCGGGCGACCGGTCGGAACGCATCCGCACCTATAATTTCCCCCAGGGCCGCGTGACCGATCACCGCATCAACCTGACGCTGCACCGCCTGCCCGAAATCCTGCAGGGCGAGATGGACGAGCTGCTCGACGCGCTGATCGCCGAGGACGAGGCCGAGCGGCTGGCGCAGCTCGACGCGGCGTGATCCGCGCGGCGCTGAACGCGGCGACGGCGCGGCTGGCATCGGTCAGCGACACACCCCGGCTCGATGCCGAACTGCTGATGGCCCACGCGCTGGGCTGCGCGCGGCAGGATCTGCTGCTGCGCCATCTCGACGCGCCCGAACCCGCGGGCTTTGCCGAGTTGGTCGAGCGTCGACTGGCGCACGAGCCGGTCGCCTATCTGACCGGATCGCGCGATTTCTGGACGATCACGCTGGCGGTCGGGCCGGGCGTGCTGATCCCGCGCCCGGACAGCGAAACGCTGATCGAGGCGGCGGTCGACCATTTCGGCGCTGCGGCACCCGCACGCGTGCTCGATCTGGGCACCGGACCCGGGACGCTGCTGCTCGCCGCACTTGCCCAATGGCCCGATGCGGTCGGATTCGGTCGCGACACGTCGGACGTCGCATTGGACTATGCGCGCCGTAACGCGGCGATGCTGGGGATGTCTGGCCGCGCCCGCTTCGGCTGGGGCGACTGGGCGGAGGGCATTGACGACCGGTTCGACCTCGTGCTCGCCAACCCGCCCTATATCGGGGTGGACGAGCCGCTGCCCGATCAGGTCCGCGCGCACGAGCCGCGCGAGGCGCTGTTCGCCGGACCGGACGGGCTCGATGCCTATCGGCGGATCGTCCCCGAACTGCCGCGCCTGATCGCGCCCGGCGGGATGGCCGCGCTCGAGATCGGACATCGCCAGGCGGACGCGGTGACCGCGCTGGTGCGCGCGACGGGGCTGGCGGCCGCGCTGCGCCACGACCTGGCCGGGCGACCGCGCGCGGTGATCGTGCGTTGAAACGGTTGCGGCCAATACCATATTTCACTTGGCGATCGGTGCGCGCCCGGCTAGAGCAGGGGCGGGGCTAACGAGTTTCGACCACGCCGGCTGTCGGCGGTTGAACGAAATGATCGCCGCTCCACCCCACGTCATGACAGTCGCTGCAGTCCGGCGGCCATGGCTAGCGGATCGCGTCGGCTCGCCGCCGCGTCTCGTGACGAACCACGCAATCCTGGATCGAGTGGATCAGCGAACAGGCTTTAGGACAGGACCAGATTATCTTGATGAACAATCGTCAGGCCGGCCGCCGTCGCGGTCGTGGCGGGCAACGCTCGCAGGGTGGCGGGAACCCCAATCGTCCCGACAACGGCAACCGCATCGACAATCGTGCCCGGGGCAACGCCGCGCAGTTGCTGGAAAAATACAAGAATCTGGCGCGCGATGCACAGATGCAGGGCGACCGGGTCAACGCCGAATATTATCTCCAGTTCGCCGATCACTATTTCCGCGTGCTCAACGAATCGCGCTCGCGCTTCGAGGAAAATCGTCGTGGCCGCGAGGAGCGCGACGACAATTCGTCCTTCGACGATGAGGATGACGACATCGAATTCGACGGCGACGGCCAGGACGAGGAGCGCGAATCGTCGCGGCAGCCCGCGCGCGCGCAACGCGCCGAACGCCAGCCGCGTGAGGAGCGCCAGCCGCGCGAGGACCGTCAGGTGCGCGAGGATCGTCCCGCCCGCTTCAACGGCAATGGCGCAGGTCACGGCGTCGATGAGGGCGCACGGGGCGAAGCCCCCGCCGCCGGTGATGCCGAAGCGCCGCGCCGCGGCCGTCGCCCCCGCCGCGAAATGCCGGCGGTCGAGATGAGCGATGCGGCACCGGCCGGGATCGAAGCCGACCGGCTGCCGCCCTCGCTCGGCGCGGAGCCCGTCGATGCGCGCGCCGACGATGCGGACGAGGCCAAGCCGCGCCGCCGCCGCCGCACGCGCACTGCGGAGGAAGACGCGGTCGCCTGAACCCTGGTCCGCTTGATTAAATAGCGTGACGGCCGGTGCCCCCTGGGCATCGGCCGTTGTCGTTCCAGCCGGGCGTCAGTCATGTTGCCGCAATGATTTCCGTGGCATGTGGCGATCCGACCCGCCATCCTGGCGGCGGGTGCAAAAGGAGGATGGCGATGCGGCAGCGGGTTTCGACGGTGATCTGGACGGTTGCCGGATGCATCGCCGCGGCGGGCGCGGCGGCCGCTCAGCAGGTCCCGGGCAATGGCGCACCGATCGACAAGGGCGCGCAGGGTGACGTTGCGGTCACCATCTACAACAACGATCTCGCGCTGATTCAGGACCGGCGACAGCTCAACCTGCCGCGCGGCGTCTCTGCCCAGGAGTTCGCCGATGTCTCCGCCGCGATCCGCCCGGAAACCGTGACCTTCGCCGCCGACGGCGTCAGCATCGTCGAACAGAATTTCGATTACGACCTGCTCAGCCCGCAGCGCCTGCTGCAAAAGGCGGTCGGGCAGGACGTGACGCTGGTGCGCACCAATCCCGCGACGGGCGCGGAAACCAGCGAAACCGCGCGCGTGCTCGCCAATAATGGCGGCATCGTCGTCCAGATCGGCCGCCGGATCGAAGTGCTCAATCCCGGCCAGCAGCGCATCGTCTTCCCCGCGCTGCCCGCCGGCCTGCGTGCGCGGCCGACCCTGTCGGTGACGCTCGACGCCGACAGCGCGGGCACGCGGCCCGGCACGCTCACCTATCTCTCGCGCGGCTTTGGCTGGAAGGCCGATTATGTCGCGCTGTTCGATGAACAGGCGGGCAAGATCGACGTCCAGGGATGGGTGACGCTGACCAACAATAGCGGCACCAGCTTTGTCGATGCCAGGACGCTGCTCGTCGCCGGCGCGGTCGGCGAGGCGCAACCGGTGCGGCGCTATTCGCGCCCGCCATCCCCGCCGCCGCCGCCGCCCGGCAACCGGCCGGGCACCGAAACCGCTGATCGCGAGCGGCTGGGCGACTTCTACGTCTATCCGATCGCCGGGCGCACGACGATCGCGCAGGCGCAGCAGAAACAGGTCAGCTTCCTCGACGTCGCCGGCGCGCCCGCGGCCAAGGCCTATTATTTCCGCAACGACTGGCTGGGCAGCAGCGACGACGCGCGCAGCGTCGACACGGTGCTGCGCTTTTCCACTTCGCGCCAGGGGGGGCTGGGCGATGCGATGCCCGCCGGCACGGTCCGCGTCTATATGCGCGACCAGCGCGGCGCGCCGCAGTTCATCGGCGAGAACGGCATCGGCCACACCCCGATGGGATCGGCGCTGGCGCTCAAGACCGGCGAGGCGTTCGACGTGAAGGTCAAGCCCACGGTCGAAACGCGCGAGCGGATCGGGCGCGACCGCTGGCGCACGACGATGCGTTACACGCTGACCAATGCGCGCGCGCAAGCGTCGGTGGTCGAGCTCGAACAGGCGGGGCTCGACAGCTATTGGGACGACAGCCGCATCCTGAGCGAAAGCCAGAAGAGCGAACGCGTCGATGCCGACCGCGTGCGCTGGCGCGTCGAGGTGCCCGCCAATGGCGAGGCGAGCGTGACCGCGACCTTCGACACGCGCTACTGACCGGCCGGCGATGATGCGGCGTATCCTGGCGATGGCGGCGCTGGTCGCCACCGTGCTGCCCGCGGCGGCGCAGCAGGTGATGACCTCGCCCGCGCCGGATGGCGTGCAGGTGACCGTCTATCGTGCGCCCGACCGAGGTGCGGACCAGCCGATCGACGCAAACTGGCTGGCCGGTTACGCGCTGATCACCGAACGCCGCACGATCGACCTGCCCGCCGGGCGCGCAGTGGTGCGTTTCGAAGGGGTGGCGGGCGGCATGTTCGCCGAAAGCGCGATCCTGACCGGGTTGCCTGGCGGGGTGCGCGAAAAGAATCTCGATGCCGACCTGTTGTCGCCGCGCAGCCTCTATGCCCGCGCGCTCGGCCGGCCGGTGACGATCCGGCGCACACATCTGAAATCGGGCCGGGTGGTCGAGGAGCCGGCGATCATCCGGTCGGGGCCGGACGGCGCGGCGATCGTCCAGACGCGCGATGGCTTTTTCGCCGCGGACTGCGGGCCGACCGACGACGACATCGTCTATGACGGCGTGCTGCCGGGCCTGTCCGCGCGCCCGACCCTGTCGGTGGAACTCGACTCGCCCGTGGCACAGCGCGTGACGATCGGCCTGTCCTATCTCGCCTGGGGGTTCGACTGGCAGGCGGATTATGTCGCGACCCTCGCCCCCGATGGCCGCAGCCTCGACCTCACCGCCTGGGTGACGCTGGCGAGCGGCGATCCGACCAGCTTCGTGGCCGCCGAGACCGGCGTGGTCGCGGGTCGGGTGAACCGCGAGGATCGTCGCCCCTATCGCGAAGCCGCCGCCGCGCCCCTGCAGATCACCTGCGGCGTGGCGCCGCCGCCCCCGCCTCCGCCGCCGTCGCCGCCTCTGCCGCTGCCAGTCGCGGCGCCGCCGATCGCCGATTATGCGCAGGAAATCGTCGTCACGGCCAACCGGGTGAGCCGTAAGGTGGTTCAGGAGGAGCTGGGCGACCTCAAATTCTATCGGGTCCCCTTCGCCACGACCGTCGCCGCCAACGCGCAGAAGCAGGTCGCGCTGCTGGAAAAGTCGGCGGTGCCGGTCGAACGCTATGTCGCGATTGACGTGTTCGGCGGTGGCGCATCCGCACCGATGACGATGCTGCGCGTGCAGAATCGCACCGACCGGGGACTTGGCGTCGCGCTGCCCGCCGGTCAGGTCGCGGTGTTCGCGACCGAGGGCACGCGCCGGCTGCTGCTGGGGGAGGGCAGCGTCGAGGACAAGGCGGTGGGCGAACCCGTCGAGATCGGCGTCGCCCCGGCAACGCAGGTGACACAGGAGGTCGAGGCGGTGAGGTCGGACGGCGACTGGACCGACCATCGCCTGACCCTGCGCAATGCGACGCCCGATCCGGTCCGGGTCGAAGCCCGTTTTCGGATCGGGGACGATGCGCTGTCACGGACGTCGGCCCGGCTCGGGCGCAAGGATGGCGATGCCATCTGGATCGTCGAGGTGCCCGGCAACGCGACTCGCGCGCTCAGCTATCGCGTCACCGCACGCTGACCATCAGACCGCACGTCGGCATTCGGGGGCACGCTTACCCCATTTCCCCGTCACCCCGGGCTTGACCCGGGGCCCCGCTGCTTCTCGCGTCAGAGCAGGCAAGGAGACCCCGGATCAAGTCCGGGGTGACGCGGAATGCGAGACGAGCAATGATGCGTCGCTTATTGGATCAACTTCCCAGCATCGCCAGCCGCGCGGGCAGCTCAGCCAGGATCGCGCGCCGCGCCGCCGGGTCGGACCGTACCCAGCCCGCGATCTCGGTCAGTGTGCGGCCACAGCCGGCGCACCATCCGGTCGCGTCGTCGATGCGGCAGACGTTGATACAGGGACTGGCGATGAAATCCCGAGAGTCCGGCTGGGGGACCATGCCGACGTTCAGCGCGCGAGCGTCACGTCCAGGAACGCCGGCACCGGGCCGTTCCAGCCTTCGTCGGGTCCGTCGACCCGATTGGCCTCGCGGCGGATGTCGCGACGTGGCGACTTGTCGGCGGCGCGTTCGGCC
This sequence comes from Sphingomonas sp. SFZ2018-12, assembly GCF_022496715.1. Lineage (NCBI taxonomy): Bacteria > Pseudomonadati > Pseudomonadota > Alphaproteobacteria > Sphingomonadales > Sphingomonadaceae > Sphingomonas > Sphingomonas sp. SFZ2018-12. The sequence continues at coordinate 466,858 of NZ_WTFM01000002.1, forward strand.
TCGGGCGCGCTGAACGGTGCCGGGCGACGGGACGGCGCGGGCGGTGCCGGCGCGGCCACCACCGTTTCGGATGCGGTTTCGCGCGGCTCGACCGCCTTGTCCTTGCCCCGTCCCTTGCTGCCGCGTGTCCGGCGCTTGGCCGGCTTGTCTTCGGCATCTTCGACCGCGGGCGCTGGCGCATCGCTGGTATCGCGCCCGGTCAGCGCGCTGAACTTGACGCGCTCGATCTGCTGGCCGGTCAGCTTCTCGATATTGGCGATGTTCTCGGCATCGTCGCTGGTGACGAAGGTATAGGCGGTGCCGGTCGCGCCCGCGCGGCCGGTGCGGCCGATGCGATGGACGTAATCGTCGGGATGCCACGGCGCGTCATAGTTGAAGACGTGACTCACGCCCTTGATGTCGAGCCCGCGCGCGGCGACGTCGGAGGCGACCAGGATGTTGACGTCACCTTTCTTGAACCGGTCGAGCTCGGCGAGCCGTGCCGACTGGTCCATGTCGCCGTGGATTTCCGCCGATCGGAACCCCTGGCGCTGCAACGCCTTGTTGAGCTCGCGCACCATCGTCTTGCGGTTGCAGAAGATGATCGCGGTGCGGACGTCCTCCTCGCGGAGCAGGTGGCGCAGCACGTCCTTCTTCTGGTCGGCCTTCACCGGCACGACGCGCTGGGCGATGTTGAGGTTGGTCGATGCCGGGCGCGACACCTCGATCGTCTTGGGGTTGTCGAGGAATTTGTCGGCCAGCTTCTTGATCGGCGGCGGCATCGTCGCGGAAAACAGCAGCGTCTGGCGCTGCTTGGGCAGCTTGGTGCAGATTTCCTCGATATCGGGGATGAACCCCATGTCGAGCATCCGGTCGGCCTCGTCGATCACCAGCAGCGAACATCCGGTCAGCAGGATGTTGCCGCGCCCGAACAGGTCCATCAGCCGCCCCGGCGTGGCGATCAGCACGTCGACGCCCTTTTCCAGCGCCTTGACCTGATCGCCCATCGACACGCCGCCGATCAGCAGCGCCATCGAAAGCTTGTGATACTTGCCGTACTTCTCGAAATTCTCGGCGACCTGCGCGGCAAGTTCGCGCGTCGGCTCGAGGATCAGCGAGCGCGGCATCCGCGCGCGGCTGCGGCCATGCGCGAGGATGTCGATCATCGGCAGCACGAAGCTGGCGGTCTTGCCGGTGCCGGTCTGGGCGATGCCGATCAGGTCGCGCATCATCAGCACGGACGGGATCGCGCTCGCCTGAATCGGGGTCGGCTCGCTATAGCCGGATTCGGTTACAGCCCGCAGCAGTTCGTCGGAGAGGCCGAGATCGGCAAAGGTCATGGAGTTTCCGGGGAACGGGCGTCCGGTATTGGGCCTGCGTTCAGCCCCCGGCGCTCGCGGATTTGGCCGCATTTGTCAAGCGCGCGGCCCCCGACAGGCCCGGTCGGCGGGCGCAGTTTCAGCGTCCCGGCACCAGCGCGCGCAGCGCGGTGATGCGACACTGGCCGCCCGAACGCGACCGGATCGTGTCGCGCTGGGCACAGATCTGTCCGTCGCTCGTGCCCTTCAGATAGACGCCCGAGTAGAAATCGAGCGCCGGGCATTCGCTTTCCAGCCGCGCGCGCAGCCGGCTGCCGCCGGTCAGCAACAGGTCGATGCTGCCGCTCTGTGAAATCGTTGCCGCCGCCAGCCGCGCGAGCGGCACGCATTTGGCCGACCGCTGCTCGACCCAGTTCATCGGCGGCAGCGCGGTCGATCCCGCCATTGCCGCCGGCGTCACCGGTGCGCGGGGCACGCGAATGATGATCCGCTGCTGCACGCGCATCGTGCGCGTCACCACCCGACCGGTGTCGTTACGGGGCTGATCGGCAGGGGGCGCGACCTGCGCGGGCACCGGGCTGGGACAGGCGGCGGCGGCGAGCAGCGTCAGATATGTCAAAGGCCGTGCCATCTTCACCCTATTGTGGTTGGCGAATTTAACCCGCGATGAACTGGCCGCAAGCGACGTTGCATGATAGCGCCGTCCCGCAATGGACGCGACCCTGCCCGATCCGGCGGCGACGCCGGCCCAGCGCGCGCTGATCGCCGACGTGCGGGCCATGCTCGGCGCACGCGCGGTGACCACCGATCCCGGCGAGATCGCGCCGTGGACGACCGACTGGCGCGGCCGCTGGCACGGGCGCGCCGCGGCGCTGCTCAGTCCCGCCGACACGAACGAGGTCGCGGCGATCGTCCGGCTGGCTGCGCACCACCGGGTCGCGCTGGTGCCCCAGGGCGGCAATACGTCGATGGTCGGGGGGGCAACGCCGCCGTCCGACGGATCGGCCCTGATCGTGTCGCTGCGCCGGATGGACCGGATCCGCCAGATCTCGGGCGAGGCGGGGCTGGCGGTCGCGGAGGCCGGCGTCATCCTGGCGACGCTGCACGACGCCGCCGGCGGCGTCGGTCGCCGCTTTCCGTTGACGCTGGGCGCGCGGGGCAGCGCGACGATCGGCGGGCTCGTCTCGACCAATGCCGGCGGCACCCAGGTGCTGCGCCACGGCACGATGCGCCAGCTGGTGGCGGGGGTGGAGGCCGTGCTGCCCGACGGCCAGGTGCATGACGGCCTCGCCGCGCTCAGAAAGGACAATCGCGGCTACGACCTCAACCAGTTGCTGATCGGCGCGGAGGGAACGCTGGGCATCGTCACCGCCGCCACGCTCCGCCTGGTGCCGGCGATCGGCGCGCGCGCGGTCGCCTGGGCGGGACTGGCATCGCCGGCTGCCGCGCTGCAACTGCTGCGCCGGATCGAGCGCGCGGGCGACGCGGTCGAGAGCTTCGAGATCATTCCCGGCGACTCGCTCGACCGGGTGCTCGCGCAGCTGCCCGGCGCGCGCGCGCCGCTGGCGGGTCGCCACCCCTGGCACGTGTTGATCGAGGCGGTCGCCCCCGCCGGCGCGTCGCCCGACGGCCCGGCCGCGCTGATCGAACCTATGCTCGCCGCCGCGATCGCCGACGGCATGGTGGACGACGCCGTCATCGCGGCGAGCGAGGCGCAGGCGGACGCGTTCTGGCGGCTGCGCGATTCGCTGTCCGACGCCGAACGCCGCGCCGGCCCGGCCGTCCAGCACGACATCGCGGTCGCGGTCGATGCGATGCCCGGTTTCATGATCGACGCCGCGCGCGCGGCGGAGGCGCGCTTTCCCGGCACGCATGCGACCGCCTTTGGTCATCTGGGCGACGGCAATGTCCATTTCCACGTCCGCGCCCCGGCCGGCGTCGATGCCACCGCCTGGTATCGCGACGACGCGCCGGTCATCACCGCCTTCGTCCATGATCTGGTGACGGCGGCGGGCGGCACGATTTCCGCCGAGCACGGCATCGGCCAGATGAAGCGCGACGAACTCGCCCGGCTGGCCCCGCCCGGGCGCATCGCGGCGCTGACCGCGATCAAGCGGGCGCTCGACCCGCTCGGCCTGTTCAATCCGGGCAAGCTCGTCGCGCTTGCGCCCGGCGATGCGACGCCATAGACGCGCTGCAAATTTCCCCAAATCAGGAGACGATGATGGCCAGCGCGCCGCAGCAGCAGCTTCCCTTGTTCTACAACCAGCTCGAACCGCTTTCGAGCCAGTCGCACGCCGATTACCGCGTGCGCGCGGCGCGGCTGGCGCCGTTCCTGGTCAATGCGCACGCGGTGCCGGTCACGGTCGAGGAATTCCCGATGGTCCAGCGCCGGATGCCGATCGTGTTCTCGATCGGTGACGACGGCGTTCCGCTCGGCCTGATGGGCCTCAACGAGGGGGTCAACGTCTTTTTCGACGAGACCGGCAAGCTGCTCGACGACGGGCTGTACATCCCGGCCTATATCCGCCGTTATCCCTATCTCCTCGCCCGGCTGCGCCCCGACAGCGACGAATTGTCGCTGTGCTTCGATCCGACGTCGGACACGATCGGATCGTTCGACGACGGCGAGCCGCTGTTCGTCGATGGCGAGCCGAGCGAGCTGACCAAGGGCATCCTGCAGTTCAACGAGCAGTTCGAGCAGGCCGGCCAGCGCACCGCGTTGTTCATGAAGGAGCTGCGCGACCTCAAGCTGCTGATCGACGGCGAAATCTCGATCCAGCCGGACGGCGCACCCCAGCCGTTCATCTATCGCGGCTTCCAGATGGTCGACGAAAAGAAGCTGGCCGAGCTGCGCGGCGACCAGCTGCGCAAGATCGTCCAGAACGGGATGCTGCCGCTCATCCATGCCCATCTGTTCTCGATGGGGCTGATGCGCGACCTGTTCGAGCGCCAGGCGCGGCAGGGCAAAGTGCCCGGAATTACCGTAAACGCCTGAGCCGGAATGTGATTTGCGGGAAGGCACAGCCCGGCGGGTTGTTGCCTTCTTGCGATTTTCGACAGCCCGCCGCTTGAAAGCGCGGGACGTCTTCCTTATGTAGATCAGGCACGGCGCGCCCGCGTTCCCCCCTTTCGCGGGCCCGTGCGGCACATCCTCGGATGTGTCTCCTCCCTGAACCTTGGCCACCTCGTGCTTCGTGCACGAGGTGGTTTTTTATGTGCGTCGCGCCCGCTACTCGGCGGCGGCGGGCAGGACGGTGATCGCGTCGCCGATCGCGTCGATCAGCCGGCGGACCAGCCGCGCGCTGGCCGCGACACCCTCGGGGTCGGGGCGGTCGAGCGCGGGATCGAGATACAGCCGCCGGTCGAGCTCGATCTGGATCGCGTGGATGCCGCGTGCGGGATCGCCGTGCCGGTCCAGGATGTGCCCGCCGGCATAGGGCGCGTTGAGCGCCGCGCGCATGCCATGGCCGGCCGCCGCACCCTCCACCTGCGCGACGATGCGCGCGCCCGCCGACGTGCCGAACCGGTCGCCGATGACCAGCCGGGTCAGGTGATGCGGGGGCGCGAGCGGCGGCATGGAATGGAGGTCGATCAGCACCGCGACGCCGAACCGCGCCCGCGCCGCGGCCAGCAGCCGCGTCAGCATCGCGTGATAGGGCCGATGGTCGCGCGCGATCCGGTCGCGGACATCGTCGGCCTCGATCGGCCATTTCCAGATGTCGCCGACCGGGCTCACCCGGCGCGGGATCAGTCCCAGCCCGCTCTTCGCCTTGGCCGACAGCATTGCAAGCGCGCTCGCGCCGCCGGCCTCGACGCGGGGATCACGGTCGCGCTCGGCACGGTTCAGGTCGATCCACGCGCGCGGCCTGCGCTGGATCAGCATCGTTTCCGTACCGCGCGCGGCGCGCGCGACGGCGTCGACATGCCGGTCCTCCAGCGCGCGGATGGCGTCGACGGGCACGCGCAGCGCCGCGGTCAGCGCCGGGGGGTAATCGCGCCCGGCATGGGGCACCGACACGATGACCGGGGTCGCCGGCTCCGCCGGACCGATGATATCGAACGAGGGAATCGCCGCTGGACTGGCCACTGGTCCGGAATAGGGACTGGTCCGTCGACCGACAATCGGGCGCGTCTGGAAAATCTTTACCGGTTGCCGCATAAACGGTGCGGTCGCGGAGGTTGACGATGATCCGAATCTTGCTGGCGGAAGACGATACCGCCATGCGCGAATATCTGACGCGGGCGCTCGAACGCTCGGGCTATGCGGTGACCGCGGTCGATCGCGGCACCGCCGCGCTGCCGCTGATCGAAAGCGAGCCGTTCGACCTGCTGCTCACCGACATCGTCATGCCCGAAATGGACGGGATCGAACTCGCCCAGCGCGCGTCGGAAATCGTGCCGGCGATGCGCGTCATGTTCATCACCGGCTTTGCCGCGGTAACGCTGCGCGCGGGCCAGACGCTGCCGCAGGCGCGCGTCCTGTCCAAGCCGTTCCACCTGCGCGATTTGGTGATGGAGGTCGACCGGATGTTCGAACGCGAGAGCATTCCGTCGCGCAACTAGGGGCTGTTTCAGCCGGGCTGAGCCAGGCGCTTTACCGGCACTGATTTCGCAAAGCTGAAAACGAGTCTGGCGTACGACCGCGGCGTGGCGGCGCCGTCGCACCGAATCGCGCCAAGCGTCTTGCCAGCGCGCACGCGGCCCGTTATGGGCCTCACTCCCCGGCGGGCGTGTAGCTCAGTGGTAGAGCACTGTGTTGACATCGCAGGGGTCGCAAGTTCAATCCTTGCCACGCCCACCATCGAAAACCCCGCTTTCTCGGCAAGAGACGGCGGGGTTTTTGATATCCGGCGCTGATGTGCGTGATTTCCGGGGCGGCCGGGCGTCAGGGCGCGGCACGGCCGGTCGCGTCGGTGCTGTCCGCGATCTGGTCGAGCACCCAGCCCTGAGCGACATAATCCCCCCGCATCGGCCCTTCCCAGCCGATGTTCATCCAATAGGCGCCGCTCCGCACCGTCGCCGCGGTGCCGGCATCCGCGCCGAGCCGGCTGAGCCGGTAAAGCCGGTCCGGTACCAGGCCGGCGGCGCGCACGTTCGCCAGCGGCTCCAGCCTGGAACTGCGATGGAGATAGGCGAGCACGACCATCTGTTTGCCGTCCGCGCTGCGATAGGCGACGGCGGACCGCGTGCTTTCGGGGGCGGGGCGCTCCAGGCGGAACAGGTCGCCGTGCTGGATGGTCGCGCGCACGCTCTTATAGGCGGCGACCCACTTCGCCGCCTCGGCCGCTTCCGCTTCCGTCCATTTGCGCAGGTCGACGCCGATGCCGAGCGCGCCCTGCATCGCGGACAGGAACCGGAACGCCAGGCTGGTGCGGCGGTCGTTGGCCCAGTGCGGACTTTCGGTCACCCAGGCGGTCATGATCTGGGGGGCATAGGCCTGGGTAAAGCCGTCCTGGATGAACAGGCGGTCGAACGGGTCGGTATTGTCCGACGGCCACACCCCGTCGGCAAAGCGCAGGATGCCCAGGTCGACCCGCCCGCCGCCGCCCGCACAGCTTTCGATCTCGAGCTTGGGGTGCCGCCGCTTCAGCTCGGCCAGGATCCAGTAGAGGCCGTGAACATAGTCGACATACAGCCGCTGCTGGTCTTCGGGCGGGGCGCCGATCCAGCCCGGCTCGGACCAGTGGCGATTATGGTCCCATTTGAGGAACGCGATGTCGTGCCGGCTGACCAGCGCGTCGATCGCATCGAGCAGGTGCTGGCGCACATCCGCGCGCGCCAGGTTGAGGATCAGCTGGTTGCGCGATTCGGTGCGCGGCCGTCCGGGCATGGCGATGACCCAGTCGGGATGCGCGCGATACAGGTCGCTGTCGGGGTTGACCATTTCGGGTTCGACCCACAGGCCGAAATCCATCCCCAGCGCCCGGACCCGCGCGATCAGCGGGTCGAGGCCGGCCGGAAACTTGGCCGGGTTGACGACCCAGTCGCCCAGCCCCGCCTTGTCGCTGTTGCGCGCGCCGAACCAGCCATCGTCCATCACGAACCGCTCGACGCCCAGCCGGGCGGCGCGCTCGGCGAGCGCAACCTGCTGGTCGGCGGACACTGCGAACTGGGTGGCTTCCCAGCTGTTGTAGAGGACCGGGCGGGGCCGCGCGTCCGGCCCGCCGGGCAGGACATGGCGGCGCTGGAACCGGTGCAGCAGCCGCGAGGCGCCGCCCATGCCGTCCGCCGAATAGCCGCCATGAAAGTCGGGCGAGGCCAGGGTCTCGCCGGGTTGGAGCCGGTACCCGAAATCGAACGGGTTGAATCCGCCGACGACGCGCACATCGCCCATCGCGTTGCGGTCCACGCTGATGCGCCACGACCCGCTCCACGCCAGCGCGCCGAACCATACGGGCCCGCCGCTCTCGCTCGCCGACCCCGCGCGGTCGATCGCGAACCAGGGATTGGCCTGGTTGCTCGTCACCCCCCGGCGGCTTTCCAGCACGGTCGTGCCGCCGCTCACCGCGCGCAGCTGACGCTGCCATTCGGCGCCCCAGCGGCCCGACAGCGAATGGAGCCGGTAATCGTCGCCCTGCGGCAGCGTCCAGGCGGCGGCGGCGAACTGGTCGACACGCAGCGGCGTCCGCCCCGCGTTGCGCAGGCTGGCGGATCGGGTCACGATGCCCGTGTCCTCATCGATCCGGTAGGACAGGCTGACACTGACCGGGCGATCGATGTCGCGCAGTTCGACGATCAGCCGGCCGCCCTCCACCCGGTGCGCGTGATAGCGCAGGACCAGATCGCGCACCCCGTCGGGCCAGGCGATCTTCACCGCCGGTTCGGTGTACAGACGCCCGCCCCAGGCGGGAAACTCGAGCGGCGCGATCGAGCTGACCGGATCGAGCCCGGACAGGTTGGTCAGCGCCCGGGGCGCGAGCCGGTCGTCGCGGCGCAGCGCCGGTCCCCAATAGATGTGCTGGACCGCGCCATCGCCCGTCACCCCAAAGGCATAGGTGACCCCGCCGCCATCGAGGCGAAAGCTGCGCCCGTCATCGCCGACGCTGATCCGGGCCGACGTCGTCGCCGGCCAAAAAGCCGATGCAAATGCCGCGACCAGCAGTACCGCCACATGGCCGCCAATCCGGCGCGCAACCCCTTGCACCCGCTCCCCCCAAATGCGTCGGACCATGCGTCGAACTACCCCCTGGCTGCCATGTTCAGAACGGCACGCCAGCATCGGGGACATTGTCTTCCTGGGTCAATGTCACGCCGGGCGGGCGCACTTCAAAGCCGGCGCGCCCATTGCTGATCGTAACCGACGCCGGGTCGATGGCCAGCACGCGGAAACCCGCGCCGATCGGATCGCCGCGCCCGGCGTCGCGCGTCGTGCCGCCGTTCAGGCGATAGCGGATGCGGCCGGGGTCGCCGGCCTGCGTGATGGCGACAAGCTCGAAGGCCAGGCGTTCGTCGCCCGGCAGCACGACGCGCGCATCGACGGCCAGCGGCGGCTCGGTCAGCGGCAGGGAAGGGGGCTCGACCGCGGCCAGCGGCTGCACCACGGCGTCCGGCACGACCCGCGGCGGGGGTGGCGGCACGGCCGGGCCGGTAATCACCCGGCCCGGCGCGTCGTCGCCCCAGTCGTTTCCTGTCCAGACCGCAGCGCCGACCAGCCCGGAGAAGACGACGCCGGCCAGGATCCAGCGCCACCGCGGTTGGCCGCGTCGTGGGCGACCGGCCATGGCGTCGTGGTGTCGGCTCAGGGGGTCTGCGGCCGGTCAGCCGCGGGCAGCATGTTGTTCCGGCCCCAGTCGGCCACGCCCGGACCGAACAGCGGCCAAGGCTTGCTCCCCAGATAAGCCGGCTTGCCCGGCGCATAGAGCGATGCCGGGAAGGTGCCGTTGGGATCGATTTCGACATCGGGCGTCACGACGGTTTCGCCTAGCCGGTTGGCGCCAACCTTCTTCACGATATTGGCACCGTTGTACGGACCCTGCGATCCGGTGGAGGTGTAATCGATCTTGGTGTCGATCTGGTCGTTGCCGACAATGGTGATCCCGAAATGCGTGAAGTTGCCGGAGGATGCCGGCCCCTGGAGCGCGATGCCGTTTGCACCGTTGATCCCGGGCCGGCGCAGCTGGTTGCGGTACATGGTGTTGTAGAGGCCCTGCGTCTCCAGCATCCCGGTGTCCGACCGCCCGTCAAAGATCAGCACCGCGCCCTGGTTGCCCTCATACAGGTTGTTGTGCGCGGTATAGCCATGCATGTCGAGGTCGCCCGAGGTGCCGAAATAGCCCGGCTCCGCGCTGTTATATGCCACGACGCAGAAATTGGTGCCGATGTGCAGGATGATGTGGTGGCGCAGGTTCCACAGCTTGTTGTTCGACACCTCGCAGATCGACACGGCGCCGACGTTGATGCCATAGGCCTTGCCCCCGTCCCCATAGCCGGCGACCGGATCCACCGAATTGTGAACGTCGTTGTCGGTGACGAGCGCGTTGTAGACGGAGCCAAGTGAAATCCCGCCGGACACAAGGTTCTTGACCTCCGTGCCGCGGACATGCGCGTTCCAGGCGTAGCGGATGAACAGATTATGAGTTCCCGCGGCGGCATTGCGGGTCCGCGTGATCGTGAAATTCTCGAACGCCACATTCTGGATCATATTCACTTTGACGAAACGCGGCTGGCCGGGAACGGTCGCGGTGCCGTTGTAATTGAGCCCAAGCCGGCTGGCGAAGGTGACGCGGCGCGTCGCCGGGTCGATCGCGGTAACGCGCAGGAACTGTTGCCAGTTGTGGCCGCTAAAGCCGTTCGACCGCGAATTGTCATAGACGCGCAGGATGTCGTTCACCGCGATGCCCGACACGTCGGCGGCGATCATATAGTCGTCGCCGCGCATCGGCACGTTGGTGATGGTACCGATTTCGGTCGAAAAGCCGCCGCCCAACAGCGTGAACTGGGCATTGGCACTGCTGGGCGCGGAGATGACGAAGGTCGTCAGCCCCTTGCCCGCACCGCGGATGACGATGTTCGACCGGCTGATCGTCACCGACTTTTTCAGCTCATACTGGCCGGCGGGGAAATAGATCACCATCGGGTTGGGGCTGGAGGCGGCAATGGCCATGATCCGGTCGGCGACGTCGCTGCCGTCGTTGGGGACGATGACATTCGCCGCACCGACCAGCGATGCGTTGGTGACGTCACGCACCGTCCAATAGGTGCTGCTGAAGGTCGAACGCGGGTTCCAGCCGCCAAAGGTGGGCAGATAGTCGGTCGGCACCTCGCCATAGCTGATCTGGGCGTTCGCGCCGCCGGACCAGCTCATGCCCAGTCCGGCCAGCAACAGGCACAGCATTGCCGCGATCCGTTTCATCATCCTCGCCTCCTGTCGGCGGCGGAATGCCGCTCTATTTGAACGGATCGTTATGACAGTTCCGATTTGAGATCAATCTCAGAAGTTCATTCCGGGCATCGCATCACAAACTAAAGGCAAATCCCAGAAAGTAGCGGCGATCGTCGAGGATCGTCGTGACCCGCCGCGCCGCGATGCCGTCGTAACGGATTTCGGGCCGCTTCAGCAGGTTCTGGGCATCGAAGGTCAGCCGGAGGCCGCGGCGCAGGTCGAGCTGGAACGACCCGTCGAGCTGGTTCTGGTCGTCGATATAGCGGCTGCCGCCGGCGGCAACGGACTGGACGTTGAGGAGGTAGCCGCTGCGCTGGGTATAGGCGAGGCGCGCGGTGACCGGGCCCTTTTCGTAATAGCCGATGAGGCTGAAGCTGTGCTTGGACAGGAGCGGCAGCGGCAGGGTTCGCCGGGTCAGCGGGTCGACGATCGGCGTCCGGCTGCTGGCATAGGTATAATTGGCCTGCACGCCCAGCCCGTCGAACGGCGCGGGCAGGAAGCTCAGCTGGTGCTGATAGTTGAACTCGACGCCGCGTACCCGCCCGTCCGAGCCGTTCTGGGGCCGGGTGATCAGAAACGTGTTGCCGGTGCCGTTGGCGTTGATGAACCCGTCGATCGTCTCGACCGTCGAAACCAGCGAGGTGAAGGACTTGACGCTCTTGGTAAAGGCGGTGACCGCGAGCAGGTTGGCGCGCCCGAAATACCATTCGAGCGACACGTCCGCCTGGTCGGCCTGATACGGGTTGAGCAGCGGATTGCCCCCCGTCCCGGTCAGGTTGACGATGTTGATGTTGACCCCGGGCGCCAGGTCGCTGAGCGGCGGCGTGGCGAGCACGCGCGCGCCCGCGACGCGGAGCAGGAGGTCATCGCGCAACTCGAAGATCAGCGTCGCGCTCGGCAGGAACTCGTCATAGCTGCGGTCGTACCGGATCGGCAGGAAGCCGCCCTGGTTGGCGGTGAAGCCCAGCGCCTCGCGGTTGGTGCTGATCCAGCGGACGCCTGCATTGCCGCGAATGTCGATGCCGAACAGCGTGCCGTCCAGGTCGACGCGGCCATACAGGGCATGGGTGCGCTGCTGGACATTGTTGCTCTGGCCCACCGAACGCTGCGGCGTATAGCCGAACCCGGCGCGCAGCGCCGCCAGGTCGACCGACCCGCCCAGGAAGTTGTTCGGGAACAGCCCGCTCAGCCCCTCGAGCAGGTTGGTGTCGCCGAGCCCGGTGTAGCGAAGTCCGGGAATCTCGTTGGCGGTGACGATGCCGTCGCGATTGGTGTCGGCGATGGCGACCGCGCCGGCGAGCGTCAGCGGCGCATCAAATCGCTCGGTGTTGAAGCCGCGATCCTCATAGCGATAGCCGACCGCCACCGCCTTGAGCAGCCCTGCGCCGATATCGCGCACCAGGTCGACGCGCGCCGCCTTGGCATCGTTGTCGATGGTGTTGAAGCCGTCGACCAGGCCCGACAGCTGGTAGTTGGTCGGATCGTTGACGTCGAAATTGCCGGTCAGCGCATAGGAAGGCACGTCGGTCGGCGACAGCAGGTCATAGGTCACGTCGACGGTCCGCCCGGCGCGCGGGACGACGATCGGCGTCGCGCTGTTGCCGGTGACCGGCGACGTGCCCGAGCTCAGCGAAACGTCAGCCGAGATGCGCCAGTTGTCGGGCGTCCAAGTCACGTTGCCGCCCAGTACGTAGAGTTCGGAGCGGTCCTGTTCGTAATAGATCAGCGGCCGCTGGATGATGCCGGCGAACCGGCCGGAAGTGACCGTGTTGCCCGTCCCCACGCGGGCACCGACGTCGTTATCGTTCAGCAGCGTCTGGAACCGCTGCGCGCCGGCGAACGCGTCGAACTGGTTGTACGTGCCCTCGATGTTCACCTCGAGCGTTTCGACCGGGCGATACTGCACCGCGCCGCCGATCGTCAGGCGATCGGCACGGCGCGGCAGGCGGATCATCGCGAACCGGGCCGGGCGGTACAGCCCGGGATCGTTGACGCCGTCGCCATTGCCGTCGACGCCGCCGGTCAGCACATAGTTGGACAGCTCCTGCGTCTGCTGCTCGTTGTAGATCTTCTGGAACGCGACGTTGAACAGCACGCCGACCCGGTCGTCGAACAGCCGGGTCGACGCCAGCGCCGACCCGCGAAAGCCGTATTTCTCGGCGATGTCGGCATATTGCCCCTGGGCGCGCAGCGCGAAGGTGCCGGCGGGCAGGTCGAGCGGCCTTTTGGTGCGCAGATTGACGGTGCCGCCCAGGCCACCCTCGATCTGGTCGGCGGTCGGCGATTTGAACACGTCGATCGCGGCAATGATGTCGGGGCTCAGCACGTCGAGCGCGGCCGAGCTGTCCGGCGTCGGCCCGACAAAGGGCCGGTCGTTGACGAGGACGGTGTTGAGCGAGATGCCGCGAATGGTGAAATTCTGGCCCTCGCCGTTGCGGCGGGTGATCTGCACGCCGGGAATGCGGCTCAGCGTTTCGACGACATTCTGGTCGGGCAGCTTGCCGATATCCTGGGCGGAAATCGAATCGACGATCGCGACGGCATTGCGTTTGGTCTCGATCGCCTCGGCGATCGAGCGGCGCAGCCCGACCACGACGATCTCGTCCTGCGTTTCCGGCTGGGCCGCCGGCTCGGCCGGGGGCGCATCCTGCGCCAGCGCGGGCATCTGCCACAGCGCCGAGCTCGCCATCAGGCCCATGGCAACACGAACCGAACCTCTCATCATCAATCCTCTCCCCGACGATTATGCTTATAACCTATCTGATATGTTAAAGCTTGTCGTCGGTCAATGCTTGCCCTGTCGGATTCTTATCTCATATGTGAGATGGGCGACCGATGACGTGGGCGAGGCCAAAAATGCTTGAAATGGAACGGATCAATCCGGACAAAGCGCTTCTGTCCGACATTGTCGCCCAGCGCCTGACCCAGCAGATCATCGCGGGCGCGATGATGCCGGGCGACACCCTGCCTTCGGAAGGCGACATCTGTCGCGCGATGGGGGTCAGCAAGCCCGTGGTTCGCGAAGCGGTGCGCAAGCTCGCGGCGCTCGGCATCGTCGAGATCCGCCAGGGCAAGGCCAGCACGATCGGCGAGCTGGCGCCCGAACCCGTGCGTCAGATGCTGCGCTTTGCGATGCACATCAATCCCGACGGGCTGAACGAGGCGGTCGACCTGCGCCGCGCGATCGAAACCCATGCCGCGGTGCGCGCAGCGGAGTACATCACCGATGAGGAGATCGACCGGCTCAAGCAGGTGCTGGCGCAGATGGAGGGTGCGCTGGCCGACCATGACCGGTGGGTGGCGCTCGACCTCGAATTTCATCAGCTGATCGCGCGCGCGTCGCACAATTCGCTGATCGCGTTCATGATCAACGCGCTGTCGGATTCGATGCGCGAGGTGATCTCGACGCTGCATGCCCAGATCAAGGTGCGCGACGACCGGACGATCGAACGTCACCGCGCCGTCGCAACCGCGATCGCCGCGCGCGACCCGGCGGCGGCCGAAGCGGCGATGCGCGATCATTTCGCCGCCACCCGCCCCGTGATCGAGGCGATCATGGCGGAACGATCGGGGCGCTAGAGGCGTCCGTATTTCTGGTATACCGCCTCGGTATCCGGATTTTCCGCGAATTCGGTCCGCGCCGAATTCTCCAGTCCCGCCAGACGTTCGGCAGCTTCCAGCACTGCGACCGTCAGGGCCTTCGGGATCGCAAGGACGCCGTCCTGATCGGCGAACATGAAATCGCCCGGATGCACGGTCACCGTCGCGCTCATCGCCCCGCGCAGCGTGATCGGCACCTGCCAGCGATAATAGGACCACCGCTTCTTCGCCTCGACCGGCGAACGATAGCGCGCGAAGACCGGGAACCCCATTTCGCGGAGCAGGCGGACATCGCGGACGCCGCCGTCGACGATCGCGCCCACCGCGCCGTGCTTCACGCCAAGCGTCGCGTTCATCTCGCCATAATGGGCGACCCGGACGTCGAAGCCGCAGTCGCGCACGTCGACGCACGGGTAACGCATCTCGCTGAACAGCCGGATGCGACGCTGGCTCAGCTCTTCGTCGCCCATCGGGTCGGACACGCCCTGGATGGTGAAGGCGGGGCCGACGACCACCGATCCGGGCTCGATCGGCACCAGGTCGGTCGCTAGCACCTGGTTGGGATACCCCATTTCGTCGAGCACATCATAGATCGCGCCACCGTAAAGCCGGATATAGCGGACACGCAGGTCCTCGACCGCCGCTACATCCATCGATTGCCCGTCATCCCGCACGCCTGTCATTTTCACTCCCCTCGCGCATATTACCAATCACATATCGGATATGTTATTGGCATTCAAGCCGGAGCAGGCGGTGAAGGATGCAGGATGCCGAGCGGATGGGCTCAGCGTGCGCGACCGACCGTCGACCAGCGCCGAATGACGGCTTCCGCGGGTTTGCCCTGCACGGTGAAACCCGTGTCGCCGCCGGGTTGGGCGTAATGCGGGCGCTGCTGCTGCTCGTCCCATTTCCACAGCTGGCAACCCGCCCACCACGGCTCGTTCCAGAAGGTGCGGAACATGCCCTCCAGATAATTGGCCTGGACCATGCCGTCATAGGGGGCGGCGTTGCGATACTGGCCCGTCGACTTCATCCCGCCCTTGACCGACCGGATGCCGGCCTCCGACCAGAACAGCGGCTTGCCGATCGCGGTCGCGATTTCGCGATACTGCGCCCGCAGCGGGGACAGGACGCGGACCACGTCGTCCGGCGTCGGCGATTCGGGCTCGGGCAGGTCGGGGTAGAAGCTCAGGCCGACATAATCGACCTCGCGCATCCATGCCTGCACCGCCGGATCCTTCATCGAATCCTGATGCGCCGCGACGCACAGCGGCCCGCGATAGACGTCGCGCACCTTGGCCACGGTCTGCCGCCACAGGTCGGTCTGCGGATAGGTGCCGACCAGCTCGGCACCGACCGCGAACGCCTCGACATCCAGCATCGTCGCCATGCGCGCATAGTAGAGCATCGCCTCGTTCATGCTGGCGAACCAGGTCGGCCAGTAGTTGTTGGTCCGCCCCAGGATCTGCTGGTCGTCGAGCGGCGGGAAATTGATCCGCCCGCGCCAGCTGCTGTCCTGGATGTCGAGCAGCGGCTTGAGCAGCACCTTGATCCCGCGCTTGTGGAAACGGTCGATCACCGCGGCGAGCTCAAGGTCGTCGGCGGTGTAGGTGAAATCGCGGTACATCCGCAGGCTGCCGATCGTGTCCTGCATCAGCATGACGATCAGCGATACCCACTTGACCCCGATATCGGCCATCGCATCGACATCGGCCGCGCCCTTGGCGCGGAAATAGCCCTGCTTGGCGAGATAGCCATAGTTCATGCCGTGAAAGAACAGCCCATGGTCATCGCCGGGGGCGGCGCGCGCCGTCCCGGCGATGATCCCCGGAACGACCGGCAAGGCCATTGCACCCGTCAAAATGTCTCGCCGGTTCATTTCCGCCTACTCCTTCGTCGTTCAGTAACTGGGGCTGGCGTCACGCCGCGCCTTCTGGTCGAGATACAGCGACTGCGGCTCGAGCGTGGCGCCCTGGTTGATCAGCTCGGCAAAGTCGGCCGGGGCGAGGAACGCCGCGCCGTTCAGGTTGAGGCTGGCCGTATTGCCCCGCGTCCCGATGACATAGCCGAACCCGAACTGGTGAGAACGCACGAACACGTTCGTCCCCAAATCGTCCTTGATCAGGTTCCAGAAGACATTCTGGGTTCCCGTCACGCCCCCGCCGTTGCTGGTGGTGCCGCGGTTCTGGCTTTCCCAGCCCGGACCGACGATGCGCATGCCGTCGACCAGATTGGCGTGCGCCAGGCTGCCGTGATAGTCTGAAACCGAAACCGGGTTGATCGACGCGCCGCCCAGGAGCACGTTGCCCGATGCGGTCAAGTCAGACATCTGGAAATTGTGCCGCCCGCCCTCGGCATAGGCGTTGCGGATCAAATTCTCCTGCGCCGACACAAAGAACAGATAGCCGTTGCCGCTGCCCAGCCGATTCTGTGGAAACGAAATCGAGCAGTCGAGCACCGAAATGCCGCGCGCCGACCGCGTGATCGCGATGCCCAGCGACTGGATGTGATAGGTTGCGTTCGCCTGCGGCTTGAACGTGCGGACATTGCGGATCCACCCGTCCATCACCCCGGTCACCCGGATCATCACCGCGTTGCTCGTTTCATAGGCGGCGGTGCCGCGGGTGTTGATGTCCGCATCGGTCAGGCCGGGCTGGGTGTTCTCGCGCATCGCGAGATACAGGTTCTCGATCCCGACATTGGTCGATACCGTGCCGGTCCGGTAGATGCGCGGGTTGTTGCCGGTCGTCGCATCGGGATTGAGGATGTAGCGCACCGGGATGTCGAGGCGCAGCTGGTTGCCGGGCAGGATCGCCTCGATCCGCCGCATCGCCACCTGGCCCTGCGCCCAGTTCGCCGACCCCCAGCAGCCATTGGCGTTGCAGCCGTTCTGGTTTGGCCCCATGCCGTGCAGATCGCGGAACGCCGGGGTCAAATCGGTCCGCACGATGATCGACTGGCCGACCGCCAGCCCCGCGGTCGATGCGACGGTGATCGTGCGCGTCGGATCGTTGGTCGCGCTGGTGACCGCGACGGGCGTCGTCGCCTGGTCGGTGAACCAGATGTCGCGATTGTCGGTCGGCCCCATATCGATCATGCGCTTGGCGCGCATCACCGGATCGTCGTTGAAGACGTAGGCCTGGGGCGTGCCGGATGCGTTGGTCTGGCCGCGCAGGATCACGTTGCTGCACGGCAGCCGCAGCGCATAGGGCGCGGTGCCGACCGGGCGGATGCGATAGCCGCCGCCGGGCAGGAACACGACGCCCCCGCCCGCCGCGCAGACCGCATTGATCGCGTTCTGGATCGGGGTTGTGGCGTCGGCAGCATTGGGGTTGCTGTTCGCGCTATAGCTATTGTCGGCCCCGAACTGGGTGACGACGTTCACCTGATGGCCGTTGTTGAAGCTGGTCGGGATCGGCGCGTCGCCCATCGCATAGCCGGCGTATGAGAAGTCCTGAAGGAAACGGCCGGACGAATCCTTGTTCCCGCCCTCATAGAGCGGAAGCCAGTTGGCGGGATAGAGCACGCTGCGAACGGTGCTGGCCGACTGGGCGGCGACCGTCGACAGGGCCGAAAGCCCGTCTCCGGTCGCCGGCAGCCGCACGGCACCCGCGGAGGTTGTCGCTGTTCCGAGCCACCCACTGCTACTCGCCAGCGCCGCGCCGGCCAGCGCCAGCCCGCCTAGCACCAACGCCACATATCGTCTTGCCATCTCGCCTCTCCCAGTGCCCGCACGTGCTTTGTGCACGCCGGTATCAGACTTAAGATATCCGATAGGTGACGGCTTGCCAATGGCAGGGGTTCAGTAGTTCGGATTGGCGTCACGCTTTGCCTTCTGGTCGAGGTAGAGCGAGGTGGGGGCCAGGTTGACGCCGTTGTTGAGCGCCTCCACCCAGTCCGAAGGTGCCGAGATCGTCGGCCCCCCCACATCGACCGACGCGGTGTTGCCCCGCGTGCCGATGATGTAGCCCCACGCGAACTGCTCCGACTGGATGAAGATACCGCTGGCGGTGTCGCCCTTGATCACGTTCCAGAACACATTCTGGGTGCCGGTGATGCCCGCGCCGTTGCTCGTCGAGCCGCGGTTGATCGTCTGCCAGCTGTTGCCGATCGTGGTCACGCCGTCGATCAGGTTGGCGTGCGACAAGGCGACGTGGAAGTCGTTGGTGCCCTCCGAATTGATCGTGCTGCCGCCCAGGATGACGTTGCCCGACGCGCTCATGTCGGTGATCTGGAAATTGTGCCGGCCCCCTTCGGTCACGCTGTCGCGGATCAGGTGATCCTGACCGGCAACGACCATCAGATAGCCGTTGCCGCCGCCCAGGCGGTTCTGCGGGAAAGACATCGAGCTGTTGAGCACCGAGATGCCCCGCGTCGACGCAGACAGCGCGATGCCGATCGAGGACAGGTGGAAATTCTGGGTGTTCACCGCGGGCCGGAAACTGTGGACGTTGCGGACCCAGCTGTCCTTGGCCCCGGCAAAGCGGATCGCCTGCGCGCCGCTCGTCTCGTACGCGGCGGTGCCGGGCGTGTTGATCACCGAATCGGTCAGGCCCGGATTGGGATTTTCCCGCATTCCGATCGCGATGTTCTCGATCCCGACATTATAGGTCGCCGGCGTCGTGCGATAGGCGCGCGGGTTGTTGCCCGTGCTGGGATCGGGATTGAGCAGGTAGCGGATCGGCGCGTCGAGGCGGATGCGGTTGCCCGACAGGATCGCCTGTACCGTGCGGTAATAGAGCAGGCCCTGGCCCGATCCGTCCCACCAGCAGCCATTGGCGGTGCAACCGTTGATGCCCGCGGTCATGCCATGCTGCGCCTTGAACGCCTCGGTCGTGTCGGTGCGGATGACGATCGGCGCGCCGACCTGAAAGGCGCTGGTGCTGCCGACGGTGATGATCCGCGTCGGATCGGTCACCGCCTGGGTCACCGGCGTCGGGGTGGACACCTGCGACGTGTACCAGATGAACCGGTCGTCGACCGTGCCGACGAAGATGACCCGCCGCGCGCGCATATTGGCCAGGTCGTTGAACAGGAACGTCGCCGGCCTGCCCTGGGCATCGACCGCGCCGCGCAGGATCAGGTTGTTGCAATTCAGGTTCAGCGCGGCGGTGTTCGTCCCCTGCGGCCGGATGCGATAGGTGCCCGCCGGCAGGAAGACGGTGCCGCCGCCCTGGGTGCAGATCGCGTTGATCGCGGCCTGGATCGCGTTGGTGGCGTCGACCGAATTGGGGTTGGTCGTCGCGTTATATGTGTTGTCAGCGCCATATTGCGTGACCGCGTTGACCATGCGGTTGTTGCCGAAGCCCGTCGGGATCGGCTTGTCGCCATTGGCGTAGCCCGCATAGGAAAAGTCCTGGAGGAAGCGGCCGGCCGCGTCCTTGCTGCCGCCTTCGCCCACCGGCAGCCAGCTGTCGGGATAGAGCGCCGACCGGATGAGCGAAGTGACCTGGTTTGCGAAGGTCGGCAGGGCCAGCGGAGCGGCGGCCTCCGGCTGCGGACTGGTGAGCGTGCCCGACGGTGCGCTCGCCGTAAACGCGAGCGCACCGAGCGCCAGGAGGCAGGTCCCGCCGACAACGGCGCCGAGCGAATGCGCGTGCTTCATCGTGAACTCCTGTAAAAAAAGAGCCCGCCGAAGCGGGCTCCAAGTGGGAGAGAGGTCAGAAGTTGAAGGATGCGCCGAAATAGAAGCGCCGGTCGTCGCGCCATGCCGTCGCCAGCCTGTTCTCGGTGCCGATGAACAGGGTGCGGGTCGATCGGGTCAGGTTGATCGCGTCGACCGTCAGCGTGAAGTTGGGCGAGATCTTGTACGAGGCCGAGGCGTCGAGCTGGCCGTAATCGTTCTGGAACACGCTGCCCCCCTGCGATGCCGATTGCTGCACGGACAGGAACTTGCTGCGATAATTATATGCGACACGCAGGTTGACCCCGTCGCGTTCGTAATAGCCGACGAGATTGTAGCTGTGCTTCGACAGGTTGGGCAACGACAGCCGTTCGCCGCTGAACTCGTCGATATTGGGGGTCGAGCCGTTGGCGTAGGTGTAGCTGAGGTTGAGCCCGAGCCCGTCGAGCGGCGCGGGCAGGAAGGTGAAGGCGTGGAAATAGTTGAACTCCACGCCCTCGATCTTGCCGTCGCTGCCGTTGGCGGGCCGGCTGATGATGTAGAGCGAGTTGGTCGTGCCCGGCGCGATGATCTCCGGATGATCCTCCTCGACCTGGATGGTGCGGGTAAAGGCGGACACGTCCTTCTTGAACAGCGCGACCGACAACAGGCTGGCCTTGGCGAAATACCATTCCGCCGACAGGTCGTACTGCGTCGCGGCATAGGGATCGAGCAGCGGGTTACCCGCGCTGCCGGTGTTCGATGTCGGGTTGAACGAAATGCCCACGCCGGTGAGCGACAGCGGCGGGCGGGCGATCACCTTCGCGGCGGCAAGGCGGACCTGGAAGTCAGGCGTGAACCGGGCCGACAGGTTGGCCGAGGGGAGCCAGTTGTTGAAGGTCGCGCCCTGCTCCACCGGCAGGGTGGTCGTCGCGTTGACCAGGCTGAACCCCCGCGACAACCGCTCGCTGCGGACATAGCGGACGCCGGCATTGCCGTTGAGCTCGATCCCCGCGATCTCGCCGCCGAACGTCGTCATCGCGAAGCCGGCATAGGTATCCTGCTCGACGTCGAACAGCGTCTGCTGCTCGAGCGCCAGGTCCTGGGCGGTGCGGTTGCGGCCGAAGCGCGCGACAAAGGCGTTGATGTCGAAGCTGCCGACCAGGATCGTGCGGGGAAAAGCGCCGTCATATCCCTCGAACAGCGTGTTGGACTGGCCGTTATAGGCGAGGCCCGCAATTTCGTTGCCGCGCAGCGTGTCGCCCGGCGTCGGGTCGCCCGCCGCCAGCTCCGCCGGGGTATGCGTCCGGCCGACGACGCGCTGCTCGAGCGTCTGGCGCTCGTAGCGTCCGCCGACCTTGAACGATTTGATGAAGCCCCAGTCGACTTCATAGGTGGCGTCGAAATCGACATCGCGCCCGCGGTTGGTCGTCAGGTAATTATTGTCGACGACGGTGAAGCCCTCGAAGTTGCGCGGGTTGGTGACGTCAAAGTTCGACGAGATGTTGTAGTTGGGCATCGGCGCGTCGGCGGTCGACCAGTCATAGGTGACGCTCGCGGTCTGGCCCGCGGCCTGGCGCAGCACGACGACGAAGTCGTTGCCGGCATAATAGTTGGCGCTGCCCGACGTGCCGTCGTTCGCGCCATCGGCGTCGCCGAGCGAGATGCTGCCGTTGACGTTCAGCGTCAGCGGACCAGATTCGAAATTGACGTTCAGCTGGTGCGCGTTGGTTTCGGTCAGGCTGGGGCCGCTGAAGATGATCGGGCGGATCGTCACGCCGTTCACCGTCGCCTGGTCGATCGTGCCGTCGGCGAGCGCGACGACATTGGTCAGGTTATTGGTGAACAGGATCTGGTTGGCGTTGCGCGTGCGGTCGGTTTCCGACCGCGAATAGAAGCCGTCGTAGGTGAAGGTCAGCGAATCGATCGGCCGGAACTGGACTGTGCCGTTGAGGCCGAACCGCTCCATCTGGTAGCGCAGATCATAGGTCTCGATCCGGTTCGGGCGGAACAGCCGCGGTGCGCTCGCGCCCGGACCGGTGGCGGTCAGGCCGTTGACCTGTGAATAGCCGCGGGTGAACAGCCCATAGGTGCGGCCGTTGAACACCGACCCGGTGGTGCTGACCAGCACGCCCAACCGCCCGTCGAGCAGCTGGCCACCGACCGCGAGCGCGCCCTTGGCACCGAACCGCTCCGACTGGTCGCCATAGGATCCGTTGATCCGCCCGGCGAACAGCATGTCCTTCAGGTCGAGCGGGCGGCGGGTCTTGAGATTGATCGCCGCACCCAGCCAGCCCTCGATGATGTCAGCCGACGGTGATTTGATCACGTCGACCGACGCCAGGATTTCTGACGGAAAGTCGTTCAGATTGGGGTCGCCGTTCGACGACGCGCCGATGAAGTTGCGGCCGTTCAGGAGCGTGCGGTTCAGGTCGATGCCGCGCACGTTGATCCGCGATCCCTCGCCCTCCAGCCGGGTGATCTGGACGCCCGGAATGCGGCTCAGCGTTTCGGACACGTTCTGGTCGGGCAGCTTGCCGATATCCTGCGCCGAGATGCTGTCCAGGATGTTGGCGGCGTTGCGCTTGGTGTTCAGCGCATCGGCGATGCTGGCGCGGATGCCGGTGACGACGATGTCGTCGGATTCCGCGGGCGGTGCCTCATTGGTCTGGTCGGGTGTATCCTGCGCGGCTGCCGATGCCGACCAGAACAGGCTTGCCGTCGACATCGCCAGCAGGCTGGGCGCGAGTCGAATCAGGCGCGTACGGACCGTTCGCATATTTTTCCTCCCCTATCGCGGCGGTCCGGCTTACGCCGAATCTCACCGATCGTTCCAATATGGGTGGAGGTCATATGCGGTTCTGTTTTGGACCTCAAGTCCTTATTCATTCCTATTTGAACACAAATAATAAAGTTCAGAGCGCGCCGAGCGATTTCGACAGATTCTGGGATGCGGCGATCAGCAAGGGCATGAGTCGCCGCTCCTGCGCCATGCTGTCGGGCTGCGCGAAATAGGTCACGCTGATTGCGGCGATCGCCGCGCCGTCGAACCCGAATACCGGGGCTGCCAGCGCGTGGACGGCCACATTCCATTCGCCGCGATCGCGGCTGATGCCCTCCGCCCGGATGTCCGCGAGCGCCGCGCGGATGACCGCGGGATCGGCCATGGTCGCTGCGGTGAAGCGCTCCAGCTCGCCCGAAAGGACACGCTCGACCAGTGCCGGCGGCGCAAAGGCGAGCAGCAGCTTCGAGGCCGCACCTGCATGCATGGCAAAGGTGCTGCCGACCCGCGACGTCGGCGCCATATCGCGGCTGCTTTGCACGACGTCGACGACCTCGGCGCGATCATCGCTCACGACGCTGAGCTTGCACGTCTCGCCCGTCTGCGCGGCGAGTTCCGCAAGCACCGGATGCGCCGCCTTCAGCAAGTCCGCCCGACTCATGTCGCGCCGGACGCCCTGGGCCAGCGTGATCAGCCGAAAACCGAGGCGAAAGCGCCCGTCCGCGAGCTTGCCGACGATGCCGCGGGCGGCAAGCGTGTTGAGAATGCGGTATACGGTCGATCGCGGGACGCCCGTCGCGTCACAGATCGCGCCGATGCTTTCCCCCTCTTCGGACCCGTGCAACAGGTCCAGAATATCCAGCATCTTGTCGATGACCGGAATGCGGTGGACGGACTTTCCCCGGTCTTGATCGCTTCCATCCGCGTTCATGGTCTCGTTCAGCATGCTCAGGCCCTTCGCTGATCGCGGCATATTCAGCATCTGAACCCGACACGCAAGCGGCTGCCCCGTCACCATTATAACTCGATTGACATCAGTTCATTACTGGAACATCAATCGCGCAACTTCATTGGTGAACATTTCTCTGCGGAGGGGATATGAGTGAGCAGTTGCGCCGCGAAGCGGCGATGATGGACATCGACGCGCTGATCGAACAGCGCGAAGGGGTGTCCGCCGATCCGCTCTCGGTCGACCAGACCGAACTGCTGGCTCGGTATGAGAAACTTTACACCGGCCTGGTCAGCGACGTGCTGCGCGAAATGCTCATGCTCGACCAGGCGTTGCCCGGTGCGCTCATTCCCTTGCGGCCCGAAAAGACCGTCGCCGGCATCGCGTTCACCGTCAAGAGCGCGCCCAACGTCAAGATTACCGGCGAGATGGAAACCCGCACCGAAATGCTGTCGGCGCTGACCCCGGACGCGTTCATCCTGTGGGATTCGTCGGGCGACGAGCGCGCGACGCTGTGGGGCGGGGTGATGACTGCGACCGCCAGCGGCCTGGGCGTCCGGGCCGCCTGCGTCGACGGGGGCATTCGCGACACGCACCAGGTGCTGCAAAAGGATTTTCCGGTCTTCTACCGCTATCGCAGCCCCAACGGGTCGCTCGGCCGGTGCCAGATCACCCATTATCAGATCCCGATCAAGATCGGCGACGTGCTGATCAAGCCCGGCGACGTCGTGCTGGGCGATATCGACGGCGTCGTCGTGGTGCCCCGTGCCCAGGCGGTGGCCGTGCTGGAACGCTCGGAGGCACTGCGCCGGTCGGAGGAGCAGATTTTCGACTGGGTCGAGAACGGCGATAGCGTCGAACAGATTACCGCACGCGGCGGCTATTTCTGATGCGGCGGCCCCGGGGCTCCCCCCGGGGCGTCGTCCGGCGGCATTGCTCCCCCCGCCGGTGGAGGCGGGGTCATGGCAGCGATACGAGCCAGTTGGCGTCTTCTCCGGGCGCGAGTGCGCGCGCATCGACCCATCCGCCGGCGTTCGTCTCCACCTCGATCCGGTAGTCGCCGTGGAACAGCCGCATGTCGGCCTGACCGGCGGCATCGGTCGTGGCGCGCACGTCGCTTTTCCATTCGGTGTTGATCAGCCGGTCGAGCGCCAGATAGGCGGGCTTCGGCCGCAGGCTGTCCTTTTCGAGCAGCCCGCCGTTCCAGCGGTCCTCGCCGGCATAGGCGGTGCCGTCTGCCAGGTTCCACCACGTGATCGCCTCGACCTTCGGATGCGAGAACCACAGGCGATACAGATTGCGCGTCCACGCCGCCTGCATTTCGGCCCCGCCGAACTGCGGCAGGGTGGGAATGGTGATCTCCGTGACATGCAGCGGCCGCTCGAGCCGCGCATAGAGGTCGAGCGCGGCAAAGAGCTGGCGCGGCGTGCGCAGCTTCCCCGCCAGGCTGTCGGCAACCTCGGCTTCGGCGAAGTAATGCATCTGCAGCCCGACCGCGTCGACCCGCTTGCCGCGCGCGATCAGGCTGCGCAGCAACAGATAATAGGGCGTGCCATCGCCACCGATCTCGTCCCATGCCTCGGGCGTCGCTTCGTTGACCAGCAGCGTCGTATCGTCGGGAAATGCAGTGTCGGCCGCATCGAGCGCGATCGCCGGATAGTCGGGCGGCATCGCATCGGCCGGGAAGCGCCGGCTGCTGTGCAGCACCTCGTTGACGACGTCCCACACGCCGATCCGGCCGCCGAAGCGATCGGCGAGCATCCGTGCCCGCCGTTCGATCAGCGCAATCCGCTCGGCGTCGTCGCGCGGCCAATAGGCCGGGATCGACAGGTCGGGCTGGTTCCACACCAGGACGTGCCCCTTGGTGCGCAGGCCCCAGCGTTCGGCGAATGCCAGCACCCGCTCGGCCGGCGGGCGGCGATACAGGGGGGCGCTTGTCTCGTCGATGCGGTACGCTCCCGGCGTCGGTTCGAAATCGCGCCAGTAAAAGGGCACCGTGACGATGTTGAACAGCCGGGCAAAGGCCGCTTCCCACGCTGCATTGCGCGCAGGGTCGGCAAAGCCGCCGACCATGAAGCCGTTCGCCCCGAAGTTGAACTGGTGGCGCGTCTGCCTGACCCGGACCCGCCCCTGGACAGGTCTCCCGGCACGATCGCGCAACTGCAGCCGGATGTTGCCCATCCGGTTGGCCCGGATGCCGTCGGCGATCCGTCGCTCGACCTCAGGGTCGCTCCACAGGCGCGTCCAGGCTTCGGGTGATGTGCTTTCCGGCGCGGCCGCGATGCCGGGCGCGACCAGCCCCCCGCCGGCCATTCCCCCGCCCATCAGCGCCATCATCGCGCGCCTGTCCATCGCGATCGCCTCGATTGTCATCCTGCCCAACTCCAGTGCTTGTTCCGCACCAACATATCGGATATGTGATACTAACGCCATGCTTTCGTATATGAATAGTTGACGCTCAAATTCTCTTTTGACAAGCTAAGAGCATAATTCATGAGGAGAGGGTATTGAGCGGGGGTGCAGAATGCCGGGCCGCCCTGGTTACCGGGGGGACCCAGGGCATTGGCCTGGCAATCGCCGCGGCGCTGGTTGGCGCGGGGTGGCGGGTCGCGATTCACGGCCTTGACGATCCCGCCGCGTGCGACGCCGCCGCGGCGCGCTTGCCCGGCGTCCCGATCCTCGCCGCCGATCTCGCCAATCCGGGCGCGGCCATCGGGCTGCTCAACCAGACGCGTGCGGTGCTGGGCGATCCCGACTTGCTGGTACATTGCGCCTCGGCCGAAATGCGCCGGCCGCTGGTCGCGTTCGACCGTGTCGAGGCGGAGCGCCAGATGGCGATCAACCTCTGGGCGGGCGTCGAGCTGATGACCGGAGTGTTGCCGGCCATGGCTGCGCGCGGCTGGGGCCGGATCATCGCGATCGGCAGCGTCCAGCAGGTGAAGCCGCATCCCGACATGCTGGCCTATGCCGCCAGCAAGGCCGCGCTCGCCAATGCCGTCCGCAACATCGCGCGGCAGGTCGCGGGCGACGGGATCACCGCCAACATCATCGCGCCCGGTGCGACGCTGACGCCGCGAACCGCGTCGGTGCTGGCCGATCGCGCATATGCCGACCGTGTCCTTGCCGCCATTCCGGCGGGGCGGTTCGGCACGCCCGACGACATGACCGGCGCCGCGTTGATGCTCGCCGGCGACGCCGGGGCCTATATCAACGGCCAGACGATCTTCGTCGACGGCCTGATGAGCTTCTGACCGACAGGAACCTTGTATGAAGATCACCGACATCCGCGTCCGTTGCGTGGCGATTCCGATGAATTGCATGCTCCGCCACAACACCGGCGTCCACCCCGGTTACCTGATGCGGACCATCCTCGAAATCTTCACCGACGAGGGCGTGGTGGGCCTGGGCGAGGTCGGCGGCGGCGACCAGCGCAGCGCGCTGACCAAGCTTGCGCCGCGCATCATCGGCATGGATCCGTTCCAGCTGGAAACGATCAAGCTCAAGGTGCTGCGCAACATCTATTACATGTCGAACGCCCGGCTTTATGCGGCCATCGAGATGGCCTGCCTCGACATTCAGGGCAAGGTGCTGGGGCGGCCGCTGTCCGACCTGCTCGGCGGATCGGTCCGCGACGCCGTTCCCTTCATCGCCTATCTGTTCTGGCGCTATGACCGGCCGGGCGGCGGCGACGACACGCGTGCCGAGGACCTTGCCGATCACTGCGAGGAACTGGCCGAGACGCTGGGCGTGCGCGCGATGAAGCTCAAGGCCGGCGTGATGGACCCCGGTGAGGAAGCGCGCGTGCTCGAGCTGTGCCGCGAACGGCTCGGTCCCGACTTCGGGCTGCGCATCGATCCCAACGGCGTCTGGTCCGTCGCGACCGCGACCCGGATCGGCCAGCGGCTGGAACCGCTCGGCATCGAGTATTTCGAGGATCCGGCCTGGGGGCTGGAGGGCAATGCCGCCGTGCGCCGCGCGGTGCGGATGCCGATCGCCACCAACATGTATCCCGCCAAGTTCGACGATCTGGGTCCGGCGATCCGGCTGGGCGCGGTCGATATCGTGCTGACCGACATCCATTATTGGGAGGGGCCACGCGGCGTGAAGGAGCTGGCGGCGGTGTGCCGGACCTTCAACCTCGGCGTCGCGATGCATTCGGGCGCGGAGTTCGGCATCGAGCTGGCGGCGATGATCCATACCGCGTCGACCATCCCCGAAATGCGCTTCGCCGGCGATGCGCATTATCATTACCTGACCGACGACATCATCGAGGGCGGGCCGATGCGGTATGCGGACGGCGCGATCCGCGTGCCCACCGGTCCAGGCCTGGGCGTCACGCTCGATGAGGACAAGATGGCGCATTACGAGCGCTATTACGAACAGGTCGGCGACTATTACGCCCGCTTCCACGTCGATCCGAAGCGGCCGGACTGGATGCCGATGGTCGGCGCGCTCTGACCATGATGCCGCGGGGGCAGGGCATGGTCGCCTTGGCGTTTGCGCTGGTGGCCACGCTGTTCTTCATCTGGGGCTTCGCGACGTCGACGGTCGACACGCTCATCCCGTCGGTCCGGTCAATCTTCGATCTGACCTATCTCGAGGCGGTCACCACCCAGTTCGCCTTCTTCATCGCCTATGCGCTGATCTCGCTGCCGGCGGCGGCGCTGCTGGCGCGCATCGGCTACGCCGCGGCGATCGCGGTGGCGCTGTCGGCGATGCTCGCGGGCTGCGTCGGCATGGCGCTGGCCAGCCGTGGCGACAGCTATCCCGCGGTGCTGGCGGCGCTGTTCGTGATCGCCAGCGGCGTCACCCTGCTCCAGGTCGCGGCCAATCCCCTGGTCGCCGGGCTCGGTGCGCCCGAACGGTCGCATTTCCGGCTGACGCTGGTTCAGGCGTTCAACTCGATGGGCTCGATCGCCGGGCCCTATATCGGCGCGCTCATCCTGCTCGAAGGCGGCATGTTCGCGGCGGGCGGCGACACCGGGGGCGGCCGCGCCGCGTCGCTGGCCAAGATCGAGACGCTGTTCGGCGCGCTCGGGATCGTCGTCGCCGGCCTGATCCTCGGCGCCTGGCTGAGCCGGCGGATCATCGACGGTGCCGCCGCATCGCCCCGGGGGTCGGCCCCCCCGACCGCGGCGATCGGCGACCGCTGGTCGCTGGCGGGCTCGGCCGCGATCTTCCTCTATGTCGGCGCGGAAATCTCGATCCTCAGCCTGCTCATCAATTTCCTGTCCGAACCCGTGATCCTGGGCATCAGCCATGAAGCGGCGGGCAAGCTGCTCGCGCTCTACGGGATCGGGCGGATGACGGGCCGCTTCGTCGGCAGCGCGGTGATGACGCGCGTGCCGGTCGGCGCGCTGTTGACAGCGACCGCCGGGACCGCCGCGGCGCTGTGCCTCATCCCGTTGACGCTCGAGGGCGCATGGGTCGGTTATGTGACGCTGACCATCGGCCTGTTCACCTCGATCACCTTTCCCGCCGTGTTCACCCTGGCGCTGGAACGCGCGACGGCACCGCGCGCGGCGGTGTCGGGCCTGCTGGTCATGGGGATCACCGGCGGCGCGTTCCTGCCGCTGATTGCCGGTATGCTCGCCGATCGCGGCGGCATCGCGAGCGCCTTCGTAGTGCCCGTGATCGGCTTTGCCGGCGTCGCCTTCTTTGCCTGGCGCGCGCACCGCTGGCGGGGGCTGTCCCGATGATCGAGGTCGTCTCGGGCGAGGTGCGCAGCCTGCTGGGCGAGGGCGCCTGGTGGTCCGCGCGTGACGACGCCTTCTACTGGGTCGACATCCTCGGGCGGCGGCTCAACCGCTGGCGCGCCGCGTCGTCGCCCCCGCTCGCGTCCTGGGATGTGCCCGAAATGATCGGCTGGGTGATCGAACGCCAGGGCACGCCCGGCTTCGTCGCGGGACTGCAGTCGGGGGTCCATGTGATCGATCTCGACCCGTTCCGGTGCACGCCGCTCGCTGCGTTCGGCCTCGATGAACCGGAGATGCGGCTGAACGACGCCTGCGCCGACGCGCACGGCAACATCTGGGCAGGGACGATGCGCATCGCCGCGGACCGTCCCGTCGGCGCGCTGTATCGCTTCGATCCGGCGGGGGATGCGGTCCGGGTCGACACGGGGTATACCGTGCCCAACGGCCCCGCGATCAGTCGCGACGGCCAGCTACTGTACCATGCCGACTCGCCGCTGGGCCTCGTCTATCGGCTGCGGCTGGACGGTCCGCAGCGGATCGCGTCCTGCGCCGTCCACATCGCTTTCGACCCGAGCTGGGGAAAACCGGACGGCATGACCGTCGATGCCGACGACTGTCTGTGGGTGTGCCACTGGGATGGCGGCCGGGTCAGCCGCTTCGATCCGTCGGGCGGGCTGATGCGATCGATCGAGGTGCCGGCGTCGCGGGTGACCAACTGCGCGTTCGGCGGGGCCGATCTCGACCAGCTCTACATCACGACCGCGGCCAAGGACCGCCCCGACGAGCCGCTGGCGGGCGCGATCTTCCGTGCCGACCCCGGCGTTCGCGGCGTCCCGGCGAACCGCTATGCCGGCTAGCGCCGCCCGGGCCCGCCACACCGCGACTTTCGACCAGGGATCAGGACAATGTTGATGGGTGCACGGCTGACGGTGATGCTCTTGGCGCTGGCATTGGCGGGCACCGCAATTCCCGCTTCCGGCGCGCCGGACGGGGTTGTCGCCGGACCGTTCAACCTCCGCTTTCCGCCGGCGTCGGACGGGATCGAGACGCAGCCCGCGCCCGCGATCGCCCCGCTGGCGGCGTGGACGCTCACAATGCAGCTTCGCGCCGAAGCGCCGGGCGCGAATGACGCCACCGTCGTGCGCCTGCCGGGCGCGTCGCCATCGCCGGCGGCCGCGATCGTGATCGACGGTACGGTATTCGGCGTGCGCATCGGCGACACGCTGCACCGGTCCGGCGCCAGGGTGCGGCCGGGGCACTGGCACGCGCTGGCGCTCGCGTCGGATGGCCATTCGGTCCGGCTCCACGTCGACGGGCGCGAGGCGGCCGTGATCGGCGCGTCGGTGCCGATCAGCGGCGTGATCCAGGCGGCCCCGCGCGCGCGCGACGGTTCGGGCTTTGCCGGGCGGCTGGCGCAGCTCAGCCTGCACGGTGGTGTCCGCGAACCCGCCACGGCGCCGGCGCAAACCGCAGCGCCCGACGAGGACTGGCAATATGAATCGGGCAGCCCCGCCTGGCCCCTCCAGACCCGGCAGCAAATGGGTCAGACCGTGCCCCAGCCGCCCGCGACCCGACCGGCCGGCGCGCCGCCGGCGCCCGCCGTAACGCGTGTTGCGGCCACCGCCACGGATGCGCGCGGGGCGATCCGCGCGCTCGGCGACGACCGGTGGGAGCTGGACGGCTGGAGGCTGCGTCCTGCACCCGATGTCGCCGCCGGCGGGGCGTCGATCGCACGCGTCGGGTTCGACGCGGGGGGCTGGATTCCCGCACAGGTGCCCGGCACCGTCCTGACCGCGATGGTCGCGGCGGGCATCTATCCCGACCCGACGATCGGCCTCAACAACCTCGCCATTCCCGAGCATCTCGCGCGGCAGGACTATTGGTATCGCACCGAATTCGACGCGTCGGCATTGACCGGCGGGGCGTTCAGGACGCTCACCTTCAACGGAATCAACTACGCCGCCGAAATCTGGCTCAACGGGGTGCGGCTCGGCACCGTGAAGGGCGCGTTCCGGCGCGGGCAGTTCGATGTCTCGGATGTGCTACGCGCGGGGCGCAACGCGCTCGCGGTCCGGATCTCGCCGCCACCGCATCCCGGTTTGCCGCACGAGGAGTCGGTCCTGGCCGGCCCAGGCGAAAATGGCGGGGCGATGACGATCGACGGGCCGACTTTCGTCGCCAGCGAAGGGTGGGACTGGATTCCCACGGTTCGCGACCGCAATACCGGCATCTGGCAGAATGTGGTGATCGCGGCGCAGGGCCCCGTCGCGATCGGCGATCCCAGCGTCAGCACCGTCCTGCCGCTCCCCGACAACAGCGTCGCCGAGCTGACGGTCGAGGTCCCGCTGGAAAACCGTACCGCCTCGCCGGTGCCGGCGCAGCTGCAGGTGCAGGCGGGCACCGTGCGGATCGAGGCCGACGTCACCGTCGCGCCGGGACACCAGGTCGTGACGCTGACGCCGGCATCGCATCCCGCGCTGCGCATCCGCAACCCCGCGCTGTGGTGGCCGAACGGCTTCGGCGCGCCGACCCTGCACGACCTGACGGTCGCGGTGACGCCCGCCGGTTCGACGCGCAGCGATCGCAAGCAGCTCCGCTTCGGGATCCGCGAGGTAGGGTACGAACTGTCGCTGGTCGCGCCGGACGGCGCGCTGCAGCGCGTGCTCTTCCACCCGACGCGCGCCGATCATCGCGCCGTCGTCGATGTCAGTCATGGCGGCATCCGAAAGGTCGCGGGCGGCTGGGCGGCGTCGTTGCGCCCCGATGCGGCGATGTCGCCCGCGGTGCGCGCGTTGCCCGCGGACGGCATCGCGCCGCATCTCATCCTGCGGGTCAACGGCGTGCGAATCCCGGTACGGGGCGGGAACTGGGGCATGGACGACCTGATGAAGCGGGTCGATCGCGCGCGGCTCGAGCCCTATGTCCGGCTGCACCGCGACGCCAACCTCAACACGATCCGCAACTGGGTGGGGCAGAATACGGAAGAGGCGCTGTTCGCGCTCGCCGACGAATATGGCCTCATGGTCGTCAACGATTTCTGGATCTCCACCCAGGATTATAACGGCGAACCCGGCGACGCCGCGCTGTTCCTGGCCAATGCGGAAGATACGATCCGCCGCTTTCGCCATCATCCGTCGATCGTCCTGTGGCTAGGCCGCAACGAAGGCGTGCCGCCGCCGGTCCTGAACGAGGGGCTCGAGGCGCTGGTCCGCACGATCGACGGCACGCGATATTACACCGGCAACTCGCGTTCGGTGAACATGGCGGACAGCGGCCCGTGGGACTATCAGCGCCCGGAACGCTATTTCACCGATCTCGCACAGGGCTTCTCGACCGAGGTCGGCACCCCCTCCTTCCCGACGCTGGAGGCGTTCCGGGCGATGGTGCCCGCGGCCGACCAGTGGCCGCCGAACGACAGCTGGGCCTATCACGACTGGCATAGTGCGCGGGGCGGCAGCGTCGCGGGCTTCATGGCCGCGATGACCGAGCGGCTGGGCGCGCCCGCCGATCTCGAGGACTTCGAGCGCAAGGCCCAGCTGCTCAACTTCGAATCGCATCGCGCGATTTTCGAGGGGATGAACGCGCGCCTGTTCACCCGCAATTCCGGGCGGCTCCTGTGGATGACCCAGCCGGCGTGGCCGAGCACCGAGTGGCAGATGCTGAGCCATGACTATGATACGCACGCCAGCTTCTACGCGATCAAGTCGGCGGCGGAGCCCGTCCATGTCCAGCTGAACCAGCCCGAGGATGCGGTGGCGGTCGTCAACAGCCTGCCGACTGCGCTTGCGGGGGCACAGGTGACCGTCCGGCGCTTGGGCCTCGACGGGCGGCCGTTGTCGGAGCGCCAGTTCGCGACCGACGTCCCCGCGTCGGCGACCCGGCCGCTCGCCGACGCCACGCTGCCGAAGCTCGCGGCGGGCGAGGTGGAGCTGGTTCGCCTCGAACTGCGACGGGCCGGGGATCCGCGGATCGTGTCGCGCAACGATTACTGGCGCACTGGCTCCGATGCGGCGCTTCGATCGCTCAACGACATGCCGCGCGCGCACCTGTCGTTCGATGCGCCGCCGCCCGCGCCCGGCGCGGCGCGGGCCGTCGTGGCGATCCGCAACGAGTCGACCGTTCCCGCGCTCCAGGTAAAGCTGACGCTCGTCGATGCCGATGGCGGGCGGATCCTGCCCGCCTATTATGACGACAATTACCTGACCCTGTTTCCGGGCGAGACGCGGACGGTCGGCATCGCCTGGCCCGAAAGCGGCGCGCCGCCCGCCGCGGTTCGCGTCCGGGGCTGGAACGTGGCCGATGCGGCCGTCGACCTGTCGCTTCCCGCGCGAACCGACGGCACGACCCGTCCGGGCGAGCAATGACCGGCGCGCGGGGGCCTGATCGCGCGCTCGGCAGGGCCGCGCTGTCGCTGGCCTTCGCCGCGCTGCTTCTCGGCGGTGCCGATGCGCCCGGCCGCGCTGTCCCCGCATATGCGATCGGGGGCGAGCGGGCCGACGCTGCCGGCTGGCGCGCCTTTGGCTGGCCGGGGGCGTGGTTCGAGGGGCGCTTTCGCGGCACGGCGATCGACCTCCGAGTCGACGCGCCGACGCAGTGGCTGCGCCTGCGCGTCGACGGGGCCGAGGTCGGGCTGCTGAAGGCCCCCGGGCGGCATGTCGCGCGGCTGCGCGGCTTGCCGGCGGGCGATCACGTCATCCGGCTGGAACAGGTTACCGAAGCGCGCGGCGCGGGCTCGCGGTTCGGCGGGTTCTTCGCAAGCGGCGCGACGGTGCCGCTGGCGCCGCGCGCCGCCCGCCCGGTCGTGGAATTCATCGGCGATTCGTTCACCGTCGGCTACGGCAACCGGCTGGAACAGGCGCGCTGCAACGATGCCGAGGTGTTCGCCGCCACCGACACCGGCCTGGCCTTCGGTCCGCTCGCCGCCGCCCGGCTCGACATGGATTATCGCATCGTCGCGGTCTCCGGTCGCGGCATGGTGCGCAATTACGACGGCGGGCATCCGTTTCAAGCGATGCCCGACCTGTACGACCGGGCTGTGCCCGGCGTGGCCGGCGACCGTGGTGCGCCGCGACCCTCCCCCGCGCTCATCGTCGTCAATCTGGGCACCAACGATTTCTCGACCCCGCTGCGCGCGGGGGAGGCGTGGGCCGACGAGGCCGCCCTGCGCCGCGCCTATCGCGCGCGTTATGTCGCGTTCGTCGGACGGCTGCACGCCGCCCATCCCCGCGCGCGCTTCATCCTGATGGCCGGTCCCCGCTTCGCGGCCGATGTCGACCAGATCGCCGAGGCGCTTCGCCCGTTGCGGCGGGCCGTCGTGCGCTTTCCGGACCTCACGCTCGCCGGCTGCAACCGCCATCCGTCCGCTAGCGACCATCAGGCGCTTGCCGAAACGGTCGTCACCACCGCCCTCGCGCTGAAAGGCGATTCATGATTGTCGATCCCGTCCACCCCGCTGCCCCGACCGATGCGGCGCCGGCCGGGCCAATATCGCTGCGCGTGAAGCTCGGCATCGCCGCCGCCGCGATTTCGGGACTGCTGTTCGGCTTCGACACCGCGGTCATCGCCGGGGTGACCAAGGACCTTGTGCGCGTGTTCGAGCTGACGCCCGCGGCGCTGGGGTTCGCGGTGTCGATCGCGCTGTGGGGTACGCTGGTCGGCGCGTTCGTCGCCGGCC
The DNA here is from genome assembly GCF_022496715.1 of Sphingomonas sp. SFZ2018-12. Lineage (NCBI taxonomy): Bacteria > Pseudomonadati > Pseudomonadota > Alphaproteobacteria > Sphingomonadales > Sphingomonadaceae > Sphingomonas > Sphingomonas sp. SFZ2018-12. Next base: position 501,844 of record NZ_WTFM01000002.1, read on the forward strand.
CGCTGGGCGATCGCTTCGGCAGCCGGGCGATGCTTGCGGTCACCGCGCTGCTCTATCTCGGTTCCGCGCTTGCGTCCGCCCTGGCGGGGGACGAGCGCACCTTTGCCGCCGCCCGCCTGATCGGCGGGCTCGCCATCGGCGCGTCCTCGGTGCTGGCACCGGTCTATATCAGCGAACTGGCGCCCGCTCGGCTGCGCGGCCGGCTGGTCGGGACATTTCAGCTCTGCATCGTCATCGGCATCCTTGCCGCCTACGCGTCGAACGCGCTGCTGGCGCAGACGGGGGCCGAGACGGTCTGGCGGTGGAAGCTCGGGGTCGCGGTCGCCCCCGCGGCATTGCTGCTGGCGATGACCCTGGTGATGCCGACCAGCCCGCGCTGGCTGATCGGCCGCGGCCGGGTCGAGGAGGGGCATGCCCATGCCGCACGCCTCGGTATCGAGATCGCCACCCGGCAGGACGCGCCGGCGAGCCCGGCGCGCGAGCCGTTGAGCTTCCGGCGGCATCGCCGCCCGATCCTGCTCGCGATCGGGCTCGCCAGCTTCAACCAGCTCTCGGGGATCAACGCGATCCTCTATTATCTGAACGACGTCTTCACCGCGGCGGGATTCAGCAGCCTGTCGGCCGATCGTCAGGCGGTGGCGATCGGGCTGTGCAACCTGGTCGCCACGCTGCTCGGCATGGCGCTGATCGACCGGGCGGGGCGCAAGGCGCTGCTCGTCGCAGGCGGGCTGGGCTGCGCGGTGGCGCTGCTGCTGACCGGCCTCGTCCAGGCCGGGTGGCTCGGCCCGGCGCTGCTGCTGCCGTCGCTGGTCCTGTTCATCCTGTCGTTCGGGCTCAGCCAGGGCGCGGTGATCTGGGTCTATCTGTCCGAAATCTTCCCGCAACCGGTGCGCGCCCAGGGTGCGGCGCTGGGTGCGGGGACGCACTGGCTGCTCAACGCGCTGATCGCCTGGGTCTATCCGCCGATCGCCGCCGCCTCGGCCGCCGCGCCCTTCTTCGCCTTTGCCGGCTTCATGCTGCTCCAGTCGCTGCTCGTCGCGCGCCTGTTTCCGGAAACCAAGGGCCGGACGATCGATCAGGGGGCGTGACCGCGGCCGGGCGCTGCTGCCCGGCCAGGCACCGCAATCCGCCGTGCACCAATGCGCCGACCGGCACGCGGGTGGCCGCGCCCGGGCGGGCAAGACTTTATCCGACAAGTCATGAAAAATCCTGGAGCGGGCGAAGGGATTCGAACCCTCGACCCCAACCTTGGCAAGGTTGTGCTCTACCCCTGAGCTACGCCCGCTCTGGCGCTTGGGTGTCCGGTGGCGTGGCCGACCGGCTCCGTCAAGGCGGCGGCCTCTAGCATCGGTCGCCGGGGTCCGCAACCCCCCGGTGCGATTCGGCAAAAGGGCTTGGCTTGGCGCGGCGATGCGCCCACATGGGGCGTTGCCGCAATTCACCGCAATCATCCGCAAGGGAGTGTCTCTTGGCTACGCTGGGCATGTCCGCCGCCGAACGCGAGGCGGTCGAGAATTTCCGCCGCGACGTCGTCGAACCGTCGATGACGCAACTCGTCATCATCGATTTCTGGGCGGAATGGTGCGGGCCGTGCAAGGCGCTCGCCCCCGTGCTGGAGAAGGTCGCCGCCGACTATGCCGGCAAGGGCGTCGTGCTCGCCAAGATCGATACCGACAAGAACCAGTTCATCGCCGCGCAATTCCAGATCCGCTCGATTCCGACCGTCTATGCGATGTTCCAGGGCCAGCTCGTCGCCGACCTGACGCCCGCGCGCACCGAATCGCAGCTGAAGGCGATGCTTGACCAGCTGCTGCGCCAGCTGCCCGTGCAAAGCGAGGCCGCGTCGGTCGAGGCCGAGATCGAGCCGCTGATCGCGATGGGGGAGGATGTGCTGGCCGGCGGCGACGGCGAACGTGCGCTCGCGATCTTCGACCAGATCGCCGACATGGCACCCGCCGACCCCGCGGTCGCATCGGGCCGGGCGCGCGCGCTGGTGCTGCTCGGCCGGTTCGATGAGGCGGAGGCCGCGCTCGCCGAGCTTCCCGACGAAGCCGCCAGGGCACCCGAGGTCGATCGCGCGCGTGCCGCATTGTCGCTGGCGCGTGAGGCGCAGCCGGTCGACGACCTTGCCGCGCTCGCCCGGCGTTCGGCGGCCGCGCCCGACGATCTCGCGCTGCGTTATGAACTGGCCGGCGGTTACATGGCGGCGGGCGACCGCGAGGCCGCGGCCGACACGTTGCTCGCGATCATCGCTGCCGAGCGCGAATGGAATGATGGCGCCGCCCGCCAGCGGCTGCTCAAGCTGTTCGAAGTCGTCGGGCTCGAGGATCCGTGGGTTTCCGCCCAGCGCCGTCGCCTGTCGGCGATCCTGTTCGGATGAGCCAGCGCATCTCGGTCTTTCCGCTGGGCGGCGCGCTCCTGTTCCCGCGCATGCACCTGCCGCTGCATATCTTCGAACCGCGCTATCGCGCGCTGGTCAGCGACGCGCTCGCCCGCGACCGGCGCATCGGGATGGTCCAGCCGCGCGGACCGGGCGAGCCGCCGCCGCTGTTCGAGGTCGGCTGCCTCGGCCAGATCATCGATGTCGAGGCGCTGGCCGACGGCCGCTACGACATCGTGCTCCAGGGCACCGCGCGCTTCCGCATCCTGCGCGAGCTCGACGTTGCGACCCCCTTTCGCCAGGTCGAGGCCGAGCTGGAGCCGGTCGGTGCCGATGAATCGCTGGCGCTGGGCGAGCGGTCGTCGCTCGAGCTCGAATCGCGCCGATTCGCGGAGGCCCAGGGCTATGCGGTCGACTGGGAAGCGGTCGGGCGGCTCGACGACGAGGCACTGGTCAACGGCATTGCCCAGATCGCACCATTCGACATCGCGTCGAAACAGGCACTGCTGGAGGCCCACTCGCTGTCGGCGCGCGCCGAGCTGATCGTCCAGCTCATGCAGTTCTTCGGTCGTTACGGCGACGACGGCGCCGCGACGCTGCAATGAACGGGGGCGCCGCGCCGGGGACGGATGCGCCGCTTGATCCCTGGCTGCTGTCGATCCTGGTCTGCCCGGTGACCCGCACCCCGCTGCGCCACGATGCCGCGCGCGACGAACTGGTGTCCGACGCCGCGGGCCTCGCTTTCCCGATCCACCATGGCGTGCCGGTGATGCTGGTCGAGGAAGCGCGGGCCCTGGGGGATTAGCGTGCGATCCTGTTTTCCGGTCCCGCTCATCCCGAGCGGCTGACCGGGAACGGGAATGATCGGAAGGCCCAGCCACCTTTCTAGTCGTCATCCCGGCCTCGTGCCGGGGTCCACCGTGCGACCCGCACGGTCCACGATCGGCGCGCTTCCCTTGCACCGCGCATTGGTTCGGCTCCAACTGGCGCGCGACGGCGCCTCGCGGCGCGGTAGACCCCGGCACAGGGCCGGGGTGACGGGAAATTCCGGGCTTTCGGCAACCAAATCGGTGCGGCCACACAGACTCTCTGGAGCGCGCCTTAATCAGCCGTCATCCTGCCCGTGAAAGGCTGTCCTACTCGCCCGTCGTCAGCCAGACCCGTCGCAATGCCCCGGCCCAGCGATCCTTCGGCGTCAATGGATCCACGTTCGCTCCGATCGAAGTCGAAGCGCGCCCACGCTCTGCGCGCACCCCGAACGAACATCGCACAGCCCGCAACTTCCGCAACTTCGCCCGCCGCGACGTGTGGCGTTCAGACGTTCATGCCCTGCAAAAGCCGCGGCAGCGCGCCCGATTCGCCGCGGGCTTCGGCCATCAGCCGCTGCTTGACCGGCGGCATGCGCTGGATCGCGGACATGCCGAACCGGCGGATCGCCGACGCCGCGCGGCCCGGTACGCCATAGATGCGGTTGAGGCTGTCGGTGGCGAGCGCGACCATGAAGGTGTCGAGGCTGCGCCAGCGTTCATACCGCTTGAGCAGCTCGGCATCGCCGGGGTCCAGGCCGATGCGCATGCCCTCCACCAGCACCTCGACCAGTGCCGCGGCATCGCGAAAGCCCAGATTGACGCCCTGGCCCGCGATCGGGTGGATGCCGTGGCCGGCGTCGCCCACCAGCGCCAGCCGCTCTGCGGTCAGGCGCGCGGTATGGTGAAAGCCGAGCGGATAGCTCGACCGCGGCGCCAGCCGGTCGAGCCGGCCGAGCACGCCGCCCATGCGCTTCTCGGCTTCGGCCAGCCAGGCGCGGTCGGACAGCTTGAACATGCCGGGCTGATCAGCGGCCTTGACCGTCCACACCAGCGCGGAGCGGTGGCCATGTTGGTCGTCGTTCAGCGGCAGGATCGCGAACGGCCCCTCGGGATAGAAGATCTCGAACGCGACATGGTCGTGCGGGCGTTCGTGGTGGAACGCGGTGATCATCGCGGCATGGTCATAGGTCCAGCGCGCGACCTTGATCCCCGCCGCCTCGCGCATCGGCGATCCGCGGCCGTCGGCGGCAACCACCAGCCGCGCGGCGACTTCGCTGCCGTCGTCAAGGGTGGCGCGCACGCCATGGGCATCGCGCACCACGTCGACCGCGCGTCGTCGCGACCGCAGCTCGACCCCGCCGGCCGCCTGCACCGCGTCATGCAGCGCGGAGCGCAGCACGCGGTTCTCGTACATCGTGCCCAGCGCATCGTCGTCCGCGCCGGCGACGAAATCGAGCGCGCCGGGGGCCAGGCCGTCGCTGGCGCGGATCGCGCGGATCTCGCACCCCTTGCCCGCCATGCGGTCGGCAACGCCGATCGCGCCCAGCATCCGGTGCGACGCGCTGGAAATCGCCGATGCGCGGCCGTCGAAATCGGGGGCGAGCGTCGCCGCCGGATCGGCCGGATCGACGACGATCGCGGTCAGGCCATGGGCGTCGAGCGCGACGGCGAGCGCGCTGCCCACCAGTCCGCCGCCAAGGATAAGCAGGTCTGCACGGTCCATCCCGGCGGTCTAGAGCCGCGCGGCCACGCTGCCAATACGGACGTTGCATCCCCGCATCGGCTTGACGCCACGCGCGAACAAAGCGAGACTCCGTGCCGGTTTCCAGTTTTTCCCCGGGGGGTTTCGCGATGGCGAGCCGCACGCCGCCCAGTTTGTGGCGCGATTCGATGAAGGCCGGTGCGCGGCGCAGCATGGTCATGCTCGGCGCGCTGGCGCTGTTCGCGCTGACGCTGCTCGCGGCGGTCGCGCTCGCCTCCTATCATCCGGGCGACGCGTCGTTCAGCACGGTGGCGGGCCCGGACGTCGCCAACCGCGCCGGCGTGGTCGGGGCGTGGCTCGCCGACCTGCTGCTGATGGTGTTCGGCGTCGCGGTGGCGCTGGTGCTGCCGCTCGGGCCCATCCTGGCGGCGCGGATGTGGCGCGACGTGCCGGTCGGGCCGTGGGGGCGGATGCTGCGCGACTGCCTGATCGGCGTGGCGCTGATGGGCACTGCGCTCGCCTTCGTTTCGACGGCGTCGGTGCAAAGCCTGCCCGCGGGCTGGGGCGGCGTCATCGGCTTTTCAATCGCGTCGCTGATCCAGTGGGTCGTCGGATTCATCCCCGATCCGGTCGCGGTCACCTGGACCAATCGCGGCGTGGCCGTGGCGGTGGCGATCGCCGGCGTCGTGCTGTGGGGGCGCGGGCTGACGATCGAATGGCCGGAGGCGCGCTGGCGGATGCCGCGCCTGCCGGCACCACGCGCGCGCCGCGAGACCGGCGACGCCGATGGCGAGCCGATGCGGCGCGGGCGCGGCGATGTGGAGGACGACCTGCACGACGATCCGCCGCTGATCAGCGCCCCGCGCAAGGTCGCGCGGCCCGATCCGCGCCCCGGCCCGGTCATCGCCGACCGCGCGCTGCCGCCGTCGACCGCCCGGCCCAAGCCCCAGCAGGAATCGCTCGACCTGCGCGACAATTACCGCCTGCCGCCGCTCGACCTGCTCAAGCCCGCGCCCGAACGCGCCAGTCCTGTCGCGGACAAGGCCGCGCTGGAACGCAACTCGCGGCTGCTCGAAAGCGTGCTCGACGATTTCCATGTGAAGGGCCAGATCGTGAAGGTCTCGCCCGGCCCGGTCGTCACCATGTACGAATTCGAGCCCGCGGCGGGGATCAAGGCGAGCCGGGTGATCCAGCTCGCCGACGACATCGCGCGCAACATGTCGGCGATCTCGGCGCGCGTCGCCACCATTCCGGGCCGCAGCGTGATCGGCATCGAGCTGCCCAATGCCAAGCGCGAGATGGTCAGCCTGCACGAGCTGGTCGGCAGTCAGCAGTTCGAGGAACAGGGCGCGCAGCTGCCGATGGTGCTGGGCAAGAACATCGCCGGCGATCCCGTCATCGCCGACCTGGCCCCGATGCCCCACCTGCTCGTCGCCGGCACCACCGGGTCGGGCAAGTCGGTCGGGCTCAACTGCATGATCCTGTCGCTGCTCTACCGGCTGACGCCCGACCAGTGCCGGATGATCATGATCGACCCCAAGATGCTGGAACTCAGCATGTACAAGGGGATTCCCCACCTGCTCGCCGACGTCGTCACCGATCCGCCCAAGGCGGTGCGCGCGCTGAAATGGGCGGTCGAGCAGATGGAGGAGCGTTATCGCATGATGGCGAGCGTCAATGTGCGCAGCCTCGCCAGCTTCAACGACAAGGTGCGCGCCGCCCGCGCCAAGGGCCAGACGCTAGGCCGCCGCGTCCAGACCGGCTATGATCCCGACACCGGCAAGCCGATCTATGAGGAGGAGACGCTCGACCTCCAGCCGCTGCCGCAGATCGTCATCATCGTCGACGAGCTGGCCGACCTGATGATGACCGCGGGGAAGGAAGTCGAGTTCCTGATCCAGCGCCTGGCGCAAAAGGCGCGCGCGGCGGGCATCCACCTGATCATGGCGACGCAGCGCCCCTCGGTCGACGTCATCACCGGGGTCATCAAGGCGAACCTGCCGACGCGAATCAGCTTCCACGTCACCAGCAAGATCGATTCGCGCACCATTCTGGGCGAACAGGGTGCCGAACAGCTGCTCGGCCGCGGTGACATGCTCTACATGCCCGGCGGCAAGCAGCTGGCGCGCGTCCACGGCCCGTTCGTGTCGGATGACGAAGTGCAGGCGGTGGCCGAGCACTGGCGCGCGCAGGGCGAGCCCGATTACATCACCGCCGTCACCGAGGAGCCCGAAGAGGGCGGCTTTGCGCTCGACGGGTCGCCGGTCGGCGGCGACAGCCCGGAGGACCAGCAGTATCGCCAGGCTATCTCCTTCGTCGCGTCGAGCCAGAAGGCCTCGACCAGCTGGCTGCAGCGCCAGATGCGGATCGGTTACAACAGCGCCGCGCGGCTGATCGAGCGGATGGAAAAGGAAGGGCTCGTCTCCCGCCCCGACCATGTCGGCCGCCGCGAGGTGCTGATGGACGAGGACGGGCGACCGTTGAATTAGGCCCCGACCTGGCAACCGGGCGGGTTCACCGCGCGTTCAACCCCCCCAACCTACGCCCGAACCATGATCCGGAGCCGCATGTCCCCCATCCTTCTCCTCCGCCTCGCGCCGCTGGCCGCCGTCGCCGCATTGCCGGTCGCGCTCCCCGCGCTTGCCCAGCCGACCGGCGACCTCGCTTCGGTTCAGCGGCATCTCGCCGCGGTCGACACCATGGTCGCCGCCTTCAGCCAGACCGACCGCGCGGGCAAGGTGCTGACCGGCACGCTCACGCTCAAGAAGCCGGGCCGGATCCGCTTTCAATATGAAAAGGGCGTGCCGATCCTGATCGTCGGCGATGGCAAGGCGCTTTATTTCCTCGATTATCAGGTGCGCCAGAAACAGCGCTGGCCGATCGGGGAATCGCCGCTCGGCATTCTGCTCAATCCTGCGCGCGACCCGTCCAAATTCGCGCGCGTGCTGCCGACCGGCGATTCGCGCGTCATCCGGGTCGAGGCCTATGACCCCAAGCATCCCGAATATGGGCGTATCGACATGATCTTCGCGCGCGACGCGGCGGCGCCCGGCGGGCTTCGCCTGCAGGGATGGGTCGCGCTCGATGCCCAGAACAACCGCACGACGATCCGCCTGTCGAACACGCGATTCAACGTCCCGGTTTCCGATAACACGTTCCGCTGGCGCGACCCGACGAGCCGCACACGGCCAAATTGACCGGCCGTTCATTTGCGCGACAGCTTTCGCACCCTACATAGCGGGAGTGGAAGCGCCCCGGCCGGGATTCCCCCCTGTTGACCGGCCCCCGCGTTTCCCGCCCTGCGTGACGAACGCTCGGTCGGCCCTCGCTCCTTGCCCCCGGAGCGGGGGCCTTTTCGTTGGTGGCGGCGACGTCGGGAAGTCGTGCCAGACGACTTGGGCGCGGCGCTGGCGCAATTCACGCCGCCCGATTACATCGGCGCGGCATGGACACGCTCAAGATCGCATCGTGGAACATCAATTCCGTCCGCTTCCGCCTCGACATCGTCGAACGGTTCCTGCGCGAATCGCAACCCGACATCCTGTGCCTCCAGGAAACCAAGGTCATCGACGGCGATTTTCCGCACGCGCCGTTCCACACGCTCGGCTATCGCCACATCGCGATCAACGGCCAGCGGATGCACCACGGGGTCGCGGTGATCAGTCGCGTGCCGCTGGCAGAAGACGACCGGCTCGACTGGCAGGCCAATGGCGAGGCGCGGCATATCGGCGTGCGGCTGGAAAACGGCCTGCGTCTCGAGAACGTCTATGTCCCGGCGGGCGGCGACATTCCCGATCGCGAGCTCAACCCGAAATTCGGCCAGAAGCTGGATTTCGTCGAACGGATGACGCGCTGGTCGGAAGGGCTGGGCGGCGTGCCGACTTTGCTGGTCGGCGATTTCAACATCGCGCCGCTGGAATGCGACGTGTGGAGCCACAAGCAGCTGCTCGACGTGGTCAGCCACACCCCGGTCGAGGTCGCGGCGCTCGGCCGGCTACAGCGGGCAAACGACTGGATCGACCTCGGCCGACGCTTCGTGCCGCCGCCGCAGCGGCTCTATACCTGGTGGAGCTATCGCGCGAAGGACTGGCAGGCTTCCGATCGCGGCCGCCGGCTCGACCATATGTGGGCGAGCGCCGATGTCGCGGCCCAGGCGGTCGCGCATCGCGTGCATGAGGACTGCCGCGGCTGGCTGAAGCCGTCAGACCATGTGCCGATCGTTACCGAGTTTGCCCTGTGACCGCGCAGCGCGACGTTTCGCGCGCGATCGACGCGCTGCGCCGGGGGTGGGCGATCGACGTCGCGGGTGATGCGGGCGCACTGAGCGTGTTACCGCTGGAAACATCGGATGCTGACGCGCTGACCGCGTTCGACCCCGGCGGTGCGGCCAATGTGCTGGTCTCCGCCGGGCGGGCCGCGACGCTCCGGCTCGCCAACCAGCGCGACGCCGCCGATCCCGACCAGCCGGTGACGATCGTGCGCGCGCCGTGGATCGACCACCCATGCGCGACCGCGATCGCCGATCCGCAATTCGATCTCGGCACGCCGCTTAAAGGACCGTTCCGCGCGGTCGCGACGCCGGAGGTCGATGCCGCCGCCGCCGCGCTCCGGCTCGCGCGGATCGCGGGCATCCTGCCGGCATTCTTCGTGCGTCCCGGCGGCGGCGGGTTCGAGGCAGTGACAGCCCGCGCGATCGCGGCGTTCGAGGATGCGGCGACGTTGCGGATCGCGACGCGCGCGCGGCTCCCGGTCGGCGCGGCCGACGATGCGGAGATCGTGGCGTTCCGCACCCCCGATGCGCCCGGCGAGCATGTCGCGCTGGTCATCGGTCGACCGGACGGCAATCCGCCGCTGGTGCGCGTGCACAGCGAATGCCTGACCGGCGACGTGTTCGGATCGCTCAAATGCGATTGCGGGCCCCAGCTCGACGCGGCGCTGCGGGCGATGCAAGATGGCGGCTGGGGCATCCTCATTTATCTGCGCCAGGAAGGGCGCGGTATCGGCCTGATCAACAAGCTGCGCGCCTATGCGCTCCAGGACCAGGGATTCGACACCGTCGACGCCAACACCCGGCTGGGCTTCGCGGTCGATGCGCGCGATTTCCGGGTCGCGGCGCGGATGCTGACCCTGCTCGGCCAGCGGCGCATCCGGTTGCTGACCAACAATCCGGACAAGGTTGCGGCACTGGCCGCCGCCGGGATCGACGTGGCCGAACGCGTCCCCCACAAACTGCCCGCCAATCCGCATAACGAACGCTATCTCGCAACCAAGCGCGACCGCACCGGGCACCAGCTTTAAGCCGGTTGGTATCGGCCGCGGCGCGGCCGGGCGGGGCAGCGATCGCCGGTGCGATCCTCGTCGCGGCGGCGGGCGGGATGGCTCGCGCCGGGAATCTGCCCCAGGGCCTGCCCGCAGTCGACGCGGCCCGCCGCTGCGACTGGACGTTGCCCGCCATGCTGCCCCACGACGCACGCGCGATCGTGGCAGCGTTGCCGCCTCCACGCCGGGGGACCTTGCCCGGTTCCTGATCGCGATGCGCCGCGCCCTTTTGCTGCCGCGCGCGATGCCGAGACGCTCGATCTGCGCGGATCGATTCGGCCTGAACCGCGGCCCGATCAGGCCGGGGTCAGGCCGATCAGGTCGCGGACCGCGTCATAATCGGGCGCAATCGCCTCGACGCCCAGCGCGCGCAGGCGGTCCGCATGGCCATCGACGCAGTGGCGCCCGGCGGTCACCCCGATCACCGTCGCCCCGGTGCGCAGCGCGCCGGTGACGCCGACGGGTGAGTCCTCGAGAATGACGGTGCGGGCGATGTCGACCCCGATCGCGCGGGCGGCGAGCAGATAGAGGTCGGGCTCGGGCTTGCCGCGACCGGCGGGCACGTCCTCCTTGCCGCTGAAGATGCGCCCGTCGAACCGGTGGAGCAGGCCGATATGGTCGAGGTGCCGGCGGATCCATGCATGGCTGGAGGACGACGCGATCGCGACCGGCAGATCGGCCGGCAGCGACCGGATGAAATCGATCGCGCCGTCCACCGCACCGACGCCGTCGCGCATCGCGCGCGCATCCTCGGCGGCGCGTTCGGCAAAGAAATCCTCGGGCAGCGGCCGGCCGATCCAGCTCTCGATCGCGTCGATGAACTGGCGTCCCGACAGGCCCATGAAATGCGTCATCGCATGTTCGGCGCTCGTCGCGTGGCCGATGCGCGACAGATAGTCGGCGATATGGGCGTTGCCCTCATATTCGCTCTCGATGACGACGCCGTCGAAATCGAACAGGATCGCGTCGAACTTCATGCGCGCGCGCCGAACAGCGCGGTGCCGACGCGGACATGCGTCGCCCCCAGCGTGACCGCGGTCGGAAAATCGCCCGACATGCCCATGCTGAGCCCCGCCAGCCCATGGTCCCGCGCCAGTTTGGCGAGCAGCGCGAAATAGGGCGCGGGTTCGACATCGAGCGGCGGCACCGCCATCAACCCGGCGATCGGCAGTCCGGCGGTGCGCGCGTCCGCGAGCAGCGCAGGCAGATCGCCGATCGCGCAGCCGCCCTTCTGGGCTTCATCGCCGATATTGACCTGGACGAAGCAATCGGGTGCGCGGCCGGTCCGTTCGATTGCGCGGGCGAGCGCGGTGACCAGCGACGCGCGGTCGACCGAATGGATCGCGTCGAACAGGCGGACGGCATCCTCGGCCTTGTTCGACTGGAGCTGGCCGACGAGGTGCAGCCGCACATCCGGGGTCTCGGCGCGCAGATCGGGCCATTTCGCGGCGGCCTCCTGAACGCGGTTCTCGCCGAACACCCGCTGGCCGGCGGCGATCAGCGGCCGGATCGCGGTCGCGTCCTGCGTCTTCGACACCGCGATCAGCGTCACGTCGGCGGCTTTGCGTCCGGCGAGGCGGGTGGCCGCCGCGATCGCATCGCCGACATCGCGCAGCCGGGCGGCGGGATCGCTCGGGAGAGTTGAATGCTTTGCCATCGCGCGCGCTATAGGTGCGGCGATGCCACGCCGCCACCCCATTCCCCGCACCTGGCTGATGACCGACGAGCGACTGGGCGGCGCCCTGTTCGACGCGATCGGGCGGCTGCCGCGTGGCAGCGGCATCGTGTTCCGCCATTATGCGACCCCGCCGGCTGCGCGCCGGGCGCTGTTCGCACGGGTCGCGGCGATGGCGCGGCGGCGCGGACATCTGGTCCTGCGCGCCGGGCCCGATCGGCTGGGACGCGAAGACGGGGTGCACAATGCCCGGCGTGGCGGGCGGCACCGGATCGTGACGCGCGCCGCGCATGACCGGCGCGAAGCGATCGCGGCGATCCGGGCGGGGGCGGACGCACTGTTCGTCTCGCCCATATTCGCGACGCGGTCCCACCCCGGCGCGCGGGCGCTGGGACGCGCGAGGTTCGGGCTGGTCGTGCGCGGGCTGAAGATTCCCGTGGTCGCGATGGGCGGCGTCGACGCGGTGCGCGCAGTCACACTCGCGCGCTTCGGCATTCATGGCTGGGCGGCGATCGACGCATGGGCCGTGCCGCGCCGGGATCAGAAGCGGAAGGCGGTTCCGATATAGACGGCCTGGCTGTCGCGACGCTCGTCGGGCAGGCGGGTCAACCGGTCGCGATCGGTGCGATAGCGCACGCCCGCAGTCACATCGAGATTGCGGGTGACGCGATAGGCGCCGCCCACGTCGACCGAATAGCTCGGCAGGTCGCTGATCAGCTTGGGCTGGTTCTCGATCGGACGCGAGGCGGCGGCGCGCACGCCCCCGCTGACACGCTTGCCCGAATAGCTGACGCCCAGATCGACCCGCTCCTGGCTGCCCGGCAGGCCGGCCAGATCGACCTTGGCCAGGTCGCCCGAAACCGCAAAACGCTTCCACCCGACCGAAACGCCGAGATTATAGGCGATCGGCGTGAGGGCGAGGCCGGTGGCGGTCGCCTCGCCCGGCGCGCGCTCGGCCGCGGTGGTGACGGCGCGGGTGCCGCGCGCTCGCACCGCGACGGTAATCGGGCGCTTCTTGTCCACGCCGGCATCGGCCGGGGTGAAACGGAATCCGGAATTGGGCAGCCCGCTGCGCGAGATGATCGCGGCGAGCTTGGGATCGCCCGCAGCCGGGGTGAAGGATCCGATGCTCGCGACCGGCGCGGCGCTGCGCACCGGCACGACACGCCGCGTCTCGCGCGCCTGCGACATCGACGCGCACAACGCGCCGGTCGCGACGATCGCCGCGATACCGGTGCTGAACAGGAGTCGATTCTTGCGCATCATGCCCTCGGTTGCTGCGCTACCATGCTTTGGCCGGGCGGTGCCACCGCGGAGAATCTTTTTCCCGTCACTGTTGCGCCTTATCCACAATCGATTCCGTACGGCCATCGGGTGCGGGCGCTTGCGGCGACCGTCCCAGCATCTATAGATGCCCGGATTTGATGAATGCTTCTTTCAAGGATGTGCCGATGATCCGCGTATCGCAACTGGCCGTGCTGGCAACGCTGACGCTGGCGCTGGCCGCATGCGGGGGTCGCGACCGGCCCAGGGCCGATCTCGCCGCGTCTCAGGTCACGACGATCGGCGTCAACAGCTATCTGTGGCGCGCCAGCCTCGACACGATCAGCTTCATGCCGCTGCTCCAGACCGATTCGAACGGCGGCGTCATCGTCACCGACTGGTACGTCAATCCCAACACCCCGACCGAGCGGATGAAGGTGACGATCGCCATTCTCGACCGCGACCTGCGCGCCGACGCGCTGCGCGTTGCGGCGCTGCGCCAGATCAACCAGAACGGCCAGTGGGTCGAAGCCCCGGTACAGGCGGCGACGGTGCAGAAGCTGGAAGACATCATCCTGACCCGCGCCCGCGATCTGCGTCGTAACGCGATCGCCGACAACTGAGGAACCCGCAATGGCGTCGCGCTTCAACGCGCTGAAGGCCGACGCCGCGTGGCAACAGGTCTGGGCCGAACGCCGGACCTTTGCCGCCCGCGACGACAGCCCCCGGCCGAAAAGCTACGTGCTCGAGATGTTCCCCTATCCGTCGGGGAAGATCCACATGGGCCATGTCCGCAACTATACGATGGGCGACGTGCTCGCGCGCTTCCGGCGGATGCAGGGCATGGAGGTGCTGCACCCGATGGGCTGGGACGCCTTTGGCATGCCGGCGGAAAATGCCGCGATGGAGAAAGGGGTCCATCCCGGCGCGTGGACCTATGAAAACATCGCGACGATGCGCGCGCAGCTGAAGCGGCTGGGCTTCGCGCTCGACTGGACGCGTGAGCTGGCGACGTGCGACCCGGCCTATTACGGGCATGAACAGGCGCTGTTCCTGGACCTCTATGCCGCCGGGCTGGTCTATCGCCGCGAAAGCGCGGTCAATTGGGATCCGGTCGACATGACCGTGCTGGCCAACGAACAAGTGATCGACGGGCGCGGCTGGCGATCGGGCGCGGTGGTCGAGCGGCGCAAGCTGAACCAGTGGTTCCTCAAGATCACCGATTTCGCCGACGAGCTGCTCGACGGTCTCGGCACGCTCGACCACTGGCCCGACAAGGTCAAGCTGATGCAGGAAAACTGGATCGGCAAGTCGGTGGGGCTGCAGTTCTCGTTCGCACCCGTCGCGCCGTTCGACCAGCCGATCGAGGTGTATTCGACGCGGCCGGACACGATCTTCGGCGCGAGCTTTGTCGCGATCGCCGCCGATCATCCGATCGCGCAGCGGCTGGCGGCGGACAATGCCGAGGTCGCGGCGTTCGTCGAACGCTGCAAGGCGGGCGGCACCTCGGCGGCCGAGATCGAGACGGCGGAAAAGCTGGGCTTCGACACCGGCCTGCGTGTCGCGCATCCGTTCGATGCGGCGTGGGAGCTGCCCGTCTACATCGCCAATTTCGTGCTGATGGACTATGGCACCGGCGCGGTGATGGGCGTGCCCGCGCACGACCAGCGCGACCTGGAATTCGCGCGCAAGTACGCGCTGCCGGTGCGCCGCGTCGTCGCCGAGGGCGAGCAGAGTGATCCGGCGTTCGAGGGCGACGAGGCCTATACCGGGCCGGGCCGCATCGTGAACTCGGGCCCGCTCGACGGGTTGAGCGTCGTCGACGCGAAGGCGGCGGTGATCGCGCGCGCCGAGGCGGAGGGCTGGGGGCGCGGCACCACCGTGTGGCGGTTGCGCGACTGGGGGGTCAGCCGCCAGCGTTACTGGGGCACGCCGATCCCGATCATCCATTGCGGGACGTGTGGCGCGGTGCCGGTGCCGCGCGACCAGCTGCCGGTGGTGCTGCCCGAGGATGTGAGCTTCGACGTGCCGGGCAATCCGCTCGACCGCCACCCGACCTGGCGCCATGTCGACTGCCCGACCTGCGGCAAGCCGGCGCGGCGCGAAACCGACACGCTCGACACCTTCATCAACTCGTCCTGGTACTTCATCCGCTTCGCCAGCCAGCCGGCGGACGAGCCGTTCGACCCGGCGGTGGCGCAGCAATGGCTGCCGGTCGCGCAGTATATCGGCGGGGTCGAGCACGCGATCCTCCACCTGCTCTATGCGCGCTTCTGGACGCGGGCGCTCAAGCGGATCGGGCGCCTTGACGTCAGCGAGCCGTTCGCCGGCCTGTTCACGCAAGGCATGGTGACGCACGAGACGTATAGCGCGTTCAAAAAGGAGATGATTAGCGGGGAAGTGACTACGCGCCTCTCCCACCACTACTGGGTTGCGCCGGACGAGATTGAAAAGCGCGGCGACGAGCTTTTTGTGAAGGGTACTGATGACCCTGTTACCCGCGGCCGCATCGAGAAGATGTCGAAGTCGAAGAAGAACACCGTCGACCCGACCGGCATCGTCGATCAGTACGGCGCGGACGCGGTGCGCTGGTTCATGCTGTCGGACTCGCCGCCCGAGCGCGACCTGGAATGGTCGGAAAGCGGGATCGAGGGCGCGTGGCGGTTCGTCCAGCGGCTGTGGCGGCTGTTCGACGGGCTGGAGGACGCCGACGGCGCGGATGTGGCGCTCGACAAGAAGCTGCACCGCACGATCGCGGGCGTCGCCGAGGATGTCGAGGCGCTCGCCTTCAACAAGGCGGTCGCCAAGCTTTATGAGCTGGTCAATGCGATCGAAAAGGCCGCGCCGTCGGCGTCGCGCACCCATGCGATCCGCACGCTCGCGCGCATCGTCGCGCCGATGACGCCGCATATCGCGGAGGAAGCCTGGGCGGCCTGGGGCAATGACGCGCTGATCGCCGACGCACCGTGGCCACAGGTCGACCCCGCGCTGCTGGTCGACGACGAGGTGACCGTCGCGGTGCAGGTCAACGGCAAGCTGCGCGACACGCTGATGCTGCCCAAGGGCGCAGCGCGCGAGGCCGCGGAAGCCGCCGCGCTCGCTTCCGACAAGGTGCAGCGCATCCTGGAGGGGGCCGCGCCGCGCAAGGTGATTGTCGTGCCCGACCGGCTGGTCAATATCGTCGCATGATCCGCCTGCTCACCCTAATCGCGATCGCACTGTCACTGGCGGGCTGCGGGCTGCGGCCGCTTTATTCGGGCGGGTCGACGGGGTCGGTCGGCAGCCTGTTGTCGAGCGTCGAGGTCGCGCCGATCGAGGGGCGCGCGGGCTATCTGGTCGGCGATGCGCTGCGCGACCGGCTGGCGGCGAATGGCGGCGCGCCGCGCTATCGGCTCGATGTCCGGCTGGACGATTCGATCGTCGGCCTGGGCGTGCGCAGCGACGAGAGCATCGCGCGCGAGCGCCGGACGCTGCGCGCGCGCTATCAGCTGGTCGACCTGGCGACCGGGCAGACGCTGGTCGACGACACCGCGGGATCGGACGCGGGCATCGACGTCGTGCGGTCCGAATATGCGGTCATCGCGGCCGAACAGACCGCGCTGGAACGCCTGTCGGTGGTGATCGCCGACCAGATCACCGCGCGCCTCGCGCTGTTCGCGGACCGCACCGCCAAGACGCCGTGACGGGCGGCGCATGAAGATCAAGGAAGGCATCGCCGCGCGCCTCGACCGGCCGGGCGACGATGTCCGGCTGTATCTGTTGCACGGGCCCGACGAAGCCGGCGCGGCCGAGCTCGCCGCGCGGCTGGCCCGCGCGATGGGCGAGGGGGCGGAGCGCGTCGACCTGGACGGCGCGACGCTGCGCGGCCGGCCGGGGCTGCTGGCGGAGGAAGCCGCGTCGATGTCGCTGTTCGGCGAGCGCCGCCATATCCGCGTGACCGGCGTCGGCGACGAATCGCTCGCCGCGGTGGAACAGCTGCTCGCCGCCGACCGCGCCGGCAATCCCGCGGTGATGATCGCGCCCGCGCTCAAGGGCACGTCGAAGCTGCTCAAGCTGGTCGCCGCCGCGCCCAATGCGTTCGCCTACGCCTGTTACGTGCCCGAGGGGCAGGCGGCGACGCGGATCGCGGCGGAAGCCGGACGCGCGCACGGCATCACGCTCAACCAGGATGTCGCGGAGCGGCTGATGCGCGCGTGCAACGGCGACCGGGCGGTCATGGCGCGCGAGCTCGAGAAGCTGGCGCTGTTCCTCGACGCCGCGCCCGATGCGCCACGGGTCGCATCGGTCGACGACCTGCGCGCGGTGTGCGCATCGGTCGACGAAGCCGAGCCCAGCGCAGCGATTCAGGCGCTGGTCGCCGGCGACAGCCCGGCATTGGCGGGCGAGCTGGTCGCGCTGACGCATGAGGGGGTCAGCATGATCAGCGTGGTGCGCCAGCTCGGCCGACGGCTGCATCGGCTGGCGGAGTTGCGCGCCGAGGTCGATCGGGGCCGGTCGATCCATGAGGTGATCGAGCGCGCACACCTGTTCTGGAAGGACAAGGAGCCCACCCGCCAGGCGCTCCAGCACTGGAATGCGCCGCGGCTGAGCGAGGCGCTGGCGCGGCTCGGCCGGATCGAGCGCGACCTGAAGGCGTCCGGGACCGCGGGCGAGGTGGCGGGCGCGGCCGAGTTGCTGGGGATGACCCGGCGTCGCCGGCGCTGACCGGCGGCACCGGCGGTCGAGCGCAAGGAACGGGTGGCGGCGCGGACGGTTGTCGCGCATATCGGCGCAAGGCCGAGGCGGGGACCGGAAGGCGAGGGGGGAGCGATGGATCCGACGATGACTTCGCGGGTGGTGCGCACGGCGCTGATCGTGCTGCTGCTGACCGGCCTGGCGCTGCTGATGACCCAGATGGTCGCGGTGTGGCTGTTGATCTTTGCCGCCATCCTGATCGCGGTGCTGATCCGCGCGGTCGCCGATCCGATCCATCGTTCGGGCGTCCCGGAAACCCCGGCGGTGCTGATCGCGGTCGCCGGCATCCTGGCGCTGCTTGGCCTGGTCGGATGGATGTTCGGTTCCGTGCTGGGCGAACAGTTCGGCCAGCTGGCGCAACGGCTGCCCGGTGCGGCGACGGACGTGCGCGACTGGTTGGCGCGCCAGCCCTTTGGGAGCGGCATCGCATCCACGACGCCCGACCTGCAGACGGTGGCGGGACGCGCGCTCACCTTTGCCTTCGGCGCGGTGGGGGCGATCACCAACCTGGTGCTGGTGCTGATCGGCGCGATCTATCTCGCCCTCGACCCAAGCCTGTATGTGCGCGGCGTCGAATTGCTGTTTCCCAGGGCAAACGGGCCGCGCGTGGTCGCGGCGCTCAATGCCAGTGGCAATGCGCTGCGCAAGTATCTGCTCGGCCAGCTGTTCACGATGGTGTTCGTGGGTACTCTGGTCGGTATCGGGGTCGCGATCGTCGGCGTGCCGTCGGCCGCGGCGCTGGGCGTGATCGTCGGCCTCGCCAATTTCGTGCCGTTGATCGGGCCGTTCATCGGCGCGGTACCGGGTATCCTGCTCGCCTTTTCGGTCAGCCCGGAAACCGCCTTGTGGGCGGCGGTCGTCTATTTCATCGCGCAGCAGGTCGAGGGCAATGTGCTGACCCCGATCGTCCAGCGTTACGCGGTGTCGATCCCGCCGGCGGTGCTGATCTTTGCGCTCGCCGGGCTGGGCGGGCTGTTCGGCGTGATCGGCGTGCTGGTGGCGGCGCCGCTTGCCGTCGTCCTCTACACGCTCGTCGCGATGCTGTGGTCGCGCGACACGCTGGGGCACGATATCGGCGTGCCCGGCCAGGACAGGCGGGCGGGCGATGACTGAGGCGGCGACGATCCGCGTCGGCATCGGCGGCTGGACCTATGCGCCGTGGCGCGGGCCGTTCTATCCCGACGGCCTGCCGCAGAAGCGCGAGTTCGAATATGCGACGCGCGCGGTCACCGCGATCGAGATCAACGCGACCTATCACGGCACGCAGAAGCGCGAGAGCTTTGCCAACTGGGCCAGGGGCGCACCCGACGGCTTCGTGTTCGCGGTCAAGGCGTCGCGCTATGCCACCAACCGCCGCGTCCTGGCCGAAGCGGGCGAGTCGATCGAGAAATTCCTTGGATCGGGCGTCGCCGAGCTTGGCGACAAGCTGGGGCCGATCCTGTGGCAGTTCATGGCGACGAAGAAATTCGATGCCGACGACTTCGGCGCGTTCCTCAAGCTGCTGCCCGGCGTGCAGGAGGGCGTGCGGCTGCGCCATGCGGTGCAGGTACGCCATGACAGTTTTCACGTGCCGTCGTTCGTCGCGATGTGCCGCGATGCCGGGGTCGCGATCGTCTATGCCGATTCGGCGGACTACCCCGCTATCGCCGATGTGACCGCCGGTTTCGTCTATGCGCGGCTCGAAAATGCGCGGGCGGAGGAGCCGGCGGGCTATGCGCCGGACGCGCTCGATCGTTGGACCGATGCGGCCCGCACCTGGGCGGAGGGCGGGGTGCCCGAGGGGCTGCCGACCTTCGGCCCGCCCGCGCCCCGATCGCCGCGCGAGACCTTCGTCTTCATGATCAACGGCGCGAAGGAGCGCGCACCCGCCGCGGCGCGCGCGGTGTTGGCGCGACTGGGCTGGGCGGGGGCAGACGCTAGCGGCCGCCCTTGACCAGCACGCGATAGCTCCAGGGCTGAAGCGTCATCGTCGCGTTCGCCGCCAGCGTCACCTTCGCGCCGCCGTCGAAATCGACATAGTCGCCCGCGAACGGACTGTCGGTGAAGCTGACCGTCTGGGGTTCGCCGGAGAAGTTTAGCGCTGCGAACACCTTGTCGCCGTCCTTTTCGCGCGTGAACGAAAACACCTTGGCGGGCTGGCTGTTGACGACGCGGACCATCGCGCCGCCCCAATCGGCGTTCCACAGCGCGCGATTGGCATGTTTCAGCGCGAACAGGCGACGGAACAGCGCGGCGTTGGGATGGTCGCGCCACATGATGGGATCGCGTTCAAAGAATTCGAGCCGCTTCTGGTTGCCCGCTTCCTGACCATTGTAGATCATCGGGATCCCCGCCCCGACCACGGAGAGCACGATTGCGTTGGTCTGCGCGTCGCGCAGCCGTTCGAACGCGGTGCCGTCCCACGAGTTGAAATCGTGGTTCTCGGTCATCATCAGGCGCATGGCGTCATGCGGCCACATCGACGAATTGGCCGAGTAAAAGCCGTAGAGGCCCCCGACATCGCCATGCCCCTCGCCAATCGCCTTCATCGTGTTGGCCCAGCTCCAGCCATAGCTGGCATCGAACGCGCGGGCGTGGAGGGCGGTATCCTCGGCCTCGGCCAACATGAACACCGGCTTGATCGCGTCCAGCTCGGCGCGGGCATTTTCCCAGAAATCGACCGGGACCGCGCCCGCCACATCGCAGCGAAAGCCGTCGACCCCGGCCTCGCGCACCCAGAAGGCCATGGCCTCGGTCATGTACTGGCGCAGGCCCGGCTTGGAATAATCGAAGTCGATGATATCCGACCAGTCGAACCAGGGCGTCGGCATGAAATCGCCCTTCCAGTCGCGGACATACCAGTCGGGATGTTCGCGCACGAGCGCATTGTCCCACGCCGAGTGATTCGCGACCCAGTCGAGGATCACCTTCATTCCCAGCTTGTGCGCGGCGTCGACGAACTGCTTGAAATCGGCCATGTCGCCGAATTCCGGGTTGACCGCGCGATAGTCGCGTACCGCATAGGGTGAGCCGAGCGTGCCCTTGCGGTTCTTTTCGCCGATCGGATGAATCGGCATCAGCCAGATGATGTCCGCCCCCAGCGCCTTGATGCGCGGCAGCTCGCGCGTGGCGGCCGCAAAGGTGCCCTCGCGCGTGAACTGGCGGGTGTTGAGCTGATAGATGGTCGCGTTCTTCGACCATTCGGGGTGCTTGACCTGAACGAAGGGGCGCGGCGTGTAGCGCGCAGGCACGTCCTGCGCGGCGGCGGGGGCAGCGGCGATCAGCGGGGCAAGGGCAAGCATGAGGGCGAGGGTGCGGGTCATCCGGGGCTCCTGGGTCGGCAGCCCGTTGATCGGGCTTGTCTTGTGGCGGATAGGACCATGTTGCGCCGGCCGGGGCCAGCCGCGGGCGCCATGAATACGTATGGGGATTCAGTCTGTTGCGGTGCCGGCGGGTCGGGCGGGACTGGCGCGGTCGGCGACCATCCGCTCGCCATCGATGACGATCGGGCTGGCAACGCCTGGCAGGCCGTCTATGGCCACGCGCATCCCGCGCGCGATCACTTGAGGATCGGCAAAGGCTTCGTCGATGCGGTTGATCGGCCCGGCGGGGATGCCCTGGGCATCCAGCGCGTTGGCGAGATCGGCCTTCAGCCAGTGCGCGACCGCCACCTCGATCAGCGGGATCAGCGTGGCGCGATGGGTGACGCGCGCGGGATTGGTCGCAAAGCGCGCATCGTCGGCGAGGTCGAGGCCGAGCACGGCGCATAGCCGCCGGAACTGGCCGTCATTGCCGACCGCGATGATCAGCTCGCCGTCGGCCGCTGCGAACGCCTGATAGGGCACCAGATTGGCATGGCCGTTGCCCATGCGGCCCGGCACCTTCGCCGGATCGGCCATCCAGTTGAGCGCCTGGTTCGCCAGCACCGCGACCTGGGTGTCGAGCAGCGCCATGTCGATATGCGCGCCCACGCCTTCCACATCGCGCCGGCGCAGCGCGGCCAGGATCGCGACCGCCGAATAGACGCCGGTGAAGATGTCGGCATAGGCGATGCCCGCCTTTTGCGGCGGGCCATCGGGCTCGCCGGTCAGCGACATGAAGCCACCCATTGCCTGAATGATGAAATCATAGCCGGCGCGCGGCGCATAGGGGCCCGTCTGGCCGAAACCGGTAATCGAACAGGTGATGAGGCGCGGATTGACGTCAAGCAGTCGCGCATGGTCGAGGCCGTATTTGGCCAGCCCGCCGACCTTGTAGTTTTCCAGCACGACATCGGCGTCGGCGACGAGCGCCCTGACCTCCGCCTGGCCCTCGGACGTGGTGATGTCGACGAAGCGACTGGCCTTGCCGCGATTGGCCGAGTGGAAATAGGCGGCATCCAGATTGCGGCCGTCGGCATCGTGGAGGAAGGGCGGCCCCCAATGACGGGTGTCGTCGCCCGCGCCCGGTCGCTCGACCTTGATGACCTCCGCGCCGAGATCGGCGAGGAGCTGGCCGCACCACGGGCCGGCGAGGATACGCGCGAGCTCGACGACGCGGATGCCCTCGAGCGGCTTCACGGGCGGACGATTTCGTAGATGACGTGCGGCTTCATCTCGCCCGCCATCAGCCGCATCTCGGTGCCGGGGCGCAGCACGCCGCCGATCTTCTCCATCGCGCGGCGCGAGCGAACATTGGTCTCGCCGACCGTGAACACGACGGTGCGGACGTGCGCGTGGATGTGGCCGAGCATCAGCCGCTTGATCTCGCGATTATAAACGCCGCCCCAATAGGCGCGGGCGAGGTAGGTCCAGCCGATCTCGATCTCGTCCGCCTCGGGCTTCCAGTTGTCGTAGCGGCTCGACCCGATCACCGCCCCGGTGGCGCGATCCAGGATGGTCAAAGCCCCGCCGCTCGCCAGCCCCGCGTCGAAATAGGCGCGGAACACCGGTTCCTGCCAGCGGTCATGCGCAGGGTGGACTTCCCAGACCAAAGGATCGCTGGCCACCGCGAACAGCGCGTCCCAGTCGGCGGCGACGGTCGGGCGCAGCCGGACCAGCTCGCCCGCCAGCACGGGCTGACGATCGGGCGGGGTCATATCAGTCGTTTACCCCGTCACCCCGGACTTGTTCCGGGGTCCACCCCGCCGCGCCCGATTCCGGCCGCTGCCCTGGCGGCACGGTGGATGCCGGGACAAGCCCGGCATGACGAAGGAAAGGAAGTCTGGACCACATCAAAACGCCGCGATGCCGGTGATCGCCCGGCCCAGGATCAGCCCGTGCACGTCGTGCGTGCCCTCATAGGTATTGACGGTTTCAAGGTTGATCGCGTGGCGCATCACATGGAAATCCGCGGAAATGCCGTTGCCGCCATGCATGTCGCGCGCGACCCGGGCGATATCGAGCGCCTTGCCACAATTGTTGCGCTTGATGATGCTGATCGCGTCGGGGCTGAGCGTGCCTTCGTCGAACATCCGCCCGGCGCGCAACGCCGCCTGCAGGCCCAGCGCGATTTCGGTCTGCATGTTGGCGAGCTTCAGCTGCACGAGCTGGGTCGCCGCGAGCGGCCGCCCGAACTGGTGGCGGTCAAGCGTATATTGCCGCGCGGCCTCCATGCAGAACTCGGCCGCGCCCATCGTGCCCCAGGCGATGCCATAACGCGCGCGGTTGAGGCAGCCGAACGGCCCCTTCAGCCCCTGGACATTGGGCAGCAGCGCGTCCTCGCCCACTTCGACGCCGTCCATGACGATTTCGCCGGTGATCGACGCGCGCAGGCTCAGCTTGCCCTCGATCTTGGGCGCGGACAGACCCTTCATGCCCTTTTCGAGCACGAAACCCTTGATGCCGCCGCCATGCGCGTCGGACTTGGCCCAGACGACGAAAACGTCGGCGATCGGCGAATTGGTGATCCACATCTTCGATCCGGTCAGCCGGTAACCACCGTTCACTTGCTCGGCGCGTGTGCGCATCCCGGCGGGATCAGAGCCGGCATCGGGCTCGGTCAGGCCGAAACAACCGACCAGCTCGCCCGACGCCAACCCGGGCAGATACTTCCGCTTCTGTTCCTCGGTGCCATAGGCGTTGATCGGGTGCATGACGAGCGAGGACTGGACGCTCATCGCGCTGCGATAGCCGCTGTCGATCGCCTCGACTTCGCGCGCGACCAGGCCATAGGCGACATAGCCCAGCCCCGCGCCGCCATATTCCGGGCTGATCGTCGGACCCAGCAGGCCCAATGCGCCCATTTCGCGCATGATCGCCCGGTCGAACGATTCGTCCAGGAACGCGCGGGTGACGCGCGGCAGCAACTGTTCGCGCGCATAGGCCCGTGCCGCGTCGCGGACCATCCGCTCCTCGTCGGTCAGTTGCGCGTCGAGCGCGAACGGATCCTGCCAGTCGAACCGGCCCATCTCAGCCATCATCTGTCCTCATTGCGTGTCGGTCGAACCCTGTCCCGCTGCCGGCGCGGGGCTGGCACCGGGCGATGGCGCGACGCTGGGCAGCGTCACGACGGGCGGGAGTACGGGCAGCGGCGTCGCGGTGGCGCGACCCTGGATCGCGGCGGATTCGATCGCGTTCAGCGCGCGCCGCGCATTGATGTAGCGCTTTGCTGCGGAAATCCAGCTTTCCGCGCTGGCGGCACCCGGCATCCGCGTGATCTCCGCCAGCGCGCCCTCGACCTGCCCGGCATCGAGGAGGCGGCGGGCGCGCACCAGCCGGTCGGCGGGCAGCGGGCTCTGCGTCGTTTCCTGGCGCAGCACGACGAGTGACGACAGTTCGCGGCGCAGGCCGTCCCACCAGCCGGTCTCCGGACCCGCGGTCAACAGTTTCGGCGCGATGGTGTCGAGCGCGAGCCGCAATTCCTCAAGCGTCACCGGCGCGCGCGAGGCGCGGATGATGATCGCGATCGCGGTCGGTTCGCTCGGTTCGAACCGCTGGCGCAGCTCGCCCTCGATATAGCCGAGCGGCAACCCGCGATCGAGCGCGCGGCGCGCGGCAAAGGCGAGCAGCAGCCCCTCGGCACGCCCGGCGAAGGTCGAGGCGAGCCGCGAGTCGCTGTCGATCGCGGCGAGCCGCCCTTCAAGCTCGCGGATGCGCGCCGAGAGCGCCGATTCGCGCGCATCAAGCGTCGCCAGGGTTTCCGGTGTCGCGGGCGCTTGCCCGGCGGGGTCCGCGCCGATCACCGGCTGGGGCGCGGCATCGGGCATGACCCACGCGTCGCCCCAGGTGCGATAGGCGAGCGCCATTGCGACCAGCCCGAGCACGAAGGCGGCCAGCGCGACCGTCCAGACCATCGGCCAGCGACTCCGGCGCGGACTTTGCGCCGGTGCCCCGGCGTCGAACGTCACTTCGGTCTGGTCCATGCGCGCCCTTATCCCGGTCAATGCGCGGCGGGTCAATCGGCGAGCGCGCGAGCGGCAGCGATCACGTCCGCGTCGGCCGGCCGGGCGGCGATCGCGACCGCGCACCATCCGCTGCCCGCCGCGGCGGCCGCACTCGCGCTGATCGCCGCGATGGCCGTTCCGGCACGGGCCGGCGGCGGCATCAGTTCGGCGAGGCGCGCGCCCGCCCGCACCGAATGGACGAGCGCGACCGCGCCGTTCAGCGCGGCCAGCCGGCCGGGAGCCACCGTCAGCGCGTCGCTCGCATAGACGATACGGGTCGCGGTGACGATTTCGCCCGGCAACGGCCGATGATCGCGCCCGGCCAGGTGCAGCGCGCGACAAACCCCGGCAACGGCAGCGAGGCGCGCGAGGTCCAGCGCATCGGTCGCACCGGTCGCGGCGACGCGCAGTCCGGCGGATCGTGCCGCCGCCGCCGTCCGCGCCCCGACGACATAGGCGGGCAGGGCGGCCAGCCCCGCCAGCCCCGAGCCGGCCTGGCGCACCGCATTGGCGCTGGTCAGGATCAGCGCGTCATGATCGGCGGCATCCGGCGGCTGCCAGTCGATCGGCCGGACCGCGAACAGCGGCAGCCGGATCGCCACCTGGCCCGCCGCCTCGATCGTCGCCGCGGTACGGCCATTGCCCGGATCGGGCCGCAGCACCGCGATCGGACGGCTCATCCGCCGCTGAACAGCCGGGTGATCGATGCCGGCGCGCGCGCCAGCAGCTCGGCGGCGAGGGCGCGCGGCATCATGGCGTCATCGCTGGCGGCTTCCGCCTCACCTGCGACGTGATCGCTGCCGTCCTCCGCGAATAATTCGGCGCGCAGCCGCATCCGGCCATCCGCGATCCGCGCGAGTGCTGCGACCGGCGAGTGACAGTCCGCCCCCAATGCCGCGAGCAGCCCGCGTTCGGCCATGACGCACGCATAGGTGTCGGCGTGGCTGATCGCTCCGATCATCGCGCGCATCCGCGCATCGTCCGCGCGGCACTCGATACCGACCGCGCCCTGCGACGGGGCCGGCAGCATCACGTCGATCGGGATCACATGGCCGATATCGGCATGGCCCAGCCGTTCGAGCCCGGCGGCGGCGAGCAGCGTGGCGTCCGCCTCGCCCGCGTCCAGCTTGGCAATGCGGGTGGCGACATTGCCGCGGAACAGGACGATGCGCGCATCGGGGCGGAGCCGGCGGACCTGCGCCGCGCGGCGCGGCGAGCTGGTGCCGACGACGGGGTCCGGCTTCAGCTCGGCCACCGACGGCGCGCCGAGGATGCGGTCGCGCACATCGGCGCGGGGCAGCATCGCCGCGATCGCGATCTCGGTCGGGCGGATTGTCTCGACATCCTTCATCGAATGGACCGAGGCGTCGATCTCGCCATCCATCAGCGCGCGGTCCAGCTCCTTGGTCCACAGCGCCTTCCCGCCGATCTCGGCAAGCGCGCGGTCCTGCACCTGGTCGCCGGTGGTCTTGATCACGACGATTTCGACATCGTTTTCGTCGAGGCCATGCGCGGCGATCAGCGCCGCGCGCGTCATATGGGCCTGGGTGAGTGCGAGCGGCGAGCCCCGGGTGCCGAGGCGGATTGGATTTGGCATGGTGGCTTGTGCTAGCGCGGGCATGGGCTAGAGGACAAGGCCATGGCCCTGATCCTCGGTCTTGAATCGAGTTGTGACGAAACCGCAGCCGCGCTGGTCACTTCTACCCGCGACATCCTGGCGCACAAGCTGGCGGGGCAGGAAGCCGCGCACCGGCCGTTCGGCGGCGTGGTGCCCGAGATCGCCGCGCGCGCGCATGTCGAGATGCTGGCGCCACTCGTCGAGGCAGCGCTGGCCGAGGCGGAGGTCGATCTGAGCGAGGTTGACGCGATCGCGGCGACCGCCGGGCCGGGGCTGATCGGCGGGGTCATGGTCGGGCTGGTCACCGCCAAGGCGCTGGCGCTGGCGTCGGGCAAGCCGCTGATCGCGGTCAACCATCTGGAGGGGCACGCGCTGTCGCCGCGGCTGGCCGACCCGGACCTCGCCTTTCCCTATCTGTTGCTGCTGGTATCCGGTGGTCACTGCCAGCTGTTGTTCGTGCGCGGGGTCGGCGATTATTCGCGGCTGGCGACGACGATCGACGATGCGGCGGGCGAGGCGTTCGACAAGACCGCGAAGCTGCTGGGGCTCGGCTTTCCCGGCGGGCCGGCGGTCGAACGCGCGGCAAAATCGGGCGATTCCGACATGGTGCCGCTGCCGCGCCCGCTGGTCGGATCGCCCGAGCCGCATTTCTCCTTCGCCGGGCTGAAGAGCGCGGTGATGCGCGTACGCGACGAAAATCGCTGGCGGCCCGCCGATATCGCCGCCTCGTTCCAGCAAGCCGTGATCGATTGCCTCATCGACCGCAGCCGCCGTGCCATCGCACGCGCCGAGGGGGCGACCGCGTTCGTCGTCGCGGGCGGGGTCGCGGCCAACCAGTCGGTCCGCGCGGCGCTGGCAGAACTGGCGGAAGCCAATGGCCTGCGCTTCGTCGCGCCGCCGCAATGGCTGTGCACCGACAATGCCGCGATGATTGCCTGGGCCGGGGCGGAGCGATTCGCCGCTGGGCTGACCGATCCGCTCGATACGCCCGCGCGTGCCCGCTGGCCGCTCGACCCCGATGCGGAGCACGCGCGCGGCGCCGGGGTCAAGGCGTGAGGATCGGCGTGATCGGCGGCGGGGCGTGGGGCACCGCGCTGGCGCAGGTGGCGGCGCGCGGCGACCAGCCGGTGACGCTGTGGGCGCGCGAGGCCGAAGTGGTGACTTCGATCAACGCCGCGCATGAAAATACGATGTTCCTGCCTGGCGTTACGCTGTCACCCGCCGTCGTCGCGACGGGTTCGCTGGATGATCTGTCCGGCGTGGACGCGCTGCTGGTGGTGACGCCGGCCCAGCATGTCCGCGCGACCGTTGCGGCGCTGGCGGTCGAGCGCACGCCGCTGGTGCTGTGCGCCAAGGGGATCGAGGCCGGCAGCCAGCTCCTGGTCGGCGAAGTGGCGCAGCAGGTGCACCCTGACGCGCCGATCGCGGTGCTGTCCGGCCCGACCTTCGCCCACGAGGTCGCGGCGGGCAAGCCGACCGCGGTGACGCTGGCGTGTGAGGCCGACGGCCTGCGCGATCGGTTGATCGAACGGCTCGCGGGTCCCGCGTTTCGCCTCTATGCCTCCAGCGACGTGATCGGCGCGGAAATCGGCGGCGCGGTCAAGAATGTCATCGCGATCGCGTGCGGCGTGGTCGAGGGCGCGGGGCTGGGTCTGAACGCCCGCGCGGCACTGATCGCGCGCGGCTTTGCCGAAATGACTCGCTTCGGCCTGGCGCGGGGTGGCCGAGCTGAAACGCTGGCCGGGCTGTCGGGGCTGGGTGACCTGGTGCTGACCTGTTCATCGACCAACAGCCGCAATTTCAGCTTCGGCGTCGGGCTGGGTCGGGGCCGGGCAGCCGCCGAGCTGCTCGCCGACCGCCACACGGTGGCCGAAGGCGCGCATACCGCGCCGGTACTTCAGGCAGCGGCGCACGCCGCCGGCGTCGAGATGCCGGTGACCGACGCGGTCTGCGCGCTGATCGCCGGCGAGCCCGTCGGCGAGGTGATCGAGGCGCTCCTTAACCGACCGCTCAGGGCCGAATAGCCCGAGCTGTACTTATCTCGTCACCCCGGGCTTGACCCCGGGGTCCCGCCACCTGATCCGGCGCGAAGAACAGCGAGACCCCGGGTCAAGCCCGGGGTGACGGTTTTTGGCGATCGGCTTTGAACGTCGACCGTCAGTATCCGTTGTCAAAAATCGATCGCGATGCCCTTCAGCTCCCAGTCGCCATAGCGCACCGGATCCTTTTCCAGTGGATCGCTGTCGGGGCGCACCATCGGCTCGGGCTGGGGCACCGGCGGGCTTTTCGAGAGGTAAGCGGGCGGCCGGACATGCGCCGGGCGCTGGCCGGGACGGTTGCGGGTCGATGCGGCCATGCGGGGCTCCATGATTGAAGAAAAATCGGTCCTTCCCCACATTGGTCGGCGAAGGAGTAGGTTCAAGTGAACGGTTTGAAGACGACGATGCTGCTGGCGGCGCTGACCGCGCTGTTCATGGCGTTGGGGCTGACGCTCGGCGGGCGCGGCGGCATGATCCTCGCGCTCGTGATCGCGGTGGGGATGAACCTTTTCACCTACTGGAACGCCGACAAGATCGTCCTCAAGATGCACGGCGCGCGCGAAGTCGATGACCGCAGCGCGCCCGAGTTCGTCGGGCTGGTCCGCGAACTCGCGACGCGCGCCGGACTGCCGATGCCGCGCGTCTATATCGTCGACCAGGCGCAGCCCAATGCGTTCGCCACGGGACGTGATCCCGAACATGCCGCGGTCGCCGCGACGACGGGCCTGCTCAACATGCTGAGCCGCGATGAAATCGCCGGCGTGATGGCGCACGAACTGGGCCATGTGAAGAACCGCGATACCCTGATCATGACGATGGTCGCGACGATCGCGGGTGCGATTTCGATGCTGGCCAATTTCGGGCTGTTCTTCCGCTCGGGCGATGGGCGCAGCGCGGGGCTGGCCGGGCTGCTGGCGGTGCTGGTCGCGCCGTTCGCGGCGATGATCGTCCAGATGGCAATCAGCCGGACGCGCGAATATGGCGCAGACCGGGCAGGTGCGGAGATCAGCGGCAACCCGCGCGCGCTCGCCTCGGCTCTGGCGAAAATCTCGCAGGGCGCGGCGCGTATTCCCAATCCGGTGGCAGAGCGGATTCCAGCGACGTCGCAGCTTTACATCGTCCCCGGCCTCGCGCGTGGCGGCGACAGCCTGTTCTCGACGCACCCCGACACCGGCAACCGCATCGCCGCGCTGGAACAGATCGCTGCCGAAATGGGTGACATGACGGCGATGACCGGCGGCGGCGGCCGTTCGGCCCGTCCTGCGGCCGCGACCAGCGTCCCGCGCACTCGCCGCCGCTCCAGCGCGCTCGATCCGCACCGGCGGGGGTGACGCCTGGGCGGCCGCGTGGACGTGATCGCCATGCTCGGCTAGGCAGCGGGTCAGTCTTCTCTCCGTTCGTGTCGAGCGAAGTCGAGACACGTGGCGCGCTTCTCGACTTCGCTCGAAGCGAACGGGCTGCAATGAAAGAGGTCTTCCCCCCGCAATGCCCAGACCCGTCCTGACCAGCGATCCGCCCGGCGTGCCCGCCCGCCGTGCGGCATTGCGCCTGCTCGACGCGGTGCTGCGGCGGGGTCAGGCGCTGGAGGCGGCGCTCGACCAGGCCGCGCGCCCGCTCAAGAAGCGGGAGGACCGCGCGCTCGCCCATGCGATCGCTGCCGAGGTGCTGCGCTACTTGCCCGATCTCGACGCGCTGATCGACAGCGCGACGCCGCGCCCGATGCCCGATGATGCCAAGGCGCGCTTTGCGCTGCGCATCGCGCTCGCCCAGTGGCTGCGGCTCGGCACGCCGCCGCACGCGGCGATTTCGACCGTGCTGCCGTTGGTCGATGGCGGCCCGCGCAAGCTGGTGCATGGCGTGTTCGGCACGCTCAACCGGGGCGCGGCCACGTTGCCGGATGCGCCGAGCCTGCCGCCCGCCACCGCCCTGCGCTGGCAAGCGGCGTGGGGGGACGAGATGGTCGCTGCGGCATCGCGCGCGATCGCTGCGCCACCACCGGTCGATCTCTCACTGGCGGTCGCCGACGCATTGCCACGCATTCAGGCGGCGCACCCCGGCGTCAGCCTGATGCCCGGTCACCTGCGGCTCGCCGAGCGCGGCAACATTCCCGACATGGAGGGCTTTGCCGAGGGCGACTGGTGGGTGCAGGACCTGGCGGCATCGTTGCCCGCGCGGCTGCTCGGCGGGGGTTCGGGCAAGGCGCTCGATTTGTGCGCGGCTCCGGGGGGCAAGACGCTGCAACTGGCGGCCGCCGGCTGGGATGTGACCGCTGTCGACATCTCCGAAAGTCGTCTGGGACGACTGCGCGAGAATCTGGAGCGTACCTTGTTGCGCGCATCGGTGGTCACCGCCGACCTGCTCGATTGGGCACCGCCCGCGCCGGTGGCCGCGATCCTGCTCGACGCGCCGTGCAGCGCGACCGGCATCTTTCGCCGCCACCCGGATGTGCTGCACCGCGCCCGGCCTTCGCTGATCGCGGAGACCGCCGCGCTTCAGCAGCAGTTGTTTGCGCGCGCCGCGCAGTGGCTCGCGCCCGGCGGCCGGCTGGTCTATGCGACCTGTTCGCTGGAACCGGCCGAGGGCGAGGCGCAGGTCGAACGCTTCCTGGCCGACCATCCCGAATTCGCGGTCGATCCGGTCCGCGCCGATGAGCTTCCGGGCGGTGTTACCCCCGCGCCACGGGGCTGGGTGCGGGTGCTGCCGGGGATGCTGGCGGAAGAAGGCGGCGTCGACGGGTTCTTCATCGTGCGGCTGATGCGAAACGCGTGACGCATCGCTTGCCGGGCGGTGCCGGGATGCTAGAGACGCAACATGCAGCAACCCGTCCGCATCGCGCCATCGATCCTGTCCGCCGATTTCGCGCGACTGGGTGAGGAGGTTCGCGCGATCGACGCGGCGGGGGCGGACTGGATCCATATCGACGTGATGGACGGGCATTTCGTCCCCAACCTGACCATCGGCCCGGCGGTCGTGCGCGCGCTGCGTCCGCATTCGGCCAAGCCGTTCGACGTCCACCTGATGATCGCGCCGGTCGATCCCTATCTGGAGGCTTTTGCCGAGGCGGGGGCGGACTGCATCTCGGTCCATCCCGAATCGGGGCCGCACCTGCACCGTACGCTCCAGACGATCCGGTCGCTCGGCAAGCGCGCCGGCGTGGTGCTCAACCCCGCGACGCCGGTCGGCGTGGTCGATGAGGTGATCGACCTGATCGACCTTATCCTGGTGATGAGCGTCAATCCGGGTTTCGGCGGGCAGAAGTTCATCGAGAGCCAGCTCGCCAAGATCGCGGCGTTGCGCGCGCGCATCGACGCGAGCGGGCGCGCGATCGACCTGGAGGTCGATGGCGGCATCGACCGGGCGACCGCGCCGCGCGCGATTGCCGCGGGCGCAGATGCACTGGTCGCGGGCACCGCCAGCTTCGCGGGCGGCCCCGCCAACTATGCCGACAACATCCGGGCGCTGAGGGCCGGGTGAACGATCCCGCTCCCGCCGGTCCCGCCGCCGACGGGATCGAGGAGGGCAAGCGGCTGGTCCGGGTGGGGGGCGATCATGGCCTGTCGCTTGCCGACCGGCTGGCCGAGCGGTTCCGCTGGATCGCGTGGCGCACCCCGCTCCACACGCTGCGGCTACGCGGGCGTTTTCCGCTCAAGCTGCTGGCGGTCGCCGACGATCCGTTTCTGGGCGATCCGCGCCGCGGCCAGGCGATGCTCGACGGGATGCTCAGCTTTCGCGGTGAAGTCGTCAACCTGCCCGCGATTGACCTGGCGAAGCCGGCCTATTCGCCTGCATTTGCCGATTATCTGCACAGCTTCATGTGGCTGCGCGACCTGTCGACGGTGACGACGCGCGCGGTCGGCGCGCCGATCGCAGAGGGGCTGATGCGCAAATGGCTCGACGCGCATGGCGAGGTCGTCGCCGATCCGGCGTGGCGCGCGGACCTGTGGGGGAAGCGCATTCTGTTCTGGGTGGCGCACGCGCCGCTGATCCTGTCGTCGACCGACCTCGTCTATCGTTCGCGCGTGCTGAACGGACTGGCGCGCGGCGCCCGGCACCTGGACCGCACCGCCGATCGCGCGCCTGCCGGCCCGCGCCGGATCGCGGCTTGCGCGGGGATCGTCGCGGCGGGGCTGATGATTCCGGGCGGCGATGCCCGCCGCGCGCTCGACGAAGCGGGACTGGCGCGCGCGATCGCCGCATCGGTCGGCAGCGACGGCGGGGTGACGGGCCGGTCGCCGCTGGGGCTGATCGACGCGATCATGTTGCTGACCATGCTGCGCGCGACCTATGCCGCGCGGCGGATCGATCCGCCCGAACTGATCGACGCGACGCTGGCGCGGATGGTCGGCGCGTTGCAGGGGCTCACGCTGGGCGACGGTGCGCTGTCGAGCTGGCAGGGCGGCAACCCGGTGGCGGCCGATCAGGTCGCCGCAATTGTCGAGGCGACCGGCGTGCGCACCCGGCCGCTGCGCCAGGCGCGCGACTGGGGCTATCATCGGCTCGCCGCCGGTCAGACGGTGCTGGTGATCGACGCCGCCCCGCCGCCCGTCGCGCGGCTGGTCGAGGGCGGATGCGCGTCGACGCTGGCGTTCGAGCTTTCCGACGGCACGCGCCGGCTGGTGGTCAATTGCGGGGGCGCGCGGTCGGTCCATGCGTCGGTGCCCGCCAGCCTGACCGAAGGGCTGCGCACCACGGCGGCGCATTCGACGCTGATCGTCGACGACAGCAATTCGACCGCGATCCATGGCGACGGCACGCTGGGGCGCGGGGTCGCTTCGGTCGAGCTGAGCCGTCAGGACGGGGGCGGCACCGCCCGGCTCGACGCCAGCCATGACGGCTATGTCCGGCGTTACGGCCTGATCCATCGCCGCCAGCTGCTGCTGTCCGCCGACGGGCGCGACCTGCGCGGCGAGGACCTGTTGATCCCGGCGGGCAAGAAGCGCCAGCGTGGCGACATCCCCTTCGCGATCCGCTTTCACCTGGCGCCGGGGATCGAGGTGTCGCCGACGACCGACAACCAGGCCGCGTTCCTGCGCCTGCCCGGCGGGGCGGTGTGGCAGTTCCGCTGTCGCGAGGCGACGCTGGCGGTCGACGACAGCCTGTGGGTCGACGGAGCGGGTCGCCCGCATGCGACGCGCCAGATCGTGCTGTCGGGCCAGTCGCCGCCGGGCGGCGCCAGCGTCACTTGGCTGTTCCACCGCGCCAAATAGGCTTGCCCCGCGCCTCCGCTTGGCCGATGGGCACGCGCATGACCGACATCCCCCTTCGCCGCGCGCTGCTTTCGGTATCCGACAAGACGGGCATCGTCGAACTCGCGCAGTCCCTCGCCCGCCACGGTGTCGAGCTGGTGTCGACCGGCGGCACCGCCACCGCGCTGCGTGATGTGGGCCTGGCAGTGCGCGACATCGCCGACCTGACCGGCTTTCCCGAGATGATGGACGGGCGGGTCAAGACGCTTCACCCGATGGTGCATGGCGGCTTGCTGGCGGTGCGCGACGATGCGGACCACGCCGCCGCGATGGCCGCGCATGGGATCGGCGCGATCGACCTGGTCGTCGTCAACCTCTACCCCTTTGCCCGGACGGTGGCGCGCGGCGCCGACCGCGCGACGATCATCGAGAATATCGACATCGGCGGGCCGAGCATGGTGCGATCGGCCGCAAAGAACCACGCCTATGTCGCGATCGTCACCGATCCGGCCGATTATCCCGCGCTGGTCGCCGAGCTGGACGAGACCGGCGGTGCGACGCGGATCGATACGCGCCGCAAGCTCGCGGCCAAGGCCTATGCCGCCACTGCCGCCTATGACAGCGCGATCGCGCAATGGTTCGCCTTCGCCGACCAGGGCGAGATGTTTCCGGCGACCCTGCCGCTGGCGTTCGCGCGTGGCGATACGCTGCGCTATGGCGAAAACCCGCATCAGTCGGCCGCGCTCTATCTGCCCCAGGGGCCGGCGGCGCGCGGGATCGCCCAGGCCGAGCAGCTGCAGGGCAAGGAACTGAGCTACAACAACTATAACGACGCCGACGCCGCGCTCGAGCTGGTCAGCGAGTTTCGCGACGGCCCGCCGACGGTGGTGATCGTCAAGCACGCCAATCCGTGCGGCGTCGCCAGCGCCGACACGCTGATCGACGCCTATCGCGCCGCGCTGGCCTGCGACAGCGTGTCGGCGTTCGGCGGGATCATCGCGGTCAACCACACGCTCGACGGGGAGACGGCGGCGGCGATCGCGGAGATCTTTACCGAGGTCGTCGCCGCACCCGATGCGACCGATGACGCGCGCGCGATCTTTGCCGCGAAGAAAAATCTGCGCCTGCTGCTGACCGGCGACCTGCCCGATCCGGCGCGCGGCGGGCTGATGGTCAAGTCGATCGCGGGCGGGCTGCTCGTCCAGTCGCGCGACAATGGCCGGGTGGCGGACGATGCGCTGCGCGTCGTCACGCGCCGCCAGCCGACGGCGCAGGAGCTGGCCGATTGCCGCTTTGCCTGGACGGTCGCCAAGCATGTGAAGTCGAACGCGATCGTCTATGCCCGCGACGGTGCGACGGCGGGCATCGGCGCCGGCCAGATGAACCGACTGGAATCCGCGCGGATTGCCGCATGGAAAGCGAAGGATGCCGCCGAAAAGGCCGGCTGGGCGGAGCCGCGCACCATCGGCTCGGCGGTGGCGTCCGACGCCTTCTTCCCCTTTGCCGACGGGCTGCTGGCCGCGGTCGAGGCGGGCGCGACGGCGGTGATCCAGCCGGGCGGGTCGATCCGCGATGCCGAGGTGATCGCCGCCGCCGATGAGGCCGGGCTGGCGATGATCTTCACCGGCATGCGCCACTTCCGCCACTGAGCGGGCGAGGGCGCTCTAACCGTTCAGCGCGTTGGTGATCGTCGTGAAAATGCCCGCGAGGCTGAGACCGAGGGCATTGAACGCGGCGATCAGCGCGACCGAGATAAGGGCTGCGAGCAGACCATATTCGATGGCGGTCGCGGCGCGTTCGTCCTGCCATAGCGTGCGGGGCATTGCGTCGGCTCCTGTGCGGATGACGCTCCGCACATATTCGGCAATTCTTACCCGACGGTAACCGCTTACGCTGCTTCGGCCGCGTCCTCGCTCGCGGGGATCTCGGGCGCGCCGGGCAGCTTGCGGAACAGCGTGCGGTCCTGCGGCCCGAAGCCCCAGCGCCACAGGACGTACAGGTAGCTGAGCAGGATCGCCGGGATGCCGATTGCCAGCTCGGCCCATTCGGGCAGCTGGGTCGTCACGACCCAGCCGACCACGCCCGCCGCCGCCACCGCCCAGGCGAACGACCAGCGCAGCGACGATACCGGCGCGTCGAGCAGGCGGGCGAGCAGCCGCGTCTTGAGCAGCGAGCCGAGCGCCAGCGACACGGTGAGCGCAACCGCGGGCGCGGCAGCCGCCCATCCTTCCGGCAGGCCCAGGGTGCGCGCGGCGATGACCAGCGCGAAGCTGAGCCCGATCTGCAACGACAGGACGGTGATCGACAGGATCAGGTTGCGGTGCCGCGCGACATAGACCAGCCCGGCCTCCGCCACGGCCCCCGGTGCGGCGAGCACTTCGGCGGCGAGCAGGAAGATGAGCGCGCCCGCGCCCGCCACGAAGGCGGGGCCGACCACGCCCATGACGCCTTCGGCCGGCAGCCCGCCGATCAGCGCCAGACCGGCCTGTGCGGCGATGATCCAGAAGCCGACCTGGCGGATCTGGCGGGCGACCGCGGCCCGGTCGCCGCGCGCGAGCGCCTGGGTGATGACGGGCCCGAGCACGGGATCGAAACTGGTCTTCAGCTTCTGCGGCAGCGACGCGACCTGCTGGGCCATGTAATAGATGCCGACGACATTGGGGGCGAAGAACAGGCCCAGGATGAAGCGGTCGACGTTGCGCGTGCCCCATTCGATCGCATCCGCCCCGGCCAGTGGCGCGTTGCGGCGGGCGAGCGCGAACATCTCGGGCAGATGCGGCGACCAGCCGTGCGGCAGGCCATAGCTGCGCACGAACGGGACCAACGAGGCCGCGAGCGCGGCGAGCATCGACAGGACATAGGCGATGATCAGCCCGTCGCGCGACGAAATGTAGGACAGCGCAAAGGCCGCGATGCTGATCGTCCATGGCTCGATCACCGCACGCGCGGTCACCGCCGCACGGATATTGTGGCGATAGGCGAGCGCGGCGAGCGCGATGTCCGACCAGGCGATGGCGAGCACGACCAGCGGCAGCAGCCGTTCAAACCCGATGACCTGGCTGTTGGGATACATCGCCTGGGGAAAGGCGAACAGGACGGCGCTGGCGACCAGCGATGCGATTGCAGCGACCAGCATCGCGTCCCACACGACGTGCGCGTGCGGGCGATCGGTGTGCGCCAGCGCCTGGGCCAGCCCGCGCTTGAGCCCGATCGTCGCGACGAGCGCGGCGAATTCGACCACCAGGATGGCAACCGCGAACCGGCCGACAATCTCCGCGCCGTAAATCCGCCCGGCGATGAACAGGAAGGGGATCCGCGCCGCCAGCCGCAGCCCGAAACCGAGGATATTGGTCCGCCCGCCCCTGGCCAGCGCGGCCATTTCGTCGGGCGCGGTCATGCGTCGACCTCGCGCTGGCGGTCGAGCCGGCGCATCACCGGGGTGACGGTCGTGCCGTGCAGCAGGATCGAGATCAGGATCACAAGCGCGATCGCACCCCATAATCGCGTCGGCTGGTCGAACTGGCCATGATTGATGCCGTAGGCGAAATAAAACACCGAACCCAGCCCGCGAATGCCGAAAAACGCGATCGCGCCCCGCTCCAGCGGTGAGCGACGCAGCCCGGCCAGGGAGATCCAGCCGACCAGCGGGCGGACGAGGAACACCGCGATCAGCGCGAAGACGACATCGCTCCAGCGCACCAGCGCCAGCAGCCCGCCCGCGCTCAGCATGCCGCCGAACATCACGAGCATCACCATCATCAGCAACCGTTCGGTTTCGTCGGCAAAGTCGTGCAACCGGTCGTTGAACACGTCGGTGGCGGCGGCGCGGTTGAGCATCAGTCCCGCGATGAACACGGCCAGAAAACCATAGCCATGTGCCAATTCGGTCAGCGCATAGATGACGAGCGTCGCCCCCAGCGCGACGAAGCCGTCGCCGGTTCGCGACAGCCGCGTCTCGCCGGGCAGGCGATAGACGATCCAGCCGAGCAGCCAGCCGCCGGCCACCCCCGCAATCGCGCCGACGGCAAGCCGGAACACGACGTCGTCCAGCACCCACCATCCCATCGTCACCCAGGTCCAGCCGCCCGCCGCCGCCGCAATGGCGAGATGGACGAAGGGAAAGGCGAGGGCGTCGTTCAGCCCGGCTTCCGAGGTCAGCGTGAAGCGTGCCTCGTCATCGCTGTCCGATCCCGGCTTTTCGATCTGGACGTCGGATGCCAGCACCGGATCCGTCGGCGCGAGCGACGCGGCGAGCAGCAGCGCGGTCGACAGCCCGACGC
This sequence comes from Sphingomonas sp. SFZ2018-12, assembly GCF_022496715.1. Lineage (NCBI taxonomy): Bacteria > Pseudomonadati > Pseudomonadota > Alphaproteobacteria > Sphingomonadales > Sphingomonadaceae > Sphingomonas > Sphingomonas sp. SFZ2018-12. Next base: position 540,191 of record NZ_WTFM01000002.1, read on the forward strand.
CGAGCAGCCCGGCACCCAGCAGCGTCAGCGCCACGATGGTGAGCGGCATGGCGATCCCCAGCATCCGCCAGCATGGCCGCCAGCCCCACCAGCTCAACGGCCGCGCGATCTTCAGCCCTGCCCCCATCAGCGACACGAGGACGATCAGCTCGGCGGCCTTCTCGACCATGAACGGCGTCTCGATCGGATGGATCGCAAAGGGCTGAAACCGCGGGATCGAAAACAGGCCCGCGCCGATGCCGACGCACACGATCGGCAGCGACAGCGGCCATTCCTTCAGGACCAGCGGCAGCCACGCGACCAGCAGGATCAGCAGGCCGAGGCCGAGCAGGACCGGGATGTACAGCTCGACGATCGCCGGCGGCGCTGCAATCAATGCGCGGCGCCCCAGCTTGGCCCGACCCCGATTTCGACGCCCAGCGGGACGGTGAGCCTGACTGCGGGTTCGGCGGCGGTCGCCATCACGTGCTCGATCACGGGCCTGGCCGCGTCGACGTCGCCCTCGGGCAGCTCGAACACCAGTTCGTCGTGGACCTGCATCAGCATGCGAACCCGGGGCAGGCCGGCCTGTTCCAGCGCGGGGCCCATGCGCGCCATCGCGCGCTTGATGATGTCGGCGCTCGTACCCTGGATGGGTGCGTTGATCGCGGCGCGTTCGGATCCGGCGCGCTCGTTCTGATTGGGGGACTTGAGGCGCGGGAAGTGCGTCTTCCGCCCGAACAGCGTCTCGGTATAGCCGCGTTCCTTTGCCGTCATCAGCGTGTCGGCGATGTAGCGGTTGATGCCGGGGAAGCGATCGAAATAGCGGTCGATCATCGCCTGTGCCTCATCGGGCGTCACGTCGAGCCGCCCCGCCAGCCCCCAGCGCGAAATGCCGTAGAGGATCGCAAAGTTGATCGTCTTCGCCCGCCCGCGCGTGTCGCGATTGACCTCGCCGAACAGCTCCATCGCGGTCATGTTGTGGATGTCGTCGCCGTTGGCGAACGCGTCGCGCAGCGCCGGCACGTCGGCGATGTGCGCGGCGAGGCGCAGCTCGATCTGCGAATAGTCGGCGGCCAGGATGACATGGCCCGGCTCAGCCACGAACGCGTCGCGGATCTGACGGCCGACCTCGGTGCGGATCGGGATGTTCTGGAGGTTGGGGTCGGTCGACGAGAGGCGCCCGGTCTGCGCCCCGGTCAGGCTGTAGCTGGTATGGACGCGGCCGGTGTGCGGGTTGATCTGGGCCTGGAGCGCGTCGGTATAGGTCGACTTCAATTTGCTGAGCTGGCGCCAGTCGAGCACCTTGAGCACCATGTCGCGGCCGGGCGAGTCCTTGTCGGCGGCAATCCGCTCCAGTTCGTTGACGTCGGTCGAATAGACGCCCGACTTGCCCTTGCGGCCGCCCTTGATCCCCATCTTGTCGAACAGCACGTCGCCCAGTTGCTTTGGGCTGCCGATCGCGAACTTGAACCCGGCGAGCGCGTGGATTTCCTCCTCCAGCCGCGCGATCTGCTGGCTGAATTCGGATGAAAGCTGGGCGAGCCGCCCGGCATCGACCTTGACGCCCGCCATTTCCATCCCGGCGATGACGCGGACCAGCGGGCGATCGACCAGCTCATAGATCCGCGTTCCGCCTTCATAGGCGAGCCGCGGCTTGAACCGCCGCCAGAAGCGCAGCGTCACGTCCGCATCCTCGGCCGCGTAGCGGGTCGCGGCATGCAGATCGATTTCGCCGAAATGCTTCTGGTTCTTGCCGGTACCGACCACGTCCTTGAACGCGATGCAGCTGTGCGACAGGTGCGTGGCGGCGAGCTCGTCCATGCCGTGCCCGTGCCGCCCGGCATCGAGGTCGAACGACATGACGATCGTGTCGTCATACGGCGCGACATCGATGCCGCAGCGCCGCAGGACGATCAGGTCGTATTTGAGGTTGTGGCCGATCTTGAGCACCGCCGGGTCCTCGAGCAGCGGCTTGAGCTTCGCCAGCGCGACCGCGCGCTCGATCTGTTGCGGGCGCTCGCTGAACATGTCGTGCCCGACATGGCCGACCGGGATGTAGCAGGCCCGATTGGGGGCGAGCGCCATGGAAATGCCGACCAGATCGGCCGACATCGCATCGAGCCCGGTGGTCTCGGTATCGATCGCAACCCAGCCCTGGTGCCGGGCGGCGTCGATCCAGCGGTCGAGCGCGGCGTCGTCGACTACGGTTTCATAGGCGTCGTGATCGCACGCCGGATCGGCGGCTTCCTCTGCGGCGACCGGCGGCGGCGTGCTGCCGGTGTCGACCGGGTCCGCCACCGTCGCAAGCTTGGCCAGCAGCGACTTGAAGCCGTGATGCTCCAGGAACGCGCGCAGCGGCGGTTCGGGAATGCCGTCGAGCGTCATCTCCTCGAGCGGGTGCGGCAGCGGCACGTCATCGGCAAGGGTGACCAGACGGCGCGACAGCCGCGCCATGTCGGCATGCTCGATCAGATTGTCGCGCAGCTTGCCCGGTTTCATGTTCGGCGCGGCGGCGAGCACGGCCTCGACATCGCCATGCTCCAGGATCAGCTTGGCGGCCGTCTTGGGGCCGACGCCTGGGACGCCGGGGACGTTGTCGACGCTGTCCCCCATCAGCGCCAGCACCTCGCCCAGCTTCTCGGGGCCGACGCCGAACTTCTCGACCACCGCCTCGGGCCCCATGCGGCGGTCCTTCATCGTGTCGAGCATGTCGATGCCGGGTTCGGTCAGCAACTGCATCAGGTCCTTGTCGGAACTGACGATGGTGACGTGCCAGCCCTGGGCCAGCGCCGCCTTCGCATAGCTCGCGATCAGGTCGTCGGCTTCCCACCCCAGCTCCTCGATGCAGGGCAGGCTGAACGCGCGCGTCGCATCGCGGATCATCGGGAACTGGGGCACCAGATCCTCGGGCGCAGGGGGGCGATGCGCCTTGTACTGATCGTACAGGTCGTTGCGGAACGTGTGTTCGGACTTGTCGAGGATGACCGCCAGATGGGTTGGGCCGTCGGCTTCGTGCAGCTCCTTCGCGAGCTTCCACAGCATCGTGGTATAGCCATAGACCGCGCCCGCCGGCTCGCCATGGCGATTGGTCAACCGGGGCAGCACGTGATAGGCGCGGAAGATGAAGCTCGAGCCGTCGACGAGGTAGAGATGGTTGGGCATGGCCGCGGCTTAGCAGGGCGCCGCGCGGGGGGCGAGCGGGTTAAACCGGCTCAGGCGACGGTCACGCCCTTCCAGAAGGCGATGCGGCCGGTGATCTCCCTCGCCGCATCCTTGGGCTCGGGATAGTACCAGGCCGCATCGACATTCTCCGCGCCGTCGACGACGAGCGTGTAGTAATGTGCGGTGCCCTTCCACGGACAGACGCTGGTGGTGGCGCTCGGCTTGAGCTGCACCGCCTCGGTCATGCTGTCGGCGGGGAAATAATGGTTGCGCTCGACGACGACCGTGTCGTCGCTGCGTGCGATCACGTGACCGTTCCAGCGTGCCTCGACCATGTTACGCGTCTCCCGGGGTTCGACCCGTCACAGATGGGAAAGCGGTGGCGACCGCACAAGCCCGCGCCGCCGCCCGCCCGCCCGGATCGCAAGAAGCTGGAAATGCGCGGTAGGCGGAGTCAGAACAGGCCGGGCGTCTCGCGCTGCGCAGCGGTCGGGCGGGTCGGGCTGAACAGCCGCCGGGCAGTCGTGCTGCGCGCGGCCTGCGGGCCCTGGGTTCCGACGGCGATCCGGGTGCAGCTGCGTCCCGCGAGAAAGTCGAGCGCCGTGCGCACCGATGCCTCGCGCGGGTCGCCGAGCGGGAAGCTGATATCGTCCGATGCCTGGCAGCTCGATTCCATCACCGACGCGAGACCGTTGTAGTAGCCGCCCTGGCCGTCCGCATTCTGGCTCGCAAAGGCGACGACGCGCAGCCGGTCGTCGCACGCCGGCCGGTCGAGCGCGATCTGGCCGACCGGCTTGCCATAGGTGTTGGTGCCGATCAGCGCGGAATTGGCGCGCAGATAGGGCAGGGTCGCGTTGATGACCAGCTCGCTGGCCGACGCGGTACCGCCGCTGCCGATGAACGCAATGCGCATCGGCGCGACCGACTGGGGCTGCGCACGATAATAGCGGGTTTCGTTCTGGGCCGATTTGGACGGGCGGAACGCAGTGATCGACTGGACATTCGACGCGGTCCGCGCCCCGCCGAGCAGGTCGCTCAGCAGCTCCGCCGTCGAGACGAGGCCACCGCCATTGTAGCGGAAATCGATGACGAGGTTTGTCACGCCCGCGTCGCGGAACTGCTGGAAGGCGTTGCGCAGCGCCTGATCCGCGGTCGAGATGAAGGTGCGCAGGTTGAGATAGCCGACCCGCCGGCCGCCATCGTCGAGGATGCGGGCGCCATAGCGCGACGACACCGGGGTCAAATCGAAAATGCGCTTGGTAATGCTGACCTCGCGCGTGCCGGTGGCATCCTGGACGCGCAGCACGCGGACGGTGCCCTCGGTCGACGGGCCGAGCGCCGTACCGAGCCCCGTCTCGCCCTCACTGGCCAGGATGGCGGCGACGCTGCGGACATTCGCGCTCGTCGTGCCGACGCCGACGATCTCCGCACCGCGATCGACGCCGGCCGCGAGCGCGGGCCCGCCCTCGAACGCCTCGATCACGAACAGGCGGTCGCCCGAGAACCCGAAACGCACGCCGAAACCGGCGGTGGCACCCGACGCGTAATAGGCGTTCTCCTCGGCGATCGAGGTCAGATAGGTGAAATAACGGTCGCGGTTCAGCGTGCGGGCGTTGGCGGTCAGCGCGTCGATATACGCATCGACGGTGGCATAGGCGGCGGGGTTCAGTCCCGTCGCGAGGAGGTCGGGGAAAAGATACCATTCGTTGATTTGCGCCGCGACCCAGTCCTGGCGTTCGCGCACCGAGCATCCGGCGGTCGTCGCCGTCGGGGTGGGCGCGGGTGTCGGCGAGGGTGCGGGTGCGGGTGCGGCCGAGGTCGGCGGCGCAGTCACCGTTCCGCTCGTCCGGCTGCCGCCGCCACCGCCGCCGCCGCATGCCCCAAGCAGGGCCAGCAAACTCAACCCTACGCCCAGACGTCCCGCACGCACGCGCACTCTCCCACCGCTCGCGCGGCCATGCATAACGCGGGCATTGGTGAACGCCAGCTGGATTTTGGTCCACATCCGCGCGACATGCGTGCGTCCCGCCGCGATACAGCCCGGCCGCTCCACGACCGAATTGGCTGTTTCGCGCCCTGCGAAAATGACGGATGGTGTGAATGCGGGCGGTCGGGTTCACTCCCTTTTTCCGGACGCCCGCCTCCGCACGTCGCGGCATGTTGCCAGCCGCGCGGGCCTTCGCGTCGGCACCGGACCGGGAAAGCTGCCCGCCAGGGGGGAAGGCGGCGCGACGAGGCCCAGGGACGGTGCCGATCCGCGCGGATCAGCGCGGCCGGGCGGTCAGGATATAGTTCAGCCGCTCATCGTCGCCGATGCGAAAGCCCGCAGTCGGCGACCAGCCGATGCCGCGCCGCTCGCCGATCGCGAGCCCTTCCGCCTCCAGGAGCGCGACCAGCTCGTCGGGGGTGAGGAACTTGTCCCAGTCATGCGTGCCGCGCGGGATCGCGCCCAGCCCCTCGGCGACGCCGACCATGGCGAGCCGCGACAGCGCGGTACGGTTGGGGGTCGAGAGGATGAGCAGCCCATCGGGCGCGAGCGCTGCCGCAAGCCCGGCGACGAACGCCGCCGGATCGGTCACATGCTCGATCACCTCAAGCGCGGTGACGAGATCGAAGCGGGCACCCGCGACCTGTTCGATCCCGCCGGCGCGATAGTCGATCGCCAGACCCGATGCCTCGGCATGCGCGAGCGCCGCACCGATATTCTCCGGCGCGGCGTCGATGGCGGTGACGGTCGCCCCCATGCGGGCGAGCGGCTCGGCGAGCAGTCCCGCGCCACAGCCGACGTCGAGGGCGCGGCGGCCCAGCAGCGGTCGGAAGGCTGCGGCGTCCGTATCCCAATGCGAATCGACCGCGGCACGGATGAATTTCAGCCGGACCGGGTTCAGCCGGTGGAGCATCGCGGACGTCCCGCGCGGATTCCACCAGTCGGCGGCGAGCGCACCGAAATGCGCGGCCTCGCGCGCGTCGATCGTGGATGCTGCGGGTGCGAGCGCGTCACTTGCCTTTGCCATGGTGCGCTCCTATCAGAGCGCCCCATTGCTCCCAAGAGGCGTTTGGCGAAATAAAATGGCGCGGATCGTGATGAAATTCGGTGGCACGTCGATGGCGGGCATCGAGCGTATCCGCAACGTCGCCCAGCGGGTGAAGCGCGAATGGGAAGCCGGAAACGAGATCGCGGTGGTCGTTTCCGCCATGGCCGGCGAGACCGACCGGCTGGTGGGCTTTTGCCGCGAGGCGTCCTCGCTCTATGATCCGCGCGAATATGATGTCGTGGTGGCGAGCGGCGAGCAGGTGACATCGGGCCTGCTGGCGATCGCGCTGCAGGCGATCGGCGTGCCGGCGCGCAGCTGGCTCGGCTGGCAGCTGCCCGTGCGGACCAACGACGCGCATGCCGCGGCACGGATCGAGGCGATCGATACCGATGCACTGCTCGCCGCCACCGCCGCACGCGAAGTCGCGGTGATCCCGGGATTCCAGGGCATGGCCGGCGACGGACGGGTCACGACGCTGGGCCGTGGCGGGTCCGACACCTCGGCGGTCGCGGTCGCCGCGGCGATGAAGGCCGATCGTTGCGACATCTACACCGATGTCGACGGCGTCTATACCACCGACCCGCGCATCGTGCCGCGCGCGCGCAAGCTCAGGCGCGTGACCTATGAGGAAATGCTGGAGCTGGCGAGCGTCGGCGCCAAGGTGCTGCAGACCCGATCGGTCGGGCTGGCGATGAAGGAAGGCGTGCGCATCCAGGTGCTCTCCTCCTTCGGCGACGCGGACGGGGCCCCCGACGCCGCATCGCTGCCCGGTACGCTGATCGTGGGTGAAGAGGAGATCGAAGACGTGGAACGCCAGCTCATCACCGGCATCGCGCACGACAAGAACGAGGCGAAGATCACGCTGGCCGACGTGCCCGACCGGCCGGGTGCGGTAGGGTCGATCTTTGCGCCGCTCGCGGCGGCCAGCATCAATGTCGACATGATCGTCCAGAACGTGGCGCATTCGTCGGGATCGACCGACGTGACGTTCACGGTGCCGCAGGCGGAACTGGCGCGCGCGCTCGACGTGCTCGACAAGGCCCGCGACACGATCGGCTATACCAAGCTGGTCCACGACACCCGCGTCGCCAAAATCTCGATCGTCGGCGTCGGTATGCGCAGCCACGCCGGCGTCGCGTCGACGATGTTCCAGACGCTCGGTGATCGCGGCATCAACATCCAGGCGATCACGACCTCCGAAATCAAGGTCAGCGTGTTGATCGAGGAGGATTACACCGAACTGGCCGTGCGCGTGCTGCACACCGCCTATGGGCTGGATGCGGCGGACGAGGCGGCGTGAGTTTGGAGCGGTTTGCGATCCACCCGGCGCACCCCTCCCCTTCAGGGGAGGGGACGGGGGGCGTGCCTCAGGCGATGCGCCCGGCGGAGAGTCCCCACCCCAACCCCTGCACTGAAGGGGAGGGGCTTAGAGCGGGATGACCTTGCATGGAATCACCTTTCGTCACCCCGGCCTTGTGCCGGGGTCCACGGCGCCACACGTTACAACCGCCGGGACTGCGCCGCCCGGTGGACCCCGGCACAAGGCCGGGGTGACGAGGAAGTCGTTAGAGAGCGAGTCAAGCTAACGTCGTCACGCTCTAAGCGCATCAACTTGATCGCGAACCGCTCTACTGGGCTGACTGCCGTTGCGCGTCGTCCCGGCGGACGCCGGGGCGACGGGCCTTACGCGCGGTAGAGCTTTTCCAGCCGCTCGCCATAGACCTCGCGCAGGACGTGGCGGCGGATTTTGAGGCTGGGCGTCAGCTGCTGGTTCTCGATCGTGAAGGGTTCGTCGGCGATGATGAACTGGCGGATGCGTTCGATGACCGACAGCTCCTTGTTGACGCGCTCGACCGCCGTGCCCAGCGCGCTGCGGAACGCGTGATTCTGGGCCAGCGACTTGAAGTCGCAGCCGGTCGCGCTCTTCGCACACCACTGCTGCACCCATTCGGGGTCGGGGACGAGCACTGCGACCATGTAGGGCTTGCGGTCGCCCGAGATCATCGCCTGCACGATCTCCGGCTGGAGGGTCAGCATCCCTTCGATCTTCTGGGGCGCGACATTGTCGCCCTTGTCGTTGACGATGATGTCCTTCTTGCGGTCGGTGATCTTGATCCGGCCCTTGTCGTCGATGATGCCGATGTCGCCGGTGTGGAGCCAGCCGTCCTTGAGCACCCGCGCGGTTTCCGCTTCGTTGCGCCAATAGCCGTGCATGACCAGTTCGCCGCGCACCAGAATTTCGCCATCCTCGGCGATGCGAACCTCGGTATTCTTGAGCGGCGGGCCGACCGTGTCCATCTTCAGCCCGACCTTGGGGCGGTTGCACGAGATCACGGGGGCGGCTTCGGTCTGGCCATAGCCTTGCAGGAAGGTGAGGCCGAGTGACTGGAAGAAGATGCCGACTTCGGGGTTCAATGGCGCGCCGCCCGACACCATCGCCTTGATCCGCCCGCCGAAGCGTTTTTGGATCTTGGGCTTGAGTAGCGAATTGACGATCAGGTTCATCGGCAGGTTGGTGACGCCGACGCTGCCCCTGTCCGCCTTGCGCCCGCCGATCGCGACCGCGCGGTCGAGCAGATAGGTCGACAGCTTGCCCTGTTTCTCCACCGTCTTGGTGATCCGGGTGCGCAGCACTTCGAACAGGCGGGGGACAACGACCATGATCGTCGGGCGCACTTCCTCGATATTCGACGCGAGCTTGTCGAGCCCCTCGGAATAATAGATCTGCCCGCCCAGCCCGATCGGGAAATGCTGGCCGCCGGTATGCTCATAGGCGTGGCTCAGCGGCAGGAACGACAGGAACACTTCGTCTTCCCAGCCGAAATCGGTCGAGATAACGTCCACACAGCCTTCGACATTGTGCAGGATCGCGCCGTGATGCTGCATCACGCCGCGTGGGGACCCGCCGGTGCCGCTGGTGTAGATGATGCAGGCCAGGTCCTCGCGCGCGAAGTCGCAGCGGTCGGCGACCAGCGCAGGCTCGGTCGGATGCGCGGCGATCAGCCCGCGCCAGCTGTGAAACTCGACCGCGCCGGGCTGGCTCATGCGGAAATCGTCGATGGCGATGACGTGGCGCGCGGTGTTGGAGCGCAGCACGGCGGGCAGCAATGTCCGGGCGAGCTTGGCATTGGAGACGATCACCGCCGCCGCGCCCGAATTCTCCAGGATATGGTGATGGTCGCGTTCGGTATTGGTGACATAGGTCGGGACGGTCACCATGCCCGCCGCCATGATCGCCAGATCGCTGATGCACCATTCGGGGCTGTTTTCGGCAACGAGCATCACCCGGTCGCCGCGTGAGAGGCCAAGCCCCTCCAGCGCGGCCGCGAGCGCCGCGACCTGTCGCGCGGCTTCCGCCCAGCTGGTCGATTGCCATTGCCCGCCGCGCTTGGCCCACAGGAACGGCTTGTCGCCCTGTTCGCGCGCGCGGGTGAAGAACATCGTCACCAGGTTGGGGAAATGTTCCAGTTGTCGCATCGTTGCTCCCGCATCCACCCTGTTGGCCCCGGCGTCTGTCGCGCCGGTGGGGCCGGTCATTATCCGCTTATTCGGTCAGTGCCGTGCCGATGCTGCGCGGATCGGCCGCGCCGCGCCAGCCATCGGGTCCGCGCTGCAGCACGGTCAGCTTCGATCCGAGATCGCTTGCCTGGGTGTCCTGACCGAGCCTGGCGATTTCCGGGGCGAGCTGCTTGCCGAGCGCGTTGTCCTCGATCAGCAGCTTGCCGCCGCCGAAATAGAGATTGGGCAATGCCATCGCTTCCTCGGCCGACAACCCGAAGTCGAGCACGCCGACCAGCGTTTTCATCACGTGCATGATGATCCGCTTGCCGCCCGCCGAGCCGAGCGCCAGCACCGGCTTGCCCGCGCGGTCATAGACGATGGTCGGCGACATCGACGACAAGGGCCGCTTGCCGCCCTCCACCCGGTTGGCGACGGGCGCGCCGTCGCGCTCGGGCACATAGGTGAAGTCGGTCAGCTCGTTGTTGAGCACCAGGCCGTTGGCGATCAGTTGGCTGCCGAACGGCCCCTCGACGGTCGAGGTCATGCTGGCGATGTTGCCGTCGCGGTCGACCGCGACGAAATGGGTGGTGCCGGGCGTTTCGGCCTGAACGGCCAGCGTGCGCGGCCTGGCTCCCGGCGGCGTGCCGGGCTGGTAATCGTTGAGCGCGCGGCGTTCGGCGATCAGCTTCGACCGCTTGCCGAGATAACCGGGGTCGATCAGCCCGGCGATCGGCACGTCGACGAAATCGCGGTCGCCGAGATACATTTCGCGATCGGCATAAGCGAGCTGCATCGCCTCCCCCAGCACATGCCAGGCGACCGGGGACTTGGGCCCGAGCCGGTTGAGGTCGAACCGCTCGATCATGCCGAGCATCTGGAGAATGGTGATCGCGCCCGACGAAGGCGGGCCCATGCCGCAGACTGTATAGCCGCGATAGCCGCCGCACACCGGCGGGCGCTCCTTGGCCTGATAGGCGGCGAGGTCGGCCAGCGTCATGTCGGCGGGATTGGCCGGCGCCTTGGTCACCGCATCGACGATCGCCTGGGCATTGGGGCCGGTATAGAAAGCCTCGGGGCCATCCTCGGCAATGTCGCGCAGGAACTTGGCGAGCGCGGGGTTGCGGATGCGGGTGCCGACCGGCAGCGGCTTGCCATCGGGGCCGAGATAGAGCGCGGCGATGTCGGGGAAGTTCTTCCACAGCTCCGGGAAATAGCCGGCCGCGCCGTTGAGCGGCTTGGTAACTTCAAAGCCATCCTCCGCCAGCTTGATCGCCGGTTGGAACAGCGCCCGCCATTCGAGCTTGCCCCATTTGGCATGGGTCATCGCCGCCAGCCGGATATTGCCCGGTACGCCCACCGAAAGCCCGCCCGGCACCGCCTGGCGAAAGCCCATCGGCTTGCCGTCGGGCGTCAGGAACCGGTCGGGCCGCGCGGCGGCAGGGGCCTTTTCGCGGCCGTCGATCGATTCGAGCAGCCCGGTCTTGCCGCCGTGATGAATGATGAAGCCGCCGCCGCCAAAGCCGCTCGACTGCGGCTCGACCACGGTCAGGGCAAGCATCATCGCCATCGCTGCGTCAGCCGCGGTCCCGCCCTGGCGCAGGATGTCCCGACCGGCCTCGGTCGCGCGGGGATCAGCCGAGGCAACGACACCCTGCGCGGTGGCGGGGGTCGCGACGAAGAGCGCGAGGAGCGCGACGAACAAACGGATCATGGCACGGAGTGGTAGCGGGCTTTCGCGCCGGGGCAAAGCCGCTACGTCAAACGTCGGTTGCGGCGCGCAGGTCGTCGCGACCGAACCAGCGGCGCACGAACGCGGCATAGTCGCCACGCCAGGCGCGCTCATGAAAGAAAAAGGCGACCGCGTTGGCACAGGGTTCGATCAGCGCAATCCCGCCGGCGACGGCGACCGAGCCGGTAAGCAGATAGGCGACCGAAAAGCCGATCGTCAGGTGGACCGCCAGATAGGTCAACGTCTTGGCCAGGTCGTGCGACATGCTCAGCTCCTCGCACCCGATTGGATGTACGCTGGAGATGCGCCCATCCGGGGCGACGCGCCAACGGATTGATCCGGGCAGAGTTATCGACTTGTACGATCAGTTTTGGAAAAGTGATCGTTCTGGACGATCAGAGGTGGGTAGCGATGTACCGGGCGAGGCCGGGCCCGTGAAACACCAGTGCCGAATAGAGCTGAACGAGGCTGGCACCCGCATCCAGCCGAGCGCGAGCCTCCGCCGGGCTGTCGATTCCTCCGGCCGCGATCAACGCAATCGCGCCGCCGCTGGCCGCATGGACTTGCGCCAGCACCTTCCGCGCGCGCGGGGCGAGCGGCCGGCCCGACAACCCGCCCGTCTCGCCCGCTTCCGGGCTGTCGAGCGGCGGGCGCGAAAGGGTGGTGTTGCCGACGATCAGCGCGTCGACATGATGGTCGCACGCCGCACGGACGACGACGTCGATCGCCGCGCGATCAAGGTCGGGCGCGATTTTCAGGAACAGCGGCCGGCGGGTGCCGTCGCCGAGGTGGCGGGCGGCGTCGCAGCGCGCGAGCAACTCGCCGAGCGCGGGCTGGCTCTGCAGATCGCGCAGGCCCGGCGTGTTGGGCGAGCTGATGTTGATCGTCACATAGTCGGCGGCAGGCGCGACACGGGCGACGCCGGTCGCATAGTCGCCGATGCGATCGTCCGAATCCTTGTTCGCGCCGACATTGATCCCGAGCACGCCGGCGCGCCGCGCCCGCGCCACGCGGCCTAGCGCGGCGTCGATCCCGCCATTGTTGAAGCCCATGCGGTTGATGACCGCTTCGTCCTCGACCAGCCGGAACAGGCGCGGGCGCGGATTGCCGGGCTGGGGCCGCGGGGTCAGCGTGCCGATTTCGACAAAGCCGAAGCCGAGCGCGAACGCGCCGTCGATCGCCTCGCCGTCCTTGTCGAAACCGGCGGCGAGCCCGACGGGATTGGGGAAAGCCAGGCCCGCAATCGTGACCGGTCGCCGCGGGGCCGGGCCGCCGCCGGCCGGTGCGCCGAGGGCCGACCATGCTGCCAGCGCACGGATCGTGGCGCGGTGCGCAACCTCCGGGTCGAGCGCGAACAGCGCGGGGCGAGCGAGGCGGAACAGCATGTCGCCGCGCATGACACCGTGGCACGGCGGCGTAAAGCGCCTCCCGATCTGGGACAGTTCGCCACCGGCGCCGCACGAATGTCCAATTCGTCCAAGCGAATCGGTGATCCGCCGATTTAAGGGACACACGCGACCCAAAGGCTCCCGGTAACGGGAACCTTTTCCTTTGAGCCCGGCCTTTGCGCCGGGCTTCTTTTTTTTCAGCCACGACGCTAGCTTGCGGCAAGTTGGACGGGGGCACGCAGCGCATGGGATCGCAGATTTTCCGTCGACGCGAGGCGGGCTGAGTGTCGCAGCCCTTGCTCGCCTTTGCGCAGCCCTCGCCGGCCGCGGCACCTTTCGCGACGCTCTATTATCTGTTCCGCTCCGAGGCACCGGTGGTCGAAGGGATCGAACGCGCCGATATCGGCCAGATCCGCTTCATGCTGAACGGCGCGGGTTCGGTCACCTTTCCCGATGGCCGGTGCGAACGGTCGACCCCGGTGATGATCCATGGCCCCGGCACCGGCGCCGCGCGCTATCGTGTCGAGGGGCCCTTTCATTGTTTCGGCGTTGCATTGCGCCCGATCGGCTGGGGCGCGCTGGTCGGGCTGCCCGCGCACGAGCGCGCCGACCATCTGACCGATGGCGCGACGATCTTCGGTGACGGGATGGTCGCGCTCATCGACCGGCTGCGTGCAGTGGATGATGTCGAGGCGATGAAGGCGATCGTCGAGCCGGCGCTGCTTGCCCATGCACGGCCCATCCCCGATGCGCATCACCGGCTGGCCGAGGCGGTCCGCCAGTGGCTGGCGAGCGACGGCCCGATCTGTGTCGACGGCTTGTTCGCGCGCGTCGCGCTCAGCCCGCGCCAGGTGACGCGGTGGGTGAACCATTATTTCGGCGCGCCACCCAAATTCCTGGAACGCAAGTTCCGGGCGGTCCGCGCGGCGAGCGACCTGGTCGAGGGGGCGGACCCGGCCGAAGTCGCCGGTCGCTTTTACGACCAGTCGCACATGATCCGCGAAATCCGCCATTTCACCGGCCACACGCCGGGCACGCTGGCGAGCGCCATCGACCCGGTGCTGGCGCTCACGCTGCAATCGACCGCGTTCAATGAACTTGCGCCAGTGACGGCGCCCCCGCACGCGGCCGGTTGACTCCCCCGGTACGGAAGCCCATCTGCAAAATCAGATTGAATTCGTCTGATTGGATCCGATGCGTCTTTCCAGCCTTGCCGACTATGCCGTCGTGATGTTGAGCGCGGCCGCGCGCCATTGCGGGGTGTCGGGGCGGCTGAACGCCACGGTGCTGAGCGAGGAAACCGGCCTGCCGCTGCCGACGGTGCAGAAATTGGTCAGCAAGCTGTCGGCGGCGGGTTTGATCGAAAGCGCGCGCGGCACCGGCGGCGGTTTTCGCCTGTCGCGGCCCCCCGCCGCGATCAGCCTGGCCGACATTGTCGAGGCGATTGAAGGCCCGATCGCGCTCACCGCGTGCGTCGATCATGGCCGGCATGACTGCGCGGTCGAAGCGAATTGCCGGGTCAAGCCGCACTGGGGCATGGTCAACGACGCGATGCGCGGCGCGCTCGCCGGGGTCAGCTTGGCCAGCCTGTCCGCCGACGCCCGGCCTCATGCAATTGGAAACTGAACCGATGGCCACCAAGAATGTCGAGGCGATTGCCGCCGCCAACAAGAAATATGAATGGGGCTTCAGCTCGGACATCGAGCAGGAGTTCGCGCCCAAAGGGCTGAGCGAGGACACCGTCCGCTTCATCAGCGCCAAGAAGAACGAGCCGGAATGGATGCTCGATTGGCGGCTGAAGGCCTATCGCCACTGGCTGACGATGACGCCGCCCGACTGGGCGAAGCTCAATGTGCCGCCGATCGATTACCAGGACGCCTATTATTACGCCGAGCCCAAGGCGAAGCCGAAGCTGGGCAGCCTGGACGAGGTCGATCCCGAAATCCTGCGCGTTTACGAGAAGCTCGGCATCCCGATCGAGGAGCAGAAGGTGCTCGCCGGCGTCGAGGGCGCGCGGCGGGTGGCGGTGGATGCGGTGTTCGACAGCGTGTCGGTGGCGACGACGTTTCGCAAGGAGCTGGAAGCCGCCGGCGTCATCTTCCGGTCGATCAGCGAAGCGATCAAGGAATATCCCGATCAGGTCCGCAAGTGGCTGGGCAAGGTCGTGCCGATGCACGACAATTATTTCGCGGCGCTCAATTGCGCGGTCTTTTCGGACGGCACCTTCGTGTACATTCCCGAAGGCGTGCGCTGCCCAATGGAGCTGAGCACCTATTTCCGGATCAATGCCGAGAATACCGGCCAGTTCGAGCGCACGCTGATCGTCGCCGACAAGGGCAGCTATGTCAGCTATCTGGAAGGCTGCACCGCGCCGATGCGCGACGAGAACCAGCTGCACGCCGCCGTGGTCGAATTGGTCGCGCTGGACGATGCCGAGATCAAATATTCGACCGTCCAGAACTGGTATCCCGGCGACGCCGACGGCAAAGGCGGCATCTACAACTTCGTGACCAAGCGTGCCTTGTGCCAGGGCAGGAACAGCAAGGTCAGCTGGACCCAGGTCGAGACCGGCAGCGCGATCACCTGGAAATACCCCAGCTGCGTGCTGAACGGCGAGAATTCGGTCGGCGAATTCTATTCGGTCGCGGTGACCAATAATCGCCAGCAGGCAGACACCGGCACCAAGATGATCCACAACGGCAGGGGGTCGCGATCGACGATCGTGTCGAAGGGGATTTCGGCCGGGCGCAGCGACAACACCTATCGCGGGCTGGTGCGCGTGGCACCGGGCGCCGAAGGGGTGCGCAACTTCACCCAGTGCGACAGCCTGCTGCTGGGCGACCAGTGCGGCGCGCATACCGTGCCCTACATCGAGGTGCGCAATCCCTCGGCGCAGATCGAGCACGAAGCGACGACGTCGAAGATTTCCGACGATCAGTTGTTCTACGCGATGCAGCGCGGGCTGGATCAGGAAGCGGCAGTCGCACTGATCGTCAACGGCTTCGCCCGCGAAGTGCTGCAGCAGCTGCCGATGGAGTTCGCGGTGGAGGCGCAGAAGCTGCTGGGGATTTCGCTCGAGGGGAGCGTGGGGTGAACCTGACGCCGACCGATGATGCGAAGCGCCTGCAAACCCCTCCCCTTCAGGGGAGGGGCAAGGGGTGGGGCCTCTCCGCCAATCGCCTCGCTGAACTCAACGAACGCGCCCGCCACATGCGCAATAACCCGACCGAGCCGGAAAAGCGGCTGTGGCGCAACCTGTCGAACCGCCAGCTCGGCGGCTGGAAATTTCGCCGCCAGCAGGTGATCGGCTGGTTCATCGCCGACTTTGTGTGCCCGTCAGCAAAGCTGATCGTGGAGGTCGATGGCGATACCCATGACGCAGAGGCGGATGCCGTTCGCGATGCCGAGTTGGGTCACCTAGGCTTTCGCGTGCTTCGTGTGACGAACGACGACGTGATGCGCAATGTCGAAGGCGTGAAGGTCACGATCCTGCATGCGTTGGGGCGTGCGGAGAGCCCCCACCCCAACCCCTCCCCTGAAGGGGAGGGGCTTAAGGAGGTCGAGGTGGAGAAAATTTTGGGGATTTCGCGCGAGAGGAGCATGGAGTGATGCTATTGTTGATTTTCTGCGTAGCAATACTCCTATGCCAGTTTGTTATTTCATCTATAATATTCTTCATTGTATTCAACACTGTATTTCATAAAAAACCCTTTAATTATGTTATCGCTTTAATCTCGCCGGCAATATTGTTTGGTTGGGTATATAGTTGGGATGGGGATTTGGGAATGCGAATATTTTTCGTTGTATTTTTATTCGTAATTTTCTCTATTCCTTTTTATTTGATATCACTTTTGTCGACGAAATATGGAGAGAGAGTTGGTTCTGATCTTCATAAGCTTCTATTTCCAAATCCCGACGTAATTTAAACGTTCATTTATCATTAAGATCGCGATCATCCATGCTCGAAATCGATAACCTCCACGCCGAAATCGACGGCAAGCCGATCCTCAAGGGGCTGTCCCTCACCGTGAATGCGGGGGAGGTGCATGCGATCATGGGGCCGAATGGCGCGGGCAAGTCGACGCTGGGGTATGTGCTGGGCGGGCGGCCGGGTTATGAGGTGACGGGGGGATCGGTGCGGTTCCAAACAGCCGTCACCCCGGGCTTGACCCGGGGTCCCGCTTCTTCTTCTGACGCGCAAGGCAGCGGGGCCCCGGATCAAGTCCGGGGCGACGAAGGGTGGGTTGATCTCCTTGATTTAGACCCGCATGAGCGCGCCGCTGCCGGCTTGTTCCTGGGCTTTCAGTATCCGGTCGAGATTCCCGGCGTGTCGAACGTCCAGTTCCTGCGCGAGGCGCTGAATGCGCAGCGCAAGGGGCGGGACGAGGCACCGCTGTCGGGCGCGGAGTTCCTGAAGCTCGCCCGCGCGCAGGCGGCGGCGCTGGGCATGGATGCCGAGATGCTGAAGCGCCCGGTCAATGTCGGGTTTTCGGGCGGCGAGAAGAAGCGCAACGAGATGGTGCAGATGGGGATTATCGCCCCGCGGCTCGCCATCCTGGACGAGACCGACTCCGGCCTCGACATCGATGCGCTGAAGGCGGTGGGCGACGGCATCAACCGGATCATGCGCGCGCCCGACAAGTCGGTCATTCTAATCACGCACTATCAGCGGCTGCTCGACTATGTCCGGCCCGATTTCGTCCATGTGCTGGCCGATGGGCGCATCGTGCGATCGGGCGGGGCGGAGCTGGCGCTGGAGCTGGAGCGCGAAGGCTATGCGGGGGTGGCGGCGTGAATATTGCCGCGCTTCCCACCCGGCGTGACGAGACATGGCGCTATGCCGATCTGGACGCGCTCGCCCGCGTCTGGCCGCGGCTGGACGCGCCGGAGAAGATTGTCGTGGCAGCGGGCGAAGCGCAAACCCTGTTGATCCCGGCGCTGGAGCCGGTCGACGGCGTGGCGGTGCGCGCGATCGAGGCGGAGCTGGGCGAGGGCGCGACGCTCAACGTCCAGGCGCTGGTCGCGGGCTGTGACTATGGGCGGCTGTCGATCGGCGTGCGGCTGGCGCGCGGCAGCCATTTCGAGCTGGGCGGCGCGATCCTGGGCACGGGCGCGCAGACGCTGGAGATCGTCACCGACGTGCATCATGCCGAGCCGGAAGCGACCAGCAACCAGACGGTGCGCAACGTGCTGGGCGGACGGGCGACGGGCAGCTATATCGGCGCGGTGCGCGTCGCGCGCCACGCGCAGAAGAGCGACGGCAGCCAGTCGGTCAAGTCGATGCTGCTCGACCGCACGGCCACCGCCAATGCGGTGCCGCAGCTCGAAATCTTTGCCGATGACGTGAAGTGCGCGCATGGCGCGACGGTGGGCGAGCTGGATAAGGCCGGCCTGTTCTACATGGCGGCGCGCGGCATTCCGCCGGAACTGGCCAAGCGGCTGATGCTGCAGGCGTTCGTGACGCAAGCCTTCACGGCTGCGGGTGCGGAAGGCGCGGCGCTTGAAATCGCGGCGCAGGCGGTGCTGGAAGCGATGCCGGGTGAAAAGGATGGCGGGCATGGGTGAAGCGGTTCGGCTGGACCAGACCCACCCCCCGACCCCCTCCCGCGCGCGGGAGGGGGAGCACAGGGCGCCGCTGGATGTGCGGGCGGATTTTCCGGCGATTCCGGCGGGTTGGGCGTATCTGGATACGGCTGCGACGGCGCAGAAGCCGCAGGCGGTGATCGATGCGATCGCGCGCGGTTATGACACGAGCTATGCGACGGTGCATCGCGGCGTCTACCGGCGGTCGGCCGACATGACGATCGCCTATGAAGCCGCGCGGGCGCGGGTGGCGACGTTCCTGAATGCGCGCGAGGCGGGCGAGGTGGTGTTCGTGCGCGGCGCGACCGAGGGGATCAACCTGGTCGCGCACAGCTGGGCAGCGAGCCAGCTCAAGCCGGGCGACCGCATCCTGCTGTCCGCGCTGGAGCATCATTCCAACATCGTGCCGTGGCAGCTGGTCGCGGAGCGCATTGGCGCACATATCGACGTGGTGCCGCTGACCCCGGATCACCGGATCGACCTGGACGCGATGGCGGCGATGTTGACGCCCGCGCACAAGCTGGTCGCGCTGGCGCATGTCTCCAACGTGCTGGGATCGGTGCTGGATGCGCGCCGCGCCGCCGATCTGGCGCACGGCGTGGGGGCGAAGCTGTTGCTCGACGGGTGCCAGGCGGTGCCGCGCATGACGGTCGACGTCCAGGCGCTGGATTGCGATTTCTACGTCCTGTCCGCGCACAAGCTCTATGGTCCGACCGGGATCGGGGCGTTGTGGGCGCGGGCCGAGCTGCTCGAGGCGATGCCGCCATGGCAGGGCGGCGGCGCGATGATCGACCGGGTGAGCTTTGCGGGCACGACCTATGCCCCGCCGCCGGGCCGGTTCGAGGCGGGGACGCCGCATATCGTCGGCGCGCTGGGGCTGCACGCGGCGATCGATTATGTCGACGCGATCGGGCTGGATCGCATTCACCGCCACGAAGCCGAACTGGTGGCCATGACGCGCGAGGCATTGTCGAAGATCAATTCGGTGACGCTGTTCGGGCCGGCGGATTCGGCGGGCATCGTCAGCTTTGCGATCGAGGGCGTGCACCCGCACGACATCGGCACCATATTGGACGAGAGCGGCGTGGCGATCCGCGCCGGGCATCATTGCGCGCAGCCGCTGATGGACGTGCTGGGCGTGCCGGCGACGGCGCGGGCGAGTTTCGGGGTGCACAGCCAGGCGGCGGATGTCGAGCGGCTGGTCGAGGGCATCAAGCGAGTGACGAGGATCTTCGGATGAGCGACGAACCGGGTTTCAGGATCGAGGAAGTCGACGCGGTCGCGCCGCCGCCGCGTGCCCGGGTGCAGGACGCGCCCGAAGGTGCGACCGAAGGCCCGCGCCGGCGCGACTATCTGGACGGGTTCCTGGCGCACAAGCCCGAGGGCGTGGCCCCCGACGCGCCGGGCGGCGAGATTTACGAAAACGTCATCGCCGCGCTCAAGGAAATCTATGACCCGGAAATTCCGGTCAACATCTATGAGCTCGGCCTGATCTATGGCGTCGAGGTGAGCGCGGAGGGGCATGTCGACGTGATGATGACGCTGACGACGCCGCATTGCCCGGTTGCCGAAACGATGCCGGGCGAAGTCGAGTTGCGCGTCGGCGCGGTGCCGGGCGTCAGCACCGTCGACGTCAACCTGGTGTGGGATCCGCCCTGGGACCCGGGCAAGATGTCCGACGAGGCGCGGCTCGAATTGGGAATGCTGTGATGACCACGACGACCACCACCCGCCAGCGGCCCGCCGCCGTGTTGCTGACCGAACGCGCCGAAGCGCGCATCGCCGAGCTGATGTCGCGCGCGCCCGCCGATGCGATCGGGGTCAAATTGTCGACGCCCAAGCGCGGCTGTTCGGGGCTGGCCTATTCGGTCGATTATGTCACCGCCGCCAACCCGATGGATGAGCGGATCGAGACGCCGGGCGGCACCTTCTTCGTCGATGGCGGTTCGGTTTTGTACCTGATCGGTTCGACAATGGACTGGGTGGAGGATGATTTCACCGCCGGTTTCGTGTTCAACAACCCTAACGCAAAGGGTGCGTGCGGGTGTGGGGAGAGCTTTACCGTCTGAGGGCGGTTGCAACGGATAGCCCCCACCCCAACCCCTCCCCTGAAGGGGAGTGGGCTTTGTGACGGCCGCAACATTTAACCGTAGAGGTTAGATTTGCTTGACATCGTCACGCTGATCTGGCACATAACGGGAACGATGACGAATTGCGAGTCGGGCCGGGGCGGCGACGCCTTCCGGCCCGATTGCGTCTAGGGCGGCCAGCGGCGGTTCGGACAGTCAGGGGGAGGACCAAATGGCGCGGGCAAAGACACAGGCGCGACCACCCCGCAAGCGCACGCCGGGCGCGCGCTATACCAAGAAGGACATCGACCGGTTCCTGAGCGCGCTGGCGATGACTTGCAACATCCGGCGTTCGGCCAAGGCGGCGGGCATTTCCGAGGAAGGCGTGCAGCGCCGCCGCCGCGCCGATCCGGCGTTTCGCGCGGCGATGGCCGAGGCGCTGTCGGAAGGGTTCGTCCGGCTGGAGATGATGCTGCTGGAGCGTGCGCTCCAGACGCTCGATCCCGAGGATGAGGCCGAGCCCGCCGAAGCTGCTTCGCCAGAGCCGGTCAAGGTGCGGCGAAAGGCCGCGAATGGGCCGGAATTGTCGGAGCGCGCGATGCTGGCGTTGATCCAGCACCACCGCCAGGCGATCCGTGAACAGCGCGAGCGTGACGGCGGAAGTGCTGCCGGCGCGCGCGTCGAGGAAGCGGATGCGCGCATGAAGCTGGACGCCATGTTCGAGCGGATGCGGGTCGCCCTTGCCGAGGATGAAGGACAAAAGCCGGCCGCGACAGGCGACGATGACGCGGGTTGACCCGGCGATGGCCGACCGGTCGATGATCGAGCGCGCGCTCCTGAACCCCGATGGCCTGGGGGCAAAGGTGCTGGCCGATATGGAGGAACGCACCGCCTGTCAGGTGCTGCACGATTGGCGGTGGTGGCAGCGGCCCGGACAAGTGCCGCCGCCCGGCGACTGGCGGGTGTGGCTGGTGATGGCCGGACGCGGCTTCGGCAAGACGCGGATGGGGGCGGAGTGGGTGCGCGCTGCCGCCGAAGCCGACGGCGCGCAGCGCATCGCGCTGGTCGGGGCAAGCATGCTGGAGGTGCGACGGGTGATGGTGGAAGGCGAGAGCGGGCTGCTGGGGATTGCGCCGATGGCAACGCGGCCACGCTGGGAGCCGTCAATCGGCAAGCTGAGCTGGGCCAATGGCGCGGTGGCTTATGTCTATTCGGCGGCCGACCCGGAGGGGCTGCGCGGGCCGCAGCATAGCCTGGCGTGGGCCGACGAGATCGCCAAATGGCCGCGTGGCGAGGAAGCGTGGGACAATCTGATGCTGACCCTGCGGTTGAACGGGGGGCAGGGGCAGGGGCCACGGGTGATGGCGACGACGACCCCGCGCGCGGTGCCGCTGATCCATCGATTGAAGCAGGATGCCGGCGTCGTGGAGACGCAAGGGCGGACGCGGGACAATCGCGCCAACCTGGCCCCGGCCTTTCTGAATGCGATGATCGCCGCCTATCAGGGCACGCGGCTGGGGCGTCAGGAACTGGACGGCGAGCTGATCGAGGATGTCGAGGGCGCGCTGTGGACGCGCGCGACGATCGAGGCGTGCCGGGTGCGCGCGGCTCCATCGAGCGTGCGCGTGGTGGTCGGGGTTGATCCGCCGGCGGGTGAACAGGGCGACGCGTGCGGCATCGTCGCCGTCGCGCTCGGGGTGGATGGGCATGGCTATGTCGTCGCGGATTCGAGCGTCGCGGGCGCGTCGCCCGAACGCTGGGCAGCGGCGGTCGCGGCATGTGCGGCGCGACATGGCGCGATGCGCGTGGTGGCGGAAGCCAATCAGGGCGGGGCGATGGTGCGCAGCGTGCTGATGGCGGCGGACCACCGCCTGCCGATCACGCTGGTGCACGCGAGCCACGGCAAGGCAGCGCGCGCGGAGCCGGTCGCGACGCTGTATGAAAGTGGGCGGGTGCACCATGTCGGGGCGTTCCCCGAGCTGGAGGATGAATTGTGCGGGCTGGTGGCGGGCGGCGGCTATGCCGGGCCGGGGCGGTCGCCGGACCGGGCGGATGCGCTGGTGTGGGCGCTGACCGAGCTGATGCTGGGGAAGCGGGCGATGGCGGGGGTACGGGTGGTGTGAGGGCGGGCGCAGGCGGATAGCTGCGGCTATCCGCCGCCCGGCGCCCGCCCCGGCCGGCGGGGCCGCAGGCTTCCGTCCGACGGCGCGGCTTTGCCGCGGCGGGCGAAGGAGAAACCCCTCCACCACGCCCTTTGGGCGCGGTCCCCCTCCCCGTGCCGGGGAGGTTTATTCGAAGGAGTTGCCATGAAGTGGTTCGGGCGCAAGGCGGCCGGGCGCGAGGTGTCGCGTGCCGGGTTGATGCGGGGCGGATGGGGCACGGGCGAGTGGCCGCGGTCCTATGACGCGCAAGTGCGCGACGCCTATCTGAACAATCCGGTGGCGCAGCGCGCGGTGCGGCTGGTGGTCGAAGGGGTGGGCAGCGCGCCGCTGACCGCGTCCGATCCGGCGCTGCTGGCGCTGGTGCGGGCGCGGTCGGGCGGGCAGATGCTGATCGAGACGGTGGCGGCGCAGCTGTTGCTGCACGGCAATGCCTATGTTCAGTTGCTGACCGATCCTGCCGGGGCGCTGGTCGAGCTGTTCGCGCTCAGGCCCGAGCGCGTGACGGTGGAGGCGGACGCGCAGGGGTGGCCGGTCGCCCATCGCTATGCGGTGGGGGGCGGGCAGCCGTTGCGGCTGGCGGTCGACGGCCCGGACGGGCGGCCGCAGGTCATCCACCTGAAGAGCTTTCATCCGGCCGACGATCATTATGGGCTGGGCTGCCTGGGCGCGGCGGCGGGGGCGGTGGCGATCCACAATGCGGCGACGCGGTGGAACAAGGCGCTGCTCGATAATGCGGCGAGGCCGTCGGGGGCGCTGGTGTTCGATCCCGGCGATGGGGCGGCGATGTCGCCCGAGCAGTTCGACCGGCTGCGCGCCGAAATGGAAGCGGCGTTCCAGGGCGCGGCCAATGCCGGGCGGCCGATGCTGCTGGAGGGCGGGCTGAGATGGCAGGCGATGAGCCTGACGCCGGCGGACATGGATTTCGTGGGGCTGAAGGCGGCGGCGGCGCGCGAGATCGCGCTGGCGTTCGGGGTGCCGCCGATGCTGATCGGCCTGCCCGGCGACAATGCCTATGCCAATTATCGCGAGGCGAACAAGGCGCTGTGGCGGCAGGCGATCCTGCCGGTGGCCGAGCGCATCCTGGGCGGGATCAGCGAAGGGGTGGCGGCGTGGTTTCCGGGCGGGGCGATCGCGCTGGACCTCAATCAGGTGCCGGCGCTGGCCGAGGACCGCGAGCGGATGTGGGCGCGGGTGAACGCGGCCGGGTTCCTGAGCGATGACGAGAAGCGGGCGATGCTGGGGGTTTGAGGGGCTGGTGCTCGTAATCGCATAGAGGCCCCGGCCTTCGCCGGGGCGACGCCTTGTTCTTTAGGGGTTTGGAGTAGCGGCATGAGCGAAAGTGCGATGCTGGCGCAGTTGCTGCGCCAGGCTGAGGGGGCGGGCGTGGACCTGCCGACGCTGCGCGCGATCGTCGAGGAGGCGGGCGAGCTGGGCGCGGGGCGGGCGCTGGCGCGGCTGGGGCTGGAGGATGCGGGCGCGGGCAAGGACATGGCGGAACTGCGCGAGCTGTTGGGCGCGTGGCGCGATGCGAAGCGATCGGCGCTGAAGGCATTCACCGGATGGGTGATCCGGGTGGCGCTGGCGCTGATGCTGGCGGCGCTGGCGGTGCGGGTCGGCCATTCGGGCTGGATCAAGTGAGCGTGCGTTTCGCCGGCTATGCGGCGGTGTTCGACGCGGTCGATCGCGGCGGCGACGTGGTGCGCGCGGGCGCATTCCAGCCGCTGCCGGCGCGGGTGCCGCTGCTGTGGCAGCATCAGGGCGCGCCGGTGGGTGAGGTCGAGACGGTGGCCGAGGATGCGCGCGGGCTGCGCGTGATCGGGCGGATCAGCGACGCGCGGCTGGCGCGGCTGGTCGCGGGCGGCGGGCTGACCGGGCTGTCGTTCGGATACCGGGTGGTGGCGGCGGAAGGGGCGCGGCCGCGGGCGCTCAAGCGGGTGGAGCTGGTGGAGGTGAGCCTGGTCGCGCAGCCGATGCAGCCGCTGGCGCGGGTGCATGCGGTGACGGGGGACTGAGCCCGTCGTTCGATACGCGCCCCTTCGACTGCCTGCCAGGGCAGGCGCTCAGGACAGGCTTCGGCTTCGCTCAGTCGCTCCTGAGGATGAGCGGTTGGAATGGTTTCCGACGAAATCTGAAGATCGAGCGGGCCCTGGCCCCTCCACCACCGGCGGTGCCGGTGATCCCCCTCCCCGAGCAAGCTCGGGGAGGATCTTTTCTTTGTGGGAGAATGACATGGACGAGGTGATGGACGGCCTGGAAGCGAGCTTCGAGGCGGTGGAGCCGGTGCGCGCGGTGGCGCGGCCGATGCTGGCCGGTAATGGCGGGAAGAGCGAGGGCTTTTCGACCTTCCTGCGCACCGGCAGCGCGATCGAGATGAAGGCGCTGAGTTCGGCGACGGGCGCGGCGGGCGGCTATGCGGTGCCCGAGGAGATCGACGCGGTCGTCGACCGGACGCTGAAGGCGATCTCGCCCATCCGCGCGATCGCCAATGTCGTGCGGGTGGGCAGCGCCGGATACCGCAAGCTGGTCGCGAGCGGGGGCACGCCGTCGGGCTGGGCGGCGGAAACCGGCGCGCGCGCGGAGACCGCGACGCCGAGCTTCAACGAACTGTCGCCGCCGATGGGCGAGCTTTATGCCAATCCGGCGGCGAGCCAAGCGATGCTGGACGATGCCGCGTTCGATGTCGAAGCGTGGCTGGCCGACGAGATCGCAACCGAATTCGCGCGCGCCGAGGGGCAGGCGTTCGTGAGCGGCAACGGCACCAACCGGCCCAAGGGCTTCCTGACCCAGCCGACCGCGACGACGGGCGATGCGACGCGCGCGTTCGGCACGCTGCAATATGTACCGAGCGGCGCGGCGGGCAATTTCGGCACCGCGCCGGACGAGCGGCTGATCGACCTGGTGACGTCGCTGCGCCCGCCCTATCGCCAGGGCGCGTCGTTCGTGATGAATTCGGCGACGCTGGCGCGCATCCGCAAGCTGAAGACCGTCGACGGCGCGTTCCTGTGGCAGCCGTCGCTGTCGGCCGGGCAGCCGGCGACATTGCTCGGCTATCCGGTGGTCGAGGCCGAGGACATGCCCGACATCGCCGCAGACAGCCTGTCGATCGCGTTCGGCAATTTCCGCGCCGGATACCTGATCGCCGAGCGCAGCGAGACGCAGATCCTGCGCGATCCCTATTCGAACAAGCCGTACGTCCATTTCTATGCGGTCAAGCGGATCGGCGGGATCGTCAGCAATTCGGAGGCGATCAAGCTGATGAAGTTCGCGGTGGCGTGAGCGGGCCGGGGGGAGGGCCGGCGTGGCGCTCCCCCCTTTCGGTTTTGGGCGGTTCGCGGGGGTGGCGATGAGCTTTGGAGCGAATGGACCCGGCGAAGTGTCGCTGGGCGCGGCGGATCGCGCCGCAGCGGTGGCGGCGGTGCGCGAATGGCTGCGATCGGGCGACGGGCGCGAGGATGCATTGATCGCGACGCTCGCGGAAAGCGCGCTGGGGCTGTGCGAGCAGTTCATCGGGCAGGTCACGGTCGCGCGCGAGATGGTGGCGACGCTGCCCGCGATGCGCGGATGGCAGCGGATCGGGGCCACGCCGGTGCGGGCGATCACGGGCGTCACGGGCTTGCCCGCCGAGGGCGCGGCGTTCGCGCTGGCCAACGATGCCTATGCGATCGACCTGGATGCCGATGGCGGCGGCTGGGTGCTGGTGCGCGATCCCGGCATTGCAGGGCGCGTGCAGGTGACGCTGGTCGCGGGACTGGCAGACGGTTGGGACGGGCTGCCTGCGCCGGTCGCACAAGGTGCGGCGCGGCTGGCGGCGCACTGGTTCAATGCGCGCGATGCGGCCGAGCCGGCACCGATGGCGGTGACCGCGCTGTGGCGACCCTATCGCCGCATGCGGATGGGGGGCGCGCCGTGCTCGAACGGCTGAGCGCGCGGGCGCGGACGATTGGCGCGGTGGCGGAGCGGCGGGCGGTCGCGCGGGTGACGGATGCCGCCCGTGCAGCGCTGGGCGAGGCGGCGGTGCGGGTCGAGGGCGACGAGATCGTCATCTACTCGGCGGACCGCCAAGCGCGCTGGATCGGGGGGCTGGTGCGATGAGGGTCGAGTTGCAGGCAGCGATGCTGGCCGCGATCGGCGAGGTCGCCGGTCTGGCGGGCGCGTTCGATGCCCCGCCGGTGCGCGCGGCGCTGCCGCACGCCGTGGTCGAGGAGCCGCTGATCGCCGACTGGGGCACCAAGGATCAGGACGGCCGCGAGGCGCGGGCGACCGTGACGATCCGCGATGCGGGCGAGCGACCCGAGCGGCTGCGCGCGCTGGGCGACGCCGTGGAGGCGGCGGTGCTGGACATCGCGGCCGAGCTGGGCGGTGGGTGGCGGGTCGCGAGCCTGGTGCTCGTGCGGTCGCGAGTTGTGCGCGAGGGCGCGGGGCGATGGGCGCTGATCAGCGAGTTCCGGGTGCGGGGGCTGCGGGCGGGCGCTGCGCAATAGCGGCGCTATTGCGCGAACAAGCGCCCGCCCGGACGGCGGGTCGCAGGCTCCGTCCGACGGCGTGGCTTTGCCACGGCGGGGTAGGGTTGGGTCTTGGGGTGAGAGGCCCCTCCACCATTCGCCTTTGGCGAACGGTCCCCCTCCCCGAGCGCGCTCGGGGAGGATCATGGGAGGACAGGCCCCACCCCAACCCCTCCCCTAAAGGGGAGGGGCTTTTTGTTAGAGGAGAATGGGCATGGCGGTGGAGCGGGGAAGCGCGTTTTTGCTGAAGGTGGGCGATGGCGGATCGCCGGTCGCGTTCGCGACGGTCGCGGGGCTGCGGACGACGCAATTGTCCGTGAACGGCGAGGCGGTGGTCATCACCAGCAAGGGGTCGGGTGGCTGGCGCGAATTGCTGTCGGGCGCGGGCGTGCGGTCGGTGAGCGTGTCGGGCGCGGGCGTGTTCACCGGGTCGGCGGCGGAAGCGCGGGTCAAGGCGAACGCGCTGGCGGGGACGATCGACGATTATCGGCTGAGCTTCGAGAGCGGCGAGACGATGACTGGGCGGTTCCTGGTCACGCGGCTCGATTATGCCGGGGATTTCAATGGCGAGCGCAACTACACCTTGAGCCTTGAGAGTTCCGGGCCGGTGGTGAGCGCGTGACGGGCGCTCTGACGGGCAGTTCCAAGACGGACAGCCCCCACCCCAACCCCTCCCCTGAGCCGAAGGCGAGCGAAGCTCAACGGGAGGGGCTTCATGTTGCCAATCCGGTGCGGGGGGAGGCCTCGTTGCGGGTGGCGGGCGTGGTGCTGGTGGTGCGGCCGAGTTTCGGGGCGCTGGTGGCGGCGGAGAGCGAGCTGGGGCCGTTGTTCGCGCTGGTCGAGCGCGCCGCCGGGGGTCGGCTGGGGCTGGGCGAGATGGTCGCCCTGTTCTGGCACTGCCTGGCCGAGCGACCGGCGGGGCTGACCCGCGAAGCCTTTGCCGAAGGGGTGACGGCGGGCGGGCTGGCGGCGGCGACGCCGGTGCTGCGCGTGCTGATCGGGCAGATCCTGGCGGGGCGGTGAGCGGCGTGACGCGTGGGGAGTGCCCCCTCCACCATTCGCTGATCGCGAACGGTCCCCCTCCCCGTGCCGGGGAGGATTTTGCGGGTGCTGCCGGGCGGCTGGCGGGGATGGCGGGGGCGGTGTTCGGCTGGTCGCCGGACCAGTTCTGGCGCGCGACCCCGGCCGAGTTGGCCGCGCTGGTGCAAGCGGTGGGGGGCGAGGCGAGCGAGGGCGTCGACCGGGCGACGGTCGCGCGGCTGATGGAGGCATTTCCGGATGGATGAGGAAATCGAGCGGCTGATCGTCAGCGTGCGCGCGGATACGCGCGCGTTCGAGCGCGACGTCAGCGCGATGCGCGACAGCCTGGAGGGGCCGTTTGCGGCGGGGGTCGACCGGGCGGGGCGGGCGATCGAAACGACGTTGCTGCGCGCGGTGCGGACCGGACGGCTGGGCTTCGACGATCTGGGGCGGACCGCGCAAGCGGTGCTGGCGAGCATTGCGGCACAGGCGGTGCAGGGCGGGCTGGCGGCGCTGGGCGGCGGGATTGGCGGCGGGGTCGGGGGCGGTGGGCTGCTCGGCAGCCTGGCCGGGGTGGCAGCCGGGCTGTTCGGTGCGCCGGGACGGGCGACGGGCGGTCCGGTGGCGCCCGGCCGGCCCTATTGGGTGGGCGAGCGGGGGCCGGAATTGTTCGTGCCGACCGCGAGTGGGCAGGTGGCGGTGCCACAGGCGAGTGGCGCGCGCGAGGTCAGGGTGGCCATCACCGTCAATGCCGGCGCTGGGGACGCGCCGCGGGCGCTGGCGCAATCGAGCCGGCAAGTGGCGCGGGCGGTGCGGGCGGCGTTGGTGGAGGCTTAGGGCGCAATTGGCCTGAGGCCCCGGCCTGCGCCGGGGCGACGCGTCCGGGCTGGCGGCCCCGGCCTTCGCCGGGGCGACCCTTTGGGGGCAACGGAGGTAGGCGTGGGGCATTGGTTGATGCGGGCGCGGACGGTGCAGGACGAGGGCGTGCTGACGCGGTTCGATCCGCGGTACTGGACGGTCAATTTCCCGCGACCGATGATGGCGAGCGTCGTGACGACCGCGCCGGACGCGATGCGCGTCGATGCGGTCTTCTATCGCGCCGACGATCTGGCCGGGCTGATCTGGGAAGCGGAGGACCGTTGGGACCATCCCCTGCTCCGTTATGCGACCGACCGCGATTTTCGGGGGTGTCGACTGCGCTTTCGCTGGCGGTCGGCGGGCATCCTGCCGCTGGATGCGATCAACGGCCCGACGCTGACGATCGAGGGGCGCGATGCGGCGGGCGCGCCGCGCGCCTGGTATGTCCGGCTGTGGAACTATGCCACCGGCATGCCCGAGGATGCGACGATCACGCTCGACTTCGCGGCGCTGAACGGCGGATTCCTGTTGCCGGGCGAGGCCGATCCGGTGTTTGCGGGCGATGTCGACCGCATGTTCATCTCGCTGGTGCCGCCGGGCTATACCAACGGCGATGCGTTGTTGCCCGTGCCCGCCGAGGGTTGGGCGGAGCTGACCGAGATCCGTTGCGATGGGCCGGGATCGTCGCTGGCGATCGGCGATGCAATCGTGCCCGAACATGGGCTGGGCATCGCCAACGGCTATGACGACACCTATAACCTGACCCCGGCGCGGGTGCTGCACAACGCGCTTCATCTCGGCTATCGCGATGCGATCGTCCATTATGTCGGCATGAGCCACTATTTCCGGCTCGAGGCCTCGGGTGACCAATTGCTGGTCAGCCTGAATGGCGGGGCGCTGAATGCGCCATGCATCGCGTGGCACCGCGACTTTGCTCGGCGGGCGGCCGAGCTGGATTACGAGATCATCTGGTCGCTGAGCTACGAATTGTTCGACGCGCATTGCTGGGGCGACTGGAAGCAGCGCGCCTGGGACGGATCGCCGGCGCTGACCGGATGGGTGCCGCCATCGACGCTGTTGTCGCCGGCGAGCGCGGCGGCGATGAGCTATCTGCGCGCGGTGGCGCTGGCCTTTGTCGCGATTGCCGCCGACGGCGGGGCGCGGGTGCGGTTTCAGATCGGCGAGCCGTGGTGGTGGCTGATGCTCGACGGACGGCCATGCCTCTACGACGATGCCGCGCGCGCGGCGTTCGGGGGTGCGCCGCCGGAGATTGCGAACGTCAAGGCGCCGCTGTCGGCCGCGCAGATCGCGCTGCTCGACCAGGCGGGGGCGATGCTGGCGCAATCGACTGCGGCACTGGCTGACGCGGTGCGGGCGGCGGCGCCGGGGGCAGAGCTGCTGCTGCTCGCCTATCTGCCCACCATCCTCAACGAAGCGGCGCCCGAGTGGAAACGCGCGGCGCTGCCGGTCGGCTGGGCAAGCCCGGCGTTCGATGTGCTGCAGCTCGAGGATTATGACTGGGCGGCGACCGGCAATACGGGCGCAAGCGCGCGGGCGGTGGCGGCGGCGACCGTTCGGCTGGGCTATCCGGTCGAGCGGCAACATTATTTTTCGGGCTTCGTGCTGAAGCCCGAGGATGCGCCGCAATGGGCAGCGATCGACGCGGCCGCCGAAGTGGCGCGGGCGCGCGGCGTCGCGGCGACCTTCATCTGGGCGCTGCCGCAGATGATGCGCGACGGCTTCATTCATTTCGATGTGGAGGAGGATGCGGTGACGCCGTTCGACGACGTGCTGTTCCCGTTGGCGCTGGGGCGTGAGGCGGAAGTGATCCCCGAATGGTCGACCGCGATCGTCAGCAGCGCGGGCGGACAGGAAAAGCGCAACGCCAACTGGGCGGCGGCGCGAACGCGGTACGATGCCGGGCCGGGCGTGCGATCGGAAGCCGACATCGCCGAACTGCTCGCCTTCTTTCGCGCGCGGATGGGGCCGGCGCGCGGCTTCCGCCTGCGCGACCCGTTCGACGCATCGTCGCGCGACGATGATGGTGCGCCCGGCCCGACCGACCAGGCGCTGGGGGCCGGTGACGGCGTGACGACGCGCTTTGCGCTGATCAAGCGGTACGGCGAGACCGAGCGGCGCATCACCCGGCCGGTAGCGGGCAGCGTGCGCGTCGCGATCGATGGGGTCGAGACCGGCGCGTTCGTGGTCGAAGCGGGCGGATGGCTGTCGCTCGACAACGCGCCGCCCGACGGTGCGATCGTCACTGCGGGCTTCCGGTTCGACGTGCCGGTGCGTTTCGCCGAGGACCAGTTGAGCGTCAGCCGCGCGACGTTCCTGGCGGGCGTGGCGGCCAGCGTGCCGCTGGTCGAGGTGCGCGAGGCATGAGCATCGACTGGCTGGCCGGCGAGGTGACCACGCTGGCGCTGTGCTGGCGGATCGAGCGGCGCGATGGCGTGGCGATCGGGCTGACCTCGCACGATCGCGACCTGGTTCGCGATGGGCTGATCTATCGGGCTGCGCCGGGCATGACGCCGTCGGCGATCCAGCGCAGCGACGCGCTCGACGCTGATACGATGGAGGTGCGCGGTGCGATCGACCACGGGACGATCAGCGCCACCGACCTGATCGCCGGACGCTGGGACGGCGCGCGCGTGACGATCACGGCGGTCGACTGGACGCAGCCCGGCCATCAGGCGGTGCCGCTGGGCGAGGGCGAGATCGGTGCGGTCGAGCTGGCCGATACGGGGTTCGCGGCCGAGCTGACGGGCATCGCCGCGCTGCTGGACGCGCCGGCGAGCGAGGAGACATCGCCGACGTGCCGCGCGGAGCTGGGCGACCGGCGTTGCCGGGTGGCGATGGCTGCGCGCGCACGGGTTGGTCAGGTGACCGACGCGCAGGACGAGGTGCTGACCCTCGACATCGCCGAGCCGGTCGCCAATGGCTGGGCGGGCGGGCGCATCCGCTGGCTGACCGGCGCTAATTCGGGGCTGGCCGAGGAGGTCGTGGCATCGGACGGCAACGTGGTGACGCTGCGCCGCCCGCCGCGCTTTGCGAGCGGCGACGCGCGGATCGAGATCACCGAGGGGTGCGACAAGCGGCTGGAGACCTGCCGCGACCGTTTTGCCAACGCGGCCAATTTCCGCGGCGAACCGCACTTGCCGGGCATCGACCTGCTCACGCGCTATCCGGGCGGATGAACGAGGCGCGGATCGTCGCGGCGGCGCGCGCCGCCGTCGGCGCGCCCTTTCGGCTGCACGGCCGGACGATCGCGCACGGGCTCGACTGTGTGGGGCTGGTCGCGCTGGCGCTGGCGGGCGCGGGATATTCAGGGCCGGTGCCCACAGGCTACGCGCTGCGCACCGGAGAAGCCGGGATCGGCGACGACTGGGCCAGGCTGGCCGGGCTGGAACCCGGCCCCGCCGGTGCGGGCGCGATCCTGCTGGTCCAGGCCGGGCCGGGCCAGCTGCACCTGGCGATCGACAGCGGCACGGGGGTGATCCACGCCGACGCGTGGCTGCGCCGCGTCGTCGAGCGACCGGGCGCGCCGCCATGGCCGATCCGTCGTCGCTGGCATTATCGGACGGGGTTGGAGGACAGCTAGATGGCGACCTTGGTACTGACGGTGGCGGGCGGCGCGATCGGCGGGCCGATCGGCGCGGCGGTCGGATCGCTGCTGGGCCAGGCGGTCGACAATGCGGTGCTGTTCCGGCCGGGACGGCGCGAGGGGCCACGCCTGACCGAACTGGCGGTCCAGACGTCGAGCTATGGTACGGCCATTCCCCACATCTTTGGAACGATGCGCGTTGCCGGATCGGTGATCTGGTCGACCGACCTGATCGAGGCGCGCGGCCGCAGCGGCGGCGGAAAGGGTGTCGCGGCGACCACCACCTACAGTTATTCGGCGTCCTTTGCGGTACTGCTGTCGGCACGGCCGGTGCGCGAGGTACGACGGATCTGGGCCGACGGACGGCTGTTGCGCGGCGCGGCAGGCGATTTCAAGAGCGAGGTCGCGGACTTTCGGTTGCATCGCGGCGACGAGGCGCAGGCCGTCGACCCGCTGATCGCGGCGGTCGAGGGAAGCGCGGCGACACCCGCTTATGCCGGCTGCGCCTATGTCGTGTTCGAGCAGCTTCAGCTGGCGGATTTCGGCAATCGTCTCCCTTCGCTGACCTTTGAAGTCGTGGCGGAGGCGTTGCCACTGGACGTCGGCACGATCCTGGCAGAGGTCGGCGAGGGGCAGATCACCCCCGCGCTGACCGGCGAAACGGTGACGGGCTATTCGGCATATGGTTCGACGATCCGCGGGCTCGCGGAAGGTCTGGCGAGCGCCTACGGCCTGTGGTTCGTCGCGGAGGACGGCGGATTGCGCCCCGATGCCGGAACCGGCGCAGCGCGGCTGATCCGCGACGCGGGCGCTGCGGTGGAAGGCGCGCGGGCAGGCGCGGCACGTCGGCAGCGCCGTATCGCGTCCGCGCAAACGACGCCCGGCACGGTCACGGTCGCGCATTATGACGCCGCACGCGATTACCAGTCGAGTGTCCAGCGCATCGTGCGTACTGGGGCCGCGCGGCGCGTACTGCGCATCGACCTTCCCGCCGTGGTGACGCCTGGCGACGCACGCCGGCTCGCGGGACAGGCGTTGATCCGCGCCGACCGCGAGCGCGAGCAGCGCCGGGTGACGCTGGACTGGCGCGATATCGACATCGCGCCCGGATCGCGGGTCGCCATCGAGGGCGAGCCCGGGGTCTGGCGCGTGACCGGCTGGACCCTGGAAGCGATGACGGTCGTGCTCGAGCTGCGGCGCATCACCGGCGCGGGGGTGATCGACGCCGGTTCTTCGGGCCGGGTCGCGCCCGCGCCCGATCTGGTCCACGGGCCCACCGTTCTGGCGATCGCCGAGGCGCCGCTGATCGACGATGCACTGGTCGAGCGCGCGCAGTTGCTGATCGCGGCCGCCGGCACGTCGTCGGGCTGGCGCGGCGCGGCGATCGCGACGAGTCCCGATGGCGCGCGCTGGACGCCGCAAGGCCGCACGGCCCCGCCGAGCGTGATCGGCAGCGTCGCGACGCCGCTGCGCGAAGGTCCCGCCACGATCGAGGACCGGCGGAATGAGATCGTCGTCGCACTCCTGAACGCGGCGATGATGCTGGAAGATGCGGATGACCGTGCTTTGGCGGCAGGTGCCAACGCGGCGCTGATCGGGGATGAGCTGGTGCAGTTCGGATCGGCCGTGCCGCTGGGGGCGAACCGATGGCGGCTGTCGCGCCTGTGGCGCGGACGGCGCGGCACCGAATGGGCGATCGGCACGCATCAGCCGGACGAGCGCTTCGTCCTGCTCGACCGCGACGCGTTGCGGTCGATCGATCTGTCGCCCGCGCTGATTGGCGTCGACATGCAGGTCGAGGCGAGCGGGATCGGCGACCGGCCCGACCCGTCGCGCGCGACGGTCCGGATCGATGGTCGGTCGCTGGTGCCGCCCGCGCCGGTCCATGGCACGTGGCAACGCACGCCGGGCGACGCCCTAATGCTGTCGTGGCGGCGCCGCGGCCGCAGCGGCTGGACCTGGATAGACGGCGCCGATGTGCCGCTGGGCGAAGACGCGGAACGCTATCGGGTCACGTTGCACCGGGCGGATGGCGACGTGGTGGTGGCCGAGGTGTCCATGCCGGCCCTGGCCGTTGACGATCCCGCCGTCGCCGCGGCGCTGGCGAGCGCCGAGGTCAGACAGCTCGGCACGCATGGCGCATCCCGCCCGCTGATCATCTCCGCACAGCAATGACCCGTTCATGAAAGGTGAACCCATGGATGACGACAAGACCCCCCGGTTCTCGCTGCCGATGCTCTATGCCGGTCAGGCGCAGAAGGAACTGACGCACAACGAGGCCCTGGTCGCGATCGACACGCTGCTCCACCTCGTGGTGCGCGGGACGACCGGGCTGCCTCCGGAAGATCCCACGCCTGGCGACTGCTGGATCGTCGGTGCGCCAGCGACCGACGTCTGGACCGGACGGGAGGGCCAGATTGCGACCTGGACGACCGGCGGCTGGCGGCACCACGTGCCCACCGTCGGCATGTCGGCATGGTCGATCGTCGACGGAGTCATGCTGACATGGCTGGGTGCGGAGTGGTCGCAGGGCGAGCTTCGCGGTACCCGTTTCCAGGTCGCGGGCATGCAGGTCGTCGGGGCGCGCCAGCCCGCGATCGCGGACCCATCCGGCGGTGCGGTGGTGGACCAACAGGCGCGTGCCACGATCGCCGCACTACTTTCCGCACTCCGCGCACATGGTCTGATTGCTGCAGCTTGATTGTGTCTATCGCGCAACAACGGACGATATTGTGCGCTTGCACGGAAACTAACACCCGAGTAGGGAGTTTGCGCTGTCCGTAGGACAACCAGGAAAGGGGATTACAATGCGGAAGCTTGCCATCACATTGGCGCTTGCGACTACCGCGCTCGCTACTCCCGCCCTCGCCCGCGACAACGCGTGGTATGTGGGCGTCGAAGGCGGCGCGATGATCGTTGAAGATCATGATTTCGACCTGTCGAGCACTGGCCAGAACATCCTGTCCACCGACAATGACTATGGCTGGGATGTCGATGCCACGATCGGCTATGACTTCGGGCCGTTCCGCGTCGAAGCCGAAGTCGGCTATCGCGAAGCGAGCGTCGATGCGCACCAGCTGACCATCCCGGTCGGCGGCGTTCCGGCGGGCATCTACGAGAATCCGGCCACGGGTGACTCGTCGGCGTTGAGCTTCATGGCCAACGGCCTGATCGACTTTGGGCCCGACGACGGTGCTCAGGGCTTTGTGGGCGGCGGCGTCGGTGTCGCGCGCGTCAAGTACAGCGATTTCGGCGTTCTGCCGCGCGTTCTGCTCGACGACAGCGACACGGTCTTTGCCTGGCAGGTTCTGGCCGGTGTGCGCGCGCCGCTCTCCGACAATGTCGACGTCAGCGTGAAGTATCGCTTCTTCAACGCCGATGACGTGACCGTTGTCGCGGCCACCGGTGCGAGCCTCGACTCGCGCTTCCGGTCGCACAGCATCCTCGGCGGCCTGACCTTCAACTTCGGCGAGCCCGCGGCACCGCCGCCGCCTCCGCCTCCGCCGCCGCCGCCTCCCCCGCCGCCTCCGCCTCCGCCGCCTCCGCCGCCGGAAGTGGTCTGCACCCCGGGGCCGTACATCGTGTTCTTCGAATGGGACAAGTCGGACATCACGCCTGAGGCGGCCGGCATCCTCGACAACGCGGTGTCGAACTATCAGTCGTGCGGCAATGCGCAGGTCATGCTGGCCGGCCACGCCGACAAGTCGGGTGCCGCGAGCTACAATGTCGGTCTGTCGCAGCGTCGCGCCGATGCGACCCGCGCTTATCTGAGCTCGCGTGGCATCCCGGATGGCGTGATCACGACCGAAGCGTTCGGCGAAAGCCGTCCGCGCGTGGACACCGCCGATGGCGTGCGTGAACTGCAGAACCGCCGGGTGGAAATCACCTACGGTCCGGGTTCGGGCATGTAATCAATCCGCAAGGGTTGAAACGAATTGGGGAGGTCGGGAAACCGGCCTCCCTTTTTCTTTCCGCCTCGCGACCGGCGTGATGTCCTTGCGCATGATGACTCTGCACGGAATCAACCTTCGTCTCCCCGGTCTTGTGCCGGGGTCCGCGGGGTGACACGCCACAACTGTCGAAGCTACGCGGCGCGGTGGACCCCGGCACGGGGCCGGGGTGGCGAGAAAGTCGTTAGAGCGCGCGTCGACCTAACTTCATCACGCCCTAGGTGGACGACCCCGCGCGCCGCGTCTTGCCGGGCTGAGTGATCTCACCCGCACATGAATGATCAGAACTCGCTCACCTCCGTCGGGTAAGGCCTGGCGAGTTTGATGCGGCCGAACCACGGGTCGCCGCTATCGACCTCGATCCCCTCCGGCGTCTCGTGCCGATGCGGCGGCGTGAGGAAATACCTCGCCGCGATGCGTGCGCCGAGCATCTTGAGCAACACGATGTCGCCGTCGATCCCCGTGACGACGGCGGCGCGATTGTCCTTCGCCAGCGCTACCGAATGCGCGGCGAAGCCGGCCACCGTCTGCTCGGCCACCCGCATCGCAGCCGCTTCGTCGAGTGGATCGGGAATGCCAAGGCCCAAACCCCTCGCCATCGCCGCAAGCATCAGGATGGCGGCGAGCGAGCCGAGCAGCAGCGCGGCGTCCATCAACCTCGCGCAAGCTGATCGAGCAGCGGCTGTATGGGCGACAGGTCGTAGCCGGCCGCCGCAGCCAGATCGATGATCTCGGCGACCGGCGTGCCCTCGCGCGCGGCCGCCAGCCCCCAGAGATAGCAAGAGCGCGTGCCCGACCGGCAAAAGGCGAGTACCGGTCCATCGGCCTCCGCGCGGACGGCGATCATCGCCTCGACCTGCGGCAGCGAAAAGCCGGCATGCGTCACCGGGATCGCATGATAGCGCAGTCCCGCGGCCTCCGCGGCCGCGCGGATCGCGGCGCCATCTGGCTGACCCGGCTCCTCATCGTCAGGCCGGTTGTTGACGATGGCGCGGTAACCGAGCGCGGCGACCTGCACCAGATCGCCGACCTGCACCTGAGGCGCGACGGCTATCATAGGGTCGATCGGTCGGATCTGCATTCAATCCTCGAGAGCATGTTCGGCGAGCACGGCCTGAACCGTCGCGCTGCGCCGATACTTGAGTTCCAGACGCGCCCGTTTGCGCGCCAGACCTCTGCAACTCTGCGCGATCTTGCGCTCAAGTTCGCGGGCACGCGCGGCATCATAGGGCTCTTCGCCCCGAAAATGCGCGCAGCTTTCATGTTGCTCGACGAACCGGGTCACGTCGCGCGGCAACGGGTCCAGCGGGATCGCGAGCCAGAACGGAATCATGCGCCGGTGCGTATCACGTCGAGAAATGCCTGGCCATAAGCGTCGAGCTTGCGCGCGCCGACGCCACTGATCCGCCCCATCTCGGCCAGCGAGGCGGGCTTCTGCAACGCCATATCGCGCAGCACCGAATCGTGGAAGATGACATAGGGGGGCAGGGCGGCAGCCGCGGCGAGCTCGCGACGCTTGCTGCGCAGCGCCTCATAGAGCGGGTTGCCGACGGGCGCGGCGATTGCCCCGGCGCGGCCGCGGGCGGCGCGCAGGCGCTTGGGCGGGACGATGATCGCGACCTCGGCCTCGCCCTTCAGGATTGCGCGCGCGTCGCCCGCCAGCATCAGCCCGCCATGTTCGTTGGCGACCAGGCTGCCGCGGGCCTGCAATGCGCGCGCCACCGGCCGCAGCAGCGACGCCTCCGCGCCGTCGACGATGCCATGCACCGACAGGCGGTCGTGGCCCAGCCGCTCGATACGTTCATCGCGGCCGCCGACCAGCACCTTTTCGAGATGGCCGATACCGAAGCTCTGTCCGGTGCGATAGGCCGCGGATAACAGCTTGCGCGCAAGCTCGGTCGCGTCGCGAACCGCCGGCGGGTTGAGGCAATGGTCGCAATTGCCGCACCGTTCGGGCGGGTCCTCGCCGAAATGCCTCAGCAACACGGCGCGTCGGCATCCCGGCGTTTCGACCAGCGTCACCAGCGCATCGAGGCGCGCGCGCTCGCCCGGGTGGCGTGCGGGTTCGACCTCGGCAATGCGCTGGCGCGCACGGACGAAATCCTCCGCGCCCCATAACAGATGCGCGATCGCGGGATCGCCGTCCCGCCCGGCGCGGCCGGTTTCCTGATAATAGGATTCGATCGACTTGGGCAGCGCGGCGTGGATGACGAAGCGGACGTCGGGCTTGTCGATCCCCATGCCGAACGCGACGGTCGCGACGATGATCATGTCTTCGGATGCGACGAACGCCGACTGGTTGGACGCGCGCACCGCCGGTTCGAGCCCGGCATGATAGGGCAGCACCGGCCGCCCGGTCAGCGCCGCGATCTGGCCCGCGAGCTTCTCCACCCCGTTGCGCGTCGGGGCGTAGACAATGCCGGGACCCTCGGTCGCGCGGACGATCTCGGCGATCTGGCGCGCCGCGGAATCGCGCGGCGAGATCGCATAATGGATGTTGGGTCGGTCGAACCCGGCCACGATCAACCCGTCGGCACCGATGCCGAGCTGGTCGAGGATGTCGGCGCGCGTATGCCGGTCCGCAGTGGCGGTCAGCGCCAGCCGCGGCACGTCGGGGAATGCATCCATCAGCGGGCGGAGCAGCCGGTAGTCGGGGCGGAAATCATGCCCCCATTCGCTGACGCAATGCGCCTCGTCGATCGCGAACAGGCTGAGCGGCGATTGATTGAGCAACTGACGAAAGCCGTCGCCCGACGCGCGCTCGGGTGCGACATAGAGCAGGTCGAGCGCGCCCGCGCGGAAGCGGTCGATCGTCTCCGCACGGTTGGTGTCCACCGATGTCAGCGCGGCCGCACGGATACCCAGCGCCTGCGCGGCACGGAGCTGGTCGTGCATCAGCGCGATCAGCGGCGAAATTACCACGCACGTTCCGGGCAGCATCACCGCCGGCAGCTGATAGGTGAGCGACTTGCCTGCCCCGGTCGGCATCACCGCCAGCGTCCGTACGCCCGCCAGCACGCGATCGATCACCTGCGCCTGCACGCCGCGAAACGCGCTGAAGCCGAAGGTCGATTGAAGGACG
Source organism: Sphingomonas sp. SFZ2018-12 (assembly GCF_022496715.1). NCBI lineage: Bacteria > Pseudomonadati > Pseudomonadota > Alphaproteobacteria > Sphingomonadales > Sphingomonadaceae > Sphingomonas > Sphingomonas sp. SFZ2018-12. The sequence continues at coordinate 579,818 of NZ_WTFM01000002.1, forward strand.
CGCAACGGATCGGACATTGCCGTCGCTATCCCGCGCGCGCCCGGATGCGGCAACCCCCTTTCCCGGTCGCGCGCGCCACTTTGTTGTGGACGGCGCGATGCCGGGGTGTTCAGCGCGTGGCCATGCGCGCCGCGACGCTTCGGACGAAGGCGGCGGTCTCATCCGGCCGGGTGACGGGCAGCATGTGCCCGCCCGCGATCAGCTCGACGGTCGCCCCGGGCAGCTGCCCGGCGGCTTCCTCGCCGTGATAGATCGCGTCGAGCACCGCGTCGTCGCGGCCATAGAGGATCGCGACCGGCACCCCGATCTCGGCATAGCGCGGAGCGAGCGCGGCCATCTCGTCATGCGCGATGCTCAGTTCGAACGCGCCGGCACGATAGCTTTGCGGGCGCAGCGCCAGCGCACCGCCGCCGCGCGTCGCGAAATCGGCCGGCACCGGATCGGGGGCAAAGATCGCCTGCGCGGTCGCCGGACCGGTAAAGGTGCCCGCCGGTACCGCGAGCGTCCACGAGATCAGGCCACGCAGCGCCGCCGGGGCGGTAAGTGCGCGAAACACCGATGGCGGCGTGTCCTGTGGCCGGGCGAGTGGCGCCACCAGCGCCAGCGCGCCCACCCGATCCGGATGATGGACGGCCATCGCCAGCGCAACCGCACCGCCCAGCGAATGGCCCACGACCAGCGGCCGCTCCAGACCCAGCGCACCGATCAGCTCGGCGATCATGCCGGCCTGCGCGACGATGCCGGGTCGCGTGCTGCCGGTCAGCGTCGAATGCCCCCAGCCGGGCCGGTCGACACAGATGACGCGATGGTCGCGCGCCAGCCGCCCGGTCAGCGAATGGGTGAAATTGCGCAGCTGGCCCATCAGCCCGTGGATCATCACGATCGGCGGGCCGCTGCCCTGGTCGGTATAGTGCAGCCGCGCGCCGGGGACGTCGATGAACCGACCGTCCGTGGGCACCAGCTGCGTCGCGGTGCGCGCCGCCAGCGCCGACCACAGCGCCAGCCCGCCGCCGACCAGCCCGACTCCGGCCAGTCCGGTCCAGGCGGCGGTGCTTGCGCCGCGCGTCGACGTTCGATCGTTGGTCACTTCATCTCTCCTGGAATTGATCTCATTCGGCGGCCGCCAGCGCCTCCTCGCGCTCGGATGCCTGGCGGTTCCACATTTCGGCGTAGAGCCCGCCGCGCCGCAGCAGCTCGGCATGAGTCCCGCGCTCGGCAATCCGGCCCTGGTCGAGCACGACGATCTGGTCGGCATTGACGATCGTCGACAGCCGGTGGGCGATGACGATGGTCGTGCGCCCGCGCTCGATCGCCTCCAGCGTATCCTGGATCTCGGCCTCGGTCCGGCTGTCGAGCGCGCTGGTCGCCTCGTCGAGGATCAGGATCGGCGGGTTCTTGAGCAGCGTGCGCGCGATCGCCACGCGCTGCTTTTCCCCGCCTGAAAGTTTCAGGCCGCGCTCGCCGACGCGCGTGTCGTACCCGTCGGTCAGGCTGGCGATGAAGTCGCCGATCGCGGCACCGCGCGCCGCCGCCTCGACCTCGGCCTGATCCGCGCCCTCGCGGCCATAGGCGATGTTGTAACCGATCGTGTCGTTGAACAGCACGGTGTCCTGCGGCACGATGCCGATCGCCTGGCGCAGCGACGTCTGGGTCACCCGCGCGATATCCTGTCCGTCGATCGTCACCCGCCCGCCGGTCAGGTCGTAAAAACGGAACAGGATGCGCGCGAGCGTCGACTTGCCCGCGCCTGACGGCCCGACCACCGCCAGCGTGCTGCCCGCCGGGACGACCAGGTCGATGCCCTTCAGGATCAGGCGGTCGGGATTATAGCCGAAGGTCACCTGCTCGAACCGCACCTCGCCGTCCGACACGCGCAGGTCGGGCGCGCCCGGCACGTCGACGATCTCGGCCGGCGCGTCGACCAGGTCGAACATCGCGCCCATGTCGATCACCCCCTGACGGATGGTGCGATAGACCCAGCCCAGCATGTCGAGCGGGCGGAACAGCTGGCTCAGCAGGGTCGAGACGAGCACCACGTCACCCGCGCTGAACCGGCCGGTCGACCAGCCCCAGGCGACCATCGCCATGCCGAAGCCCAGCATCGCGTTGGTGATCACCGACTGGCCGATGTTCAGCCAGGCGAGCGAGTTTTCCGACTTGGTCGCCGCGCTGGCATAGGCGGTCATCGCGCGCTCGTAGCGCGCGGCCTCGCGGGCTTCGGCGTTGAAATACTTGACCGTTTCGAAATTGAGCAGCGAATCGACCGCATGCGCGACCGCGCCGGTGTCCAGGTCGTTCATCCGCTCGCGCAGCTTGGCGCGCCAGTCGGTCACCCAGCGGGTGAACGCGATGTAGAAGACCACCATTCCCATCGTCGGCACGACCAGCCACCAGCCGAAGCGCGATCCGAAGATCTGCAGCACCAGCCCGAGCTCGAGGATGGTCGGCGCGATGTTGAACAACAGGAAATACAGCATCGTGTCGATGCTCTTGGTGCCGCGCTCGACCACCTTGGTGATTGCGCCGGTGCGCCGCTCCAGGTGAAAGCGCAGCGACAACTGGTGCAGGTGGCGGAACACGTTCGACGCCAGCCGCCGGGTCGCGTCCTGCCCGACGCGCTCGAACACCGCGTTGCGCAGATTGTCGAACATGACGGTGAACAGCCGGGCTGCGGCATAGCCGATCACCAGCAGCAGGACGAGCATCGCCGCCCCGCGATCGTCGGTCGACATGCGGTCGACCGCGCCCTTCAGCGCGAACGGCGCGGCATAGACCTGGATCAGCTTCGAAATCACCACGAACACCAGCGCGCCGACGATCCGCGCCTTCAGCGCCGGGGCGTCCCGCGGCCACAGATAGGGCAGGAAGCGGCGCATCGTCGGGATCAGCGGCCGTTCGCGGGCGGCGTCGGCGGAGCTGGCGGTATCGGGCGGCATTGCGGCTAAAGGTGGGGGGAAAGGCCGCGACTTGCAATGCGATCTGTCCAGTCCCGGGCCGATCGGGCCGTCACGGCTTCGGAACCGTTCGGCCCATCAGGCATTGGTCGGGGTGAAGGGAGTGTCCGCAATGGATCCGATCGTCTACATCCTCGCCGTCATGGGCTGTGCCGACGATGGCGCGCGGTGCCAGCAGGCGCGGATCGAGCCCGTGGTCTATCGGAGCATCGCGCAGTGCCAGGCGGCGATGCCCGCGGTGCTGCCGCGACACACCGACCTGGCCTATCCGATGCTCTCGGGCGCGTGCCAGCAGCGCTCCGAACGCCAGGCGCAGATCGAGATCGCGCGCGCCTCGCGCGGCTGATCGGCGCGGCGGGTCTGCGCTTGCCCACCGCGTGATTTTGCGGGATGCTGCCCCGGTCGGCTGAGCGGGGGACGGCATGGCACGCAGGATCATCGGGACGATCATCGGCATCCTGGTTTTCGGACTGGCGACGACGCTGGTCCAGTTGCTTGGCCACATGCTTTACCCGCCGCCGCCGGGCGTCGACATGCGCAACGCCGCCGAAGTCGCGCGGATCGCGGCATCGATTCCGGTTTCGGCAAAGCTGATCGTGCTGCTGGCCTATCTGGTGGGGGGCGCGGCGGGCGCGTTCGCCGCGCTCAGGCTGTCGCGCTGGTCGCCATCGGCGTGGATCGTGCTCGCGCTGGCATGGGCCGGCAATGTGCTCAACCTCATGGCGATCCCGCATCCCCTGTGGATGGCGATCGGATCCTTCATCGCGCCGCTGATCGGGGTTCTCCTGGCACAGCGGCTGGCGCGCACCGGCTAGAGCATTTTCAAGTCAGGTGGAATCATCTGACGACTCGGAAAATGCGTTAACAGAACAACTTAGAGCGCTCGATCCGAGACAATCGGATCGGGAACCGCTCTAAGCGGTCAGCCGCCGGGCCGGCGCGGCCGGGTCCACAGCCCGGGCGGGCGCTGCGTCCCGGCAAACCGCCGCCGCCCCAGCGCCATCGCATAGGCGCGCACCACCCAGCCCAGTTTCTCCCGGCCCGACGTGAACACCCGCCGGTCCCACGCGCTGGCGCCCCGCCGCGCCACCTCGCGCGCGATATCGCCATAGATGCCCGCCGCAGCCAGCACCGCCCAGGCGGATCGCAGCCTCAGCCGGGGCGTGCCGCCGCGTGCGCTCAACTCATATTGCTGGGCACGTGTCGTCAGTCGCCCGGCCAGCACCACCAGCGCGTTGCGATGTGCGGGGGCCATGACGTCACGCTCGGGAATGCCGAACTCCGCCAGCCACTCGGCGGGCAGATAGCAGCGACCCGCTCCCGCATCCTCGCCGATGTCGCGGGCGATGTTGGCCAGCTGGAACGCCAGCCCCAGGTCGCACGCGCGGTCCAGCGTCGCCTCGTCCTCAGGGTCCACCCCCATCACCACCGCCATCATGCAGCCGACGACGCCGGCGACATGATAGCAATAGCGCATCAGGTCGTCCTCGCTTTGCGGCCGCCAGTCGGCGGCGTCGAGCGCGAAGCCGGCGATCAGGTCGCGCGCCATCGCGTGCGGCAGGCCGGTCTCCGCCGCGACGATGCGCAGCGCATCGAACGCCGCATCGCCGACCACCTCGCCCGCCAGCGCCAGCTCGGTGCGCTCCGTAATCAGCGCCAGCCGCGCCGCCGGGTCCGCCACCCGGGTCATGCCGTGGCCCATGTCCTGCCCGTCGGCCAGGTCGTCGCACGCCCGGCACCAGGCATAGAGCAGCCAGGCGCGCTCGCGCGTCGGCCGGTCGAACAACTTGCTGGCCACCGCAAAGCTGCGCGATCCGCGTGCGATCGTCTCGCCCGCGCTCGCGACGATCGCGTCGCGGCTGGGAAGGGCGGGCGCGCTCAAAGCTGCGCGCTGGTCATCCGCACGATCGGGGTGTGCGGGCGATAGGCGCGCATCCGATCGATCAGCCGGTCCAGGTCATCGTCGACGATCAGGATGTCGCGATGCTGCGGGCGCAGAAATCCGACCTCGGCCATCCGGTCGACGAACGCGATCAGCGGGTCGTAATAGCCCGCGACGTTGAGCAGCCCGACCGGATCACTGTGATACCCCAGCTGCGACCAGCTCATCGCTTCCCACAATTCGTCCATCGTGCCCGTGCCGCCCGGCAGGGTCAGGAACCCGTCGGACAGGTCGGTGAAACGCTGCTTGCGCTCGTGCATCGTCTGCACGACTTCCAGCCGGGTCAGCCCGCGATGCGCCACTTCGGCATCGACCAGCGCCTGCGGGATGATACCGATCACCTCGCCGCCCGCCGCCAACGCCGCGTCCGCGATCGCCCCCATCAGCCCCAGCCGCCCGCCGCCATAAACGACGGTGATGCCGCGCTCGGCCAGGGCCCGCCCGATCGCGCGCGCGGTCTCCAGATAAACGGGATCGGCAGGCGTCGCTGACCCGCAATAAACGGCCAGCGCCCTCATCGTGCTCGCTCCTGCGCGATGGAGGAGGCCAGGGAGCGGGAGTCTCGATCGTCAGTCATGCCCCCGCTCATGCCCACCCCTGACCCCTCCCGCAAGCGGCAGGGGCGAAGAAGATGCGCGCCCTTCCCTCCCCCTCCCGCCTGCGGGAGGGGCCGGGGGGTGGGACAGCGCAAAGCGCCGCCGCTCCGCCATGCATTCTGCCCCTGTTCCACACCCCGTTGGCTTAGAGCGAAGTCGAGAAGCCTTTGCGAGCGCGCGGACGCCCGCATCTCAACGTCCGCCCCCGGCGAAAGTTAAGTCTCGGAATAAGCGCTAGGCGATCGGACTAGGGTGAGGAGCGGTCTGTCCGCTTTCGGGAACCAGAGGTGGGAATGCTGCCGTTCTCAGGCCGACGATCGCAAACGCCTATTCTCGCCCACCAGCAGAAACGTCGGTCATTTAGCGGGCAGCGGTGCCAAGATGAAGGCCAGCACTTTCTGACCGCGCGAATTCGTCTGCTCGGTCACAAGCAAGAATTTGTTGTGCTTTGGCGCAGTCCACAATCGAACGAGCGCCCCGTCCGGTCCCTTCGTTGCCACTCCTTTCATTGCGCCAGGATGACGGACAGCCCAAGCGTCGACCAAGGCAATACCCTGTGCAAACGTCATGTTGGTCGGCGCCTGAACGAAGCATACCCGAGGGGCGTCCGATAAGCTGAGAATCAGCTCGCCCTGGATCAATATGGGTTGTCCGCCAACTTGATCACTTTTGAAGCCGTCCGCCTTTGCTGCTCTGGTGATTTGCGTTGATGTCGATCCCGCGATCAGCGGCTCGCAGTATCGACTCAGTGCGCTCTCAGCCGTGACCGGCGGAGAGGCGTGAAGGGGCACCCCGGCTGCGATACTGACACCAAGTGCCAATCCGCCCTGAATGATTTTCATCATGTAGTTCCGCTGATTAGATCGTGCCCGAGGTAACGGCAGACCTACTAAGGCAGGCTTAACGTGCGTTGGTCGAACCGCGCGCTTAGTCGCTTGAAATGAAGCGGTTGAATTGTGGAATATGATTGCTAGCCGACCGGCCGCCCTTATGAGCCTAAGGTCTAGGCAGGCGTGCTTCCACCCCACCCACTCCCTAAAGCAAATCCTCCAGCATCAGCCCGGCCGTCGCCTTCGCACTCCCCACCACGCCCGGAATCCCCGCGCCCGGATGCGTGCCCGCGCCGACGAAATACAGGTTCGGGATATGGTCGTCGCGGTTGTGCGCGCGGAAATACGCGCTCTGCGTCAGCACCGGCTCCAGGCTGAACGCGCTGCCCAGATGCGCGGACAGGTCGTTCGCGAAATCGGTCGGCATGTAGCTGAACTTGGTGACGATCCGCTCGTGGATGTCGGGGATCAGTCGCCGGCCGATCTCGTCCAGGATGCGCTTTTCATATTCCGGCCCGATCGCGTCCCAGTCGGCGGGAAACTTGCCCATGTGCGGCACCGGGGCGAGCGCATAGAAGGTCGAGCAGCCCTCGGGCGCCATCGACGGATCGGTGACCGTCGGGTGGTGCAGGTACAGGCTGAAATCCTGCGCCAGCACGCCATGATCATAGATGTCGGCCAGCAGCCCCTGATAGCGCGGGCCGAACAGGATGCTGTGGTGCGGAATGCCCGGCCACGTCCCCTTGATGCCGAAATGGACGACGAACAGCGACGGCGAAAAGCGTTTGTTCATCATCTTGGTCGCGGTGCGCTGGGCGCTGCGCGATCCGCGCAGCAGGTCGCGATAGCTGTGCACCAGGTCGCCGTTGCTGGCGACCGCGTCGACATCCATGTGGAACCCGTCGCGGGTGGTCAGGCCCGTCACGCGGTCGCCCAGCGTCTCGATGTCGATCACCGGGTCATTGAGGCGCACCTTGCCGCCCAGCCGCTCGAAATGCGTGATCATGCCCGCGATCAGCTTGTTGGTGCCGCCCATCGCGAACCACACCCCGCCGTCGCGTTCCAGCTTGTGGATCAGCGCATAGACCGAACTGGTCTTCATCGGGTCACCGCCGACCAGCAGCGTGTGGAACGACAGCGCCTGGCGGAGCTTCTCGTTCTTCACGAAGCTCGCGACGATCGAATAGACCGATCGCCACGCCTGGTGCTTGGCCAGCGCCGGTGCCGCCTTCAGCATCGACTTGAAGTCGAGGAAGGGGACATGCCCCAGCTTGACATAGCCTTCCTCATAGACGCCCGCCGAATACTCCAGGAACTTGGCGTATCCGGCCACGTCCTCGGGATTGAGCTTGGCGATCTCGGCGCGCAGCTCGGCGTCCATGTTGGAATAGTCGAAATTGGTGCCGTCGGGCCAGTTGAGCCGGTAAAAGGGCGATACCGGGACCAGGTGGACGTCCTCGGCCATGTCGTGGCCGGACAGCGCCCACAGCTCCTGCAGCGTGTCGGGCGCGGTGATGACGGTCGGGCCGGCGTCGAACACGAAGCCGTCCTTTTCCCAGTGATAGGCGCGGCCGCCCGGCTTGTCGCGCGCTTCGATGACCGTGGTGTCAATGCCCGCGGACTGCAGCCGGATGGCGAGCGCCAGCCCGCCGAACCCTGCGCCGATAACGGCAACCGTCTTCACCTTGCATTCTCCCATAACACGCGGATCGCCCGGCCGATCGGCACCGGCGGCTTGCCGGTCAGCACCCTGGCGCGGTCGAACATCGTCGATTGTCCGGCATAGAAGCGCGCGATCAGCCCCGCATCCAGCCGATAGAAACGCTCCAGTACCCGATAGCGGTCGTCCGGATCGGCCGCGCGGAACAGCATCGTCGTCAGCATCCGATAGAAGCCGCGCTTCGCCCAGGTCTCGGCGGCGTGATCGTGCAACAGCGTGTGCAGCGCCGCACCCGACAGGTCGCGCGCGCCGGCGACGCGGCTCGCCGCGCGCACCGCGTCGGGCAGCGAATAGCCGGTCAGCGGGTGGAACAGCCCGGCGCGCATCCCGCCCTTGGCCACGCCCGCGCCGCCCGATCGCCAATAGGCCTCGAAATCGCCGCCCATCGCGACCGGCAGCACGCCGGTTTCCTGGCGCCCGACCCGCTCGACCTGCCATCCGCGCGCGGCGGCATAGTCGGCGATGCGCCGCGACGCCGGATCGTCGTTGGCACCACCCGCAGGCCGGGGCAGGTCGGGCGTGTCGCTGTAATAGGTGTCCTCGACGAACATCCGGTCCGCCGCGAAGGGCAGGCAATAGACGAAGCGATAGCCGTCGATCTGTTCGACGGTCGCGTCCATCACCACCGGGTCGGGGGCGTCGTGGGGCGCGGCCAGGTGCAGCTCCTGCCCGACGAACTTCTGATAGCCCAGGTCCAGGTGGCGGATATCGCCGATCCCGCGGCAATCGATCACCCCGCCCGCGTCGATCCGCGTGCCGTCGGCCATCGCCACATGGGTCGGTCCCACCTCGCGCACATCGGCGTCGAGCAGGATCGTGCCTTCGGGCAGCGCGGCGCGGACAATCGGGTCCAGCCGGTGCGACTCGATGCTGTAATAGGGCGCGGTCAGGTGCCGGCGGTGCGCGGGGAAGGCGACCTCATATTTCGTCCAGCCGTGACTGACCAGCGGCGCGACCAGCCAGCGATCGCCATCGGCAATGTCGCTGGCAAAGAATGACCACAGGTGATTGCCGCCGATCCGGTCGCTTCGCTCGATCAGGCGGAGGGTGACTTCGGGCCGCCTGCGCGCCAGCGCCATCGCGAACAGCGCCCCCGCCAGGCCCCCGCCGACGATCGCGACATCACAAGTGGGATGGTCCGGCATCCTCCTGCGCCTAGCGGATCGCCGATGCCCGTGAAAGCCCCGGTCTTTGGGCTAGGCGCGCGCCGCCGCCGATCGCCGCCGACTGCGCGCGTGCGCGGTGCCGCCGCCTAGTGTATTGTGCCCGAAACGCCACAGGCCGCAAGTAAAGGGCCGGGGTTTGACTTGGCTTCTTGTTGGCCCCCGGCAACAGTTTACAGTTCTGTGACGATAATAACCGGGAGGATAGATATGAACCGTCATCACGCGCCGCGCCTTCGCGCGCTGGCCATGGGCGTCTCGCTGGCCGCATTGCTGGTCGCGCCCGCCGCGCTGGCGCAGACCGCCGCCGCCGATCCGCAGGACGACGCCGCGCAGGATGCCGACATCGTCGTCACCGCGACGCTGCGCGACACCAGCCTTCAGGACGTGCCCTTCTCGATCAACGCCCAGACCGAAGCCGACATCCAGCGTTCGGGTGCCACGACGCTCGAGGACCTGTCGCGCAACGTCGCCGGCCTCACCATCCAGAATCTCGGGCCGGGGCAGAGCCAGGTGGCGATCCGCGGCGTCTCCGCCGGCCAGGTCGTCCGCGACCAGCCCGGCGTCAAGGAACAGGTCGGCGTCTATCTCGACGACAGCGCCATCTCGCTGTCGCTGTTCACCCCCGATCTCGACCTGTTCGACCTCAACCGCGTGGAAACGCTGCGCGGCCCGCAGGGCACGCTGTTCGGCTCGGGCTCGGTCGGCGGCACCATCCGCTACATCACCAACCAGCCGCGCACCGACCGGGTCGAGGGTACGGTGGAGGCCAATCTCAACCTGGTCGACGGCGACGATGTCGGCGGGCATGTGAAGGGCGCGGTCAACCTGCCGCTCGGCCCGACGCTCGCGGTCCGCGCGGTCGGCTATTACACCCGCTATGGCGGCTTCATCGACGCGCTGGGCGAGGGCGGGGCGCGTGACGAGAACGTCAATTCGGGCGAGCGCATCGGCGGCCGCATCGCGCTGTTGTTCGAGCCGACCGACACCATCTCGATCACCCCGCGCGTGCTGTACCAGGAAATCACCGCCGACGGTTTCAACCGCCAGGAGGTGTACAACCTGTTCGGCAACCAGTTCACCACCACCCGCCCCCGCGTCGCCTTTGACGAGCGCGAGCAATATCTGCTGCTGGGCGAGCGGTTCCGCGACGAAACCTTCATCGCCGACCTGACCGGCCGGGTCGATCTGGGCGGCGTCGCGCTCACCTCGATCACCACCTATATCGACCGCAACATCCTCGCCTCGCGCGATGCGAGCGCGCTGACCGGATCGGTGTCGGTCGATCTCGGCTATCCGGCGGCGGCAGTGCTGTTGCCCTCCAACCTGCGCGACACGACCGAGCTTGAGACCTTTACCCAGGAACTGCGCCTGCAATCCAACGGCTCGGGCCCGTTCCAGTGGCTGATCGGCGGCTTCTACACCGAAATCGACCGCGTCTATCGCCAGCTGCTGCCGACGCCCGGCTATGACGCCGCGACCGATGCGGCGCTGGGCGCGGGCACGTCGGCGTCGGTGCGCAACGGCTTCGGCCCGGACTCGCCCTACAACGCCTTCCTGCCCTACGACATCCAGCAAAAGGCCGTGTTCGGCGAGGCCAGCTATGATTTCGGACGGCTGACGCTGACCGCGGGCGGGCGCTATTACGACTTTGAGGAGACGCGCAGCTTCGTCTCGGGCGGGCTGTTCGCCAATGGTGACAACCGCACCGACACGACCAAGTCCGACGGCTTCACCCCGCGCTTCCTCGCCAGCTTCGAGGCGGCGGACAATGTCACCATCAATGCCCAGGCGTCGAAGGGCTTCCGGCTGGGCGGCGTCAACGATCCGCTCAACATCCCGCTGTGCACCCCGGGCGACGCCGCGCTGTTCGGTGGGTTCCAGGATTATGACGACGAAACGCTGTGGAACTACGAAGTCGGCGTGAAGTCGCGCTTCGCCGGGGTCACGCTCAACGCCGCCGCCTTCTATACCGACATTTCCAATCTTCAGGTGACGCTGGACGCCGGCTCATGCTCGTCGCGCATCGTGTTCAACGTCGACGAAGCCCACACCCAGGGGATCGAGGTCGAACTGACCGCCTCGCCATTGCCCGGCCTCGACCTCGCGCTCAGCGGCACGTTGCTCGAATCCGAATTCGATTCGACCCTGCCCGAACCGCTGGCGACCACCACCGGCATTCGTGAGGGCAATCGCCTGCCCTCGGTGCCCGAATTCCAGCTGTCGGCCAACGCGACCTATACCTACCCGCTGGGCAGCGACGCGGACGGCTTCATCACCGCCAGCTTCCAGCATGTCGGCACGCGCTACACCCAGCCCAGCGATCAGGAAAACAACCCGCGCACCTTCGTCCACGGCCTGCCCTTCGGCGGCGCGCCGGCGACGGCGGCGACGACGCTCGACCTCGAACTGCCCGATTACCAGCTGTTCAACCTGTCGGCCGGCGTCGAATTCGGCCGCGGCCTGTCGCTGATCGCCTATGTCAACAACCTGTTCGACGAAAACCCGCTCTTGTCGTTCGACCGCGAACGCGGCGGCCGCGCCCGCCTGGGCTTCAACGTCGGCCAGCCGCGCACGTTCGGCGTGACCGCGCGGCAGAAGTTCTGATCGGGGAGGGCCCGGGGGGGTGGCGTGAGTGCTGCCCCCGGTTCGCGGTGCGTGGCGTCTGGTTGTGGGTCGGCTGCGGAATGGCAGTTTTTTTTGCTGGTTTGTCGCGAATGCGGACGGTTTACTCGCGCCTCAGAACACTCCCATAGGGCTAGGCGCAACAGGGGCGTCACAAATTCACTATCTCGACAGCTCCAATATGCTATTGCGTCTTTTAGGGGCATGCTAGGGCGAAAGGAGAAGCAATGCCGGCGGCAAAGCAGGTGATTGCACTTCTCTCAGGGCATCTGGATGGAGACGCCGAGCGCGTCTTCACCGTGGCGCTGCAGATCGCTGCTACCGAGGCGCGTCAGGGGCATATCAAGACCGCCGATACACTGCGCAAGCTTGTGGACACCGCGCGCTCGAACCAGAGCGAGCGATCGGCGGTTCCGCGGCTCGCGGTCGCGACGCCTCTCAGCAAGCCACGTGGCGAAATTGAAGAACTTATTCATGCCGCGCACAGTGCCACGCGCCTCGCCGACATGACCCTGACCGATAGCCTGCGCGCCCGCCTCGATCGTCTCGTTGGCCAGCAGCAGCAGCGAGGACGGCTGCGCGAGTTTAATCAGCGGCCGAGTTCGCGCCTATTGCTCGTGGGGCCACCAGGATCTGGCAAGACACTGACCGCGAGTGCGCTGGCAGGCGAGCTGCATCTGCCGCTTTTCACCGTACGCCTTGAAAGCGTCATCACGCGCTTTCTAGGCGAAAGTGCCGGAAAGCTCCGGCTGGTGTTCAACCAGATCGCGCAGATGCGGGGTGTGTATCTATTCGACGAGTTCGATGCGCTGGGCGGCAAGAGGGGCAGCAGCAACGATGTCGGCGAGATTCGCCGGGTGCTGAATTCCTTCCTCCAATTCCTCGAAGAACCGAACGCTACCGACAGCGTCGTGGTTGCCGCGACGAATCATCCCGAACTGCTCGATCGTGCGCTGATCCGCCGCTTCGATGAGATCATTGAATATGGTCTGCCTGACGCCTTAGGCGTGCGGGCGATGCTCGAGCATCGCCTAAGCAGCATGGTCGGGCGCAAGATCGGCTGGAGTGAGGTATTGCCGCTCGCTGAGGGGCTTAGCCAATCTGAACTCGCCCGCGTCGCTGAAGAAGCGATGAAAGAAGCCATTCTGGCAGGTAAAAAGACGGTTGCAACGTCAGACCTACTCGCCGCGCTCACCGCGCGGCGGACAATGCGTGAAGCGGTAGCGGACATTTTCAAAGAATAGGTCCGTGCCCATATCTGCGCTCCCTGGGGGACTATGCCGAGCGGTTATAAGCGTCAGCATCTTCGCATCGATCATCTCGCTGAACTGAAGCCTTATAAGCGGCCCAATCGCGTCGTGCCGACGTCGAGCCGTGGGAACGAGACCGAGCAGCACGCGGAAGCGCTCAAGAAAGAGCTGGCTAGCGCCTGGGCCGAGTCAAACGATCTTCTTGAAGCGCGCGATGGCAAAATCCTCGGGACACCCGGGCGCTACCTTGATTTCGAGACCCTACCGGACGCGCCGCTACCTGATCTTGCTTGGTCGAGTAAAGGAATCAGGCTCGCGAGCGCCAGCCGCGCGCCAAGTGGAAAGGTTGAGGGAACACTGTTCGTACCCGACGCTTCGCAAGGATATCTCACCCAGAAGCTCGACGAGTATAAGGTTAATCGCGGCAAGAATGGCGATCCTTCCCATGCTGCACGCTTCGCCTCGATCGAGCATTTTCGCGCGGCAAGGTTGGAATCGCTCTGGGTCGATAGCCGCCCCATACCCGATGCGGATCAAGTTAGCTGGTGGGAATGCTGGTGCTGGCCTGACCGGATCGCCCATCTTGAAACCAAGGCAGCGGCTGAAAATATTCTGATCGGTGAAGGCCGGTTGCGCTTTGTCGAGCGCCAGGTGATTTTCTTGCACACTGATCGCGCGACCATGGCGCGCATGATCGCCAGCACCGATGCAGTGGCCGAATTGCGGTTGGGTCGGGACGACGCCTATTTCTTCACAAACAACAAGGCGCGGGACGACCAGCATGGCTGGATCGCCGATGCGGCTAATCGCATAGCGCTCGCTGAGAACCGCGACGCGGTTGCGGTCTGTCTGCTGGATACCGGCATCAACCGCGCTCACCCGCTGCTTGCCCCAGTCCTCGCCGGCGACGATCTTCACACGATCAATCCCGACTGGGGCGTCGCGGATCATCATGGTCATGGTAGTGAGATGTCGGGCCTTGCCCTGTATGGGGACCTCGTCACAAGCTTCGCATCGACTACACCACTCAATCTCTCCTACGTGCTCGAAGGCGTAAAGCTGCTGCCGCCGCCGGGCTTCGTCCCGACCCAGCCGCAAAGCTATGGTCTTGCAACCCGACAGGCGATCCTGCGCCCGGAAATCGCCAAACCTTTGCGCGAGCGGGTCTTCTGCATGGCAGTCACCCAAAGCCACGTGTTTGGTCCGAAGGCGACGAGCTGGAGCGCTGCGCTCGACATGTCAGCATTTGGGGGCGATGATCTTGAGGATCTGCGCGAGCGGCTGATCTGCGTTTCGGCGGGGAACCTTCCAGACGGCCTGAAGCATGACGCACTTGAGGACTGGGATAGCTACGAGATAGAGGATCCCGCCCATGCCTGGAATGTCCTAACGGTCGGGGGTTATACCCAGAAGGGGCCGATCACCGATCACGGCATGACGCACTGGCCGTGCGCGGCAACGCTGGGATCGCTCAGTCCGTATAGCCGGGTATCGGCCGCCTGGGCACGCGGCGTATCGCCGATTAAGCCAGAACTAGTCCTAGAAGCGGGCAACAAGGGCGTCGATTCTGCCGACCTAAGCATGGTCAGCGGGATCGACTCGCTTTCACTGTTAACGACCAGTTGGGATCCCCTTGGCCAGCCGCTGACCTTGTCTTGGGCAACCAGCGCGGCAACGGCGCAATTATCAGGCATGGCTGCGGCCGTCCTCGCCGACGATCCCGAACTCTGGCCCGAAACCGTGCGCGCGCTTCTTGTGCACGGGGCGCGCTGGACGCCGCAGATGGATCAACAGTTGCTCGGTACCAACCAAAAATCCGAGCGCCTGCTAATGCTCCGGCGTTTCGGCTACGGCGTACCAGACTTGGCGCGCACCTTGCGATCCGCATCCAATTCGCTCGCCTTGGTCGCTCAACAGAAACTCCAGCCTTTCATCCGCGAGAAGGGCAAAGCTACTCGCGTCAATCACTCACACTTCTACGCCCTGCCGTGGCCTTTGCAGACGCTGCTCGATCTGGGCGAGCATCAGGTTCGTTTGCGCGTCACCCTCTCCTATTTCATCGAGCCCAATCCCAGTGCCGACGCACCGCTGTCGCCAGCACGCTATCGTTCCGCGGGTCTACGCTTTGACCTGCGTCGAACCGGCGAGAACCAAGCGCAATTCGAGGCTCGGATTAATCAGCTCGCCGCTGTAGCGGACGACGATGGTGCCGATCTCGGTCCAGCAACAGATCCTGGCCGACTTCTCGGGGAAAAGTCAGTGTCTGCCGGGTCCCTGCACGTCGATGAATGGCGGTGCAACGCCGCCGATCTGGCCGACCGAGCGAGTATAGCGATCTTCCCGGTGGGCGGCTGGTGGAAGAGCACTAGCGACAAGAAACGCAACAATGCCACGATGCGCTATGCCCTCGTCGTCACCATAGATGCCGGTGATATCGAACAGGATCTCTGGGTCGAAGCGGCTATCTCAGCCGGTGTAGAAATCCCAGCCGAAGTGGAAATCGATAGCTAAGATTTTTTAGATGGCACTGTGTCATGTAAGTAGCTGATCGTTGTCGCCAACTTCCATTGTTTGAGTCGACTGTCGCTATCTGGCGCGGTACAGCTTCCTGAAGTCTGCTGCGCTTGAGTGCGCGCCTAGACTTGTCGCATTGGAACGGCATGACCGCAACCAACGCGGGCATCTGTCCGGCGGGTTAATCAATGGCAGGTTTCGGGATCGCTGACCGGCTAGCCAAAGACCGATATTAGGGCGCATAGCTGCCCCCCACCCCAACGACCATCTTCACCCGCACCCCCAAACCCCCTACACCCGCCCGCGTGACCCTCGCGCTTGCCATCCTCCTCTCCGCGCTCGCCATGACGGCGATCGTCGGCGTGCGCTATCTGCTGGCCAGCGGGGCGTTTGCGCTGGCGACGCGGTGGCGGCATCCGGGGCTTTATGCCGGGCTCGACCGCCAGATCGTGCGCGAGGTGAAGTGGTCGCTGGCCAGCGCGGCGATCTACGGCGTGCCCGCGGGCATCGTCGCCTGGGGGTGGCGCAATCTGGGCTGGACGCGGATCTACACCGACGTCGCCGACTATCCGCTCTGGTACGTGCCGCTGTCGGTGCTGCTCTATCTGTTCGCGCACGACACCTGGTTCTACTGGACGCACCGCTGGATGCACCGGCCGCGCCTGTTCCGCATCGCCCATGCCGTCCATCATGCCAGCCGGCCGCCGACCGCCTGGGCGGCGATGGCGTTCCACCCGATCGAAGCGTTAACCGGTGCTGTGGTAATCCCGCTACTGGTCTTCGTCATTCCGATCCACGTCGCCGCGCTCGGCCTTGTTCTTGCGGTGATGACCGTTATGGGTGTGACCAACCATATGGGGTGGGAGGTTTTCCCTGCGTTCATGTGGCGGGGGCCATTGGGGGCGTGGCTGATCACCGCAAGCCATCATCAACGGCATCACGAACGCTATGGGTGTAATTATGGGCTATATTTCCGCTTCTGGGACCGCGTCTGCCGCACCGATGACGGGATCGGCGGCTTCGGACGCCGGCCCGGTTCAGCGGTTTCTGCGCCGGCTGGGCGCGGCGATGCTCATCGTCGGGCTGCTGCCCGGGGCGGTGCCGACGGGTGAGGTCGACGTGACGCTGACCAGCGTGCGCTCGGCCCGGGGGCTGATCCGCGTCTGCCTGACCGCCGATCCCGACAATTTTCCCGGCTGCGTCGACGACAGCCACGCCGTCACCCGCACCGTGCCCGCGCATGTCCGCGACGTCCGCTTCGACGGGCTCGCGCCCGGCCGTTATGCGATCGCGGTGATCCACGACGAAAACAGCAACGCCCGGCTCGACACCTTTGCCGGCATCCCGCGCGAAGGGTTCGGCTTCTCGCGCAATCCGCGCATCGGCTTCGGCCCGCCGCGCTTCGCTGCCGCCGGCTTCGACCTCGACGGCAATGCCTCGGCCCAGACCGTGCGTATCCGCTACTTGCTTTAATCTTCGGCGCCGCCTGACGCGCGCGGGAGCAATCTGTTACGTCCGGCGTTCAGCGTCGTGCCTCCGTGCTGTCGAGGCGTCTTTTTGAACCCGGAGGCCACCCGCTTGTCCCGATCGCGCGCCATGCTTGCCCTGTCCGCCGCGCCGCTTGCCGCGCTGCTGCTCGCCGCCGCCCCTGCCCGCGCGCAGGAAGCGGTTCCCGACTTCGATCCCGCCGCCGATCGCCTGACGCTCGGCACCGGGGTGCTCACCGTGCCCAGCTACGAAGGGTCGGACAACAACATCATCATCCCCGAATTCGCCATCCGGGGCCAGGTCGCGGGCTTTTCCTTCTTCTCGCGCGGGCCGGCGCTCTATGCCGACGTCATCCGCGATGCGGGGCGCGACGACGGGATCGACATCGGCTTCGGCCCGGTGCTCGGCGTCCGGCTCGACCGCGCGCTCAAGATCCACGATACCCAGGTCGAGGCGCTGGGCAAGCTCGACGTCGCGATCGAACCCGGCGGCTGGGTCGGGGTGAGCAAGACCGGGGTGATCACCAGCGATTACGACTTCATCACCGCGCGCGTCTCCGCGGTCGCCGATGTCGCGGGCGCGCATGACAGCTATGTCGTCACTCCGACGATCGAATACGGCACGCCCCTGTCGACGCGGACCTTTGTCGGGCTGTCGGTGCTCGCCGAATATGTCGGCAAGGGCTATGGCAACTATTATTTCGACGTCAGCGCCGCGGGCAGCGCGGCGAGCGGGCTCAGCCCCTATGCCGGCGCGGGCAGCGGCTTCAAGCGCGCGGGCGTCAACCTGCTCGTCACCCAGTCGATCACCGGCGACCTGACCCGCGGCCTCAGCGTCATCGGCCTGCTCGGCTATTACGAGCTGCTCGGCGAGTTCAAACGCTCGCCGATCGTGGCGGAGGCCGGCGACGCCAGCCAGCTGATCGCCGGGGTCGGGCTGGCCTATTCCTTCTGACGCGCGGCTGATATGGGGCGGGGGTCATGGCCCGCCGTCCCGCCAGTATCCGCACCCCGCTCCGCGCGTTTCAGGCGATGCGCGGCGACGACTGCACCGACGCCTTCGTCGCCGATCTCGACTATCTCGAGGGGCGCGACCTCGACCTGTCGGTGCGGCTGGGCGCGATGCTCGCCTTCAACGCGCTGATGATCACCATCGGCACGCATCCGATCAGCGCCTCGCCCGGCGCGCCGCTCAGCCTCGATGCCGCGCGCCAGCCGTTGGAGACGATCGCCAGCCTGGCCGGCCTCGTGCCGCTCGTCGTGTCCTGCGTGTTCGTGCTGCGCGCGCTGTTGATCGGCGAGGAAGCGGACGGCGACGGGCTGGCGGGCGACGCGCTGCGCCAGCGGATGCTCGCCGCCTTCGTCCGTTCGATCGACGCGCAGGCGCTGCTGCTCGGCCGCGCGGTCAGGTGGACGATTGCGGGCGGCGCGCTGACCCTGATCGTCTGGGCGTGGATCCTCGCGGACAAGATGCTGGGCTGACCCCTTACGCGCGCGCCTGCGCTCTGCTAGGCTCGCGCCATCCCCGGGGGAGCGCCGCATTCCGCGCTTGAGAGGATGGCAGGAGCCATCGACCCGCTGAACCTGATCCGGCTGATACCGGCGTAGGGAGTGGGCGGCTTTCCCCCGGAAATCCGTGCTCTCCCCGCCTGAGGAGAGTAACATGGCAGACATCCCCGCGCGCACCGAACTCAAGGTCACCACCGGCCCGATCCGCGGCAGCCGCAAGGTCCATGTCGCGGCCCCCCAGAATCCGGCGGTGCGCGTCGCCATGCGCGAGATCCATCTCGAGCCCAGCTCCGGCGAGCCGCCGCTGCGTGTCTACGACACCTCCGGCCCCTATACCGACCCCAACGCGCGCATCGACATCATGGCCGGCCTGCCCGAGCTGCGTAGCGCCTGGATCCGCGCCCGCAACGATGTCGAGGAAGTGACCCAGCGCGAGGTCCGCCCCGAGGACAACGGCCAGCTCGGCCCCGACCGCTCCGGCGGGGTCCAGCCCTTTCCCAATGTCCGCAAGCGCGTGCTCCGCGCCCGCCCCGGCATGAACGTCAGCCAGATGCACTATGCGCGGCGCGGCATCATCACGCCCGAGATGGAATATGTCGCCACCCGCGAAAATCTTGGCCGCGAGATGCTCAAGGAGTATGTCCGCGACGGCGAGAGCTTCGGCGCAGCCATCCCCGACTATGTCACCCCCGAATTCGTCCGTGACGAAGTCGCGCGCGGCCGCGCCATCATCCCCAGCAACATCAACCACCCCGAAACCGAGCCGATGGCGATCGGCCGCAATTTCCTGGTCAAGATCAATGCCAATATCGGCAACTCCGCCGTCGCCAGCGACGTCGCGCAGGAAGTCGACAAGCTCGTCTGGTCGATCCGCTGGGGTGCCGACACGGTCATGGATCTGTCGACCGGCCGCAACATCCACGACACCCGCGAATGGATCCTGCGCAACTCCCCCGTCCCGATCGGCACCGTCCCCATCTATCAGGCGCTGGAGAAAGTCGGCGGCATTGCCGAGGAACTGACCTGGGACATTTTCCGCGACACGCTCATTGAACAGGCCGAACAGGGCGTGGATTACTTCACCATCCATGCCGGCGTCCGCCTGCCCTATATCCCGCTGACCGCGAAGCGCGTGACCGGCATCGTCTCACGCGGCGGCAGCATCATGGCGAAATGGTGCCTGGCGCATCACAAGGAAAGCTTCCTCTACGAACATTTTGACGAGATCACCGAGATCATGAAGGCCTATGACATCGCCTATTCGCTCGGCGACGGCCTCCGCCCCGGATCGATCGCGGATGCCAATGACGAAGCCCAGTTCGCCGAGCTCTACACGCTGGGCGAGCTGACCAGGCGCGCCTGGGCACAGGATGTCCAGGTGATGATCGAGGGCCCCGGCCATGTGCCGATGCACAAGATCAAGGAGAATATGGACAAGCAGCTCGCCGCCTGCGGCGAAGCGCCCTTCTATACGCTGGGGCCCCTCACCACCGACATCGCGCCGGGCTATGACCATATCACCAGTGGCATCGGGGCGGCGATGATCGGCTGGTACGGCACGGCGATGCTTTGCTACGTCACGCCCAAGGAGCATCTGGGCCTGCCCGACCGCAACGACGTAAAGGTCGGCGTCGTCACCTACAAGCTCGCCGCCCACGCCGCCGATCTCGCCAAGGGTCACCCCGCCGCCAAGCTCCGCGACGACGCATTGAGCCGCGCCCGCTTCGAGTTCCGCTGGCGCGACCAGTTCAACCTGTCGCTCGATCCCGACACCGCCGAACAATATCACGACCAGACCCTCCCGGCCGAAGGCGCCAAGACTGCGCATTTCTGCAGCATGTGCGGCCCCAAATTCTGCTCGATGAAGATCACGCAGGAGGTGCGGGATTTCGCGGCCAAACAAAATCAGGAGGCAGATGCCTTCATCGCCGCCAATTCCTCCCCATCCACGATGGGGAGGGGGACCATCGGCGAAGCCGATGGTGGAGGGGCAGATACCGTAACCTCCCTCTCCCCTTCAGGGGAGAGGGGCCCCGCCGCGAGCAACACCCCCGACACCCTCACCCCCGAACAAGCCGAAGCCGGCATGGCCGAAATGAGCCGCGTCTACGACGCGATGGGCCGCGAGCTGTATCTGGGCGCAGGGGACCGGGAGCGGGATTGAGCGAAGGTCAATTGCTGAGCGTGCCAAGCGGCAATTTCTGCTAAGGTCGAGCGGATCAGTGGCGAGTGTGGCTGATTGAAAGGGCAATGAGTGGCGAAGCGGAAAACCCCACGGATCGGATTTGTCGAATGGGTCGATAACGCCACGCCCGGTTGCAGCTCAGCGTTACCGCTTGCCCATGTTACCAAGGGAATAATCGCCCACGACATTATGGCGACGGGCCGGATTGAACCCAATGATTGTCAGGTTTTCAAATCTCCCCTCGCTTATTTTTTCTACGGCAGGCCTGCCTATCGATTTTCAGCGGGGTCTTCGATCAAACTTGAAGCGTCGTGCCCATTTTGTTTTTTGTTCGACGGCAAGCTACTTGCCCGCGCCAAGAGGATCTTTCCGTTCGATACTGGTGCGTTTGCAGCTAGAATGTACAATCATGTCTTGGACGAAGATTTCGCTGTCGAGGATTTCAGCCTCGGTGCAGATCCGAGTCGCGCGGAAAAGCTGATTGCTGCCACCTATCTTTCTAGAGAAGGATACGTGGTCGGCGACAGGCGGCAAGTTCGGGCGGTGGAGGACGCTACGAAGGCCTATGATCTAGAGGCCCGAGCCTACATGGAGCTTATAAAGTCACCAGGACGAAACGAACCCGACGATCGAATCGGCACGATCGAGGTCCAGTTCGGAGATCCGGTCCCTTGGCCGGCAGCGTGCTCGCGATTGTCGCTCCGCACACCCATTGGCTGAATGGTGACCGAAGCCCGCTGCTAGAGAAAATGGAGGTGGAGGGGGCAGACATTCTGACTTACGAGTTCATCCCGGGCCGGCCAATGGAGCATTATCATGCTCTTCTTGAGGCTATAGTTCGGAATTACTGCAAAACGAAAAATCTGATATGAATAAAATTCCGGTATATAAATGCATTGGATGTATTCCGCAATCGCGTCGCCAAGTCGGCTTTTATCTACCTGTATTCACAAATATTAGCTTACCTGGCGTATTTATTCAGAATACTGATCTTGTCGAATTAAAGATCAGCGAGTTTTTAAAGATAGAGGACGACCTGTCAGAGTTAATAGATCTTACCGGAGAATTTACAGCAAATGTTGGAAGTGACCAAATATTTGTCTTCTACGATGGAAGTCGCTTCAACGTTGGTACATTATTTGAGATCTCGGGTGCCGTGAACAAATGTCGGGCGTCTGGGATGGCGCCTGCGCTGGAATTAGAGTGGGCGGAACTTTACGGGCTGGCCGACCAGAAGCGCAGGGGTAGGGAACGCGCAGCTAGCTCTTTATCGAATTCACAAACAAGCGGTGGGCGTGCATTCCTAATCTCTATGTTTCTCAACTCGCTTTGGGCTAATATCACGGCCAACCGGGATCCGTCGACATCGCGCGTTGATCTCGCGCGCCTACATGGCCAGATCATGTTTGACGCTGACCCTACCAGAGACACAATCTTTTCCGATGCGGTTTGGATCCAATTGAAACCGATGTTGCTTCTCGACCGCGATCAACTGCGAGAGCGCGTGTTGAGAGAGTTGCCCGAGGAAGTGCTGAGCGATGCGAACGATCCCGTGCGCGGCTCGGAGCCTGGTGTAAATGTACAGTCCCTGGCCGAAGCTAACATGCGCCTTCGTCGCACGGGTCGGCAGGAAGAGCGCGTCGGCATCATCCTCAACGAACTGATCGAGCGCCCGGCGGTCGGCGAGTTCCTGTTAAGTCAACATCACGATCGAGGCCGGCTTGCCAAGATGGTTTTGGCAAGAGTCAGGGAGAAAATCAATAGTATTCCAAATAGCGGTGCGAAAGAAGTTTTCTTCGCTAGCCTTGTGCCTCTAATGTTTACTAACTCGTTTACATTTAATAGAGGAGAATTACTATTCTACTTGGCCAAACATCTGTGGAAGTATAAACCTATTGCAAATGCGATCCGCAGAAAAATGAGCGAATCCCAAGCCTACAATGTATGGCAAATGCAAAGCTCGATTGAGCGGATTTTAGATCAAAGCACGCTGCCTCCGCTAGCGGACGATTCCGAGCCACGCTTGCTGTAGGGTTATAAGGTTCCGGGGACACAATACGCGAATCTATGGCCCTACTTACGCATATCCTTTGAACTCGGATCGACAATCCGCTGCTTCCCGTCCTTCATCCCGCACCACCCGCCATGCCCCTTAGCATAGGGGCTGACCGGCACGGCATCGCCGTCAACCGTCTCGGCAAGCGTCTGGTGTACCCCCCGGCGGACGCGGCGAGCGTTTTGCTGCTTCCACGGTTTGTCCGTGGCGGCTTTGGTCGTGCCGACAAAGGGTGAATGGCGACGGCTGCGGCTCATGGCTTTGCTTTACAGCCAAAATCGTTCGGTCAAAATATGCTGCTTCGATTGCGTCGAGATAGGCGATTGTCTGCGCTGGCCCATGCTGCGACAATGTGTAGTCAGTGATATCCGCCAGATCGCGCTCGGCGCTGGGGCTTTGTTCAAGCCGCATCGGCCGGGCTGGTCCCGCCCCGCGCCCGCTCGCGCAATTCGGCGAGATAGGCGAAGGAGTCGCGCTCGCTCACGCCCGACGCCAGCCCCTCGTCGATCGCCGCCCTCAGCGCCTCCAGCTTTGCCGCCTCCGCCTCATCCCGGCGGATCAGGTCGCGCACATAGTCGCTGGTGCTGCTGTATCGCCCCTCGGCAACGCGTTGCTCCGCCCAGCTCTTGAGCTTGTCGGGGATCGAGATGTTCATCTGCGCCATGCGCACCTTATACGATTTTGCGCTATCTTTGCCAACGCCCCTGTAGGATGCCCATCCGCCACACCGCGCCCGCAAACCGTCCAACACCCGCCACCCACCCCTGTCCTACCCGCGCCAAATCCGCTTCACCCTGTCGGATGACGCCCGAACCGCACGCCTCCGCCCCGGCCGCTGACCGCGAACACGCCGCCGCCACCCCCGCGCCCGATCCGCTCGCCGAAAGCACCGCGCTCGCCCTCACCGACGCGGACGACGAAGCCGGCGAACCCCTCCTCTACGACCCTGCCGATTATCGCTGGGTGCCCGTCCGCCGCCGCCCGCGCCTCGACGGCTGGACCGAGGAAAAGCAGCGCCGCTTCATCGAAACGCTCGCCGACACCGGCCTGGTTGCGCTGGCCGCCACGGAAGTCGGCATGTCGCGCGCCAGCGCCTATCAGCTGCGCCGTGCCGCCCACGGGGCCGCCTTTGCCCGCGCCTGGGACGCCGCGCGCCACCACGCCGCCGGCCTCATCGAGGACATCGCCTTTGAACGCGCGATCGAGGGGAGCGAGCAGGACGTCTATAATCACCGCGGCGAGGTGGTCGGCACGCGCGTCGTCCACGACAACCGCCTGCTCAAATATCTGCTCAGCCACCTGAAGCCGGAACGCTACGGCACCGCGCGCGCCCCGGCCGCCGCCGCGTCCGCCGCGCCCCCCGCCGAAGCCGCCGCCCCCGCGCTCGCCGACAGCCTGCGCGCGATGGAGCCCGCCTTGCCCGCGCCGGCCGACCAGTTGCTCGATGCCGACACGCTCGCGCACGAACTCAAC
The DNA here is from genome assembly GCF_022496715.1 of Sphingomonas sp. SFZ2018-12. Lineage (NCBI taxonomy): Bacteria > Pseudomonadati > Pseudomonadota > Alphaproteobacteria > Sphingomonadales > Sphingomonadaceae > Sphingomonas > Sphingomonas sp. SFZ2018-12. The sequence goes on from NZ_WTFM01000002.1 coordinate 604,122, forward strand.
ATTGCCGAGGTTGCCGACGGCGTGCTCCCCCACTTCCTGCGCGAACAGCGGCCGCCCAAGTCGGCGGCGCGCCAGGCGGCGGAGGACGCGGCGGCGATCGAGAAACGCTGCCTCGCCGCGATCGGGAAGTTCAATAGCGGGGAGGACATGACCGACGAGGAATTCGCCGACGCCTGCTATTATCTCGATCCCGCCAGCAACCCGCCACCAAAGCTCCGCCCGCGACGCGGCCGGCGATAGTGTCAAGCCAGTGTCAACTTCCGCGACATGGCCACGCGCCACGCGCCCTCGCCCGGGGGGGGGGGCGTCTAGCCCTTGATGTTCACCATCGCGACCGGCTTGTCCTTGGTCGACAGGTTGGACGCGTTCTGCTTGGGCGGGCCTTCCTTCTTGGGTTTGCGGATTTCGCGATTCGATTTCTTCTGGCTCTTGGCCATGACGGGTTCCAATCGGGGCGACAGGCCCCGCCGCTCCTTTAGCCTGTCACGCCCCCGCCGGCCCCATCAATTCGGCAGCGGCGGGGCAGGGCGCGCGCCTCACGCCGCCGCCACCGCCGCGCCGCCCGTGCCCGGCTGCACCGCCGCCGCTTCCTCGCGCACGCGCAGCATGGCGAGCGCCGCGATGGTCAGCACGCCGGCGGCAAACGCCATCGTCCAGATCGGATCGCCGGGGAAGAACCGCTTCATGATCGATCCCATCACGGTCGCGACCAGCAATTGCGGCACCACGACGAACACGTTGAACAGCCCCATGAAGATGCCCAGCTTTCGCTGCGGCAGGTTCGACGCCAGGATCGCGTACGGCATGGCGAGGATGGAGGCCCAGGCGATGCCGATGCCGACCTCGCTCGCGATCAGCATCTGCGGGTCGCGGAACGCAAAGAAGCTGGCATAGCCCGCCGCGCCGCACAGCAATGCGACGACATGCGTGCGCACCCGCCCGATGCTGCGCGCCAGGACGGGCAGCAGCGTCAGCGCGGCGATCGCCGCCACGCCGTTATAGGTGGCGAACAGCACGTCGACCCAGTTGGCACCCTGCTGATAGGCCGGTGATGATGCGTCGGCGGCGCCATAGAAATACTGCGCGACCACCGGGGTCGTGTTGATCCACATGATGAACAGCGCCGACCAGCTGAAGAACTGGACGACCGCCAGCCGCTTCATGATGTCGGGCATGCCGGAAAAATCGCCGACGATGTGGCTCAGCATGTTCGCCTTGCCCCCGCCGCGCGCCATGCGGATCGCGACCATGCTGGCCAGGCCGTAGCCGGCGAGCAGCCCGCCGGCCAGATACACTTCCTTTTCCAGACCCAGCAGGCCGACCGCCGCGATCACCGCCGCCCCCGCGCCGATCCAGATCAGGCACGAGGTCAGGCTGCGTGCCGCCAGCACGCGCACCGTGTGCTGCGCACCCTCCTCGTCCGCCGCGCCGTCGAACGCGGTCATCTGCGCGGGCGAATATTCGCGCGTCGTCACCACGGTCCAGGTGACCGCCAGGAACAACGCCGCCGCGCCGAACCAGAACGCATAGCGGACCGTGTCGGGAATGCCCCCGGCGGCGGCATGGTTGGACACGCCCCATTGCTCGAGCGCCCAGGGAAAGATCGATCCGATCACCGCGCCCGCGCCGATGAACGCCGTCTGCACCGCATAGCCCGCCGCGTGCTGGTCCTTGCGCAGCATGTCGCCGACGAATGCGCGGAACGGCTCCATCGATACGTTGAGCGACGCGTCCAGCACCCACAGCATGACCGCGGCAAAGATCAGCACCTCGCTCAGCGGCATGACCAGCAGCGACAGCGTCGCCAGGATCGCGCCCGCCAGGAAATAGGGGCGCCTGCGCCCCAGCCGGCCGATCCAGGTGCGGTCGCTCATGTGCCCGATCACCGGCTGGACCAGCAGCCCGGTCAGCGGGGCCGCGACCCACAGCGCGGGCAGGTCGTCCAGGCTGGTGCCCAGCGACTGGAAGATGCGGCTCATATTGGCGTTCTGCAGCGCGAAGCCGATCTGGATGCCGAAAAAGCCGAAGCTGATGTTCCACAGCCCCCAAAAGCCCTGGCGCGGCTTTTCCATCGTTCAGACATCCCTCAATCATGTGTCGGCGGGTGGCTTCTTGCGGCCGTTCCCGTCAGGCTAGGCCGCTTCGACGCCCCGGCAAAGCCGGGCGCGGCGCGGCGGCTTCACGTATTCGTATGCGGGTGCGCGTGGATCTGCGCGCCACAGCTCTGGCGCACGCGCAGCTGCACGGGCAACAGCCGGCCCGGCGGCGTGCCGTCGCGGATGTGGACGATCAGCGCGTCGACCAGCGCCTGGCCCGCCGCGCGGGCGTCCTGCTGCACGGTGGTCAGCGGCGGCGTCGCCTGCGCGGCGGCGGGAATGTCGTCGAAGCCCACGACCGCGACGTCGGCGGGCACCGCGATGCCGCGGGCCTGCAAGGCGTGCATCGCGCCGATCGCGATCAGGTCGCTCGCCGCGACGATGCCGTCGAACGCGACGCCCGCCTCGATCAGCCGCGTCGCGGCGTCATGGCCCGCCTGCTCCAGCGTGATCGCGTCGATCTGCAGCGCCGGGTCGCGCGCGATGCCCGCCGCGGCCAGCGCATCGACATGCCCCAGATAGCGGTCGCGGAACTCGGGATAATGATCGTCGCACGTGCCAATGAACGCGATGCGCCGCCGGCCCTGCGCGATCAGGTGGTCGGTCGCCAGCCTGCCGCCCGCGCGGTTGTCGCAGCCGATGGCGGTGTCGCGATCCCCCGGCTCGGGCGATCCCCAGCGCACGAAATGCGTGCCCGCCGCGACCAGCTGCTCCAGCCGCGGGCGATAGAGCGCATAGTCGCCATAGCCGAGCAGGATGATGCCGTCGGCCTTGCCGCTGTCCTCATATGCCGTGTGCCAGTCGCTGGTCAGCTGCTGGAACGAGATGAGCAGATCATATCCCGCCGCGGCGGCGCTGCGCGTGATCGATCCCAGCATCGACAGGAAGAACGGATTGATCAGCGAATTGTCGGCGGTCGGATCCTCGAAGAACAACAGCGCCAGCGTCTGCGCGCTTTGCAGGCGCAGGTTGGATGCGTTCTTGTCGACCGTGTAGTTCAGCTCGCGCGCGATCTGCTGAATGCGCGCCCGCGTCTCCGGGCTGACCGCCGGGCTGCCCCGCAGCGCGCGCGACACGGTCGGCTGCGACACCCCCGCCAGATAGGCGATGTCGAACGATGTCGGTCGCTGCGACGCCGGGCGAGACACGCGGCTGTTCCTCTCCACCATGACGGGCGCGGTGCTTCTGCGGCTGTCGCCCCGCTCCACTGCTAATGCGGTTGTCGGCGCGGAACAAGTCGCGCACCGCGCGTGGTTGTGGCTCCGGCGCAACACTTGCGCGCTCCGCCGCACCGCAACAGCATACGTATGCCCCCTATTCGTCGGCGGGGTCGTCGAATTATCGAAGCCGACATTCGGCGGACCGCGCGTGGCGGAACCGTCACATCGACAGTTTTCGGGGCCAGGGCGGGACGACAATCGCCCAGCGTCGCTCAAGGGGAGGAATTCATGATCCGTCTTTCGAACACGCTCGACCGCCGTCTGCGCGGCGCGCTCGGCACCAGCGCCACCGCGATCGCCATGGCGCTCGTTTCCGCCACGCCCGCACTGGCCCAGGACGCCGAGCCCGCGCCGCAGGAAGCCGCGCCGGAGGATACCGGCGACGGCGAGGACATGATCGTCATGGGCTATCGCGCCGCGGTCGAAAGCGCGATTTCGGTCAAGCGCGAATCCAGCGGCATCGTCGAAGCCTTCTCGGCCGAAGACATCGGCAAGCTGCCCGACGTGTCGATCGCCGAAACGCTGGGCCGCCTGCCGGGTCTCGCCACCCAGCGCCTCGACGGGCGCAGCCAGGTGCTGTCGATCCGCGGCCTCGGTCCCGACTTCTCGACCACGCTGCTGAACGGCCGCGAACAGGTGTCGTCCAGCGACAACCGCGGCGTCGAATATGACCAGTTCCCTGCCGAGCTGATCAGCAGCGGCGTCGTCTACAAGACGCCGTTCGCGGGCCTGATCGGCCAGGGCCTTGCCGGCTCGGTCGATCTGCGCACCATCCGCCCGCTGGCGGCGGGCAAGCGCGTCATCTCGCTTGCGGGCCGCTATGAGCTCAACGAGCGCGAGCAGCTGAACCCGGATTCGCCGCGCGACGGCTATCGCGGTACCTTCACCTTCGTCGACCAGTTCCTCGACGGTCGCCTGGGCGTCGCATTCGGTGTCGCCTATCAGTCGTCGCCGACCCAGATCCAGACCTTCGAAGCGTGGGGCTTCCCGACCTTCGACTTCAACAACGACAATTTCGGTATCCGCAACACCCGTGGGACCGCCACCACCAGCGACGATACCTTCACCGTGCGTCCCGAATATGCGCCCTATGTCGGCGCCGGGGTGATCGGCGGTGCCAAGCCCTATGTGAAGAGCACCGATCTCGACCGCCTGGGCATCTTCGGCGCGATCGAGTTCGAGCCGCTGGACGGCCTCAACGGCACCCTCGACATCTTCTATTCCGACTATTCGGAAAAGCAGTATCTGCGCGGCATCGAACTGCCGCTCTACTGGGGCGACGCGATCCTCCAGCCCGGCGGCACGGTCGAGGACGGCCTGATCACCAGCGGCACCTATACTGGGCTGAACCCCGTCGTCCGCAACGACTATAACCGCAAGGACACCGAAGCGCTCGCGGTCGGCTGGAACACCAAGTACGAGGACGATCAGTTCCGCGTCGAGCTCGACGTCAGCTATTCGCGTTCCGACCGCGAGGCGGAGGGCATCGAATCCTACAGCGGCCTGAGCTACGGCCGCGGCCTGCCCGAAGACACGCTGACCTTCTCGCGCCAGTCGGGTGGCATCTACCAGTTCGGGACCACGCGCAATTATGCCGACACCAGCCTGATCCGCCTGACCGACCCCCAGGGCTGGGGCGCGGGCAACGACCTGGTCCAGGCCGGTTTCAACAACTCGCCCAACACGCTCGACGAGCTGGCGCAGATCCGTTTCGCGGCGAAGAAGAAGTTCAGCGAGGAAAGCTTCTTCAGCGGCGTGGAAGTCGGCACCAACATCGCCCGTCGCACCAAGGAGCGCGATTTCTTCCAGACGTTCCTGACGCTGCCCGGTGCGACCAACTCGCTCGCCGGCGGGGCCACCCGCACCGCGCCGATCCCCGCGGAGGCGCTGCGCGGCAGCAACACCGGCCTCTACTTCCTCGGCTTTGGCGACCAGGTCACCTATGATCCGCTCTACCTGATCGCCAACGGTTTCTACAACCAGGTCTCGGTCGCGGCATCGTCGTTCAGCGTCCCGCAGGACTGGAAGGTCGACGAGAATGTCTGGACCGGCTGGGTGCGCCTCGACATCGACGGCAATGTCGGCTCGCTGCCGGTGACCGGCAATCTCGGCCTTCAGGTCGTCAATACCGACCAGACCGCAACCGGCGCGCGCATCGTTGGCGGTGCCGGCGGCAGCGCGGGAACGATCAATGCGGTGTTCCTGCCGGTGGTTGACGGTGCGAGCTATGTGAACTGGCTGCCCAGCATCAACCTGAACTTCCAGGTCGCGCCCAACACCCAGGTTCGCGTTGGCGCGGCCCGCACGCTGGCCCGTGCGCGCATGGATCAGCTGAACGCCAGCCTGTCGCCGTCGGTCAACCTGACGCGGCTGACCTCGACCGATCCCAACCAGGCGGCGTTCAGCGCGTCGGGCGGCAATGCACGGCTGCGCCCCTATCTCGCCGACGGCGTCGACATCTCGGTCGAACATTATTTCGGGCGACAGGGCTACATCTCGGTTGCCGGCTTCTACAAGAATCTGCGCGACTTCGTGAACCCGAACGACGCGTTCCTCACCGACTTCTCCTACCTGATTGCCAGCGAACTGACGCCGGCACAGGCGGCGGTGCTGGGGACGCCGATCGGCATCACCTCCGGCCCGACCAATCGCGGCGAGGGCTCGCTGAAGGGTGTGGAAGCGACGCTGTCGCTGCCGCTCGGCCTGCTGACCTCCGCGCTCGAAGGCTTCGGCATCCAGTCGAGCGGCTCCTACACCGACAGCGAAGTGACGTTGGGCGACAATCCGGATGCGATCACCGTGCCCGGCCTGTCGAAGTGGGTGGTCAACTCGACCGTCTATTTCGAACGCTGGGGCTTCGAAGCGCGCGCCAGCCACCGGTATCGCTCGAGCTTCCTCGCGGAAGTCCAGGGCATTTCGGCGACCCGCAACCTGCGCACCGCCCGTGCGGAATCGATCATCGACGCCCAGGTCGGCTATCGCTTCAAGTCGGGCGCGCTCGAGGGGCTGGCGCTCACCATTCAGGGCCTGAACCTGACCGACGAGCCGTTCATCACCTTCCAGAACGACTCGCGTGCGGTGATCACCAACGAGTCCTACGGCCGAACCTTCCTGTTCGGCGCGACGTACAGCTTCTAAGCTCGTGGCGCACGACCGCCGCCGGGCATGGACCGGCGGCGGCGCGTCGCGGGAGAGGAAGAGCCGATGATGCAGTCCGATCAAGGCACGGGCCCGGCGAAGATCCGGGTGGTGATCGTCGGCGGCGGCACGGCGGGGTGGATGACCGCGGCGGCGTTCGGCCGGCTGGCGGGCGCGGCCTGTCAGGTCACGCTGGTCGAATCGGAAGCGATCGGCACCGTCGGGGTGGGCGAGGCGACCATCCCGCAGATCCAGCTGTTCAATGCCGCGCTCGGGCTCGATGAGGCAGAGTTCCTGCGCGAGACGTCGGGCACCATCAAGCTCGGCATCGAGTTCCGCGACTGGCTGCGGCCCGGCCATGCCTATATGCATGGCTTCGGCACGATCGGGCGTGGCCTGGGCCTCACCCCGTTCCATCATTACTGGCTGCGCGCCCGCGCGCTCGGCATCGCCGACGCGTTCGGCGCCTACGGGCTCAACAACGTCGCGGCCTATGCCGGCAGGTTCGCGCGCGTCGATCCGGTGCGGCATGCCCCCGCGCCCGCCATGCCGTACGCCTTTCACTTCGATGCCGCGCGTTATGCCGCCTATCTGCGCGACAAGGCGGAAGCCGCCGGTGTTGCCCGCGTCGAAGGACGCATCATCGGGACGCGGCTGGCCGACAATGGCGACATAGCCGGTGTCACGATCGAGGGCGGGCGCGAGGTGACCGGCGACCTGTTCATCGATTGCTCCGGCTTTCGCGCGCTATTGATCGGCGAGGCGCTGGGTGTCGGCTATGAAGACTGGCGCGACTGGCTGCCGTGCGACCGCGCGCTGGCGGTGCCATCGGAAAATGTCGCGCCGCCCGATCCGTTTACGCGCGCCACCGCGCGCACCGCGGGCTGGCAATGGCGCATCCCGCTCCAGCACCGCACGGGCAACGGCTATGTCTATGCCAGCCGGTTCGTGAGCGACGACGCGGCCGCCGCGACCTTGCTCGCCAATCTGGACGGCCCGGCGCTGGGCGATCCCCGCCCGCTGCGCTTCACGCCGGGCAAGCGCCGGACCTTCTGGCATCGCAACTGCGTCGCGGTCGGGCTGGCCAGCGGCTTTCTCGAGCCGCTCGAATCGACCAGCATCCATCTGGTCCAGACCGCGATCTCGCGCATCCTCGCCTTCCTGCCGGCCGGCGCGATGGCGGAGGCGGATCGCGCCGAATACAACCGGCTGACCCATTTCGAATATGACCATATCCGCGACTTTCTGGTGCTCCACTATCACGCCAATCAGCGGCACGGCGAACCGTTATGGGACCATGTCCGCACGATGGCGCTGCCCGGCGAACTGGTGCGCAAGCTCGACCTGTTCCGTGCCTCGGCGCGTGTGTCGCGGCGCGAGGACGAGCTGTTCGCCGAACCCGGCTGGCTTCAGGTCTTGATCGGCCAGGGCGTGCTGCCCGACGCCTGGCACCCGCTCGCCGACGCATTGACCCCGGGCCAGCTCGCCGATTTCCTGGGCGCGGTCCGCGACATCGCGGCCAATGCGGTGTCGGCGATGCCCAGCCATACGCGCTTCCTCGACGGCATCGCCGCGGCACCGGCCACGCCACTGAAGGTCGCGCGATGATCGCGTTTCGCGCCCTCGCGCTCGCCGCCGGCCTTGCGCTCGTCATGCCCGCCCCCGCCCAGGATCTGCGCCAGCGGCCACCCGAGGACGAGGTGATCTATTTCGTCCTGCCCGATCGCTTCGCCAATGCCGATCCCGCCAACGACACCGGCGGCATCCGTGGCGACCGGCTGCGCCACGGCTTCGATCCGACGCACAAGGGCTTCTATCATGGCGGCGACCTGAAGGGGCTGATCGCGAGGCTCGACTATATCCAGTCGCTGGGCGCCACGGCGATCTGGCTGACGCCGGTGTTCAAGAACAAGGCGGTGCAGGGCGCGCCGGGCGAGGAAACGTCGGGCTATCACGGCTACTGGATCACCGACTTCACGACGGTCGACCCGCATCTCGGCAGCGAGGCCGACTTCAAGGCGCTGGTCGATGCGACGCACGAGCGCGGCATGAAGGTCTATATGGACATCATCGCCAACCATACCGCCGACGTCATCCACAATGTGGAATGCGGCGACCGCGCGTGCGACTATCGCGGCCGCGCCGACTATCCCTACTCGACCGTCGGCGGCGTCGACGGCGCGCCGATCAATCCGGGGTTCGCCGGCGACCGGGTAATGACCGTGGACAATTTCGCGCGGCTGACCAACCCCAACTTCGCCTATACGCCCCGTGTCGCGCCGGGCGAGCGACAGGTGAAGGTGCCCGCCTGGCTCAACGATCCAATCTACTATCACAATCGCGGCAATTCGACCTTTGAGGGCGAAAGCTCGACCATGGGCGATTTTTCCGGCCTCGACGACCTGATGACCGAACATCCCCGCGTCGTGCAGGGGATGATCGACATCTATGCCAGCTGGATCGACCGGTTCGGCGTCGACGGCTTTCGCATCGACACCGCGCGTCACGTCAATCCGGAATTCTGGGCGGCGTTCGCGCCGGCGATGCTGGAACGCGCGAAGGCGCGGGGCATTCCCAATTTCCACATCTTCGGCGAGGCGGCGTACAACGATCTGGAGCCCGGGCTGCTCGCGCGCCATACCATCGTCGACAAGCTGCCGAGCGTGCTCGACTTCGCCTTTTCGACCGCGGTGCGCGAAACCGTTGCCGGCGATCGCGGCACCGAACGTCTGGCGCGCTTGTTCGAGGGTGACGCGCTCTATGCCGGCGGCGAGCCGGCGGCGCTCCGGCTGCCGACCTTCATCGGCAACCACGACCAGGGCCGCTTTTCGACCGCGGTGCGCCAGGGGCATCCCCGCGCCAGCGAGGCGGAGATCGCGGCGCGTGTCCGCCTGGGTCATGCGATGCTGCTGCTGCTGCGCGGCGTGCCGACGATCTATTATGGCGATGAACAGGGCTTTTCGAGCGACGGCAGCGACCAGGACGCGCGCGAGGACATGTTCCCCACCCGCGTCGCCTCCTATCTCGACAACCGGCTGGTCGGCACTGACCGATCGCCCGGCGCCGACCATTTCGCCGATCACCCGCTGCGCGCCGCGATCGCCGAGCTGGCGCGGCTGCGCACTGGCCACGCCGCGCTGCGGCGCGGGCTCCAGCTGACCCGCGCGGCGGGCAAGACGCCCGGCCTGTTCGCGGTCAGCCGCTTCGATCCCGATGACGGCCGCGAATATCTGATCGCCTTCAACACCGCCGCCACACCCTGGTCGGGTCAGGTCGAGGTCGATCCGCGCCGCAGCGGCTTCGCCCCGCTGGGCGGCACCTGCACCGGCGCAACGCTGTCCGCCCCCGGCAGCGTCGCGCTCGCGCTCGCGCCCTTCGCTTATTGTATCCTTGCGTCCGGAAAATGAACTCGATGTCCGCGTTGACCAAACCCCAGCCGTCTCCCGCTCCCGACCATCCGTGGTGGAAGGGCGCGGTGATCTATCAGATCTATCCGCGCAGCTTCGCCGACACCAACGGCGACGGCATCGGCGACCTGCCGGGCATTACCCGGCGGCTCGACCATGTCGCCGAACTGGGCGTCGACGCGATCTGGGTCTCGCCCTTCTTCACCTCGCCGATGCGCGACTTCGGCTATGACGTCGCCGATTTCTGTGGGGTCGACCCGGTGTTCGGCACGCTCGCCGATTTCGACGCGCTGGTCGCGCGCGCCCATGCGCTCGGGCTCAAGGTGCTGATCGACCAGGTCTATTCGCACTCGTCGGACCAGCATCCCTGGTTCCGCGAAAGCCGGTCGAGCCGCACCAATGCCAGGGCCGACTGGTATGTCTGGGCCGATGCCAAGCCCGATGGCAGCCCGCCCAGCAACTGGCAATCGGTGTTCGGCGGTCCCGCCTGGGCGTGGGACGCGCGGCGGGGCCAATATTATCTGCACAATTTCCTGGCCGAACAGCCCGACCTCAACCTGCATAATCCTGAAGTGCAGGACGCGATCCTGGGCGTCACGCGCTTCTGGCTCGACCGCGGGGTCGACGGCTTCCGGCTCGATGCGCTCAACTTCGCGATGCACGACCCCGAGCTGCGCGACAATCCGCCCGCGCCCGACACCGGACGCGTGCGCACCCGTCCGTTCGATTTCCAGTTGAAGCAGTTCAACCAGAGCCATCCCGACATCGTCCGCTTCATCGAACGGCTGCGCGGCGAGATCGACCGCTATAACGGCATCTTCACCATGGCCGAGGTCGGCGGCGACAATTCCGCCAGCGAGATGAAGCTGTTCACCGCGGGCGACCATCGCCTGAACAGCGCCTATGGCTTCGACTTCCTCTATGCACCGCATCTGACGCCGGCGGTGGTGCAGGGTGCGGTCGATGCATGGCCCGACGCGCCGGGCATTGGCTGGCCAAGCTGGGCATTCGAGAATCACGACGCGCCGCGCGGTCTGTCGCGCTGGGCCGCGCCCGAACATGCGCGCGCCTTTTCGCGCGTGAAGATGCTGCTGCTGATGGCGCTGCGCGGCAACGTCATCCTCTATCAGGGCGAGGAACTGGGCCTGACTCAGGTCGACATCCCCTTCGACCAGCTGCAGGATCCCGAAGCGATCGCCAACTGGCCGCACACTTTGTCGCGCGACGGCGCGCGCACGCCGATGCCGTGGGAAAGCCAGGCGCCTGACCTCGCCTTCGGATCGGACAAGCCGTGGCTGCCGCACGGGGTCGATCATGGCGCGCTGGCGGTCGATCGCCAGCGGCGCGACGCCGATTCGCTGCTCAACTGGACGCGCACGCTCATCCGCCTGCGCCGCGACCTGCCGGCGCTCGGCGTGGGTGACCTGACGGTGCGCGTCGCCTCGGATGCGCTGCTCGTGTTCGAGCGCCATCATCCGGGCGCTGCCACCGTCATCTGCGCGTTCAACCTGTCCGCCGAACCGGTGGACTGGACCGCGCCCGCCACGATGATGACGCGCGCCGCGACGGGGGAGCGCGACCGCGCGACGCTCGGGCCCTTTGCGGGCGTCATCGGTACGGTGGGCTGATGCGCCCGCCGACCCGCAGCTTTCAGTCAGGGAGTAGGAAGATGGTTCGTTCGGCACTCGCGATCATGGCTTTGACGATCGCGCCCGCCGCGCTGGCGCAGGGGGCGACACCGGCAGAGCGCGTGACGGTGGCGTCGCCGGACGGACGGATCACCGTCGATGTCGGCGTCGATCCCGACGGCAAGCCCGATTATCGGGTGTTCCGCGACGGCAAGCCGGTCATCGCCGCGTCGCGGCTGGGCTTCACCTTTACCGACGCCGATCCGCTGACCCGCGCAATCCGCGTCACGGGCTCGGAGCAGACGCGCGGCGACGACCGCTGGGAACAGCCCTGGGGCGAGCGGCGCTTCGTTACCAATCGCTTCAACGGCGTGCGGGTCCGCCTTCAGGAAACATCGGCGCTCGCGCGCGTGATGATCGCCGAATTCCGCGTCTTCGACGACGGCGTCGGCTTTCGCATCGACTTTCCCGAGCAGCCTAACCTCAAGACCGCGCGCATCGCGGAGGAGCTGACCGAGTTCGTCGTCGCCCAGCCCGGCAGCGCATGGTGGATCCGCGGCGGCGACTGGAACCGCTACGAATACATCTATCAAAAGACGCCGATCGACGCGGTGTCGGTCGCGCATACGCCGATCACGATGCGGCTGGACGACGGACTGCACCTGTCGTTTCACGAAGCCGCGCTGGTCGACTATTCGGCGATGTGGTTCAAGCGTTTCGAGGGTCAGCGCTTCCGCGCCCAGCTGTCGCCGTCGTCGCAGGGTCCCCGCGTGGTGCGCGCCGCGCCGTTCACGACGCCGTGGCGCACGATCCGCATCGCGGAGGATGCGCCGGGACTCTATGACAACGACCTCGAGCTCAACCTCAACGAACCCAACAAGCTGGGCGATGTCAGCTGGGTCAAGCCGTTCAAATATATCGGCGTGTGGTGGGAAATGCACCTCAACAAATGGACGTGGAGCACGGGCCCGCGCCACGGTGCCACCACCGAGCATGTGAAGGGGCATATCGACTTCGCCGCCAAGCACGGCTTTCGCGGCGTGCTGGTCGAAGGGTGGAACAAGGGCTGGGACGGCCCGTGGTTCGGCGGCAATTCGAGCTTCAGCTTCACCGAACCGACGCCCGATTTCGACCTGAAATGGCTGGCCGACTATGCGCGCAAGAAAGGCGTGCGGCTGATCGGCCATCACGAGACCGGCGGCAACATCACCGATTACGAGGCCCAGCTCGACGCGGCGATGAAGCTTTATGGCGAGCTCGGCGTCGATTCGGTCAAGACCGGCTATGTCGCCGATGCCGGCGGCATCCAGGCGCCGGGACCCGACGGCCGCAACGTGTTTGAATGGCATGACGGCCAGCGCATGGCGCAGCACCATCTGAAGGTCGTCGAGACCGCCGCGAAGTACAAGGTCGCGGTGAACGCGCACGAGCCGATCAAGGATACCGGGCTCAGGCGCACCTATCCCAACTGGGTGGGCCGCGAAGGCGCGCGCGGCATGGAATACAACGCCTGGGCGATCCCGGTGAACCCGGTGGAGCATGAAGCGACGCTGATCTTCACCCGGATGCTGTCGGGGCCGATGGACTTCACCCCCGGCGTGCTGAGCCTGAGCGGGCAGGGCGACCTCAAGCTCAACTCCACGCTCGCCAAGCAGCTGTCGCTCTATCTGACGCTGTATTCGCCGATCCAGATGGCGGCCGACCTGCCCGAAAACCTGGCCAAATATCCGCGCGAGCTGGCTTTCATCTCGAAGGTGCCCGCCGACTGGTCGGAAACCCGGATGCTGTCGGGCGCGATCGGCGAATATGCGGTGATCGCGCGCAAGGACCGCAACAGCGAGGACTGGTATGTCGGCGGCGTCGGCGACGGCACGCGCCGCGACACGCGCGTCGCGCTCGACTTCCTCGCGCCGGGCAAGACCTATACCGCCACCATCTATCGCGACGGCGACGACGCAGATTACCGCACGGAGAAGCGGCATTCGATCGTGATCGAAACGCGCAAGGTCACCGCTGCCGACACGCTGGCACTGACCATGGCCCCGGGCGGCGGCTATGCGGTGCGCTTCGCCGCCGGCAAATGATGCGGCGGCGGGCGGCGCTCGGCGCCCTGCTGGCCGCGGCAGGGTGCGCGCGCGTCCGCCCGCTGACCGCCGCCGCGCCCCGGCTGGATGAATGGACGCTTGATGCGCCCGGCATCGGCCCGCTGCGCGTGTCGATCTGGCGACCCGATGCGACGGGGGCGGACGCCCCGCCGCGCGGCGTCCTTTACATGCACGACGGCCAGAACCTGTTCGATCCGGCGGTCAGCGGCTATGGCAAGGTGTGGCATGTCGATCGCGCGGCCGCGCGGCTGGCGGCGGCGGGGACGATCGATCCGCCGATCATCGTCGGCGTGTGGAACCCGGGCGACGCGCGCTTTCGCACCTATCTGCCGCGCGCTGCCTATGATCGCCTGGCACCCGATGTCCGCGCCGACCTGGGCGTGCGCATCGGCGACGGCCCGGTCCGGTCGGATGCCTATCTCGCCTTCATGGCCGATGTCCTGAAGCCTGCGGTCGACCGCGCCTATCGCACCCGGCCGGGCGTTGCCGATACGCGCGTCATGGGGTCGAGCATGGGCGGGCTGATCTCGCTCTATGCGCTGGTCGAACGCCCCGACATCTTCGGGGCGGCGGGGTGCCTGTCGACGCACTGGCCGATGTTTATCCCGCCCGACGATCGGGCGGCCGCGCCGCATGCCGATGCGGTGACGGCGGCGTGGACGGGCTATCTGCGCGACCGGCTCGGCAAGCCCGCCGGGCGGCGCATCTGGTTCGACCATGGCACCGCGACGCTCGACCGGCTCTACGCGCCCTACCAGGCTGCGGTCGACGCGCTGCTGCCGGCGCTCGGCTGGCGGCCGGCGCGCGATTTTGCCAGCCGCACCTATTCCGGTGCCCCGCATGAGGAGAATGCGTGGGCGGCGCGCGTCGCCGATCCGCTCGCCTGGCTGTTCGCCGTCGCCTGAGCGTTCAGCGCGCCGGCTGGTCGAGCCACGCCGCGACGCCGGCGGCCAGCCCGGCGAAGATCGCGGCATCGGCACTTTCGCCCGCGGCCGGCGGCGTGCCCGCGTCCGATGCGGTGCGGATCGCCAGCGTCAGCGGGATCCGGCCCAGGAAGGGCACCCCCAGCGCCTGCGCCGCCGCCTGTGCGCCGCCATGCCCGAACGGGTCGGACATCTCGCCGCAATGCGGACAGGCATAGCCCGCCATGTTCTCGACCACGCCGATGATCGGCACCTTTGCGGTCGCGAACAGGTCGATCGCGCGGCGCGCGTCGATCAGCGCCAGGTCCTGGGGGGTGGACACGATCACCGCGCCCGCCGGGCGGTGCTTCTGGATCATGGTCAGCTGGACGTCGCCGGTGCCCGGCGGCAGGTCGAGCAGCAGCACGTCGTGCGCGCCCCAGTCGCCGTCGACCAGCTGGCCGAGCGCGCCGCCCGCCATCGGCCCGCGCCACGCGATCGCCTGGCCGGGCGCGACCAGCTGCCCCATCGACAGCAGCGGCACGCCATAAGGGGTTTCGACCGGCACCAGCATCTTGTCGCGCGCCTGCGGCTTGACGCCTTCGACGCCGAGCAGCTTGGGCTGCGACGGGCCATAGATGTCGGCGTCGACCACGCCGACGCGTCGCCCGGTCCGCGCAAGCGCGATGGCCAGGTTGGCGGTCAGCGTCGACTTGCCGACCCCGCCCTTGCCGCTCGCCACCGCGATCAGCCGCCGGTCGACCCGCGTGCTCGTCAGCGCGACGCGCACCTCGCGCACGCCGGGCGCGTCGCCCGCCGTCCGCTGTGCGGCCTGTTCGAGCGCGTCGCGCGCCGGGGCGGCGAGCCCGGTCACGTCCAGGATGATGCTGGCGCGGCCGTCGTTGAGCCGCGCCGTCGCGCGGCCGGCGCAAACGGGGTCGAGCAGCGCCTGGAGTTGGGCTTGGGTCGTCATCACGCGCCAGATAAGGCGTGCGCCGCGTGTTACCACTGTAAATCGCAGGCGAGCCTCCTATAAAGAGGACATGCGAAAGATGATTGGCTGGCTGCCCGGTGCCGGGATTTTGCGGAACGACAATCCCAAGGGCCCGTGGGGCAATGGCTCCGGCGGCGGTTCGGGCGGCGACGGGTCGGGGCCGCGCAATCCCTGGGCGTTCCCGCCGGAGGGCCGGCGGCCGAAGAGCGGCGCGACCTCGCTCGACGAATTCCTGAAGCGCGCGCGGCGCAACGGCGGCGGCGGGTTGAAGACGCCGGGCGGCCCGGCGCTGTGGTGGATCGGCGGCGCGCTGATCGTCGGCCTGTGGATCCTGCTGTCGTCGGTTCATTCGGTCGGCCCGCAGCAGCGCGGCGTCGCGACGCTGTTCGGCCGCTATTATTCGACGCTGACGCCCGGGGTGCAGTTCACGCTGCCCGCGCCGCTGATGCAGGTCGAGCTGGTCGATGTCGAACGCAACCGCGAGGAAGTGTTCCCGACCAACGCGACCGAGAATCTGATGCTGACCGGCGACCAGAACATCGTCGATCTGTCCTATCAGGTGCGCTGGAACATCAAGGATCCCGAAGCCTATGTCTTCCAGATCGCGCGGCCCGAGGAGACGGTGCGCGCGACCGCGGAGAGCGCGATGCGCGCATCGGTAGCGACGGTCAGCCTCAACCAGGCGATCGGCGCGGGCCGCGCCGCGATCGAGGTCGACGTCCAGCGCCGGATGCAGGCGATGCTCGACGAATATGGTTCGGGGGTCGAGGTGCTCGGCGTCGCGATCAAGCAGGCCAATCCCCCCGCGGCGGTGGACGAGGATTTCAAGGCGGTGACCGCCGCGCAGCAGGAGGCCCAGTCCAACCTCAACCGCGCACGCGCCTATGCGCAACAGGTGATCGCGCGTGCCCAGGGCGACGCGGCCGAGTTCGACAAGATCTACGAGCAATATCGCCTGGCGCCCGACGTGACGCGCCGGCGGCTTTATTACGAGACGATGGAGGAAGTGCTGGCGCGTTCGAACAAGACGATCGTCGAAACCCCCGGCGTGACGCCTTATCTGCCGCTGCCCGAGATCCAGCGCCGCAATAATGCGCCGCCGCCCGCCGCCCAGGCCGACGCCCCTGCGACGCCGGAGGGCGGGCGATGAATCTCGCGCTGCGCAATCCGCTGGCGATCGGGCTGCTGATCCTCGCCGCCGTCATCCTGCTGGTCAATTCAGTCGCGATCGTCCCCGAAACCAAGCAGGCGGTGATCCTGCGGCTCCAGCAGCCGCAGGGCGTCGTCAACCAGTATCAGCCGGGCGAGCGGTTCGGCAGCACCGGGGCGGGGATCGTCGGACGCATCCCGTTCCTCGACCGCGTCGTGTTCGTCGACAAGCGCGTGCTCGATGTCGAGCTCGACAACCAGCAGGTGCTGTCGATCGACCAGCTGCGGCTTCAGGTCGACGCGTTCGCGCGCTTCCGCATCACCAATCCGCTGCGCGCCGTCGTCTCGACCGGCTCGGCGGGCAACACCGAACAGCTGATCGCCGACCGGCTCCAGCCGATCCTGGGATCGACGCTGCGCAACGAGCTGGGCAAGCGGCCCTTCGCCGCGCTGCTCAGCCCCGAACGCGGCCAGGTGATGGAGAATATCCAGTTCGAGCTCAACAAGATCGCGGGCCAATATGGCGCGCAGATCGTCGACGTCCGGATCAAGCATGCCGACCTGCCGACCGGCAGCCCGCTCGACAGCGCGCTGCAGCGGATGCGCACCGCGCGCAATCAGGAGGCGCTGACCATCCAGGCGCAGGGCCGGCGCGAGGCGCAGATCGTCCAGGCCAACGCCCAGGCGCAGGCCGCCCAGATCTATGCCCAGAGCTTTGGCAAGGATGCCGATTTCTATGAGTTCTGGCGGGCGATGCAGTCCTATCGCCGGACCTTCGGCGCCGACGGTTCGACGACCACCGGCGAAACCTCGATCATCCTGTCGCCCAACAACGCCTATCTGCGGCAGTTCGAGGGCGGCGGGCGATGACCGGACAGACGCCGTTCCCGCGCGGATATTCAAACAGGGTTCAGCAAGAATTGGCCAGATAGCCGGGTTATTTCCCGGCGACCGGACCTAAGAGAGGAAAGCTCCATCGTGCGCTACGCTTACGCCATCACTTCCGCCCTGCTGCTCGGCGGCACCGCCGCCACGCTCGCGCTCCAGCCGCCGGCCGGGGCGCAGACCGCCCAGAACGAACCCGGCGCGATCAACGCCGCCAGCCCGCGCGGCGGCGCGCCGATGAGCTTTGCCGACATGGTCGCCCGGCTCCAGCCGGCGGTGGTCAACATTTCGACCACCCAGCGCGTCCAGGTCAGCGCCAACCCGTTCCAGGGCACGCCGTTCGAAAACTTCTTCGGGGGCCAGCAGGGCGGCCGCCCCGTCACGCGCGAAGCCGAATCGCTCGGATCGGGCTTCCTGATCTCCGAAGACGGCTACGTCGTCACCAACAACCACGTGATCTCCGCCGGCGCGCGCGGCGCAATGGTCGAATCGATCACCGTGACGCTCGCCGACCGGCGCGAATTCAAGGCGACCGTGGTCGGGCGCGACGTCCGGTCCGACCTGGCGGTGCTGAAGATCGAGGGTGACAACCTGCCCTTCGTCAAGTTCGGCGATTCGCGCCAGGCGCGCGTCGGCGACTGGGTGGTCGCGATCGGCAACCCGTTCGGGCTCAGCGGCTCGGTCAGCGCCGGCATCATCTCCGCGGTCAACCGCGTCACTGGCCCCTATGACAAGTTCATCCAGACCGACGCCTCGATCAATCGCGGCAATTCGGGCGGGCCGATGTTCGACCTGCAGGGCAACGTGATCGGCATCAACAGCCAGATCCTGTCGCCCAGCGGCGGCAATGTCGGCATCGGCTTCGCGATCCCCGCCGAGCAGGCCAAGCCGATCGTCGACACGCTGATGAAGGGCCAGTCGGTCCAGCGCGGCTATCTGGGCGTCGGCATCCAGCCGCTGACCGACGATATCGCCTCGGCGCTCGACCTCCCCAAGGATCGCGGCGAGATCATCAGCCGTATCGAGCCGGGCCAGGCCGCCGAAAAGGCCGGCATCCGTGTCGGCGACGTCATCGTCCGCGTCGGCGGCAAGGACGTTACCCCCGAACAGACGCTCAGCAACCTGATCGCCGCGGTGCCGCCGGGCACGCGCGTGCCGCTGGAACTGATCCGCGACGGCCGTCGCCAGACGCTGAACGTCGCGGTCGGCACCCGCCCGCCGGAAGAGGAACTGGCCGGGTTCCAGATGGACGAAGGCCAGCCCGATGAGCCCGATGCGGTGCCCGCCTCGTCCGCGATCGGCATGTCGGTCCAGGCGCTGACCCCCCAGATCGCGCAGACTGTCGGCGTGCCCCAGGACACGCGCGGCGTGGTCGTCGCCGCGGTCGATCCGTCGAGCGACGCGGCGGCCAAGGGGCTGCGGCGCGGTGACGTGGTGACCGCGGTCAACCGCACGCCCGTCACCAGCCCGGCCGATTTCGAGCGCCTGGTCGGCCAGGCGCGCACCGCCAACCGCGATTCGGTGCTGATGCTGGTCACGCGCCGCGGCGGCGTGTCGCAGTTCGTGGCGGTCAAATTCGGATCGTGATGACGAACGGCTGACCGCGCGCCACAATCCGGCTATGCCATCCGCCTGATCGGGAGGATGGCATGACGGACGCGGCGACCCTTTACATCGGTGCAGGCATGGGCGGCGTCGCCCCGCAGGCATTGGTGCTGAAACGTGCCAATCGCCACGGGCTGATCGCCGGCGCGACCGGCACCGGCAAGACGGTGACGCTGCAGGGCATGGCCGAGGGGTTCAGCCGCGCCGGCGTGCCGGTGTTCGTCGCGGACGTGAAGGGCGACATCGCCGGCCTGGGCATGGCGGGGTCGCCGACGGCGAAGGTCCACGCGCCGTTCGCGCAGCGCGTCGCCGACATCGGCTATGAAGGCTGGAGCTATGCCGCCGCCCCGGTGCAGCTGTGGGACCTGTTCGGCGAACAGGGCCATCCGATCCGCGCGACCGCGTCGGAGATGGGGCCGCTGCTCCTGTCGCGCCTGCTCAACCTCAACGACACCCAGGAAGGCGTGCTGACCATCGCCTTCCACCTCGCGGACGAGGAGGGGCTGCTGCTGCTCGATCTCGACGATGTCCAGGCGATGCTGGTCCATTGCGCCGAACGCGCGGACGAGCTGTCGACCCGCTACGGCAATGTGACCAACGCGAGCGTGGGGGCGATCCAGCGCCAGCTGCTGCAACTGCGCAGCCAGGGCGGCGACCATTTCTTCGGCGAGCCCGCGCTCGACCTGGCCGACTTCATCCGCACGGATGACAATGGTCACGGCGTCATCAACATCCTTGCCGCCGACAAGCTGATGGCCAGCCCCCGGCTCTACGCCACCTTCCTGCTGTGGATGCTCTCCGAACTGTTCGAGACGCTTCCCGAGGTCGGCGACCCGGACAAGCCCAAGCTCGTCTTCTTCTTCGACGAAGCTCACTTGTTGTTCGACGATGCGCCAGAGGCGCTGACCGAGAAGATCGAGCAGGTGGTGCGCCTGATCCGATCAAAGGGGGTGGGCGTCTATTTCGTCACCCAGAACCCGGTCGATATTCCCGATGCCGTGGCGGGCCAGCTCGGCAACCGCGTCCAGCATGCGCTGCGCGCCTTCACGCCCAAGGAGCAGCGCGCGATCAAGGCGGCGGCGGAGACCTTTCGCCCGAATCCGGCGATCGAGGTCGGCAGCGCGATCACCGAGCTCAAGGTCGGCGAGGCGCTGGTCTCGCTGCTCCAGGCCGATGGCTCGCCCAGCCCGGTCGAACGCACGCTGATCGCGCCGCCGCGCTCGCGGGTGGGCGTGCTCACCCCGGTCGAACGCGGCGTGCTGATCGAGACCGACGCCGTCGGCGACAAATACGACACCCGCATCGATCGCGAATCGGCGGAGGAGCTGCTGGGGGCCAAGGCAGCCGAGGCCGCCGCTGCCGCCGAAGCGGCGAAAGCCGAGGTCGAGGCCGAAAAGCAGGCGGCGGCCGAGGCGAAGGAAGCCGCCCGCGTTGCCAAGGAAGCCGAGCGCGCGCGGATCGCCGCCGAACGCGAGGAAGCCAAGCGCCAGCGCGAGGCCGATCGGGCTGCCGCCGCATCGCCATGGAACAAGGCAGCGACGTCGGCAACGCGATCGGCGGCGTCGACCGTCGGGCGCACCGTCGCCAATGAAGTGACCAAGGCGATCTTTGGCGGCACGTCGCGCGGCAAGCAGAGCCTGGGTGCCAAGCTGGTCCGCGGGGTGCTGGGCGGCCTGTTCCGGGGCTGAGCCGCCGGGGCCGCTACATCACCTTGAGCAGCGACTGAATCGGCACGAAGGCGAACGCGATCGAGCTGTCCGCGACGCCATAGGGAATGAACAGCGTGTGATCGTAGCGGATCGCGCCGCAGCTGTAGACGACGTTGGGCACATAGCCTTCACGGTCCTGATCGGCCGCCGCCAGGATCGGCTCGCGCGTGCGGCCGAGCACCTTTGACGGATCGGCCTTGTCGAGCAGCACCGCGCCGATCGAATATTTGCGCATCGCGCCGACGCCGTGGGTGAGCAGCAGCCAGCCCTCGTCGAGCTCGATCGGCGGGCCGCAATTGCCGATCTGGACCAGCTCCCACGGATAATGCGGTTCAAGCAGGCGCGTGCCCTCGTTCCAGTGGGTCAGGTTGTGCGAGCGGATCAGGAACAGGTTCTCGCCGTCCTGGCGCCCGATCATCAGATACTCGCCGTCGATCTGGCGCGGGAACAGCGCCATCCCCTTGTTGCGCGCCGCCGATCCCGACATCGGTACCATGTCGAACGCGCGGAAATCGCGGGTGCGCAGCAGCTCCGACTGGATCATCGAGCCGTTGTAGGCGGTATAGGTGCCGATCCATTCAAACGACCCGTCGGCGTGTATGAAGCGGGTGAGGCGCAGGTCCTCCAGCCCGTTCGACTGGGCGTGGGTGATCGGGAACAGGACCGTGCCCGACAGGGTGCTGTCGCGGTGGCGGTGAACGGTCACCGCGCCTTCGGGCACGCAATCCTCAAGGCACACCGCGTCGGCGGAGGTGGCAAAGGGTGGCTGGGGCGCCAGTTCGAGCTGGTTGCCGGTGCTCAGCACGCCTTCGCGGAACGCGATCGACGAGATGTGGCCCTCGCCGACCGCGCGCATCGACATCAGGATGCGCATGCTGCCCGGCGGCATGCCCGACTGGTCGGGGTGGGGGACCGCGCTCGGGTTCATCAGCGCGGCGGCGGCATAGCTGTATTCGTGGCAGAAATAGGCGCCGATCAGCTGGCGCTTGTCGTCGCCGATCTGCGATCCGTCCAGCCCCAGCACGGCTTCGATCTCGTCATAGCGGGTCATGAACACGCGCCGCGTCTGCCAATGGCGCGCCTCGAAATCCTTGAGCACGTCCTGAAGCTGCGCCCGCGCCTCGCGCGGGGACATGTCGAGCACCTCGCGGACCAGGCGTTCGGTGCGGCTCGGTGAATTGCCGTTGCGCTGCCAGCCGATGTGAAACGGACGTACCACCACACGCGACGGATCGGCGCGCAGACGCACCGGGTGGTTAAACAGATCGAGCATCCGGCCCCCCACGCCCATCACGCGCCGCCATGGGCATTGTCGGTCAAGCGACGACGCGATGCCGATCTGCCACGTTTCCGGCCTGATTTGAAAGCGCGTAAATCGCCGACGAGGCAAGTTGCAGCGCCAGGATAGATTCGGCGCCCTGGTTGCGGTTGAGCCCGGTCGGCATCAGCCCGTCGAAACAGCCGCCATCCTGCACGCTCGCCAGCGGCAGGCCCAGGTCGTTGTGGCCGAGATACCAGCGATAGGCGCGCATCGCCTCGTCGATCCAGCGCGCATCCCCGGTCGCGGCGTGCGCGGCGGCACAGGCATCGATCGTCGCCTGCGCCTCCAGCGGCTGTTGGTCGAACTGCATCGGGTCGGCATAAGCGCGCCCGAAGCTCTCGGTGCCGACCGCACGGAACCGGCCCTCGGGCGACGTCTGGCGCGCGACGATCCACTCCAGCGTCTGCAGCCCGACCTTGACGAAATTCTGACGATCCAGCGCGATGCCGGCGCGGATCAGCGCCTCGGGCAGGCGCGCATTGTCATAGGCCAGCACGATCTCGAACCACTGCCATTCCGGCCGCCGCGCCTGATCGAGCAACGCGATCAGCTCTTCACCGAAGCGCGAAAGGATGCGGGTCGCAAGGGCATGTCCGGGATGCGCGGAGACGATCGCCGCCGCACCCAGCATCGCAAAGGCGCGCGCGCGCGGGCTGCCCAGTTCCCACGCGATCTCGCCCGCCTGGTCGAACAGGATGCGCGCCCAGTCGCGATGCTTGGCGAGATGCGCCTCCGCGGCGGTCACGCCCAGCGCCCACAAGGCGCGGCCGTTCGAATCCTCCGATCCGGCATCCTCGCACCAGCTGCGGTCGAACCGCATGAAATTGCGGAACCGCCGCGCATCGGGATTCCAGGCGTATTGGACAAAGGCCGCGTAGATGGTGGTCCAACGGTCGCGGGTCTCGGCATCGAGGCCGGGCATCCGGCTCATCAAGATCAGCGCGCGGGCATTGTCGTCGATGCAATAGCCGTGCGCACGATCGGGCACCGAATAGATCGAATGCTGAAGCATGCCGGTCGCGTCGCTCATCCGTTCGATCGCGGCCAGGTCGGGGCGGAGCGGCGTGATCGGGACGTCGCCCAGCGTATTGCGCTGCAGCCGGCGCGGATGCCCGGCGACCATCGGGGCGATCAACGCCATGCTCGCCTCCGCCAGGCACGGCCACAGCATCGTGCGGCCGCGCGCATAGGCGCGCCGCGCGATCGTGTCGCGCCGGACCGGGTCGGCGAGCAGGCCCGCGATCGCGCGCGCAAATGCGGCGCTGTCGCCGAACGGGACGATCACGCCATGGCCATCGGCCAGGATTTCGTTGGCGTGGACATAGGGGGTGGCGATCACCGGCTTGCCCATCGCGACGGCATAGGACAGCGTGCCCGACGTGATCTGCGCCGGATTGACATAGGGCGTGACGTAGAGGTCGGCGGCCTGGAGATAATCGAGCAGGTCGTCTTCCTCGACAAAGGCGTCGACGAACTGGATGTTGTCGGCGACCCCCAGCCGCGCAGCCTCCGCGATCAGGCCGTCGCGATACGCCTCGCCTTCGTGCGCGACCAGATTGGGGTGGGTGGCGCCCAGCACGACATAGAGCATGCGGGGGTGCGCGCGCACGATTTCGGGCAGCGCCGCGATCACCGTCTCGATCCCCTTGCTGGGCGCGAGCAGGCCGAAGGTGAGGACAACAGGGCGGTCCTCCCACCCGAAACGCGGCTTCATCACTGCGGTGTCGATCAGCGCGCGGTCGGGCACGCCATGCGGGATCACGGCAATCCGGTCGGCCGGTAGGTCGTGCACCTGCGCCAGGATCTCGCGCCCGCGCTCAGCCATCACGACCACGCGCGCCGCGCGGCGCAGCAGTGCGTCCATCACCCGCCGTTCGTCGGCGCTCGGCCGTTCGAGCACGGTGTGGAGCATGACGATGACGGGGATGCTCAGCTGGTCGAGCAGGCTCAGCAGATATTCGCCCGCCGGCCCGCCATAGATGCCATATTCGTGCTGAACGAACAGCGCGCGCGCACCGCTCGCCTCGATCCGGCGCGCCGCGTCGAGATAGGCGGCGCGGTCATGCTGGTCGATCGCGGCGGTGACGGCGGCGGGATAGTCGTAGCGGCCGGGATGGTCGTCCATCGCATAGACGTCGACGGTCAGGTCGGGGAAGCGTTGGGTGAGCGCGGCGTGGACATGCGTGGTGAACGTCGCCAGACCGCATTTGCGCGGCAGGAAATTCCCGATGAGTGCAATGTGATTGACCGTGTTGGCCTGTGCGGCCACCGTCGCTCCGTCCCGCATGTTCCCAGTTCCTCGCGCGTGCGAGGCGGATCGACTCTTCGCTCCGCCTCATTCGTCAAAACCGAGCCTATCAAAGATAGTTGCATGAATGCTGCGATGCAGCAAGATTGAATCGCAAAATTGGCGCGCACGGGCACGGGTCGCCGGGTTGCGTCGCCTGTCGCGCTCAGCCGCGGCCGCGATAGCCGGCCACGCCCTGATCGGGCACCCACAGCCCCTCCGGCGCCGGCCCGGATTGCCAGAACACGTCGATCGGGATGCCGCCGCGCGGATACCAATAACCGCCGATGCGCAGCCATTTCGGCTTCATCTCGTCGAACAGCCGCGCGCCGATCCCGACGGTGCAATCTTCGTGGAAGGCCTGATGGTTGCGGAAGCTGCCCAGGAACAGCTTGAGCGACTTCGATTCGACGATGGTGGCGTCCGGCGCGTAGTCGATCACCAGATGCGCGAAATCGGGCTGCGCGGTCACCGGGCACAGCGACGTGAACTCGGGCGCGGCGAAGCGGACCAGATAAAGCTGGCCAGGGCGCGGATTGGGAACATAATCGAGCGTCGCTTCTTCTGGCGATTGCGGGAGCGCGCTGGACTGGCCAAGGAATTTCGGGGTCATCGGCGCGGATATAGGGGCGGGGCGACAAATTGGAACGGCCGATCGACACGCTGATCCCGGTGCTGGGTGACCAGTTGAGCCTGGACCTCTCGTCGCTTGCCGCCGCCGACCCCGCCACCGCGCGCGTGCTGATGATGGAGGTGGCGGACGAGGCAAGCTATGTCCGCCATCATCCCAAGAAGATCGCGCTCCTGTTCGCCGCGATGCGCCACCATGCCGACGCGCTGCGCGCCGCGGGCTGGACGGTCGACTATGTGACGATCGACGATCCCGAAAACAGCGGCAGCTTCACCGGCGAAGTCGCCCGCGCGGTCGCCCGCCACGATCCCGCGCGCATCGTCGTGACGGAGGCCGGCGAATGGCGCGTCATGGCGATGATCGACCAGTGGCAGACCCGGTTCGGTCGCCCGGTCGATGTCCGCCCCGACACGCGCTTCATCGCCAGCCATGCCGATTTCGACGCCTGGGCGGCGGGGCGCAAGCAGCTGCGCATGGAGTTCTTCTATCGCGAGATGCGGCGCAAGACCGGCCTGTTGATGAACGGCGACCAGCCCGAAGGCGGCGCGTGGAATTACGACAAGGAGAACCGCAAGCCTGCGCCGCGCGACCTGATGATGCCGCGCCCCTTGTCGTTCGCGCCCGACGCCGTGACGCGCGAGGTGCTCGCTCTGGTGGCGGCGCGCTTCGGCAATCATCCCGGCCGCCTCGACGGCTTCGACTTCGCCGTCACCCGCGCCGATGCGCTGCGCCAGCAAGGGCACTTCCTCGACCACGCGCTCGCCAGCTTCGGCGATTATCAGGACGCGATGCTGACCGACCAGCCGTTCCTGTGGCACTCGATCCTGTCGCCCTATCTCAATTGCGGGCTGCTCGACCCGCTCGACCTGTGCCGCGAGGTCGAGGCGCGCTACCGCGCCGGACGGGTGCCGCTCAACGCGGCCGAAGGCTTCATCCGCCAGATCATCGGCTGGCGCGAATATGTCCGCGGCATTTATTGGCGTGAGGGGCCGGACTATCCGCAGCGCAATTTCCTCGACGCCAAACGCCCGCTGCCCGGCTGGTACTGGACCGGCGAGACCGACCTGCACTGCCTTGCCCAGGCAATCGGCCAGACGCTCGACCATGCCTATGCCCACCACATCCAGCGGCTGATGGTGACCGGCAATTTCGCCATGCTGATCGGGGCCGATCCGGTCGAGGTGCAGCGCTGGTACCTCGAAGTCTATGCCGACGCCTATGAATGGGTGGAGGCGCCCAATGTGCTCGGCATGAGCCAGTTCGGCGACGGCGGGTTGCTGGCGTCCAAACCCTATGCGTCGTCGGGGGCATATATCGACCGGATGTCGGATTATTGCGGTCATTGCCGCTATGACGTGAAGCAGCGCACCGGCCCGGATGCGTGTCCGTTCAACGCGCTCTACTGGGACTTCCTGGCGCGCAACCGCCCGCGCCTCGGGAAGAATCAGCGCCTTGCCATGCCCTATCGCAACTGGGACCGCATGGACGAAAAGACGCAAGCCGGGATACGCGCGCAGGCCAAAGGGTTTCTGGACCATCTCGACGCGGGCGGCGGTTATTCCTAAAGCGGAAGCGACAGGGGCCGCGCGCCAGCGGCACAGGGCACAATTCAGGAGACGATCGACATGCAATCGCTGGTGACGACCGAATGGCTGGCGGGTGAGCTTGGCGCGAACGACCTGCGTGTCGTCGATGCGACCTATTTCCTGGCGGAGCACGGCCGCAACGCCGCCGCGGAATATGAGGCCGCGCATATTCCGGGCGCGGTGTTCATGGACTTGGCCGACATCGCCGACGCCAATACCAGCCTGCCGTCGATGCTGCCCCCGCCCGAAAAATTCGCCAGCCGCATGCAGTCGCTGGGGCTGGGCGATGGCAGCCGCATCGTCCTTTACGACAATTCGCCGCTCAAGACCGCGGCGCGCGCCTGGTGGATGCTGCGCCATTTCGGCGCGCACGACGTCGCGATCCTCGACGGCGGCCTTGCCAAGTGGCAGGCCGAGGGGCGCGAGGTGAAGTCGGGCAAGGAAACGCTGCGCCATCGCCACTTCACGGTGTGGGCCGACGACAAGAGCGTGCGCACGCTCGACCAGATGAAGGCCAATGTCGACAGCGGTGCCGAACAGGTGGTCGACGCGCGTTCGGCCGCGCGCTTCACCGGGGAAGAGCCCGATCCGCGTCCTGCGACGCATGCCGGCCATATTCCGGGGTCGAAGAACCTGCCCTATGGCGAGCTGTTCAACGATGACGGCACCTACAAGCAGGGCGACGCGCTGAAAGCCGCATTTGCGGACGCGGGTATCGACGTGACGAAGCCGGTGGTCACCACCTGCGGTTCGGGGATCACGGCGGCAGTGCTGCTGTTCGGTCTCCACCTGCTCGGCAATTCGGCGGCGCTCTATGACGGCGCGTGGTCGGAATGGGGCGCGGACCGCTCGACGCCGAAGGCGATGGGCGCGGCCTGAATGGCGGGGGGCGGCGACCGCGACCGGGGCGACGATACGCGCCTGGTCACGGCCGGCCGCCGCCCGGAATGGACGACGGGCATCGTCAACCCGCCGGTCTGGCGCGCGTCGACGATCCTGTACGATTCGGTCGCCGACCTGCGCGCCACCGCGCGCAGCGATACCCACCACACGCTGTTCTACGGCCGACGCGGCACACCGACCCAGTGGGCGCTCGCCGACGCGCTGACCGCGCTCGAGCCTGGGGCGGAGGCGACCTTCCTCTACCCCTCCGGCGTCGCGGCGATCGCCGCCGCGTTGCTTGCGGTGCTGTCGCCCGGCGACGAGCTGCTGCTGACCGACAGCGCCTATGATCCGACGCGCAGCCTGGCGACGGGGCTGCTCCGGCGCATGGGCATCGCCACGTGCTTCTACGACCCGCTGATCGGCGCGGGGATCGCCGACCTGATCGGCCCGGCGACGCGCGCGATCTTCATGGAAAGCCCGGGCAGCCTGACCTTCGAGGTGCAGGACGTGCCCGCCATCGTCGCGGCGGCAAAGGCGCGCGGGGTGACGACGCTGATAGACAATACCTGGGCAACCCCGCTGCTGCTCCCCGTGATCGCGATGGGGGTCGACTATGCCATCCTGGCCTGCACCAAATATGTCGTCGGCCATTCCGACGTCATGCTGGGATCGGTCACCGCTGCGCCCGGCCGCTTCGCGGCGCTGCGCGAGACCAGCCACCAGCTCGGCCAGTGCGTCAGCCCCGACGACGCCTGGCTCGCCAGCCGCGGCCTGCGCACCCTGGGCGTGCGGATGCGCCAGCACGGCGCCAGCGCCCTCGCCATTGCCCGCTGGCTCGAATCGCGGCCCGAGGTGGCGCGGGTGCTCCACCCCGCGCTGCCCGGCTGTCCGGGGCACGACCTGTTCGCGCGCGACTTTCGCGGGTCGAGCGGGCTGTTCGCCTTCGTGCTCGCCGGCGGCGACGACGCGGCGCGGGCGGCGTTGATCGACGGGCTCGACCTGTTCGGCATCGGCTATAGCTGGGGCGGGTTCGAAAGCCTCGCGCTGCCGGTCGATCCGGCGCGCTATCGCACCGCCACCCGCTGGCAGGCCGAGGGGCCGGTCGTCCGGCTCCAGATCGGGCTGGAGGATCCCGCCGACCTGATCGCCGACCTCGCCGCCGGGCTCGACCGGTTCCGCGCGGCGACATGAAGCGGGTGACGGCCTGGTTCGGCGGCCTCGACGTCGCGGTGCCGACCACGCCCGAACTCGTCGAGCTCGCCGCCGCGAGCGGCCTGACGCTGGCGGCGCTGGCGGCCGGCGTTCTGATCGGCCGCGCGGTCGCCCCCCGGCTCACCCGGCTGGCGGAGGAGCGCGCCGGGCTGCACGGGGCGTTTGCGCCGCGCATCGGCGCCATCGTCCGCCATGCCGGTGCCGCGCTGCTGCTCGCGCTGATCTTCGCGGCGTGGCCCTGGCGACCGCTGGCGTCGCTGCCGATCGGCTTTGCCTGGAGCGCGGCGGCGGCACTGGCGGCGCTGGCGCTGCTGCGCGGCGTACGCCTCCCGCCCTTTGCGGCCTGGGGCGTCGCCGGCTTCGTCTTCGTCGCGCTGTTCAGTTCGGCGGTCGGCGGCCTGACGCCGGTCGCGACCACGCTCGACCGCGTCGGCATCGATGTCGGCGCGCGGCGCGTCAGTCTGTGGTCGGTCACCACCGTGCTGATCGCCGGGATCGTGCTGTTCGCCGCCGCCCGGCTCGCCAGCCGGGTGATCAATCATGCCATCGGCCAGTCGGCCGGCTTCGATCCCGCCCAGCGCGTGCTGTTCCAGAAGCTCGCGGGCATCGCGATCATCGTCGTCGCCTTCTTCGTGGGCGTCGACCTGCTCGGCATCGACCTCACCACCTTCGCGGTGTTTTCGGGCGCGCTCGGGCTGGCGGTCGGCTTCGGCCTGCAAAAGACGGTGGGCAACCTGATCGCCGGGATCATCCTGCTGATGGACCGGTCGATCAAGCCGGGCGACGTCATCGTCGTCGGCGACGATGCCGGCTGGGTCAAGAAGATCGGGGTGCGCGCGGTGTCGGTCATCACCCGCGACGGCAAGGAGCATCTGATCCCGAACGAGATCCTGATGACCGAGCGGGTCGAAAACTGGTCCTATTCGGATCGCAACGTGCGCGTGCGCATCCCGCTCGGTGTCGCCTATGGTTGCGACCTGCGGCTCGCGCAGCAACTGATGCTGCGCGCTGCCGAGGAAAGCCCCCGCGTGCTCAAATCGCCGCCGCCCAATGTCTGGCTGACCCAGTTCGGCGACAGCTCGGTCGATCATGAAATCCTGGCGTGGATCAGCGATCCCGAAGGCGGCGTCGGTAATGTGCGCTCCGACGTGCTCAACCGGGTGTGGTGGCTGTTCAAGGAACATGGCGTCGAAATCCCGTTCCCGCAACGCGACGTGCACGTGAAAAGCTGGCCCGGCGCCGCCCCGCCGGCGTGAACCCGGCGCGCCCTGCCCCGGGGGCGGCATTGCACCGTCGCCGACAGCCTCTACATCTGGCGCCGTGACGTCTCCGCCGCTCATCGCCCGTATTGCCGAAGGCGTCAGTGCGATCCCGGCCGCGCAGTGGGATGCGTGCGCGGGCGCGGACAACCCGTTCCTCGCCCATGCTTTTCTGACGATCCTGGAGGAATCGGGGTCGGTCGGGCCGGGTACCGGCTGGCAACCCGCGCCGATCATCATCGACGGTGCCGACGGGGCACCCGCCGCGATCGCGCCCGCCTATCTCAAGGGGCACAGCCAGGGCGAATATGTCTTCGACCATGGCTGGGCCGACGCGTGGCACCGCGCCGGCGGCCGTTATTATCCCAAGCTCCAGCTCGCGGTGCCCTTCACCCCGGTGCCGGGGCCGCGGCTGCTCATCCGGCCCGATGCGGGCGATCGCCGCGCGGGCGAGCTGATCGCCGCGATCGAATCGGTCGCGGTTCAGAACGGCCTGTCCTCGGCGCACGCGACCTTCGTCGCGCCCGGCCAGCTGCCGGTGTTCGAGCGCGCCGGCTGGCTGACCCGCGCGGGCGTGCAGTTCCACTGGCACAATCACGGCTATGACGACTTCGACGCCTTTCTCGGCGATCTCGCCAGCCGCAAGCGCAAGGCGATCCGCAAGGAGCGCGCCGCCGCGCTCGACGGGCTGCGCGTCGAGCACCTGACCGGCGGCGAGATCACCGAAGCGCATTGGGATGCGTTCTGGGACTTCTACCAGGATACCGGCGCGCGCAAATGGGGGCAGCCCTATCTGACCCGCAGCTTCTTCTCGCTGCTCGGCGAACGCATGGGCGACCGCGTGCTGCTGATGTTCGCGTTGCGCGGCGACCGGCCGATCGCGGGCGCGCTCAACCTGATCGGAGGCGACACGCTCTATGGCCGCTACTGGGGCTGCGTGGAGGACGTGCCCTTCCTCCATTTCGAACTGTGCTATTATCAGGCGATCGACGCCGCCATCGCGCGCGGCCTGGCAACAGTGGAGGCGGGCGCACAGGGCGAGCACAAGCTGGCGCGCGGCTATGTGCCGGTGACGACGTGGTCCGCCCATTATCTGCCCGACCCCGGTTTTCGTCGCGCCGTCGACGATTTCCTGGTGCGCGAGCGTGCCGCGGTCGCGGTCGAGCAGGAATATCTGGGCGAGCTGACGCCGTTCAGGAAGTCCGCATGAGCCAGTGGCGCGGCGTATCTTCCGGCCGCAGCTCGGCCGGTGGAATGCGCGGGTCGACGCGATAGAGGCCGCTGCGCCCGTTGCGCCATAGCGGCTGCAATCCCTGGTGCAGCCGCTCGTCATACGGGGGAGGCTGGATCATCCACACATGGTCGAACGCCTCGCGCGGAAAGCGGGTCAGCGCGCGCGCGACCGGCCGCCAATATTGGCGCGGACACTGGACATCCGTCACCAGCTCCGACGGATCGTGCGCGAACCGCCCCGCGATCTTGTAGCGGGTGGTCAGCAACTGGCCGCCCGCCATCGACCATTGGTCGTTGGCATAGGCCAGCCGCCGCGCCAGCGCGATGCCCGGCAAATGCTCCAGCCGGGTCATCCGCCATTCGTTGAAGCACGTCTCGCCGACAAAGGTCACCAGTCGTGACTGCATCGGCAACCGGTCGAGCGCGGCGAGCTCGCGGTCATAATCGCGGTCGTAAAGCCAGAAGCTGTACGTCGTGCCCGCGATACGCGCGCCGAAAAACGCCAGCCCCGCCGCCGCCAGCAGCGTCGCGCCGCGGATCGTCAGCCCCGGCTTTGGCCTGAGCGCGATCAGCGCGATCGCGAACAGATAGGGTGCCAGCCGCATGTCGGCATAGGCCGATCCGAACACCACGCGCGGCAGCAGGATGAAGATCGCGAGCAGGAAGACCACCGACGCGCTCAAATGGCGCGAATACTGGATGTTGGGATCGCGAAAGCCCTTGAACAGGATGAGATAGAGGATGCCGACCGAAGCGAGGTCGAACAGCTGCCAGCGGTCGCGCAGCACCATCGTCACCCACTGCATCTTCAGCCGCCAGTCGAACCAGTCGCCCGTCTGGCCGGTGGCATCGCCCGACGCGCGCCACGCCAGCATCAGGATGGCGGGGGGGAGCAGCGCGATACAGTGCACCCCCGCGTGAAACCACGGCGCGATCCAGCCGCCGCGTTTGTCGTGCTGGCGGATCAGCTCGGCCGAAAAGGCGAGCAGCCCCAGCGTCCCCCAGCCGAAGGTATGCGTGACCCAGATCACCAGCCCGATCGGCACAAACACCACCGCGCGCAGCCTGGTCTGCTCCAGCCGCGCCAGGCGCAGCCACAGCGCGAAGGCGTTGAGCGCCAGCGCCATCGACAGCGCGAAATTGACGAAGCCGAAATGGAAGGGGAAGCTGTAGGCGAGCGGGAGCGCGAACAGCGCGGTCGCCGGGATGCGGCCATGCACCTCGCGCGCGATCCACAGCAGACCAAGCACGGTCAGCGGCGGGATGGTCAGCACCACCAGCTTGACCGCGGGTTCCAGCCCGATCAGCGGCTCGAGCACGACCATCAGCAGGTCGAGGCCAAGATTGCCGATCAGCGCCCATTCAAACCGATACCATTCGTGCAGGTGCGGCGCGGCGTCCCATGCCTGCTGAACGCGATAGCGGCCCATATGGCCGGGCAGGTCGACCAGCGGCGGAATGTCGGGCCAGACCAGCGGAATGGCGGCGACGATCGCGGCGAGCACGACGAACCAGCGCGTCTGCCACCAGTGCAGCGGTCGGGGATCGGAAATGCCCATGCGACCGCGCTCATAGGAGCGCGCGCGCCCCCTTCGCAAGGGGCGCGCGCACCAGTGCCGTCAGCCGCCGATGCTCAGCTCTTCAGCAGCGTCGGGAATGCGGTGCGGAACGCCGCCACCTTGGGCTTGTCCCAGCGCACGATATAGCCGTGCCCGGGGTTCCGCCGTGCGAAATCCTGGTGATAGGCCTCGGCCTCGTAGAACGCGCCGTTCTCGACCTTGGTCACGATCGGGCTGGCATAGGCCTTGGTCTGGCCCAGCTGGGCGATATAGGCCACCGCTGCCGCCTTCTGGGCGGCGTTCTGCGGAAAGATCGCCGAACGATAGCTCGGGCCGCGGTCGGGGCCCTGACGGTTGAGCTGGGTGGGGTCGTGCGCCACCGAGAAGAAGACGCGCATCAGCGTGCCGTAGCTGACCTGGCGCGGGTCATAGGTGATGCGGATCGCCTCGGCATGGCCGGTGCGCTCGGTCGTCACCTGGTCATAGGTCGCGGTTTCGCGGGTGCCGCCGGCATAGCCGCTGACCACCGACTTCACGCCCTTCACTTCCTCGAACACCGCTTCCATGCCCCAGAAGCAGCCGCCGGCGAAGACCGCGGTCTGCAGCCCCGCGCTCGCGGGCACGTCGCGCGCGGCGGCCGGAATCACGACCGCACGTTCGGCATGCCCCGCGACCGGGGTCAGCAGCGCGAAGGCGCCGGCCAGTCCGATGATGGCGAGGGAGGGGAGAGTCCAGTTCATCGCGTGATCCTTGTCCATGACGACCGTTATAGTCGTGCACGGGTTCGATCAGCGAGTGGTTTCGGTTACAGCCGCCTGGGGCACGATCCTGCCGATGCCGTCGCGCCGCGCGTCGGCGGACTGGATCGCGATCAGGCCCATCGTGCCCAACACGAAGCCGCTGACAAAGGGGCGCGCGAAGCTGCCGCGTGGAAAAATCCGCATCACATCTGGTCCGAAACAATTTCTGTCGCCGCGATTCGGCGGGGGCGTCGCCGTCGACGCTGAGCGTCAGATGGGGAGCCGCTGCCGGATCGCAAGATCGTTCTGGCCGCGCATCGATGAACGACGGCTGGCCGTGCCGTTCAGCGCAAGTTTACACACGCCTGCGCAATCCGCGCCATGGCCTCGCGCAGCAGCGCTTCTGACGTCGCATAGCTGATTCGCATCGCGGGGGAGAGGCCGAACGCCGCGCCGTGCACCGCCGCCACCCGCGCCTCGTCGAGCAGATAGCCGATCATCGCCTCGTCGCTGTCGATCACCTGGCCCTTGGGCGTCGTCTTGCCGATCAGCGCGCTGAATTCGGGATAGACGTAGAAGGCGCCTTCGGGTGTCGGACACGTCATGCCGGGAATGGCGTTGAGCGCAGCGACGACCAGGTCGCGCCGCTGCTGGAACGCGGCGGCGCGGTCCTTCAGGAACGACTGGTCGCCGGTCAGCGCGGCGGTGGCGGCGGCCTGGGCGATCGAGCACGGATTGCTGGTCGATTGCGACTGAAGCTTGGCCATCGCCTTGATCAGCCACGCCGCCCCGCCCGCGAACCCGATCCGCCAGCCGGTCATCGCATAGGCCTTGGAACAGCCGTTGACGGTCAGCGTGCGCTCGTAGAGCGACGGGCACACCTGCGCGATCGTCGCGAACTCGAATCCGTCGTACAGGATGTGCTCGTACATATCATCGGCGAACACCCAGACATGCGGGTGGCGCTCGATCACCTCGCCCAGCGCCTTGAGCTCTGCCGCCGAATAGGCCGCACCCGTCGGGTTGGACGGCGAATTGAGGATCACCCACTTGGTCCGCGGCGTGATCGCGGCGTCGAGCTGTTCAGGGGTGATCTTGTACGCCTGGTCGGCCCCGGCTTCGATATAGACCGGCACGCCGCCGGCGAACTGGACGACGTCGGGATAGCTGACCCAATAGGGGGCGGGGATCACCACCTCGTCGCCCGCATCGATCGTCGCGACCATCGCGTTGAACAGCGTGTGCTTGCCGCCGACATTCGCCGTCACCTGGTCGATGCCATAGGTCAGCGCGTTGTCGCGCGCGAACTTGGCGACGATCGCCTGCTTCAATTCGGGCGTGCCGTCGACATTGGTATATTTGGTCTTGCCCGCGCGGATCGCCTCGATCGCGGCATCCTTGACGAAATCCGGGGTGTCGAAATCAGGCTCGCCCGCGCCCAGCCCGATCACGTCGATGCCCTGGCGCTTCAGCTCGAACACGCGCGCGGTCATCGCGAGCGTGGCGGAGGGCTGGATGCGGCCGAGCGCGGCGGAGGGCTTCATGGGGCGGGACCTTTGCGGGCTTGGGAAATCGTCGCGGGCCTTAGCCGCGTCCCTCGTCATCCGCAACCAGCCGCGCAGCAATCAGTCCGCGCAGCGCATTGCCGACGAACAATCCTTGCGCGCAATCGGCCGGGGTCAGGTCCGCCTCGACCGCGCGGCCCTCCGCGATCAGGTGCGCGCGCAGCACGCCCGGCAGCATGCCGGGGCGCAACCGCGGCGTCATCAGCATGCCGTCGGACCGCTCGACGAAGATCGAGGTGAAGCTGCCCTCGGTCAGCAGGCCAGCAGCGTCGGTGAACAGCGTGTCGAACGTCGTCGCCCCGGCCCGCGCCGCCGCCCAGTGGCGCCGGTCGCTCGTCTTGTGCGCCAGCCGGAAATCGTCGGCATCGACGGGCAACGGCCGGACGTCGACCGGCACCGGCAGCGCGAGCGTGGCGGGCATCGGCGCGACCTCGATCGCAACGGTGCCGCCGCGCGCGAGCAACAGCCGGACCCGCGCGGCCGCACGCAGCCGGAAGGTCGCGGCCTGCAGTTCGTTGCGCGCGCCATGCCGGTCGAAGCGAAAGCCGAGCGCGGCGGCGCTTGCGCGCATCCGCTCCAGATGGCGCTCGAGCAGCGGCATTCCCTCCAGCGGGTCGAAGGCGATCGTCTCGACCAGGTCGATCGGCCGCGCCCCCGTCGTCAGGAACGCGGCCTTGGTCAGGCATTCGGCCCATTCCTGCTCGGCGACCGAATCGGCGACCACCCCCGATCCCAGCCCGATGCGCGCCTGCAATGCGCCGGGCTTCAGATGCAGGGTGCGGATCGCGACGTTGAACTGCGCGCTGCCCTGCGGCGTCACCGTACCGATCGCGCCGGTATAGGCGCCGCGCGGCCCGCCCTCGACCTCGGCCAGGATTTCCATCGCGCGCAGCTTGGGCGCGCCGGTGATCGATCCGCACGGGAACAGCGCGCGCAGTATCGTCGATGGCGGGCATCGGTCGGGCAGCTCGGCGGCGACGGTCGACACCATCTGGTGCACGCTCGGATAGCTCTCGATCGCAAAGGCTTCGGGCACGGTCACGCTGCCCGGCCGGGCGATGCGCGACAGGTCGTTGCGCATCAGGTCGACGATCATCAGGTTTTCGGCCCGCTGCTTGGGGTCGTTGCGCAATGCCGCCGCGGCCTGGCGATCCTGCTCCGGCGTGTCGCCGCGCGCGGCGGTGCCCTTCATCGGACGCACCGCGATGCGGCGGTCGGCGGCGGCAAAGAACAGTTCGGGCGAGAAGCTGAGCAGCCAGTCCTCGCCCGTCCACACCACCCCGCCATAGCCGGCGGCGGCGCGCGCGCGGATCGCGGCGTACAGCGCCAGCGGGTGGCCCGCGACCGGCGCGCGCGCCGCAAAGGTCAGGTTGGCCTGATAGATGTCGCCGGCCAGGATCGCGTCGTGCACCGTGGCAAAGCGGGCGGCATAGCCCGCCGGATCGATCTCGGGCACCGCCGCGCCGACATAGGCGCCGTCGCCGGGCGGCAGCGCGGCGTGCAACGCATCGGCATCGATCGGCGTCACCGCGTCGAACACGCCGAACCAGCCGACCGGCAGCCGGTCGTCGCCGTCGGGGACAAGCATGCGGGCGTGGCGCGTCAGCCGGGGTTCGAGCGCAAAGCCGGCCTCATAGCCCAGGAACCCGGCGACATGCGCGCCCTGCGCCACCGCGGCGTCGATCGCGTCGAGCAGCGGCGCGACCGCGTCGAGCCGGTCGGCGCGCAGGATGCGGACGGGGTCGCGATAAAGCCGTGCCGGCGTGCCGGGGGTGCGGGCGTCGTCGACGAGGACGAAGGGCGGGGACGTGCCGGACATCATGGCCGCCCGGCCATGCAGCGCGCGCGCCGCCGGGGCAAGTGCGTGTTGCCGCCGCCCGTCGCCTTGCCTATCTCCGCTGGCCATGACCCAAGCCCCTTCCGCCGGCGAACCGCCGTTGCGCGCCGCGATCGTTCCGGTGACGCCGCTTCAGCAGAATGCGACGATCCTGTGGTGCACCGCCACGATGCGCGGCGCCTTCACCGATCCCGGCGGCGATCTCGACCGGCTGACCGGGGCGGCGGCGCAGCTGGGCGTGACGATCGAGAAGATTCTGATCACCCACGGCCATATCGACCATTGCGGCCAGGCGGGCGTCCTCGCCCGCCAGCTGGGCGTGCCGATCGAGGGGCCGCACGAGGCCGACCGGTTCTGGATCGCCCGGCTGGCCGATGACGGCCGCAACTATGGCGTGCGCGGCGAAGTGTTCGAGCCCGATCGCTGGCTCGAAAATGGCGACCAGGTCACGGTCGGCGATCTGGTGCTCGACGTCTATCACTGCCCCGGCCATACGCCGGGTCACGTCGTCTTTCACCACGCGCCGTCAAGATTCGCGGTGGTCGGCGATGTGCTGTTCCGCGGTTCGATCGGGCGCTGGGACTTTCCGATGGGCAATCACGACGACCTGATCGCCTCGATCACCGGGCGACTGTGGCCGCTCGGCGACGACACCCATTTCGTGCCGGGGCATGGCGAGACGAGCAGCTTCGGCCATGAACGCCGCACCAATCCGCTGGTCGGCGACCGTGCGCTCGCGGGGCGTTGAGGGGCGGAAGATCTTGAGAGAAGCGCTTCGGACCTCCATCCGGGGAGACTGCCCCGGAACGCGCATTGCATCGATGTGATTTTGAATCTTGTCGTCACCCCGGGCTTGACCCGGGGTCCCGCTTCTTCGCGCGCCGGATCAGGCAGCGGGAACCCGGCTCGAGGCCGGGGTGACGAGCGAGGAGTGGCTGGGCTTTCCGATAAGGCCCTGTCCCGGTCAGCCTCACCGGATCAGCGGAGGGTCAGAGCTCGCTAATCGATGCCGCCCCTCACCCGAAGCTCAGGAACGGGATCGCCAGCGCGGTCGCGGCCAGCAGGATGGTCGTGGTCAGCGTCACGATCGTGCCGATCTGGCGCCCCAGCATCCACCCGTCCATGCCGAAAGGATGGAGCACGCGCGCGCCGATATAGGCTGCCGCGGCCAGCCACAGCCACCCGCTCGTTCCCAGTGCCAGCTCGATCAGCGCGATCAGGATCACGATGATCGGGGTATATTCGATGAAGTTCGCCTGGGCGCGCATCCGGCACTGCATCGTCGCATTGCCGCCGTCGCCCATCGCGATCTTCTCGGCAAAGCGGACGCGGATGATCCGCGCGCCCAGCCAGACGTTGATCAGCGCCGCTGCGGCCGCGGTCGCCAGCGTGACGGGCAGGATGATGGTGTCCATGTATAGCGTTCCCCCGGATATTGGTGTCGCCTGGGCTGCCACGGCCGGGCGATACTTGCAACGTGGCGGAAATCGGCTATAGGCGCTCGCTCGCTTCGTGACCTGCCAGCCCGCCGGTCGGGCGGGTCGCGCGCTTGCGGCGCGGCTTGCCTGGAACCAGGGTGTGGCGTATCGCGACCCCGAACACCCAGATTGCAGATGGATAAGGTGCCGAAATGGCAGTTCCGAAGAGAAAGACCTCGCCCTCCCGCCGTGGCATGCGCCGCGCGCACGACTCGCTCTCGGTCGAGTCGTTCCAGGAATGCCCGAATTGCGGCGAGTTGAAGCGCCCGCACAATCTGTGCATGGCTTGCGGCCACTATAACGGCCGGGAAATCGTTTCGGTCGAGGGCTGAGGCCCGCGCACGGACAGGAGTACGTCGCCGTCATGGCCAGGGGCTCGAGGATCGCCGTCGATGCGATGGGCGGCGACAAGGGGCTTTCGACCATGCTGGCGGGTGTCGCCCGCGCACATCGCCATGATCCGGCGCTTGCCTTCACCCTGGTCGGCGACGAGGCGCAGGTCGCCGGCGGGCTTGCTGCCTATGCCGAACTGGCCGATGCGGTCCGCATCGTCCATGCCGCCGAAACCGTCGGTGCCGACGACAAGCCCAGCCAGGCGATCCGGCGCGCGCGTACCACGTCGATGGGGATCGCGATCGACCTGGTGAAGCGGGGCGAGGCGGATGCCGCCATCTCCTGCGGCAATACCGGCGCGCTGATGGCGATGGCGAAGCTGGCGCTGCGCACCATGCCCGGCATCGACCGCCCCGCGCTCGCCGCGCTGCTGCCCAGCCTGGGCGAAACCGACACGGTGATGCTCGATCTCGGCGCCAATGCCGAATGCGACGCCCGCAACCTCGTCCAGTTTGCGGTCATGGGCGCGGCCTATGCGCGCACCGCGCTCGACCTCGACAATCCGCGCGTCGCGCTGCTCAACATCGGGACCGAGGAACTGAAGGGCACCGATGCGGTGCGCGACGCCGCCGCCCAGCTGCGCGGCGCGAACCACCTGCCGCTGCACTTCGCCGGCTTTATCGAGGGCGACCGGATCTCGCGCGGCGAAGTCGACGTCGTGGTGTGCGACGGCTTTTCCGGCAATATCGCGCTCAAGACGGCGGAGGGAACGGCGCGCTTCGTCGCCGACCTGCTGCGCCGCGCGTTCCAGAGCTCCGTGCGGTCGAAGATCGGGTTCCTGATCTCGCGTCCGGCGACCGACCTGCTTCGCCATCATCTCGATCCCAACAACCACAATGGCGCGGTGTTTCTGGGGCTCAACGGCCTGGTCGTGAAGAGCCATGGCGGCGCCAACGAAGCCGGCGTCGCCCACGCCATCGCCGTCGCCGCCAAGATGGTGCGCGACGACCTCACGCGCCGGATCGCCGAAGATCTCGGAAATTTCGAAGCCAAGGCTGCCTGAAGGTTCCTGACATGACCATTCGTCGCGCCGTCGTTACCGGGACCGGCTCCGCCCTGCCGCGCACGCGGGTCAGCAATGCCGATCTGGCGGCGCGCGTCGATACCTCCGACGAATGGATCGTCGAGCGTACCGGCATCCGTTTCCGCCACATCGCCGAAGCCGACGAGACGACCTCGACGCTCGCGACCGCCGCTGCACGCACCGCGCTCGCCGCCGCCGGTCGCGTACCCGCCGACATCGACCTGATCGTGCTTGCGACCGCCACGCCCGACCAGACCTTTCCGGCCAGCGCCACGCTGGTGCAGGCCGCGCTGGGCATCGACGACTGCGTCGCCTTCGACGTGGCGGCGGTCTGCTCGGGCTTTCTCTACGCGCTCCAGGTGGCCGATTCGATGATCCGCGCCAGCGCGGCGACGCGCGCGCTGGTGATCGGATCGGAAACCTTCAGCCGCATCCTCGACTGGGAGGACCGCGCGACCTGCGTCCTGTTCGGCGACGGGGCGGGCGCGATCGTGCTCGAGGCCGACGAAGGCGACGGCACGCGCGGCGTGCTCGCAACCCGGCTGCACGCCGACGGGCGCCACAACCAGCTGCTCTATGTCGATGGCGGGCCGTCGACCACCGGCACCGTCGGCAAGCTGCGGATGAAGGGGCGCGAGGTGTTCCGCCATGCCGTCACCAATTTGGCGGCGGTGATGAGCGAGGCGCTCGACGCGGCGGGCATGGCGGCGGACCGGGTCGACTGGGTCGTGCCGCACCAGGCCAATGCCCGCATCCTCGATGCGACCGCGCGCAAGCTGGGCCTCGCCCCGGAAAAGGTGGTGGTCACCGTCGACCAGCACGCCAATACCTCGGCGGCGTCGGTGCCGCTGGCGCTCGACGCGGCGATTCGCGACGGGCGCATCCGGCCGGGTCACCTGATCGTGCTGGAGGCGATGGGCGGCGGCTTCACCTGGGGCGCCAGCGTCGTCCAACTCTAGCACATCGGCAATTAGCTCCGGAATGGTCCAATATTGCACCCGCGCCACAGTGTGTTACACCGCGCGGCTGAACAGGGGGGACGAAAGAACATCGAATGTCGACAGTTGGAACCTTGACCCGCGCCGACCTGGCGGAATCGCTCCATCGCCAGATGGGTTTGTCCCGCGCGGATTCGGCGCGCCTGGTCGAACAGGTCCTCGACCATATGTGCGACGCGCTCGCCCGCGGCGAGAATGTGAAGATTTCCGGCTTCGGCAGCTTCATCCTGCGCGACAAGGGCGAACGGATCGGCCGCAATCCCAAGACGGGGGTCGAGGTGCCGATCGCGCCGCGCCGCGTCCTTACCTTCCGCGCCAGCCAGATGATGCGCGACCGCATCGTGCGCGCCGACTGAACGGGGTGTCCGGCCGGTCGGACAGCACACCCGGCGCCTTCGTGACGATCAGCGATCTGGCGCGCGAGCTTGGTTTGCCGCAGCATCGGCTGCGCTATTGGGAAACCCGCTTTCCGCAGCTGCGGCCGATGCAGCGCGCCGGGCAGCGTCGCTATTACCGGCCCGCCGACGTCGCGCTGGTCCGCCGCATCCATCGCCTGCTGGGTCAGGAAGGTTATACGATCGCCGGGGTGCAGCGCCTGCTCGCGGGG
Organism: Sphingomonas sp. SFZ2018-12; assembly: GCF_022496715.1. Taxonomy (NCBI): domain Bacteria; kingdom Pseudomonadati; phylum Pseudomonadota; class Alphaproteobacteria; order Sphingomonadales; family Sphingomonadaceae; genus Sphingomonas; species Sphingomonas sp. SFZ2018-12. The sequence continues at coordinate 645,575 of NZ_WTFM01000002.1, forward strand.
GAGCGTGGGGGGGCCGCGACGGCCGCCGAGCCCGTGCCCGACGCGCTGCGCCGGATTCGCGCGCTGCTCGCCGACGCGCTGGGTGCCGATCAGGCCTGATCGGGGCCGAGCGCGGGGTCGAGGTCGCGCGGCCTGACGAAGTTTTCGAGCCGCCCGCCATTCATCTTCAGGTCCGCCCACGCGCCGTCGAACGCGATCACGGCCAGGCTGGCGGTCGGGAACTTGTCCTCGACGCGCGCGCGCAGCGCATCGTCGTCGCTGGCCGGCACCAGCATGAGCACCAGGTCCTCGAGCCCCGGATTGTGCCCGATCAGCAGCGCGCGCTCGACATCGGCGGGCAGCTCGCGCACCAGATCGAGCAGCGTCACCGCCGAGGCGAGGTAGATGCGCCGGTCGGGGACCGCGCCCAGCGTCGCGCCATAACCAGCCTCGAACCCCGCGATCGTTTCCTCGACCCGGCGGGCGGGGGAGGCGACGACATGGTCGAAGCCGAGCCCGAGCGCCCGGACGTGCCGCCCCATCGTCGTCGCCGCGCGCTCGCCCTTGGCATTCAGCGGCCGGTCGAAATCGCGGGCGACGGGGTCGTCCCAGCCGGACTTGGCGTGGCGAAGCAGGGTAAGCGTCTTCATGGAGTCCCCGTCAGGCGGTCTGCTCCGCGTCATGCCCGATCGCCGCGCGCGTGGAAAGGTGCCGCGCGCGTGCGACCGCCTCTTCCAGCGTCACCCGCCGGACCGGCGTACCCTCGGGAAAGGCACCCAGCAGCCGCGACGGCATCGCCGCCGACAACAGGATGAACGCGCCCGAATCGTCGGCGCGACGGATCAGCCGCCCGAACGCCTGCGCCAGCCGCGCGCGGACGATGCGGTCGTCATAGGCTGCCCCGCCGCCCGCCAGCCGCCGTGCCGCGTGCAGCACGCCGGGGCGCGGCCACGGCACGCCCTCCATCACCACCAGCCGCAGCGAGCGGCCCGGCACGTCCACCCCGTCGCGCAGCGCATCGGTGCCGATCAGGCTGGCGCGCGGATCGTCGCGGAAAATGTCCACCAGGGTCCCGGTGTCGATCGGGTCGACATGCTGGGCGTAGAGCGCCAGCCCCTCGCGCGCCAGCCGGTCGGCGATGCGGGCATGGACGCCGCGCAGCCGCCGGATCGCGGTGAACAGCCCCAGCACGCCGCCGCCCGACGCGACGATCAACCGGCCATAGGCATTGGCCAGCGCCGCCAGGTCGCCGCGCGCGACATCGGTCACGATCAGCACCTCGGCCTGGGTCGCATAGTCGAACGGGCTCGCCGCCTCGAAGCGCGCCGCCGGGCGGATCAGGTGGCCGGCCCCGCTCTGCGCCTCCGCAACCGCCCAGTCGCCGCCCGCGCGCAACGTCGCCGACGTCACCAGCACGCCATGCGCGGGCTCCAGCACGGTGCGCGCAAACGGCCGGCTGGGGTCCAGCCAGTGGCGGTGCAGTCCGACATCGACCTCGCGGCCCTCGATGCGGTCGATCGCCAGCCAGTCGACGAAGTCCGCGTCCGCCGGGCCGCCGATCCGCGCGATCAGCGCCAGCCAGGCCGCGACCATGTCGGCGCGCCAGCCGAGCGACGCGATCGCCCCCTCGATCCGCGCGCGCGCCGGCGCGTCCATCCAGTCGGGCGCATCCGCCAGCACCGCTTCCAGTCGCCGCCCGAGCGCGACCAGCGGGCGGAGCAGCGCATCCAGCGCATCCGCCGCCGGCCCCGCCGCCTCGACCAATGCCGCATCCGGCTCGGCCAGCTCGGTCTCCAGCCCATAGCCCGCGTCCGCCGCCCCGGTATCGCGCGCATAGACCAGCCCGCGCACCGCCCCCAGCAGCGCCTCGACCGGCCCGAACGGCGCGCCCTCGCTCAACCTTTGCAGCCAGCCCTCGCCGGGCAGCGCGCGGGCGGCATCGACCGCGTCGTTGATCGCCGCGCCCCCGGCCTCGTCATAGCTGGCGACATCCGACAATCGCGCCGCCAGCCCGCGCCTGCGCCCGCGCGACGTGCCCTCCGGCCCCATGATCCAGCGGCGCAGCTCGATCGTCTCGGCCCCGGTCAGCGCCACCGCGAACATCGCATCCGCCGCGTCGAACAGGTGATGCCCCTCGTCGAAGACATAGCGGGTCGGCCGCGTCCCCGTCTCGCGCCCGCGCGCGGCGTTGACCATGACGAGCGCATGGTTGGCGATGACGATGTCCGCCTGTGCGGATGCACGCGCGGCATGTTCGATGAAGCACTTCCGGTAATGCGGGCAGCCGGCATAGACGCACTCGCCGCGCCGGTCGGTCAGCGCGGTCGATCCGTTGCGGCGGAACAAGGTGGGCAGCCATCCGGGCAGGTCGCCGCCGACCATGTCGCCATCGGCGCTATAGGCGGCCCAGCGCGCGACCAGCTGCGCCAGCACCGCTGCCCGCCCCTGAAACCCGCCCTGCAGCGCATCCTCCAGGTTGAGCAGGCACAGATAATTCTCGCGCCCCTTTCGCGTCACGATCCGCCGCCGCCGCGCCGCCGGATCGGCGATCAGCCGCGCGCCCTCATGGTTCAGCTGGCGTTGCAGCGCCTTGGTGAATGTCGACACCCATACCGCGCCGCCCGCCTGCTCCGCCCACAGCCCGGCGGGGGCGAGGTAGCCCAGCGTCTTGCCGATCCCCGTTCCGGCTTCGGCCAGCACCAGATTGGGCGCGTCGCGCATCGCGCGCGGCTGGAACGCGGCGGCCGCCGCGCTCGCATAGGCGCGCTGGCCCGGCCGCTGCTCCGCCCCGTCGCCGGTCAGCCGCGCCAGCCGTGCGGCCACATCGGCGTCGTCCAGCGTCACGGTGCGCGGGGCGGGGCGGGGGGCTGATTCGTCCCATTCGGGCAGTTTGGAAAACAGCCAGCGTTCGGCCTTGTCCGGCCGCGCCAGCCGCTGCGTCACCAGCGCCGCCCAGGGCCAGCGCAGCCGCGCCAGGCTCTGCGCGGCGGTCCACGCGCCCTCGCGCTCTGGCCAGTCGCCCTCGCACGTCGCCAGCAGCCGCGCGGTCGCCGCGCGCAGCAACGCCGGCACGCCCGCATCGTCCGCCGGCTCGTCCAGCCCGATCGTCCGCGCCAGCCCGCGCGGCGTCGGCACCATGAAGCGCGCCGGGTGCAGGAACGCGAACAGCTCCAGCACGTCCAACCCCGACAGCTCGCCATAGCCCAGCCGCTGCGCGACCAGCGGCGCGTTCAGCAGGATGACCGGCGTGTCCGCCGCAATCCGGATCGCCTCCCCCCGCCCGATCGCCCGCGTGCCATCGCCATCGGCGATCCAGACGCCGCCATGGCTGGCGTGCAGGGAAGGGTGGGGGAGCATGCGCGCGGGTATCGCCGCTGCGGAACGAAATGGCAACGGGGTGGTAACTGGCGATTTTGGAATGCTGTTCCGCGCACTGCCGTTCGGCCTGAGCTGTCGAAGGCCAGCTCTTTCCGCTACCCGCTGCTTGAAGAATTCAGCGGGCTGACGATAATACCGTCGAAATAGTCGGCGTCGCTTAACAACTCGGGTCGTTCAACAACTTCGATCAACTTTGGATCTGGAGATGTCGGTACGCTGTCCTCATGCCGCAAGCAGAGAAATACTTGGCCGTCGTATCCAAACGTTGCTGCACGGCAGGTCGCCATGGATCGAATGATGTGCGCGCCTCTTCCCGAAAACGGGTCGCTAGATTGGCGAACAAGATCGAGCAGTTCATCGTTCGAGCGAAGCTGAACAATATGCGGCTGAGCAACCCCCTCGGTGCAGATGCTCCAAGCCTTGCCATTCGGATCGCGCCAATCGATGGCGACGTGGAATGTATCGCCTCCTGCTCGGAGGGAGCGGCAAACCAAGTCGGAGATCATCGAGACGCATTTCCCCACTTGGAGGTCGTTATCTCCAGCGATCTCAATCAGCGGGAAAATGCCGTATGCTTTCATATAAGTTTGATTGATGCAGGTGGCACTTCTTTGCAACGGCGCCTTCGCCAAAAATGTCGATCGAATGGCTTTTCCGATATTCGATTTACGGCCGAGTTCTCGTCGTTTTCATCAGCGTCTGGATCAATACGCTGACCCCCGCCTCAATCCCGCGTTGCAGTTGGCCGGCACGAAAGTGTGGCAGCATCTGCGCGTCGATGATCGCCTTGCAAAGCGCATCTGGCAGCGCTTTCTCCAGACCGCGTGCGACCGCAATCCGAACCTGTCGTTCATTCGGTGCGATCAGGACGACCACGCCGTCGTCATGGTTCCTGCGGCCGATGCCCCACGCATTGCCCAGGTCGCGCGTAAAGTCGGCGACATCCTGTCCAGCAAGCGACGTGACGGTCACGACCACCATCTGATGACCCGTCGCCTGTTCGAGTGCGGCCAGTTGGCCGGTGAGCGCTGCCTCTGTGCCTGGATCGATGATGTCGGCGGCATCCGTCACGCGGCCCGCCAAGGGGATTCGCGCCTTGACCACCGATGTGGGCGGGTCAGCCTGCGCCTTGGACGACTGACCTTGCTCCTGCTCATTCGAGCAGGCAGCGACAAACGCAATCAGCAGCAGCGCGTATCGCTTCATCCACACAAGTTGCCGCCGTTTGCCGGCTTCAGCAATCCGATCGATCCTGAATGAACAAAGTTGCAGCGCCACCAGTTCGGGCGAGCTTGCTTCCGCTCAGCGCCGCCGTCCGCGCCGCCTGCTATAGCCGCCGCCACCACTGTCACCGCGATGGGGTTCGCACGCCACCCCATCGCCGTCGCCGTCCATCTCCTCGCGATAGCCGGGCGTGCCGCGATAGAGCGGGGCGGAACCCGCCGCGCGGACCGAATTGCAGCCGGCATAATAGACCGACTGTTCGATGGCGGCCGACGCGTCCGCCGTTGATGCGGTGACGGCAGCGCTGGGGTCGCTGAATTGGCCCATGCCGAACCACACCCCGCCAAAGGTGAGCGTGGACAGGATCGCGGTCAGGGCGACGAACTTCGCGCTCATTCTCGCAACATGCGGCGATGGTGCTTAAGGAAGGATTGCGGGCGCGGTGTCGCTCGCGCGGCCTGCCGTTCGGGCGAGCCTGCCAATCAGGGGAGTTGACTTGATCCACCTTGCTCTCATGCTCACGCTCGCCTGGTTCGCACCGCCGCCCACCGAGCCGCCGCCGCCGCGCGACGTGCGCGCCATCATCCGCGATGCGCGCCTCCTCATCGCGCGGCACGGCGACGCGGTGTGGCCCGGCCTGTCGCGCGCGCCGCAACGTATCCTGCTGGTCGAGGCAGCGCGCGAGACGCTGTTCTGTGCGGCGCCCACACCGGGTTTCATCGCGATCGGCGACGATGCCGTCAGCGGCTGTGCGATGCAGGTCCGTCCGCGCCGCTATGATGTCGATAGCGAGGCCACGCTGGACGAGGACGGCGTGCCGCTGGTCGTCATCGGCCTGCCCAGGGCCACGGGCCGCACCGGCACCGACTGGCTGCTCACCCTGCTGCACGAGCAGTTCCACCAGTATCAGCAGGTTCTGCCGGGCTTTGCCGCCGCGCGCGACCGCGCCGACGCACGGCTGCGCGGCACGGCGTCCGATGCGGCGTGGATGCTCGATCATCCCTTTCCCTACGCCGATCCGGCGGTGGCGGCGGGCATTGCCCGGCTGAACGATCTGGCCGGGGAATTTCTGTCCGCGACCACGCCCGATGCCGCGCGCGCGGCCGCCACGGCCTATGTCGCTGCAAGGGGCGAGGTGACTGGCCGCCTCGACGCCCGCGACCGCTGCTATCTCGAATTCCAGCTGGGGCAGGAGGGGGTGGCGCGCTGGACCGAGCTTCAGTTCGCGCGGGTCGCGGGTGCGCAATCATCCAAGCTGCGCCGCGCCGCGCGCGACCGTCGCCTTTGGCTCAGCGTCAGCCTGAAATCGGCGCGCGCGCAGGGGCTGGGCATCTGGAAACGCGGTGCCTTCTACGCGCTCGGCGCGGCGGAGGCGGAGATGCTCGATCGCTTCGCGCCCGACTGGCGGCAGGCCTACGTCGTCGAACCCTTTGCGCTCGGCCCGCTGCTCGCGCGCACCTTTGACGATGCGCCCACACGCGGCATTTCGCCGCAATCCGCCTGCTGACGGGACCGGCTGTCCTGCATCGGTGCGACGTGCCAGCGTCGCGTCATGCGCACCGCCAAACGCTCGCCCCGCCGCCTTTCCGCACGGCCCGCGGCGCGGGGGGTGCAAAAGCTGTCACAGCCCGCAACTTCCGCAACTTCGCTTGCCCCGGCGCATCCGCCCGCACACCCGGATTTGCGATTCGCGCCGCTTCGCGCCAAGGGCATCGCACCATGACCAAGATTGATTCCGCACTCCGCGCCGCCGCGCTCGATTCCAAGGCCTGGCCCTTTGAGGAGGCGCGCAAGCTTTTGAAGCGCTACCCCGACGGCAAGCCGGCCAAGGATGGACGGGTCGACGCGGTGCTGTTCGAAACCGGCTACGGCCCCTCGGGGCTGCCGCATATCGGCACCTTCAACGAAGTGCTGCGCACAACGATGGTGCGGCGGGCATTTGAAACCCTGTCGGATCAGCCCACCCGGCTGATCGCCTTTTCCGACGATATGGACGGCCTGCGCAAGGTGCCCGACAATGTCCCCAACCCCGAAATGCTGCAGCAATATCTGGGACATCCGCTGACACGGGTGCCCGACCCGTTCGGCCGGTTCGAAAGTTTTGCTGCGCACAATAATGCCATGCTGCGCGAATTTCTCGACCGCTTCGGCTTCGACTATGTCTTCGCGTCTTCGACCGATTACTACACGTCCGGCCGCTTCGACGACGCGCTGCGCGCGGTGCTGCGCCACTATCAGGCGATCATGGACGTGATGCTGCCGACGCTGCGCGCCGAGCGCCGGGCGACCTATTCGCCCGTCCTGCCGATCAGCCCGAAGTCGGGCGTGGTGCTCCAGGTCCCGGTCGAGGTCGTCGACGCCGATGCGGGGATCGTGCGCTTCACCGACGACGGCGACGTGATCGAGCAGTCGATCCTGTCGGGCGGGGCCAAGCTGCAGTGGAAGGTCGACTGGGCGATGCGCTGGGTGGCGCTCGGCGTCGATTACGAAATGGCGGGCAAGGACCTGATCGATTCGGTCATTCAGTCGGGCAAGATCGCCCGCGTGCTCGGCGGCCGCCCGCCCGAGGGCTTCAATTACGAGATGTTCCTGGACGAGAAGGGCGAGAAGATCTCGAAGTCCAAGGGCAACGGGCTCAGCCTCGACCAATGGCTGACCTATGGCACCGACGAGAGCCTGGCCTTCTACATCTATCGCGAGCCGAAAAAGGCGAAGGCGCTGCACATGGGCGTCATCCCGCGTGCGGTCGACGACTATTGGCAGTTCGCGGGCAACTATGCCGACCAGCCGGTCGAACAACGGCTCGGCAATCCGGTCCACCACATCCACAACGGCCCGCCGCCGGTCGCCGGACTGCCGGTGACGTTCGGCCTGCTGCTCAACCTGGTCGGGGTGATGGGTGCGGCGGCGACGCGTGCGCAGGTGTGGGGTTATCTCGGCAACTATGTCGCCGATGCGACGCCGGAGAGCCATCCCGCGCTCGACGCGCTGATCGACCGGGCGCTTGCCTATAACCGCGATGTCGTCGCCCCCACCCTGGTCCGCCGCGCGCCCGAAGGAGTCGAGATCGAGGCGCTGCGCCGTCTCGACGCGGTGCTCGCCGCGCTGCCCGCCGGTGCCGATGCCGAAGCGATCCAGAACGAGGTGTACGAGATCGGCAAGACCGCCGGGTTCGACAATCTCCGCGACTGGTTCCGCGCGCTCTATGAAACGCTGCTCGGCAGTGCGCAGGGCCCGCGCATGGGCAGCTTCATCGCGCTCTACGGCATCGAGAACAGCCGCAGGCTGATCGCCGACGCGCTGGCGAAAGCGGGCGCGGACGGCTGAACCCTGTTCGTCGCCCCGGGCTCGACCCGGGTGACGGATTTATCAGGACCGGCTCACTCCACCGGCAGCGCCCAGGCGAGCCGCACCTCGCCGCCCGCCGGCTCGACCGTCGCGGCGACCCCCGCTGCGGTCAGCCGCTCGGCGACCAGCCCGGCGGGCTCGGCGGGGCCAGTGACGGTGACGGGCAGCTTCAGCCGCTGCCCCGCCCAGATCGCGGTGGCGATCGCATCTGCACCCGCCGTATCGGGTTCGTCGCCGTCAAAGCCGACGGGCCCCAGCGCGACCATCGGCGGCACAAGCTCGACCGACCAGCCGCTGGCGCCGCTGCCGACGCGCGCCTCCAGCGTGCGATAGGCCGCCATCGTCGCGCCGGGCAACGGGGTCGCGTTGACGAGGATGCGGTGATTGGCCGGATCGACCAGGATCTGGTCGCTCGCCACGCCGGCGGCGACCGCCAGCTGGGCAACGATGCGCTGGGTGACGCGGTCCCCCGCGGCCCCGGCCGGCCCGCCGCGCGCCGCCGCGATCTGCGCGGCCTCCGCCTGCGCGCTGGTGCCGACGCGATATTGTTCCAGGCTGACGCGCACCGGCCGGTCGAGCAGGTCGGTCAGCCGGGCCGCCGCCGCGCGCTCGGCCTGCGGCTCGATCTTGGGGGTCAGCACCACGGCGGCGACGCTGATCGGATCGCGGGCATAGTTGATCTCGATCTGGCTCAGCCGCGCGTCGCCGGCGAATTGCGCCGCAACAACCTCGCGCGCGGTCCGTGACGACGCGGTCTCCCAAGCGATCTGGCGCAGCGACAGCCCGAGCGGGATCGCCAGCGCGACGAAGCTGCCGATGACCAGCACCGTCTGCAACAGGGTGTGCTGCGGCGTCAGGTGCGAGCCGAAGCCATAGAGCCGCGCCATCACCGCGGCGGCGAGCGCGATCGTCATCAGGTTGGTGAGGAACAGCAGCAACGCGCCGCCGAACACCGTCCAGTTGGTCGTCGCCAGGCCGAAGCCGACGACCGCGAGCGGCGGCATCAACGCGGTGGCGATCGCCACGCCCACCACCGTGCCCTCGCGTCCGCGCACCATCGCATAGGCGCCGGCGAGCGCGGAAAACAGCGCGACCATCAGATCGAACAGGTTGGGCCTGGTCCTCGCCGCGATCTCGTCGGTCACGTTCTGGAGCGGCGAGATGAGGACGAGCGCGGCGGTGAACAGGATCGCGAGCACCGTGCCGAGCGCCAGCGCACTCGCCGAAGTCCGGATCTCGTCCGAATCGAAGGTGGCCAGGCCGAAGCCCAGCCCGATGATCGGCCCCATCAGCGGCGAGATCAGCATCGCGCCGATCACCACCGCCGGCGACGACAGCAGCAGCCCGAGCACCGCGATGCCCGCCGACATCAGCACCATGAAGGCGTATCGGCCGCTCCACCCCGCATCGTCGCGCACCCGGTCCATGACGCGGTTGTGGTCGACGCTGGTCACGACATGGTCGAGCCACCAACGGAACATCGGGTTGAGCCGGGCGACCATGTGGGGCAACTCCATCTTGCGCTCGGTAAGGGGTTTTCTCGACCGGGGCCAGCATCTACGAGGGTCGGACAAGGCAATGGACGGGGGAAGCGGGATGACGGCACGCCGGGGCGGCAATTCGGCATTGCGTCAGTTCCTGAAAAGCGAGGCGGCCGGCGGGATCATCCTGATCGCGGCGGCGGCGCTGGCGATGGTGATCGCCAATCTGGACGCGATGTCGGAAGCGTATTTCCACCTGCTCCACCTGGAAACCGGGCCGGTGATCAGTCCGAAATACGGGCCGATGACCATCCACCTGTGGGTCAACGACGCGCTGATGGCGGTGTTCTTCCTGCTCGTCGGGCTCGAGATCAAGCGCGAGTTCGTCGACGGGCGGCTCGCCACCTGGGAGCGCCGCCGCCTGCCCTTCATCGCGGCGGCCGCCGGCATGGTCGTGCCCGCGCTGGTCTATCTGGCGGTGACCCGCGGCGACGCGGCGCTGGCGCAGGGCTGGGCGATCCCGGCGGCGACCGACATCGCGTTCGCCATCGGCGTGCTCGCGATCCTGGGCAAGCGCGCCCCCGCGTCGCTCAAGCTGTTCCTGACCACGGTCGCGATCGTCGACGACATGGGCGCGGTGCTGATCATCGCGCTTGCCTATACGGCGGGGTTGAAGTCGCTGGCGCTGCTCGGCGCGGCGGTGGTGATGGCGGTGATGTACGCGCTCAACAAGTCGAACGTGCTGCGGCTCTGGCCCTATCTGCTGCTCGGCTTGGTCCTGTGGTACTTCGTCTTCCTGTCAGGCGTCCACGCGACGATCGCGGGCGTGCTGACCGCGATGATGATCCCGATCGTCAAGACGCCCGGCACGCCCGACGCGCATGAGTCGCCGCTCCACCGGCTGGAGCATGCGCTGCACGGCTGGGTCGCCTATCTGGTCGTCCCCGTGTTCGGCTTTGCCAATGCCGGGGTCTCGCTTTCCGGACTGAGCCCCGCGATCATCTTCGAACCGCTGCCGCTCGCGGTGCTGCTCGGCCTGTTCCTGGGCAAGCAGTTCGGGATTTTCGCGGCGATCTGGGGCGCGGTGAAGCTGGGCATCGCCGAACGTCCGGGCGGGGCCAGCTGGACCCAGATTTATGGCGTCGCGATGCTGGCCGGCATCGGTTTCACGATGAGCCTGTTCATCGGCGGCCTCGCCTTTCCCGGCAACGAACTGCTGATCGACGAGGTCAAGATCGGCGTGCTGCTCGGGTCGATCCTGTCGGCGGTCGCGGGCTACCTGATCCTGCGCGGCGCGGACACCGCGGCCGAGCGCGCAGCCAAGCAGGAAGCAGCATTGCGCGAAGTGGCGGGGCTCTGATCGCATGCGCGCCTTCTTTGATCCCGCCCAGCTTGCCCACGCGCCCGTGCAGGAACTGCACAATGGCGGCTGGACGCCCTATGCCGAGGTTCCCGCGCGTGCCCGCGCCATCCTGGATGCAATCGGCGGGGCGGCACCGCCGGTCGATCATGGCGACGACGCGATCCGCGCGGTGCATGGCGGCGACTATCTGGATTTCCTGCAGGGTGCGGCGGCCGAGTGGGCGGCGGCGGGGCGCGGCGGCGATGTGATCGGCTATGTCTGGCCGGTGGTCGGCCGGCGGTCGCTGAAGCTCAGCCGCATCGACGCGCGGATCGGCCAGTTCAGCTTCGATGCGTCGACCCCGATCATGGCGGCGACCTATGCCGCCAGCTATGGCGCGACCCAGTCGGCCTTGTCGGCGCTCGACGCGGTGCTGGCGGGCGAGCGCACGGCCTTTGCCCTGTCGCGTCCGCCCGGCCACCATGCGGGTGCGGACTATTGCGGCGGCTATTGCTACCTCAACCATGCCGCCGTCGCGGCCCAGGCGGCGCGCGATGCCGGCGTGGCGCGGGTGGCGATCCTCGACATCGACTATCACCACGGCAATGGCACCCAGGACATCTTCTGGGAACGCGGCGATGTGTTCTACGCCAGCGTCCATGCCGATCCGGCGACCGACTATCCCTTCTACTGGGGGCACGGCGACGAGGTCGGCGCGGGCGCGGGCGAGGGCGCGACGCTCAACCTGCCGCTGCCGCAGGGCACCGGGATCGACGCCTTCCGCGCGGCGCAGGCGACCGCGCTCGATGCGATCGCCCGTTTCGCGCCAGGGCTGCTCGTGGTCAGCTTCGGCGCGGATACGTTCGTCGGCGATCCGATCAGCCATTTCCGGCTGGCCACCGCCGACTATGCCCCGATTGCACGCGACATCGCCGCGTGCGGGTGGCCGACGGTGATCGTGATGGAGGGCGGCTATGCCGTCGACGCGCTGGGCGCGAACGTCGCGAGCTTCCTGAGCGGGTTCTAGACTCGTTTTCAGCCCCGCTGAAACACCCCCGACCGCGCGGCTATCCGTCGGTTGCGCGGACCGGCGGGCGGGCGCGGGTGTCGACGCGCAGCTCGAAGATGTCGGGTCGCGCATAATGGCCGGCAACGTCGAGGTCGTACTTGCCGCGCGCGATGTCGCCCGGGTCGATATCGGCGACCAGTACCGCCTCCGCGCCATAGACCGGGCCGGCCAGGACCTCCCCCAACGGCGAGACGATCATGCTGCCGCCGCGGATGAGCACGGTTGCGGGGTCGTTGCCCTGGATGCAGTCATAGTCGGCGGGGGCATCGGCGCGGGTCATGAACTGGCAGGCGCTGAGCACGAAACAGCGGCCTTCATAGGCGATGTGGCGCATCGACACGGGCCACATGTCGCGATCGTCGACGGTCGGCGCACAATAGAACTGAACGCCCGCGGCGTGATAATATTGGCGGAGCGCGGGCATATAGTTTTCCCAGCAGATCGCGGCCGCGACGCGACCCACCGGCGTGTCGACCACCGGCAGCGTCGACCCGTCGCCCTGACCCCAGATCAGCCGCTCGCTGGCGGTCGGCATCAGCTTGCGGTGGCGGGCGATCAGCGTGCCGTCGGGGCCGAAGGTGAGCGCGGTGCAATAGAGCGTGCCGTCATCGCGTTCGATGACGCCGGTAACGAGCGTCAGCCCGGCGGCGGCCACCATTTCACCAATCCGTGCGGTTTCGGGTCCGGGTACGGTGATGGCGGCGGCATGATAGCGCGCGAAATCATCGCGGCCCGCCGGGGTGCGCGACCCGACCCGCGCACCGAAATCGAGCCCCTTGGGATACCCGCCGACATAGGCTTCCGGGAAGACGGCAAGCTCGACCCCCGCATCCTTCAGCGCAGCGACATGCCGCGCCATGCGGTCGAGCGTGGCGGGGGTGTCGAACAGGGTACTGCCTGCCTGGACGACGGCGATGCGGTGCGTGGGGATTGCTCGTCTCCTACGGTCATGGTGTGTGGCTCGCGTCGCATAGCAGCCCGCCGCGCGCGACATCAGGGGAATTCACGGTGCCGCCCGTTCACCAGAAGCGGCTGCCCGGCACGCCCTTGAACGGGCCGGCGAGGTTGCGGGTGATCCAGCCACCATAAAAACCGCCGGGCTGGGGGGTCACCTGCTCCCCGTCGATCGTCACCGCGTCGAGCGGCGCGGCGTAGAAGGCGAGGTGATCGCGCAATGCCGCGAAGCCGCGCGTCGGATCGGGATAGCTCCATGCCACGCCGGCGACTGTTTCGTCGGGCAACACCAGGTCGAAATAGCGCGCCCAGCCCTTCCACTCGCAGAAACTCGACCCTGCCGCGGTGCGCAGCAGGCCCGGCGCAACGCTGTCGGGCGGCAGGTAATAGGTCGGCGGGTGGCTGGTCTCAAGCGTGCGCAGCGCCGCGCGGGTATCGGCGACGGTCACGCCGCGATGTTGGATGACCACATGCCCGCGCGCCGGCGCAACGATTGGCGGGCGGGGATAATCCCATACGCTTTCCTGGCCCGGGCCGACGGGGTCGGGGGTCGGGCGGTTCATGTGGCGGCACGACCATGTTCGGTGCCGGACATGCCCCATTGCAGCGGCGCGGGCAGCCGATCGGTCGAATAGTCGAGTTGGAGCACTCGCCGCCGCGCGCCCTGTGCGGGATGCGACGCATGCAGAATGGGCGTCGCATAGACCCAGATATCGCCAGGTTCGGCGAGGCAGGCGTGCGCGCCGCATCGCGCAACGACCCCGTCTATGTCGCGCTCGGCAATCCGACCCATCCGATGTGAGCCCGGTGCGATCAGCAGCGGCGCGTTGTCGACCGGGACAGGATCGAGGTGGAGACGCAGCGTGATCATCCGTTCGATCAGTGCGAAGGGCGGTTCGACATGGACTAGTCCCTGCTTGACGGTCCAGGGCGCGAAGCCGGATTTGTCATGCCGGGACTGAACCCAGATCGTCCGGTCCTGATGCCATCCGAGCGCCCAGTTCTGCCGCGCGGTTTTGTCGAACAGGATCGCGCGAACCGGTCTGGCCCCGCGGCCGAGATAGGCTTTCGCGATCCCGTCAGCGACGCCGCCCGGCTGGATCAAGGTCGCGAGCAGCGGCACCTTTGCGATCCGAGTGCCCGCGCAGTCCTGCGGAAGCTGGCTGGCAAGGTGCGCGAGGTGATCAAGAATCGAAAGGGCGGCGCGAGAATGTCGCACCGCCCCATCGCGATCGAAGGTGAGCGCGTCGGCACTCACGATTGCAATCACAGCTTCTCCGTCAGCTCCGGGACGAGCTTGAACAGGTCGCCGACCAGGCCGAGGTCCGCGACCTGGAAGATCGGGGCGTCCTCGTCCTTGTTGATCGCGACGATCGTCTTTGAATCCTTCATGCCGGCCAGATGCTGGATCGCACCCGAGATGCCGACCGCGACATAGACTTCGGGGGCGACGATCTTGCCGGTCTGGCCGACCTGATAGTCGTTGGGGGCATAGCCCGCGTCGACCGCCGCGCGGCTGGCACCGACGCCGGCGCCGAGCTTGTCGGCGAGCGGATCGATCAGCGCGTGGAACTGCTCTTCCGACCCCAGCGCGCGACCGCCCGAGACGATCACCTTGGCGCTGGTCAGCTCGGGCCGCGCCGACTGGGCGAGCTCGGCGGAGACGAAGTTCGACAGGCCCTTGTCGCCGGTGGAGGCGACATTCTCGATCTCCGCGCTGCCGCCTTCGCGCGCGGCCTTGTCGAACGCGGTGCCGCGCACGGTGATGACCTTCTTGGCGTCCGACGACTTCACCGTCGCGATCGCCGCGCCGGCATAGATCGGGCGGGTGAAGGTGTCGGGCCCCTCGACCGACAGGATCTCGGAGATCTGCATGACGTCGAGCAGCGCGGCGACGCGCGGCGCGATGTTTTTGCCGCTGGTGGTGGCGGGAGCCACGAACACGTCGTGATGGCCCATCAGCTCGGCGGCGAGCGGCGCGACGTTTTCCGCCAGCCCATGGCCAAAGGCCGCATCGTCGGCGACGTGCACCTTGCTGACGCCCGCGATCTTCGCGGCTTCGCCGGCAACCGCGCCGACATTTTCACCCGCGACGAGCAGATGGACTTCGCCCAGCTTGCCCGCAGCGGTCACCGCGGCGAGCGTGGCATCCTTGACGGACTGACCGTCATGTTCGACCAGAACCAGAGTCTTCACTTCGCCACTCCCATCGCCTTCAGCTTCGTCACCAGCTCATCGACATCGGCAACCTTGACGCCTGCCTGACGCTTGGGCGGCTCGGCGACCGACACGACGGTCAGCCGCGGGGTCAGGTCGACGCCGTAATCGGCCGGGGTCTTCTGCGCGAGCGGCTTTGACTTCGCCTTCATGATGTTGGGCAGCGAGGCGTAGCGCGGTTCGTTGAGCCGCAAGTCGGTGGTAACGATCGCCGGCAGCTTGAGCGATACGGTTTCGAGGCCACCGTCGATCTCGCGCGTGACGGCCACGGTCTCGCCGCTCACCTCGACCTTGCTGGCAAAGGTGCCCTGCGCCCAGCCGAGCAGTGCGCCCAGCATCTGGCCGGTCTGGTTGTTGTCGTCGTCGATCGCCTGCTTGCCCAGGATGATCAGGCCGGGCGCCTCCTCGGCCGCGATCTTGGCGAGCAGCTTGGCGACGCCCAGCGGCTCGACCGGGCCGTCATGCGTGACCAGGATCGCGCGGTCGGCGCCCATGGCGAGCGCGGTGCGCAGCGTTTCCTGGGCCTTGGCTTCGCCCACCGAAACGACGACGATCTCGGTCGCCACGCCCTTTTCCTTCAGGCGGATGGCTTCCTCGACCGCGATCTCGTCGAAGGGGTTCATGCTCATCTTGACGTTGGCGAGGTCGACGCCCGACCCGTCGGCCTTCACTCGGGGCTTTACGTTATAGTCAAGCACGCGCTTGACGGGCACCAGCACCTTCATTGCACTCTCCTCGGCGCTTTCAACGCGCCAGCGATGTTAATTGCAACAAGTCCAAAAGTGAAAATCAGCACGCTTATGATGAGTGCCGATCCTCGAAATTCAACGGGTTCACTCGCGGCGGCCAGCGGTATTCCGACAGTTCCTGCCACGAACAATGCGATGAGCAACCACTTCACGAGACGAGCGCCAAAAATCAACACGACGATCGGGCCGATGATGGCGACGGTCAATAGTAGTAGGGACGCAATGCCACTGACCATTCCCATTCACGCCGCCCGCTTCACTTCCGCCACGATCTTCTGTGCCGCATCGCCCAGGTCGTTGGCGGGCACGATCGCCAGGCCCGAATTGGCCAGGATCGCCTTGCCCTGTTCGACATTGGTGCCTTCGAGGCGGACGACCAGCGGCACCGACAGGTTCACTTCCTTGGCCGCGGCGACGATCCCTTCGGCGATGATGTCGCAACGCATGATGCCGCCGAAGATGTTGACCAGGATGCCCTTCACCGCCGGATCGCTCAGGATGATCTTGAACGCGGCCGTCACCTTCTCCTTCGATGCGCCGCCGCCGACGTCGAGGAAGTTGGCCGGGAACATGCCGTTGAGCTTGATGATGTCCATCGTCGCCATGGCGAGGCCCGCGCCGTTGACCATGCAACCGATGTCGCCGTCGAGCTTGATATAGGCGAGGTCGTATTTCGAGGCTTCGAGCTCCGCCGGGTCCTCCTCGGTCTCGTCGCGCAGGTCCATCAGGTCCTTGTGACGGAACATCGCGTTCGAATCGAAGCCGACCTTGGCATCGAGCACCATCAGCTTGCCGTCCTTGGTGACGGCGAGCGGGTTGATCTCGATCTGCGCGGCGTCGGTGCCCAGAAACGCGTCGTAGAGCTTCGATGCGGTCGACGCGGCCTGCTTGGCGAGGTCGTCGGTCAGGCCGAGCGCGGCGGCGACGGCGCGGCCGTGATGCGGCATGAAGCCGGTCGCGGGATCGATGTCGATCGTGTGGATTTTCTCCGGCGTGTCATGGGCGACGGTTTCGATGTCCATGCCGCCCTCGGTCGAAACGACCATGCCGATCCGGCCGCTGGCGCGGTTAACGAGCAGCGCGAGGTAGAATTCGCGATCGATGTCGACGCCGTCGGTGACGTAGAGGCGGTTGACCTGCTTGCCGGCCTCGCCCGTCTGGATCGTGACCAGCGTGTTGCCGAGCATCTCGCTCGCTGCCGCGCGCACCTCGTCCTCGGTGCGGGCGAGGCGGACGCCACCCTTGGCCTCGGGCGGCAATTCCTTGAACTTGCCCTTGCCGCGCCCACCGGCATGGATCTGGGCCTTCACCACATAAAGCGGCCCCGGCAGCTTCTTCGATGCCGCCACGGCCTCCTCGACGCTCATCGCGGCACGACCGGCGGGCACGGGCACACCGAACTTCGCCAGCAGTTCCTTGGCCTGATATTCATGGATGTTCATGGGGTGCGGCCTTCCTCGATCAGCGCGGGTGATTGCGGTGGCCTAAAGCACAGTGGCGGGCGTGAATCAAACCCGTGCCGGGGGAAAGACGCATGCGTCCGCCGGCCCGATCAGCGCGCGATGCCGGTGGCGCACAGCGCCGCCGAGCTTGACGTAACGGCAAGGATTTCGGGGTCGCGCAATGCGCGCACCCGGCGAAGAAATTCGCCGACGTCGCGCGACTCGTCAGCATCGGGCAGGTCGCCGAGCCGCGCGAGCTGGGCGAGCGACAGCCGGTCGACCATCCGTTCGGCCATGCAGGCGGCGAGCGCCGGCCGCACCCCGGCGCGTTGCAGCCCGCTGCGCAGCCGGGCCTCCGGGACGGCACAGCCGGTCAGGGCGAGCAACGCGGCCGCAAGCGTGGCAACACGCATCACCCGGGCTTCAGGACGTCTCGCGTTCATCGGACGGCATCGCTATATCGCGCTCATGCAGCTCGCAACCGGCCTTCTTATCTTCGTCGCGACCATCCTGGGTATGGAGGGATTCGCCTATGTCGCGCATCGCTGGCTGATGCACGGGCCGGGCTGGTTCCTGCACGAAAGCCATCACCGCCCGCGCACCGGCAACTGGGAGCTGAACGACCTGTATTTCGTGCTGTTCGCGACCCCGTCGATCACGCTGCTGGTGGGTGGCGTCTATGCCGGCTGGCCGGAATGGACGCTATGGGTCGGTGCGGGAATCGCGGGCTATGGCGCGATCTATCTCGGCTTTCACGACATCATCGTCCATCGTCGGCTGAACCACCGCTATCTGCCGAAGTCGGCCTATATGAAGCGGATCATCTCCGCCCACCGGCTGCACCATGCGGTCGAGACCAAGCACGGCACGGTCAGCTTCGGATTCCTGTGGGCGCCGAAGCCCGAGGCGCTGAAGGCCGAGCTGAAGCGGCGTGGCCGCGCGGGTGTCCGCGCGCCGGTGCGCGTCAATCCGGCGGTGCTGGACGAAGTCGAGGCGTGAGCATCGCCGACTGGCTGGGGCGCACGCTGTTCCTGATCGTCAGCGGGCTCGCCACCTTTGCGTTGATCCAGGCGATCGCGTCGCTGTCGGCGACGACACCCGTCGGTGCCGGGGAAGGCGCCACCGGCAACAGTGTGTCGATGCCGGTACCCTCCGCACCCGACGCGCCACTGCTGACCGACGGGCGTGCCGGGGACGAAGATGCAGCGCCGACGCCGCCGTCGCCGGGCGAGCGGCCCGTCGCGATGTCGGGTGCCGCACGCGACGGCGCGATCGAGCGGATCGCGCGCCTGCTGGAAACGCTGACTTATGCCGTGCTGGCTTTGACCGGGTTCGTGGCGGCGGGCGTGCTGGTGCTGCTGCGGCTGACCGCCGGCCGCGGCTAATCGAACAGGCTGGAGACCGACGCTTCCTCGGCGATGCGGCGGATCGCCTCGGCAAGCAGCGGCGCGATGGTCAGATGGCGGATCCGCTGCGCGCCGGTGACGATCGCATGGTTGCCGATCGAATCGGTGATGACCAACTCCTCGAGCGCCGAGGCATCGACGCGCGCCACCGCGCCGCCCGACAGGACGCCGTGCGTGCAATAGGCGACGACCCCTTCCGCGCCCGCCGCCTTCAGCGCCGCCGCGGCGTTGCAGAGCGTGCCGGCCGAATCGACGATGTCGTCGATCAGGACGCAGAACCGTCCCGCGACGTCGCCAATGATGTTCATCACCTCCGATTCGCCGGGTCGCTCGCGGCGCTTGTCGACGATGGCGAGCGGCGCGTTGCCGAGCCGCTTGGCGAGCGCGCGGGCACGCACCACGCCGCCGACATCGGGGGAGACGACCATCAGGTTCTTGTCGCCGAAGCGCGTCTCGATGTCGGCGGACATCACCGGCGCGCTGTAGAGATTGTCGGTCGGGATGTCGAAAAAGCCCTGGATCTGGCCGGCATGGAGGTCGACCGACAGCACGCGATCGGCGCCGGCGACGGTGATGAGATTGGCGACCAGCTTGGCCGAGATCGGGGTGCGCGGCCCCGGCTTCCGGTCCTGGCGGGCGTAGCCGAAATAGGGGATGACCGCGGTGATCCGCTTGGCCGACGCGCGTTTCAGCGCGTCGATCATGATCAGCATCTCCATCAGATTGTCGTTGGCGGGATAGGCAGTGGACTGGAGGACGAACACATCCTCGCCACGCACATTTTCCAGCACTTCGACGAAGATTTCCTCGTCGGCGAAACGGCGCACATTGGCCGCGGTCAACGGCAGTTCCAGATAGCCCGCGATCGCCTCGGCAAGGGGCGGGTTCGAATTGCCGGCCAGCAGCTTCATGCCGACGCGTCTCCATGACAGTTTGGGGTCTGCGCCCCCTTTAGCGTGCTTTCACGCGACGGGAAGGGGGCGCGGCAGGGAGCGACCTTGCTCGGCACGCGAAGCCCGACCTGTATCTCCTCGTCACCCCGGACTCGTGCCGGGGTGACGAAGGGGGGACAGAACAAGGGAAGGCCGAGGGCGGCGGGTCTGCGAACGGACTGTGCACCCGGCGCGCTGAATTGCGAATTGCCGCGCCGCCAGCCGCGGCATAGAGCGCACCCCCATGACGATCATCACGCGTTTCGCGCCCAGCCCGACCGGGCAGCTGCATGTCGGTAACCTGCGCACCGCGCTGCTCAACTGGATGGCGGCGCGCCGTGCGGGCGGGCGCTTTCTGCTGCGCATCGACGATACCGACGCCGAACGGTCGCGCGAGGGCCATGTCGTGGCGATCCGCGACGACCTGGCCTGGCTGGGCATGCGTCCGGATGCCGAAGTGCGTCAGTCGGACCGCTTCGCGCTTTACGAGCGGCGATTCCGCGAGCTCGCGGCGGCCGGGCACGTCTATCCCGCCTATGAAACGCCCGAGGAACTCGACCTCAAGCGCAAGGTGCAGCTCGGGCGAGGGCTGCCGCCCGTCTATGATCGCGCCGCGCTGAAGCTGAGCGATGACGATCGCGCGCGGCTGGAGGGCGAGGGCGTGCGTCCGCACTGGCGGTTCCGGATGAATCATGACGGCCCGATCGTCTGGGATGACGGCGTGCGCGGGCCGCAGCGTTTCGACCCCGCGCTGATGAGCGATCCGGTGGTCCGCCGCGCCGACGGGTCGTGGCTCTACCTGCTCCCTTCGGTGATCGACGACATCGACATGGGCATCACCGACGTGGTGCGCGGCGAGGATCACGTGACCAACACCGCCGCGCAACTGCAGATGTTCGCCGCGCTGGGCACCGCGCCCCCGCGCTTTGCGCATGTCGCGCTGCTGACCGGCGCGGAGGGCAAATTGTCCAAGCGGCTGGGCTCGCTGGGCTGCGACCAGTTCCGGCTGGACGGCATCGAACCGATGGCGATCCTGTCGCTGCTCGCGCGGATTGGCACCAGCGATCCGGTCAGGCCCTTTGCCAGTGCAGAGGCGCTGGCGGAGCAGTTCGACCTGTCGCACTTCGGACGTGCACCCGCGCGCTTCGACGAGGCGGAGCTGGCGCAGCTCAACGCCCGGCTGATCCATCAGCTCGACTATGCCGCCGTCCGCCATCGGTTGCCCGACGGGATGGACGCAGCCGCGTGGCAGGCGATCCGCCCCAATCTGGAAAGGGTGGCCGACGCCGCCGACTGGTGGCGCGTGATCGAATCGGCGCCGGCGATCGGCGCGGTGGCTGACGCAGACCGCGACTTTCTTCGCCGCGCCGCCGAAATGGCGGGGGAGATCGACTGGTCGAATGCGCCCTGGGCGGCGCTCACCGCCGGGCTGAAGGCGGCAACCGAGCGCAAGGGGCGCGCACTGTTCCTGCCGCTGCGACTGGCGCTGACCGGGCGCGAGCACGGCCCGGACATGGCCGAATTGCTGCCGCTGATCGGTCGTGACCGCGCGATCGCGCGGCTCGCCGCCGCTGCCGGCTAGACCCGGCGTACGGCCGCGCACCGCGTAACCCTGGTCGAACCGGGGGCACCGCCACTGCCACGCTGCAGTGCGTCATGTAATTCTATATCATCGGATGACGAGATGATGTAACATTGCACTTCCTTGAGGCGTGGGAGATGCAAGATGGGTGCAGGCTATCTGGGCAGGAAGCGGATCGATCCGGTCGCGCTGGCCGGCGCGTTCGCGCTGAGTAGCGGCATGGTCATGGTGATGATCGCGATCGGTGCAGTCGACGCGACGAAGATCATCGATCGCACAACGAAGACGATCTTCGTGCCGCTCGACCCGGTGCCGCCCGAACCGCTGCCCAAGCCGGTGGAGCGCAAGATCGAGACGCCCGCGCCGCCCGCCAAACCGATGGTCCGCGAGCCAATCGTCAAGCCAATCGAGCCCAGCCCCAATCTGCTCGACACCGACGTGGTGACGCCGACGGGCGATGTCTTTCCGGGCAGCGGGATCGAAGGCGGCACCGGCACCGGCGCGGGCACCGCGATCGAACCGGTCAAGCCGGCGCCGGTGTTCGTCGATGCGCGGGTGGATCCCCGCTATGCCGACGCCTTCCAGCCGATCTATCCGTCGCGCGAACGCTTCGCGGAAAACGAGGGACGGGTCACGGTGCGCGTGCTGATCGGCACCGACGGACGGGTCAAGGCGGTGGAGCGCAGCTTTGCGACCAGCGATGCGTTCTTCGACGCGACGCGCGACCGCGCGCTCAGATACTGGCGGTTCCGCCCGGCGACACGCGACGGCGTCGCGGTGGAGGCGTGGCGCGAGATGACCGTGCGTTTCCAGCTCGAAAGCTGAGCTTGCCGGGGGTGCAGTTGCGCGGGGCTGGCCTCACCGGCTCCGCCACCCTATCTTGGTGCGCGATGTCGTTTCTCCGCTCCCTTTCGCCGTTGCGCGCCTGGCGCGACCTTCGTCGCTTCCTGGCGTTGCGCAAGCCGCACGAAATCGGGTTCATGGTGATCTCTTTCGCGGTGACCGGCACGATCCTGTTCGCCCTCTACAAGGATGCGGCGATCCCGCCGACGTACAAGCGCGACGTGCTGTATGTCGAAAGCTGGCCGCTCAGCCGCACCGACCGCGAGATCATCGACCAGCAGAAGGCCGATCTGATCGCCGAGAAGAAGCGAGCGGCCGAGCTGCGCGCCCGCCAGCTGAAGCGCCAGGCCGAGTTCAAGCGGCTCGACGACCGGCTCGAGCGGCTCGGCATCTGAACGCAGGCGACGATCGGCGCTGGCTGGCCGCAGCGGCGGCGCTGGCCGAACGCGCGCGGGTGCGAAGCGCACCCAACCCGGCGGTCGGCTGTGTGATCGTGCGCGACGGCGTGGTCGTCGGGCGCGGCTGGACCCAACCGGGCGGTCGCCCCCATGCCGAAGCGCGGGCGATCGAGCGGGCGGGCGCACGGGCGAGGGGGGCGACGCTTTACACGACGCTGGAGCCGTGCGCGCATGCGTCGCCGCGCGGTCCGGCCTGCGCCGACCTGATCCCCGCGGCGGGCATCGTCCGCGTCGTCATCGGTGTCCGCGACCCCGATCCGCGCACCGACGGCAGGGGGGCGGCGCGGCTGCGCGACGCCGGGGTCGACGTCGTCCTGTTTGACGATTCCGCCTCGCGGCGCTCGCTGGCCGGGTTTCTCACCCGCCAGCAGCTGGGTCGTCCGCACGTCACGCTCAAGCTCGCGCTGTCGCTCGATGGCGGGGTGGCGATGGCGGACGGACGCAGCCAGTGGATCACCGGCGAGGCGGCGCGCGCGCACGCGCAGGTCGAGCGCAGCCGCCATGACGCCATCCTGGTCGGGCGCGGCACCTTTGACGCCGATCGCCCGCGCCTCGACGTACGGCTGCCCGGGCTGGCGTCGCGATCGCCGGCGCGCATCGTGCTGACCCGCCATCCCTTGCCCGATGATGCGGCTGGCTGGACCGCGATCGACGCGGTCGAGCGGATCGACGCATTGCCCGGCAATCATCTGATGGTCGAGGGCGGCGCGGTGACGGCGGCGGCGTTCCTCGCCGCCGACCGGGTCGACCGGCTGCTGATCTATCGCGCGCCGATCGTGATCGGCGGAGCACGCGGCCTGCCCGACATCGGCCTGACCGACCTGAATGCCGCGCACGGCTGCTGGCAGGCGCACGACACGCGGATGCTTGGCAGCGACCGGGTCGAGGTCTACGAGCGCGTCAGGAATTGAGGGAAGCGATGTTCACCGGCATCATCACCGATATCGGCACGGTCCGCACGGCGGAGGATCGCGGCGACCTGCGCCTCGTCATCGACACCGGCTACGATATGTCGTCGGTCGATCTGGGCGCGTCGATCGCATGTTCGGGCGTGTGCCTGACCGTCGTCGACAAGGGCGCGCCGGCGACGGGGGCGCAGGGCATCGGCGGCTGGTTCGCGGTCGACGTGTCGGGCGAAACGGTGTCGCGCACTGCCGCGCACCAGTGGCGCGCGGGCGCGCGGCTCAACCTGGAGCGCGCGATGAAGCTGGGCGACGAGCTGGGCGGGCATATCGTCACGGGCCATGTCGACGGCGTGGGCGAGATCGTGTCGGTCACGCCCGAGGGCGGATCGCACCGCATCGTCATCCATGCGCCCGCCGAACTCGCCCCGTTCATCGCCGCGAAGGGATCGATTACCGTCGACGGCGTGTCGCTGACCGTCAATGCGGTCGAGGATGTGGCCGACGGCACGCGCTTTGGCCTGAACATCATCCCGCACACCGCCGCCGTCACCACGATCGGGGATTTCGCAGCCGGCCGGCCCGTCAACCTGGAGATCGACGTGCTCGCCCGCTACCTGCAACGCATGGAGCATTATCGTGCAAGAGGCTGAACTGTCGCGGCTGCGCCACGCCTTTCTTTCGACGCCCGAGGAAATCATCGACGAGGCGCGCAACGGACGCATGTTCATCCTGGTCGATGACGAGGATCGCGAGAATGAGGGCGACCTGGTCATCCCGGCGCAGATGGCGACGCCCGATGCGATCAATTTCATGGCGCGCTACGGCCGCGGCCTGATCTGCCTGGCGATGACCAAGTCGCGGATCGACGAGCTCGGCCTCGACCTGATGAGCCGCAACAACGGCACGCGGCACGAAACCGCCTTCACCGTGTCGATCGAGGCGCGCGACGGCGTCACGACCGGCATTTCGGCGGGCGACCGCGCGCGCACCATCTCGGTCGCGATCGACGCGTCGAAGGGCCGGGACGAGATAGTGACGCCCGGCCATGTCTTTCCGCTGGTCGCGCGCGAGGGCGGGGTGCTGGTGCGCGCCGGCCATACCGAAGCCGCCGTCGACGTGTCGCGGCTGGCCGGGCTCAACCCGGCGGGCGTGATCTGCGAGATCATGAAGGACGACGGCACGATGGCGCGGATGGACGACCTGGTCGCCTTCGCCCAGCTCCACAACCTCAAGATCGGAACGATCCGCGACCTGATCGCCTATCGTCGCCGCCACGACCATCTGGTCGAGCGCCGCGCGGAGGCCAGGTTCGTCAGCCAGTGGGGCGGCGAATGGACCGCGATGACCTTCTGGAACAAGGCGACCGGCAGCGAACAGGTCGCGCTGGTCAAGGGGCGGATCGATCCGTCGCAGCCGGTGCTGGTCCGCATGCACGCGCTCAACCCGTTCGGCGACATTTTTGGCGAGGAAGGCGACCGCGCCGGCCTTTTGCGCCGGTCGATGGAGATGATCGGCGAAGCCGGTGCGGGCATCGTCGTCGTCATCAGCCCGACCCGGGTCGATTCCTTCTCGGTCGCGCTTCAGGCCCGCATAGGGGCGCTCGCGCCGCGCGACATGGAGGAGCTGCGCGACTATGGCGTCGGCGCGACCATCCTGACCGAACTGGGCGTGCGCGAGATGATCCTGCTGACCAATACGCACCACACGATGGTCGGGCTGGACGGTTATGGCCTGTCGATCGTCGGCGAACGGCCGATCGATTGCGGCACGGGGGAGTGAGGTAAATGGCGAGGCTGCTGATCGTTGAGGCGCGATTCTACGACCATCTGAACGACCTGCTGCTTGCGGGCGCGCGCGCCGCGATCGACGGGGCGGGGCACGCGCATGAGACGGTGACGGTGCCCGGCGCGCTGGAAGTGCCCGGCGCGGTGGCGCTGGCGGTCGAAAGCGGGCGCTACGACGCGTTCGTCGCGCTCGGCGTCGTCATCCGCGGCGAGACCTATCATTTCGAGATCGTCGCGGGTGAAAGCGCGCGCGGGCTGATGGCGCTCAGCATGGACGGCGTCGCGATCGGCAACGGCATCCTGACCGTCGAGAACGAGGCACAGGCGCTGGTCCGCGCCCGCCCCGACCAGAAGGACAAGGGCGGCGAGGCCGCCAAGGCCGCGCTGGCGATGCTGGAACTGCGCCAGCGGTTCGCGTGAGCGAGCCGATCCTGTTCACGCAGCGGCTGGTGCTGCGCCTGCCGCAAGCATCCGACCTGGACGGCTGGGCCGCGTTCGCGGCGGACGAGGCGACGATGCGCTTCCTGGGCGGCACCAAGTCGCGCGCGGAGGCATGGCGCGAGCTGGCGGCAATGCGTGGCGCTTGGTCGATCCGCGGCTTTGCGATGTTTTCGGTCGTCGAGCGGGCGACCGGGCGCTGGATCGGCCGGATCGGGCCGTGGCAGCCCGAGGGGTGGCCGGGCACCGAAGTCGGCTGGGGCGTAACTCCGGAGGTCGCCGGGCGCGGCTATGCGCATGAGGCGGCGGTCGCGTGCATGGATTATGCGGTCGACATCCTCGGGTGGGATCACATCATCCACACTATCGATCCCGACAATGCGCGGTCGATCGCGCTCGCGCGGCGCCTTGGGTCCGAGAATGGCGGCCCGGTGACGCTGCCGCCGCCGCTTGACCGGTTCCGCGTCGATGCGTGGGGGCAGAGCGCGGCGCAGTGGCGGGCCCGCCGCGCGGCATGACCCCGGGGCGCTAAACGCTCGCTTTGCCCCGCGCTTCGTGGCACGGGTTGCGAATGGTTCGCATCCTTTACCTGACTGCGGGCATCATCGCGCTGACCCTGGGCTTTATCGGCGTGTTCCTGCCACTGCTGCCGACGGTGCCGTTCGTCATCCTGGCGGCCTTTTGCTTCGCGCGGTCGAGCCCCCGCTTCGAGGCGTGGCTGCTCGACCACCGCCATTTCGGCCCGCCCATTCATGCGTGGCGGCGCAACGGCGCCATCCCGCGCTATGGCAAATGGATGTCGACCGCGATGCTTGGGGGCAGCGGGGTCATCGGCCTTTTCCTGCTGCCCGGATATTGGCGATTCGTGCCGATCAGCGTGGCGGTGATCAGCGGGTTGTGGATCTGGTCGCGCCCCGATGCGTGACGGGCGGGCATAGCCTCGATCTCAGCCAGATTGTCGCCCCGGGCTCGACCGGGGCCCCGCGCCTTCACGCGCAAACGAGCGAGAGCGGGACCCCGGCGCAAGGCCGGGGTGACGAGAGATAGGGTGGATCAGGCTCGCGTTTCTCGACTTCGCTCGAAACGAACGGGCGGTGCAGAAACTGGATCGGAGAGACCGGATCAGCAACTTCCGAGCGCTCAAGCCGCCTCCGCCAGCACCGGATAGTCGGTATAGCCTTCGGTGCCGCGGCTGTACCAGTGCGCCATCACGTCGGGCGTCAGTGCCGCGCCCGTGCGCAGCCGATCGACCAGATCGGGGTTGGAAATGAAGGGCCGTCCGAACGCGATGCCGTCCGCCAGCCCGGCGTCGAGCGCGGCCTGCGCGTTGTCGCCGCGATAATCCTGATTGAGGATCAGCGGGCGCGTGAAGACGCGGCGGATCGCCGGGCCGACCTTGGGCTGGTCGGTGCTGCCGAACGTGCCCTCCTGGCCGACCTCGCGCAGCTCGAGGAACGCGATGCCCTGATCGTCGAGCCATTTGGCGGCGGGGACGAACACCGATTCGGGGTCGCTGTCGATCACGCCCTGCGTATCGCCATTGGGGCTGAAGCGCACCGCCACCCGGTCCGCGCCGACCGCGTCGATCAGCCGCGCGACCGCCTCGCGCAACAGGCGTGCGCGGTTTTCCGGGCTGCCGCCATAATCGTCGTCGCGCAGGTTGGCGCCGTCGCGCAGGAACTGGTCGATCAGATAGCCATTCGCGGCATGGAGCTGGACTCCGTCGAACCCGGCGGCACGCGCGTTGCGCGCCGCGCGCGCATAATCGTCGAGGACGCGGGCGATGTCGTCCAGCGTCGCGGCGCGCGCCATGCCATAGCCGCGCTTCGCCTTCTCGCTTTCCTCGAGGCTGAGATAGGTGCGCACCGCGCCGGGCGCCTGGGTCGCGGACGAGGACAAGGGCGCCGCGCCATCGAGAAAATCGGGATGGACCAGCCGGCCCATGTGCCACAATTGCGCGAAGATGCGCCCGCCGGCGCGGTGGACCTGTTCGACCACCGGCTTCCATCCTTCGGTCTGCGCGTCGGTCCACAGGCCCGGCGCATAGGCCCAGCCGAGCCCTTCGCGGCTGATGCCGGTCGCTTCGGTGATGATCAGGCCGGCACCGGCGCGCTGGGCATAATAGTCGCCCATGATCGCGGTGGGCACGTGTTCGCGCGTCGCGCGGCCGCGGGTCAGCGGCGCCATCAGCACCCGGTTGGGTGCGCGCACCGCGCCGAGATCGATCGGGTCAAACAGGCTGGGCATCTTAAATCGTCCTTTCGATTTCCCGTTGCACGCTGCGGGAGATAGTCGACTAAGGGCCGCGATGCATCCGCCGCCGCCGCCAAGAAATACTGTTTCACCGCCAAGCCGCAATCCGGTGTTCGGCGCCGTCCTCGCGCTCGTCGTCGCGAACGGCGCGCTGGCGTTCGGTCCGTGGCTCGTCCGCCTCGCCGACACCGGGCCAGTGGCGTCGGCGTTCTGGCGGATCGCGATCGCGACTCCGCTGCTGCTCGCGGTGGCGATCGGGCGGCACCGCGCGGCGATCCTGCGCCTGCCGGCGATGCTCTGGCTCACGCTGCTGGTGTCGGGCGTGGCCTTTGCCGCCGACCTTGCTGCCTGGCATGTCGGCATCCTGCGCACGACGATCGCCAACGCCACGCTGTTCGGCAATTCGGCCTCGCTGATCTTTCCCATCTATGGATTCGTCGTCGCGCGCGCCTTGCCCGCGCGGGGCCAGGCGATCGCGCTTGGCCTCGCCCTGGCGGGGGGCGCGCTGCTGATGGGTCGGTCGGCGGAATTGTCGCCGGACAATCTGATCGGCGACCTGCTGTGCGTGCTGGCCGGGGTGCTCTACGCCGTCTATTTCATCGCCATGTCGGGGGTGCGCGCGCGGCTCGACGCGGTGCCGGCGCTGGCGCTGTCCGGCGTTGCCAGCGTCGTCCCGCTTCTCGCCTTCGCGCTCGTGCTCGGCGAGCGTATCCTGCCTGGCGACTGGACGCCCCTGATCCTGCTGGCGCTGTGCAGCCAGATCGTCGGCCAGGGCCTGATGATCTATGCGCTCGGTCATCTCAGCCCGCTGGTCATCGGCATCGGCCTGCTAATTCAGCCCGCGGTCGGCGCGACGATCGGCTGGCTGGCCTATGGCGAGCGGCTGGGTGCACTCGACCTGGTCGGTGCGACGCTGGTCGCCGCCGCGCTCGTGCTCGTCCGGCGCGAGCGGTGATCGCGCGCCACGGCCAAGGTGCGGCTTGCGCTCGTTCGCACAGCCCCTAAGTCTCGACGTCATTCATGGAGCAGCACCCGATGGCACCCACCCTGTCCCCCGACGCCACGCTCGACGAGATTCGCGCCGCGCTGGCGCCCGCGCTGCCGGGCAATGCCGCGTTCGACGGCTGGACGCCGCAGGCGGTGACCGCGGCGGCCGAAGGGCTCGGGATCGATCCGGACGTCGCCCGGCTGGCCTTTCCCGGCGGCGCGGTCGACATGATCGACGCCTGGTTCGCGTGGATCGATGCCGAGATGACCGCGCGCCTGCCCGCCGAGACGCTGGCGGCGATGAAGATCCGCGCGCGGATCGCAGCGCTGGTCGAGGCGCGACTCGATCTGCTCGCCCCCGAGCGCGAGGCGTTGCGCCGCGCGCTCGCCATCCTGGCGCTGCCGACCAATCTGGCGACCGCGGCGAAGCTCGGCTGGCGGTCGGCCGACATGATGTGGCGGCGCGCCGGGGACACCGCGACCGATTACAACCACTATACCAAGCGCGCGATCCTGGGCGGCGTCTATGCCGCGACGATCACCGTGTTCCTCGACGACGAAAGCGAGGGGCAGGCCGACACCCGCGCCTTCCTGGCGCGGCGGATCGACGGGATCATGCGTTTTGAAAAGGCCAAGGCGAAATGGCTGGCGCAGGCCGAATACCGGCCCAGCCTGTCGCGCTTCATCGGCCGGCTGCGCTATCCGGCGCGCTGACGGGACCCGGCATGATCGAGGTGGTACGCGACGCCGCAGCAATGGTCGCGGGCATGGACCCGTGGCTCGATGAACGCGTGTTCGTCTTTGCGACCTCGACCGATCCCGGCTTGAGCGCGCGAGCCGCCCCCGTCGCTATCGGCATGTTCATGGAGCCGGAGGGGTGCTCCTTCATCCTGACGGCGGATGCAGCGAGCGACCTGGGTTTTGCGATCGACCAGCCGATGCGCTGCATCTCGTTGAGGGTCTATTCGGCCCTGGACGGGGTGGGCCTGACGGCGGCCGTCGCGTCGGCGCTCGCCGCGCGCGATATTCCGTGCAACATGGTCGCGGCGTTCCATCACGATCATGTGTTCGTACCGGCGGCGGCGGCCGACGAGGCGATGGTCGTGCTCCGCGCGCTGCAGCAACGGGCCGGCGAGGCAATGACCGGGTGACGGCGCGTGACCCGACGGGACGCATGTGCGATTGGGCTGGCGTCGTCATCGTCTAATTGATAATCACTCGCAGCATGAATATCGCAGCTCCCGTCACCGCGTCGGTCCCGCTCGCCAGCATCGCGCGCGACGCCGCCGTGACGATCGTCGCGATCGACTGGACGGCGCTGTCGCCACCGGAGGCGAAGCGGCTGCGCGAATTCGGCTTTGACGACGGTGTGGGGGTAACCCTCATCCAGCGCGCAGGCTGGCTGGGCGGGCCGCTTGCCGTTCGCGTCGGACGCATGGATGTCGCGCTGCGCCGCCACGTCGCGGCGGCGATCCGCGTCGCGCCCGTCGCCGCCTGAACCCCGCCGATGAACCCCGCCCCTCTGATCGCGCTGGTCGGCAATCCCAATTCGGGCAAGAGCGCGCTGTTCAATGCCCTGACCGGCGCTCGGCAAAAGGTCGGCAACTATCCCGGCGTGACCGTCGAGCGTCATTCGGGCCGCATGTCGCTGGGCGACGGCCGGCCGGCCGAGCTGATCGACCTGCCCGGAACCTATAGCCTCGATCCCGCCAGCCTGGACGAGCGCGTGACGCGCGACGTGCTGCTCGGGCGCCAGCCGGGCGAGCGGCTGCCCGACGCGCTGCTGGTCGTGCTGGATGCGGCCAATCTCGACAATCATCTGCGCTTCGCGCTCCAGCTAAAGGAACTTGGCCTGCCGGTCGTCGTCGCGCTCAACATGGTCGACCTGGCCAAGCGCGACGGGCTGGTGCTCGATCCCGACATCATCGCGCGCGAGCTCGACGTGCCGGTGGTGGCGACGGTGGCGGTGCGCAAGCGCGGGCTGGATGCGCTGCGCGATGCGCTGGCCGAACGCGTGCGCGCCGGGCCGGTCCGGACGCGCGTCGACCTGGACGAGGGCAGCCCCGCGCTCGACATCCGCAGCTATCAGTCCCGCGCCCGCGCCATCGCGCGCGCCGCGATCGTCTCCGAAACGCCGGTGCGGCGCTGGACCCAGCGGCTCGACCGCATCGTGCTCCATCCGGTCAGCGGCCCGGTGCTGCTGGTCGTCATCATGTTCGTGATGTTCCAGGCGGTGTTCGCCTGGTCAGAGGCCCCGATCGGCTGGATCGAGGGGGGACTGGCGATCCTGTCCGAAGTCGTGGCGGGCGCGCTGCCCGCGGGGCTGCTGCGATCCGCGATCGTCGACGGCGTGCTGGCCGGAGTCGGCGCGGTCGTCGTCTTCCTGCCCCAGATCCTGATCCTCTTCGCCTTCATTCTGATGCTGGAGGCGTCGGGATACATGGTGCGCGCCGCGTTCCTGATGGACCGGCTGATGGCGGGCGTCGGGCTGTCGGGGCGCGCGTTCATCCCGCTGCTGTCCTCCTTCGCCTGCGCGGTGCCGGGCATCATGGCCACGCGCACGATCAATGACGAAAAGGAGCGGCTGGCGACGATCCTGATCGCGCCGCTGATGACCTGTTCGGCGCGGCTGCCCGTCTATACGATCATCATCGGCGCGTTCATTCCCGATCGGGCGGTGGGGCCGGGCATCGGGCTGCAGGGACTGGTGCTGTTCGCGCTCTATATCGCCGGGATCGTGGGTGCCTTGGTCGCCGCCTTGCTGCTGCGCCGGACGGTGGCGAAGGGCGCGTCATCGGGATTCATGATGGAGCTGCCCAAATATCAATGGCCGCGGCTACGCGATCTGGCGCTCGGATTGTGGCAGCGCGCCAGCATTTTCCTGAAGCGCGCGGGCACGATCATCGCGGCGACGACGATCGTGCTGTGGGCGCTGCTCAGCTTCCCGCAGGCCCCCGCCGGTCGCGCGCAGGTGGAATATTCGCTCGCCGGGCGGATCGGCTCGGCGATCGAGGTGGTCGTCGCCCCGATCGGGTTCAACCGCGACATCGCGCTCGCGCTGCTGCCCGCGATGGCGGCGCGCGAAGTCGCGGTGGCGGCGATCGGCACCGTCTATGCCGTCGACGATGCGGAGGGCGAGGCCGGGCAGGCGACGATCCGCGAGAATCTGGCGCGGCGCTGGAGCCTGCCGACCGCGCTCGCCTTTCTCGCTTGGTTCGTCTTCGCGCCGCAATGCATCTCGACCATCGCGGTGGCGCGGCGCGAGACCAATGGGTGGCGCTGGCCGGCGTTCATGCTTGGCTATCTGTTCGCGCTTGCCTATGCGGCAGCAGGGGCGACCTACTGGATCGCCAACATGCTCGGACTTTAAGGAGGGACAGATGGCCGGCAGCGTCAACAAGGTGATCCTGGTCGGCAATCTCGGCCGCGATCCCGAAAGCAAGTCGTTCCAGAATGGCGGCAAGGTCGTGAACCTGCGCATCGCCACGTCGGAAAGCTGGAAGGACCGCAACACCGGCGAGCGCAAGGAGCGTACCGAATGGCATTCGGTCGCCATCTTCAACGAGAATCTGGCCGGCGTCGCCGAACGCTATCTGCGCAAGGGCAGCAAGGTCTATATCGAGGGCCAGCTCGAAACCCGCAAATGGCAGGACCAGCAGGGCCAGGACCGCTACACGACCGAAATCGTGCTGCGCCCCTATACGGGTACGCTGACCATGCTCGACGGCGCGCCGGGCTCCGGCGGGGGCGGTGGCGGCGGCTTTGGCGGCGGCGCGCGCGGCGGCGATGACTGGGGCGGCGGCGACGAATTCGCCGGTCAGTCGTCCGCGCGGGGCGGCGGCGGTGCGCGCGGCGGCAGCGGCAGCGGCTTTGGCGGTGCCCCGGCGGGCGGCGGCTTTCCCGACGACCTGGACGACGACGTCCCGTTCTGAATGACGGTTCGACCATCGCAGGATACTTCGTTCGCGTGCGGCTTCCGCTCACGCGCTGGCTGAGGCGTTGCGGAACCGTAGATTTCAGAAGCCCTTGGCCTGCCACGCCCCCGGAACGCAGGGTAACGGTGGAACCGGTCGTCGCGGGTCAAAAATTGCGGGTGACGCATCGAAATTGCAAGCTGAGCCGGGCACGACCCTACGGAAGCGAACGACCTGTTCATTTTTTGGACAGCTTGTTGGTTTTTGCAGTCACGTTTGGTCGTTCGGCAGCCAAAAGCGCAATAAATCAAACGCCGAAAACGCAAAAATGAAACAGATCGCGCAACTTTTCTTTATTTGCTCAAAACCCGAATTAACGTAGTGAATACTACAATTCTGGGTTTTCAGGTCGCGCCGGTTTCTTCAAATTTGTTGCGCTGATCGGGACTCTATCACGGATACGGCAAGGCATAGCGCCTTGAAGCGGCGCCCGCGCGTCGTGCGCCCGAGCCGTTGAACTGCGCCCGGCAGCTCGCAAGAAAGGAAACAGGGCGTATGATATCCATCACAAAGCGCTACCGCGGTACGCGGCGGTCGTTCTGGTCGGCGGTCGCGCTTGCAACCGCGCCGATCGCATTCGCCGCCGTCGGTACCGTCGTCATCTCCAATGTGAGCACCGCGCCCAAGCCGGTCGATGCCGGGCCGGACCAGACGATCATGCTGCCGACCAACGAAGTCACGCTGATCGGCACGATCAATGGGGTCAGCGCGCGGTGGGTGACCCGCGCCGGTGCAGAGCGCTCGACGGTAATCTCGCCCAATTCGGCGACGACCCGGATCGTCTTTGCCAGCGAGGGCACCTACAAGTTCGAGCTGCAATCCTTCGACGCGCGCGGGCGCAAGATCGGCAGTGACAGCGTCAAGGTATTCGTACAGAAGGCGAGCACCGCGACCACCGGCTGGCGCGAGCGCATCCTGAACGCCGACGGCAGCATCAACGCGGCGGAATATCGCTACGTCGCCAGCAACATCAACACGGACGCGATCATCGACTATCGCCTTGGGCCGAAATATGCCGATTTCGACCATAGCGGCGAAGCGCCCGCGCCGACGCTGTGGGGACCGGACCAGACCGGGCAAGGCCTGTGGCCTTTTGGCTCACAACCCACCAACAATCCCGGCGAGCCGGAAAAATGTTTGCCGCCCGAGCGTCAACCGGGCAGCGATCAGGAAGAACTGGCGCGCGGATTGAAGGGCGGCGGCTGGCTGATCGGCGGTCAACTCGCCTTTGTGCCGGAAGCGCCGAGCGATCCCAATTATCGCTATGGCATCAGCAATGTTCGCACCGCCGACGGCGCCTATTTCGATACTGGCGGGCTGTGCATGCGGATGATCGCGGCGTGGAACCCCGACTGGTGGAACCGTGGCAACATCGCAACGCCTGCCCAACCCCAGATCCGCAACCTTGTCGCCGAGCGGCGCCCCGATCTGCCACTTGTGCCCGTCGCGATCGCACGCGGTCGTGCGAATGCCAGCCAGGTCAGCTTTGCTGCGTTCAAGGACGGCACGATCGCGCCGGTGGTTGTCGGCAACAGCGATCCGGAATTTTTCGACGACACAGCCATACGCCTGCCCGCAGGGATGGTCCCGACGGCGATGGCGGTGACGCCCTATAACGAGTTCCTGGTCGTCAGCGTGTGGGATACCAACACGGTATCGGGCAAGCTCGCCTTCATCGCACTGAAGCCGCGACAGATGGCGAACGGCGCGCCATGGCAGACGCCCTATACGCGCTGGTACTGGGGCACGCCTGGTGCCTGGACCAATCGCGGCATGAAACTGCTCGGCTTTACCGATCTGCCCTTTGCGGCACCGACCAGCGTCGACGTTTCCAACAACCTCGTGCTTGGCAATCCGCGGGGGTATGGCGACAATGCCGAACCGGCGCGCGGCGACCTGTCGCTGCCGTCGGCGCGCAAGCTCTGGAGCAGCATCGAGCCGATCTACTCGGTGGGTGGCAATCAAGAACTCGGCATCGAAAACCAGCAATGGAGCCAGCTGCCGTCGTCGGGCTACGCTGTTGTCGCCTCGCGGGCGGAGAACAAGGTCTCCTTCGTCGATATGACGCCGCTCTACCAATATTATCGGCAAATGTACCTGACGACGCAGGCGAACTTCGACCAGACGGTCGATCAAAGCACGACCGATCCCAACAAGTGGCCGTTCACCTTTGCAGTCGCGGCCTCGCAGCGTCCGGTTGTCGTCACGACATTGGATGTGCAGCAGCCGACGTCGGTCAGCGCGGGAGTTCAAGCCAACGGCACTTTCGGTGACCGCAGCAACTATTATTTCGAATATTTCCAGCGCAGTCCCAAGGCCGACTGGTCCGGGGTCGAGCCCGAACGCTATATCGCGCGCAGCCGCGCCTTTATCGCATCGATGGATGGAACGGTGCGCATTTTCAACGTCCAGGGTCTGAACCTGTTCGGTTCGCCCGTGGGCCGAACGGTGCCGGCACAGCCGCTTGGCCAGTTCCAGGCCGGACGTAACCCCCGCTTTGCCTATGTAAATTCGACCGCAACCGCATCAGACGATCTGTGGCTGATCAGCCGTGGCGATCGCCGCGTGACGTTCGCGTGGCCGACCGGTGATGTCCAGTATTCGTTCACCGACAGCCGTTTGGTGGATCCCGTCGGTGGCTCCCTCTCGATCAACCTCGCCGGCTATGGCGGCCGCGGTCCGGGATTAGCGACTTTCGCGCACTTCATCTCAATCCTCGATTATAGCGGGAAGTCGATCATCACCTATGGCGTCGAACCGCGACGGGAGCGCGGCGGGGGGACACCGGAAATCTACCCGTTCCGCAGCCCGACCGGACCTGTTGACGTTCTGTGGGGATCGACCGTCCGATTTCCCGGCAAGCCGTTCATGATCGACGGCGAAGAGATCATCTGATCCCCCGCAACTTCGAACCGCCCGGTGGCCTTTGTGCCGCCGGGCGATTTTTCATCGCGTCCGGCGCGTGATGATCAGCCGATAAAGCGCCAGCAGCGCGATCGCACCGACCGTCGCCGCCAGATAGGTGGCGATTTGTCCCCGGATCGCGATGCCCGCGGTTCGCGCCAGAAAGCCCGCCAGCAGCGCGCCGACGATGCCGACGATGATCGTGACGATCACGCCGCCCGGGTCCTTGCCCGGCATGATCAGCTTGCCCAGCCCGCCGGCGATCAGGCCGATCAGCAGCCAACCCAGAAATCCCGGCTCCGCCATCATGATCCCCCCCTCCCAGTCGCTTTTCCCCATAGCCGGCCCTGACCCCTTCCCGCCCGCGCCGCGGCAGGGGCTCTTTGCGGCTACCCCCGAAGTGTCGCTGCAAAGTGACGCAAAATCAACATATCGGCATGCAAAGCGACATCCAGTCTTGAGCCCAGTGACTTATTTCTATAACACAGCGCGGGATAATGACGACGGGCCGTGACGGTGCCGCGACGGAAAGTGCCGCAGATGAATTACGAATCACGCGCGACGGCCGGCGGGGCGCCGCATCTGGAATTTGACGGCGAGCTGCCGCCGCGTCGCAGTCGCCGCCTGCGCTGGATCATCATCGGCGTCGTCGTGCTGGCGGCGGCGCTCGGCGCATGGTTCGTGCTGGGCGGCAAGGGCGAAGACGGCAAGGGCGCCGCCGGCAAGGACGGCGCGGGCGCGGCGGACGCGCAGATTCCGACGATCAGCTATGTCGTGCCCGGCCGCGGCGCAGTCGAGCGGGTCGTGTCCGGCACCGGATCGCTGGCGGCGCGGCGCGAGTTGCCCGTCGGCGAAGCGGGCGAGGGCGGTCTGGTCCGCGCCGTGCTGGTCGAGGCGGGGCAGTGGGTCGGTGCGGGACAAGTGCTGGCGACCGTCGACCGTTCGGTCCAGACGCAGTCCGCCGACGCGCTCGAGGCGCAGGTCCGGGTGACCCAGGCCGATCTGGAACTGGCCGAGGCGGAACTGCGCCGCGCCCAGCAGCTGGTCGATCGCGGCTTCATCTCACGCGCCGACATCGACCGGCGGACGGCGACCCGCGACGCTGCGCGCGCCCGGGTGCGCGTGGCGCAGGCGCAGCTGGCGGAAACGCGTGCGCGCAACGTCCAACTCGACATCCGCGCGCCCGCCCGCGGGCTCGTCCTGTCGCGTTCGGTCGAGCCGGGCCAGATCGTCTCGCGCGGCAGCGGTGTGCTGTTCCGCATCGCCAAGGACGGCGAGATCGAGATGCAGGTCCAGCTGAGCCAGGCCGATCTCGCGCGCGTGCGCGTCGGCAGCAGCGCAGAGGTCACGCCCGCCGGCAGCACCCAGAGCTTTGCCGGGCGGGTGTGGCAGGTTTCGCCCATCATCGATCCGCAGACGCGCCAGGGCATTGCGCGCGTCACCGTGCCTTACGATCGCGCGCTGCGCCCCGGCGGCTTTGCCACCGCGCGGATCGTGGTGGGTTCGACCAGCGCGCCTTTGCTGCCCGAATCGGCGGTACTGAGCGACGACAAGGGCAATTTCGTGTATCTGCTCGATCGCAAGGATGAAGCGGTGCGGCGCGCGGTGACGGTCGGCGAGGTGTCCGACAACGGCGTGTCGATCGCATCGGGCCTTGATGGAACCGAGCGGGTGGTGCTGAGCGCGGGTGCGTTCCTGACCCCCGGTCAGAAAGTGAAACCCGTGGCGGTGAAGCCGGAGGCTGAGGCGGGACGATGAATTTCAGGAACATCTCGGCCTGGTCGATCCGTAACCCGGTTCCGCCCATCGTCCTGTTCGTGGCGCTGACGATCGCCGGGATCGTCAGCTTCATGCGCATGGACGTGAATCAGGATCCCGATCTCGATTTTCCGATCGCCATCGTGGTGATCAATCAGC
This sequence comes from Sphingomonas sp. SFZ2018-12, assembly GCF_022496715.1. NCBI lineage: Bacteria > Pseudomonadati > Pseudomonadota > Alphaproteobacteria > Sphingomonadales > Sphingomonadaceae > Sphingomonas > Sphingomonas sp. SFZ2018-12. The sequence continues at coordinate 683,141 of NZ_WTFM01000002.1, forward strand.
CGGGCGCCGCGCCGACCGAGCTCGAGAGCCAGGTCACCCAGCGTGTCGAGGCGGCGGTGCGCAGCCTGCAGGGCATCGACGAGATCAATTCGACCGTCACCGAGGGCCAGTCGCAGACCGTCGTCCAGCTCAACATCGGCACGCCGATCGACCGCGCGGTCCAGGACGTGCGCGAAGCGATCAACCAGATTCGCGGCGACCTGCCCGACGGCATCCTCGAGCCGCAGGTCTATCGCGCCAACACGACCGACAACGACATCGCCAGCTTCACCGCCATCGCCACCGACATGACGCTGGAGGAGCTGAGCTGGTATGTCGACAATGCGGTGGCAAAGGAATTGCTGGCAGTCCCCGGTCTGTCGGCGGTCGACCGCATCGGCGGCGTCAATCGCGAGATTCGCGTGCTCCTCGACCCCACCAAGCTCCAGTCGCTGGGGCTGACCGCGACCCAGGTCAATCAGCAGCTGCGCCAGATCAACTTGAACGCGGCCGGCGGTCGTGCCGAAATCGCGGGCTCCGAACAATCGGTGCGCGTGCTCGGCAATGCCGCAACCGCCTATGAACTCAGCCAGACACAGATCGCGATCGGCGGCGGCCGGACCGTCCGGCTCGCCGACATCGCCGACGTGCGCGACGCGTTTGCCGAGCTGCGTTCGGCCGGGCGCTATAATGGGCAACCGGTGCTGGCGTTCGACATCCGCCGGTCAAAGGGCGCGTCGGACGTCACCGTCTTCCACGAAGCCGAAGCCAAGCTGAAGGCGCTGCAGGAACGCAACCCGAAGGTCCGCTTCGAGGTGCTGTTCAACAATGTCGAATATGCCGAGGCCCAGTATCACAGCGCGATCGATGCGATGATCGAAGGCGCGCTGCTGGCGGTGGTCGTCGTGTTCCTGTTTCTGCGCGACTGGCGCGCGACGGTGATCTCGGCGCTCGCCATCCCTCTTTCGGCCATCCCCTCCTTCTGGTTCATGGACCTGCTGGGCTTTTCGCTCAACCAGATGACGCTGCTGGCGCTGAGCCTGGTCGCGGGCGTTCTGGTCGACGATGCGATCGTCGAGATCGAGAACATCGTGCGCCACATGCGGATGGGCAAATCCGCCTATCAGGCGTCGATCGACGCGGCGGACGAGATCGGCCTGGCGGTGCTGGCGACGACGATGGCGATCGTCGCGGTCTTTCTGCCGGTCGCATTGATGCCGGGCATTTCGGGCCAGTATTTCAAGAATTTCGGCCTCACCGTCGTCGCGGCGGTGCTGATGAGCCTGGCCGTCGCGCGGCTGCTGACGCCGATGATCGCGGCCTATTTCCTCAAGTCGAAGGGCCACGCCACCCATGGCGAAGGACCGATCATGGACCGCTATGTCGGCCTGCTGCGCTGGTCGCTCGACCACAGCCGCGCGACGGCGTTCGCGGCGCGCGGCGGGTGGCTGCGCAGGCTTGCGTCGATCGCGCTCGATCATCGCGTCTGGATCATGGGGATCGGCGCGCTTGCGCTGGGCTTGACCGCGGTCATGTTCGTGGTGCTGCCGAGCACTTTCCAGCCGCCGGAGGATCGCGACAACGCGACGGTCACGGTCGAGATGGTGCCCGGCACCACGCTGGCCCAGACCGATGCGGTGGTGCGGCGGGTCGAAGCGCTGCTGGAAAAGCAGGACATCGTCACCGCCACCTACGCGCGCACCTTTGTCGGCAACGGTCGCGTGACCGCGATGCTGTCGAAGGACCGCGACGTGACGAGCGTCGAATTCGAACGCGCGCTGGCACCCGAGCTGAACAAGATCGCCGATGCGCGCGTGTCGTTCCGGTCGCAGTTCGGATGGGGCAGCAGCGGTCGCGATATCACCATCACGCTCGGCGGCGAGGACCCCGTCCTCCTCAACCAGACCGCCAACAAGCTGGTCGAAGAGATGTTGACCCTGCCCATGCTGGTTGCGCCGCGGGTGTCGGGCGACTTGCAACGGCCGGAAATCGTCATCACCCCGCGCATGGACCTGGCCGCCAACATGGGTGTCACGACCCAGGCGCTGTCGAGCGCGATCCGCATCGCCACACTGGGCGACATCGACCAGAACAGCGCGCGTTTCAGCCTCAGCGATCGCCAGATTCCGATCCGCGTCGCGCTCAGCGAGGACTCGCGCCAGCGCCTGTCGACCATCCAGAATCTGCCGGTGCAGACGCAAAATGGCGGGTCGGTGCCGTTGTCGGTGGTGGCCGATATCGGCTTCGGCGCCGGGCCCACGCGCATCGAGCGCACCAACCGCCAGCGCAAGCTGCTGGTCGGGGTCGACCTTGCCCCCGGCGTGATCAGCGGCGACGCGCAAAAGGCGATCCATGAGCTGCCGGTCTTCAAGAACCTGCCGCTCGGCGTCACCGAGCTGCAGCAAGGTCAGTCGAAATGGTTTGCCGAGCTGATCCAGAATTTCATCATCGCGGTCTTTTCGGGTCTGTTCCTGGTCTTCGCGGTGCTCGTACTGCTCTACAAGCGCGTGATGCCGCCGTTCGTGAATATGGGATCCCTGCTGCTCGCGCCGCTGGGGGGTCTCCTGGCGCTGTGGGTCAGCGGGCATGCGATTTCGCTACCGGTCTATATCGGGCTGCTGATGCTGCTCGGCATCGTCGCGAAGAACTCGATCCTGCTGATCGACTTTGCGCTCGAGGAATTGAACAAGGGCGTCGACAAGGTGACCGCGATCATCGACTCGGGTCACAAGCGCGCACAGCCGATCGTGATGACGACCGTGGCGATGGTCGCCGGTATGGTGCCGACCGCGCTTTCGCTGTCGGGCGATTCGTCCTGGCGCGCGCCGATGGGCGTGACCGTGATCGGCGGCCTCATCTTGTCGACGCTGCTGACGCTGGTGATCGTGCCCGCGTCGTTCAGCCTGGCGATCGCGGTCGAACGCTGGATCGGGCCGCGTCTGTCGCGCCGCCTGCTCAGCTATCGCCCGGGCGACGACGGCTCGCTCGTGCCGCCGACGATCGAGCACGAGCCGGGCGGGGGCCGGATCGGCTATCGCCCGGGTGCCGAAGATGGGCAGCCGGCCGAATAACGTTGCCTCGCGCTAGAATACAGGTTACGCATGTTCCCGTTAGTTTCTGGACCGAAGGAGACATGACGTGAGAACTGCTCTACTCTTGATTTCGATCTTCGCTGCATCTTCGGTTGGTACGGGAATGTTGCTGGAGCAAAAAGCACAACGATGCTCGGCTGCAGAGTGGATCTGGGACACGCTTGTTCAGGACATCGGGTGTTCGTACACGGACAATTGATATCCGGCGACCAGTGGTAACGAAAAACCCGCGGGGTTACGGACAAGTCGGTCCGGAACCCCGCTTGTTTTTTGTCGCATGGGGCCACGCATTCGCGTAGCGCAGAACCGCCAGGTGAACTTATTTTGTTCACATGATTTGGCTGTCGGGTTTTATCTGCTGTGCGCGTGCTAGATTTAGGTGACCAACGTCCGCCACCCGCCCTTGTGCGGATGCGCTTGATCGCGACCGGCCTGCTGGTCGCGATGGCGGCGACCTTCTTCGTCGCGCGCGCATTCCAGGACGCGCACCCCGCCTGGGGTTACATCCAGGCCTTTGCCGAAGCGGCGATGGTCGGCGGGCTGGCCGACTGGTTCGCGGTCACCGCGCTGTTCCGCCGCCCGCTCGGCCTGCCGATTCCGCACACCGCGATCGTGCCGCGCAACAAGGACCGCATCGGCGACACGCTTGCGGCATTCCTGAAGGATAACTTCCTGATCCCCGGCGTGGTCGCGCGGCGGATGCGCGACGTCGACGCGGCGGGCGCGGTCGGGCGCTGGCTGACCGATCGCGATGGTCGTACGCTTGGCGGGCGACTGCGGCGCGGGGCGGCGCGCCTTGCGGTCGACCTGCTCCAGTCGCTCGATCAGGAGCGGCTGGGCCACATGGTGCGCGGGGCACTTTCCGGCCAGTTGCGCCAGCTCGACATCGCGCCTTTGCTCGGCCAGCTGCTCGACGCGGCGATTCGCGACGGTCGTCATCAGCCGCTGCTGGACGGCGTCATCCGCTGGGCGGCGCGGGTGCTGGAGGCCAATGATGACGTGATCCGCGCGATGGTGCACGAACGCGCCGGATCGATCCTGCGCTGGACGGGGCTGGACGAGACGCTGGCCAACAAGATCATCGCGGGGCTGGAGCGCCTGGTCCACGACATGGCCGACGATCCCGGCCACCCCCTTCGCGCCAAGGCGGAGGAGGGGCTGGAAAAACTCGCCTCCGACCTCCAGTTCGACGCCGAGATGCAGGCAAAGGTGGCACGCCTCAAGGCGGAGCTGCTTGACAATCCCGCGCTCGGCCGCTGGTGGCAGGGCGTGTGGGAAACGATGCGTGCCGCGCTGCTGCGCGTCGCGCGCGATCCCGATGCGCTGGCCGCGGGGCAGCTGGGCGGCGCGATGCGCCAGCTCGGTGAAACGCTCCAGTCCGATCGCGCGCTTGCCCGCATGGTCAACCGGCTCGTCCGCCGCGCGATGGTCGGCGCGGCGGCGGACTATGGCGACGGCATCGTGCGGCTGGTGTCGGACACGGTGCGCGGCTGGGACGCACGCACGATCACCACCCGGCTGGAGCATGCGGTCGGGCGCGACCTTCAATACATCCGGGTCAACGGTACGCTGGTCGGGGGATGCGTCGGGATCGTCATCCATGCCGCCGACCTGTGGCTGTGATCGACGCGCCGCATTGCCGATGATTGCGCCCCGGGCCGCGCAATACCTTGCCGCGACGCCGGAAATAAACGATGGAAGGCGGCAATGAAGCCCGCCGATTTCGTTCTCGATCCGTCGGATGAAGCCGGCAGCATCCGTTTTTCGGGTGACCTGTCGCTGGCGAGCATCGGCGACCTGCCCGAACGGCTCGCCGCGCTGCCCGACAAGGTCGCCCGCATCGACATGACCGGGATCGACCGGATCGATACGGTCGGAGCGTGGATCGTCCACCGCTTCGCACGCGACCAGTCGGCCGAGGTCGTCGGGCTCGGTCCCGATGGCGCGCACCTGCTCGAGCAGGTCGCCGCCGCCGATCACAAGGTCGCGATGAAGCCCGACCAGCTGCCGCCGGTGCTGCGCGTGCTCGACGAACTGGGTGCGGCGGTGATGGGCGCGCTGACCACCCTGGTCGGGCTGCTCGGCTTTTTGGGCGCGACCGCCATCGCCTTTGCCAATGTGGTCCGCCACCCCAGCCGTTTCCGCTTCAACGCCACGGTGCACCGGTTCGAGGTGGTGGGCGTCTCCGCGCTCGGCATCATCGGACTGATGAGCTTCCTGATCGGCATCGTCATCGCGCAGCAGGGCGCCGTCCAGCTGCGCCAATTCGGCGCGGAGGCGTTCACCATCAACCTGGTCGGACGGATCACGCTCAGGGAACTCGGCGTGCTGATGACCGCGATCATGGTCGCGGGGCGATCGGGCTCGGCATTCGCGGCGCAGATCGGCACGATGAAGCTGACCGAGGAAATCGACGCGATGCGCACGATCGGCGTGTCGCCGATGGAGGCGCTGGTCGTGCCGCGCACGCTGGCCGCGGTGCTGATGATGCCGTTGCTCGGCTTTTATGCCTCGGTGATCGCGATCATCGGCGGTGGCCTGCTGTGCTGGATCTCGCTCGACATCCCGCCGGTCATCTTCATCCAGCGGCTGCGCGAGGTGGTGCCGATCACCGACCTGTATGTCGGGCTGGTCAAGGCGCCGGTGTTCGGCGCGATCATCGCGATTGCCGGCTGCTTTCAGGGGATGCTGGTCGAATCCGACGCCGAGCAGGTCGGCCTGCGCACCACGTCGGCGGTGGTCCAGGCCATCTTCCTGGTGATCGTGCTCGATGCATTCTTCGCGGTCTTCTTCACCGAGATCGGCTGGATATGAGCGGCGAATCGGTCATCTGTGTGCGCGGCCTCAGCAACGCCTTTGGCGAGCAGACGGTGCACGAGAACCTCGACCTCGACGTGCGTCGCGGCGAGATTCTGGGCGTGGTCGGCGGATCGGGGACCGGCAAGTCGGTGCTGATGCGGTCGATCATCGGGCTGCAGACCCCGGTCGAGGGCGTGATCCGCGTGTTCGGGGAGGAGACGATCGGCCGCGAGGAAACCGAGGCGATCGAGATCCGCAAACGCTGGGGCGTGCTGTTCCAGGGCGGCGCCCTGTTCTCGACATTGACCGTCGCCGAGAATGTCCAGGTGCCGTTGCGCGAATTCTACCCCAAGCTCAATCAGGCACTGCTCGACGAGATCGCCGGGTACAAGGTGGTGATGACCGGTTTGCCCGCCGACGCGGGACCCAAATACCCGTCGGAGCTTTCGGGTGGCATGAAGAAGCGCGCCGGCCTGGCGCGCGCGCTGGCGCTCGACCCGGAGCTCCTGTTCCTGGACGAACCGACCGCGGGGCTCGACCCGATCGGGGCGGCCGCGTTCGACGAGCTCACGCTGTCGCTCCAGAAGACGCTGGGTCTGACCGTCTTCCTGATCACCCACGACCTCGACACGCTCTACGCGATATGCGACCGCGTCGCGGTGCTGGCCGACAAGCGCGTGATCGCGGTCGGCACGATCGACGAACTGCTGGCGCTGGACCATCCGTGGATCCAGGAATATTTCAACGGCCCGCGCGGACGCGCGGCGGTCGCCACCAACGAAGCGGCCGCGCTGGCGGCCAAGGCATGAGGGGCTGATGGAAACCCGATCGAACCATATTCTGGTCGGCAGCGTCGTGCTGATCCTGCTTGCCGTGCTGGCGCTGTTCACCGTGTGGATCGCGCGGCTGAACGCCGCCAGCAATCGCGAATACGACATCTTCTTCAACCAGGCGGTCGACGGGGTGAACAAGGGGTCGGTGGTCGCCTATTCGGGCGTGCCGTCGGGACAGGTCGAGGAAATCGCGCTCTACAAGCCCGATCCCCAGCTGGTCCGCGTGCGGATCAGCGTGAACGAAGACGTGCCGGTGCTGGAAGGAACGACCGCCAGCGTCCAGGGCAGCTTTACCGGGGTCAGCACCATCCAGCTCGACGGGGCGATCAAGGGCGCGCCGCCGCTGCGCTGCCCGGAGATCAAGCCCGAAAGCGCCTGTCCGCTCGGCGTTCCGGTCATTCCGACGAAGCGCGGCGGGCTGGGCGCCCTGCTCAGCTCCGCGCCGCAGCTGCTCGAACGGCTGAGCACGTTGACCGAGCGGCTTTCCGAATTGCTGTCCGACCGCAACCAGAAGTCGATCGGCAACATCCTGGCCAACACCGACCGGCTGACCGATGCGCTGGCCGACCGCGGACCCGAAATCGCCGCGACGCTGGCCGAGACGCGGGTCGCGCTGCAAAAGGCGGGAATGGCGGCGGACGAGATCGGCAAGCTTGCCGGCACGACCAATGGCTTGCTCAGCAATGATGTGAAGCCGGTCGTGGCCAACCTTAATCGCACGGTGTTGTCGGCCCAGAAGAGCATGGACTCGCTCGACGCCGCGATCAACGACGCGCGGCCAGGGCTCCAGGCCTTTTCCAAGAAGACGATCCCAGAGGTCGGCCAGCTGGTCCAGGATCTGCGCCAGATGTCGGCGGCTTTGACCTCGGTCGCCGAAAAGATCGATCGCGAGGGCGCGGGCTCGATCCTGGGCCAGCCCGAGCTGCCCGACTACAAGCCAAGGAAGCAAGGCGCGCAATGAAGAAACTGGTCCTCATCGCCCTGATCCCGCTCGCCGCGTGCGTTCGCTTCGGCGCGGAGCCGCCGCCGGCGCTGATGACGCTGACGCCCGCCGCCGCCGTCCCGGTCGGGCGTGAGCAGAAGTCCGCCGACGCGCGTACCGTGACGCTCACCGTGCCGGTGGTGCCCCAGGAGCTGGCGGTGACGCGCGTGCCGGTGCGGTCGGCGGGGACCCGCGTCACCTATGTCAAGGACGCGCAGTGGGTCGAGCCGCCGGCGCGGATGTTCGCGCGGCTGCTCGCCGATACCATTACGGCGCAGACGCCGCTCGTCGTGCTGGGCGCGCGCCAGTTCCAGGTCGATCCGGGCGCGATGCTGTCGGGCGAGCTGCGCAGCTTCACCATCGATGCCGACACGCAGGAGGCGGTGGTCGTCTATGACGCGGCGGTGATCCGCGAAGGGGTCGCCGGCGTGGAAAAGCGCCGCTTCGAGGCGCGCGAGCCGGTGACCGCGGTCGAGGCCGACGCCGTCGGCACCGCGCTCAATACTGCGGCGAACCGGGTGGCGAGCGACGTCGCGACCTGGCTTTCCCGCTAGCCACGTCGGGTGTGCGGCATCGTGCCCACACGCTTTGAACGCGGGTGGCCGTGCAATCGTTTGCATGTCCCGTTGATTGGCGTTAACTAGCACGCCTCATGACAAGAGCGGTTCATCAAGACCGCTGTGTATCCGGGAGTGAGTATATGCGTACGACCCTTGGTCTCAGCTTTCGCGCGCTTTTGCTGGTCGGCTCGACCCTTTCCGTCGCCCCCGCTTTCGCTCAGGTCGGTCCGCCGTCATCCGAAGCCGAATCGACCGCGACCGAAGACGCATCCCAGGCCGATGCGCAGGGCGGCGAAGACATCATCGTCACCGGCACGACGACCCGCAACCGTCCCCTGATCACCGCCTCGGCCGACATCACGCTGGCCGATCGCGAGGCGATCGACCGCCGTGCGCCGCGATCGACCGCCGACCTGCTCGAACTGGTGCCCGGCGTCTTCGTCGAGGGGACGGGCGGCGAAGTGTCGAACAACTATTCGGTCCGCGGCCTTCAGGGCGGCGGCCAGCGTTTCGTCCAGCTCGAAGAGGACGGGTTGCCGATCATCTATAATGGCGGCGGCGCTGACTTCTTCTTCTCCCAGGACTTGACGATCGACCGGCTCGAAGCAGTGAAGGGCGGCTCGTCGGGCGTGCTGACCGTCAACGGCGCGGGCGCGACGATCAACTTCGTGTCGCGTCGCCTGGCCTTTGACGAGCCCGAGGGGATCGCACGGGCGACGGCGTACAATTACGGGCTGCTGCGCGGCGATTTCTATTACTCCGCGCCGCTGCTGGCCGACAAGCTGGCGTTCAGCGTCGGGGGCTATCTCCAGACCAGTCCCGGCGTGCGCCGCAATCCGTTCAATTATGAGGGCTGGCGGCTGAAGGGTGCGCTCGAATATCGGTTTGACGATGGCGGTTTCGTGCGGCTCAGCGCCAAGGGCGGCGACCTCAAGACCGTGTTCTACGCCGGCCAGCCCTATGCGCTGAACGACGGCGAAGTCGGCGCGGTCGCCGGGCTCGACCCGCAGTTCGACCATATCGGCGGCAGCTCGTTTGCACGGATCCAGGCCCCGGTGTCGACCTTTGTCGACCCCGACGGCTTCCGCGAGTTCAATTTCACCGACGGCGTGCAGATCAAGACCGCGCAGGTCCGCATCGATTTCGAAAAGCCGCTTAGCGACAGTTTCGAGATTTTCGGCCGCGCGCGCTATCTCGACCTGTCGTTCGACTTCAACGGCCTGTTCCCCGGATCGGGCACCGGCAATGCCGGCCTTGCCAGCGCGGTCGAATATCTGACGCCTGGCGCGGGCTCGCCGATCAACGGCCTGCTGACGCTCGGCCAGGCCGCGTTCCCGACCGCGACGCGCTTCGGCATCCGCAGCCGGACCAGCGGCGTCGTGCTCGGTTCCAATCAGGTTGCCGAACTCAACGCGCTCAACGGCAACGGCTTCCTTCAGCAGACCACGCTCAACCACGATTTCCAGGAAGGGCATGATTTCGGCCTCAATGCCGGCGGTCGCTGGGCGTTCGAAAGCGGCGCGATCAAGAACTCGCTGACCTTCGGCGTGCTCTACTACGATGTCCGCCGGTTCCAGAACCAGTCGGCGACCGCGACCGCGCTCAACGACGTGCGCAACAACAGCAATCTCTATGACGTCGTCGCGCTGGATGCGAACAACAACGTGATCGGGTCGCTGACCGACAACGGCCTCGTGTCCTATGGCAACTGGGGCGCGGGCATCCGCGAGCGCACCGACGAATCGGTTTCGCTCTACCTCAACGACGAAATCCAGATCGGCGACCGGCTGCGCATCGACGGCGGTATCCGCTGGGAATTCCTCGACTCGCGCTTCGACGATGGCAATGCGGCGGCAGTAAATCAGCCGGTGCCCGCCGGTCTGGGGGGAGTCGTGCGCGACGTCGGCTCGACCTTCAACGGCACGTTCACCACGCGCACCGACAGCAAGGACGCGATCGCGTGGACGGTGGGTGCCAATTACCTGCTGACCGACAATCTGGCGGTCTATGCGCGTTATGCCGACGGGTTCCAGACCAACAATGTCGATCCGATCACCCGGGTCGAGCTGTATGAAATCGGCGCGCGCGTCGAATATGGCCGGCTGTTCAGCGGGTCGGTCACGCTGTTCCAGACCAATTTCAACGACCAGTTCTACAACTTCATCGATCCGCTCGATCCGACGCGCCAGACTGCGTTCCTCGCCGACCTGAGCACCCAGGGGGTCGAGATCGATGCGATGGTGCGGCCGACCGACTGGTTGTCGGTCAACTTCATCGGGGTTTTTCAGGATCCGACGCTCGACAATCTCAGCCTGAACGGGGTGGCGCAGCCGACATTCGACGGCAATCGCCCCGAACGGACCCCGTCGCAGCTCTGGACGATCACACCCACCGTAAAGCTTCCCAACGGGGTGGGTGAGGCGTTCGTGCGCTACAAATATATCGGGCGCATCTTTGCCGATTCGGGCAACGGCGTCGCGTTGCCAGGCTATGGCGTGACCGGCGTCGGCTTGACGCTCAACCTGACCGACCGGTTGCAGCTCGCGCTCAATGCCGACAATATCTTCGACGAAATCGGCCTGACCGAAGGAAATCCGCGCCAGGGCCAGACCCAGAACGCCGACTCGGGCTTCTTCTATGCGCGCGGCATTGTCGGGCCGACCTATGGCGGCACGCTGACGATGCGGTTCTGATCCCCGGGGGCGCGCGAGCGCCCCCGACCGGAACGTGGCAGCGGATGGAGAGACGAAGATGCGGCACCTGAAACCCATGGCCGCGGCGATCGCCCTGTGCATGGCCGCCGGGCCGGCAATCGGCCAGGCGAGGCCCGAACCCAAACTCGGCTATCAGCTTGTCGAGGGACAGAATATCAATGCGTTCGTTCGCGACGGCGCGGTGGCGGCGCACCTGTTGCTGCGTTCGGGCAATGACCCGCGCATCCTGGTCGCCTTCCCGGCGGGAAACAGCGGCGTCGGGCTGTGGTTCGACACGCTGGCCGCACCGGCGCAATGGGCGCTGGAGTCCGCACCGCAGCCCGTCGACGTGCGCGACGCGCACGGCCGGCGGCTGAACGGCGTGCGGGCGGTGGCGTCGCTGACCGCGCCGAGGCTCGCGCTCAAGCAAGCGGTGCTGTCCAACGTCCGCTTCCTGCGCGACTATCAGGCGATCGGCCGCTTTCCGCCCGAAGTGGCGGTGAAGGCGCAGATCGACGGCAATCGCATCGTCTATGCGCGTGACCGCGTCGACGGCGCGCCGGGCTATCGGCTCGAGCTGCGCGTGGTCGAGGGGCGGGTGAACGCGGGCGGCATCGAGGCGGGCGCGGGGGGGCGGATCCGGCTGGAGATCATCGCGGCGACCGGCGACCCGGCGCTGACCGGCCTCAGCGAAGCCGAGCTGCTGAACGATCGCGCCGCCGCCGACCCGGCCGCGCGCAACGCGCTGCGCTTCCTCAGCTATCGCGAGAAGTTCCTGGCGGGTTCGTGGCGCTTCAACACCTATTTCGGACGCGATACGCTGATGTCGGTGCGGCTGCTGATGCCCGCATTGCAGCCCGGCGCCATCGAAGCGGGGCTGAACGCGGTGCTCGCGCGGCTCGATCGCGATGGCGAGGTGGCGCACGAAGAAGCGCTGAGCGAGTTTGCCCTGCTGGAGCGCGGCGCGAAGGGCGAGGCGAGCGACGCGGCGACGCTCGACTACGCCATGGTCGACGACGATTACATGCTGGCGCCGGTGGCGGCGAGCTATCTGCTCGAGCGCGGCGACGCGGCGGCGGCGCGCGCCTATCTCGCCCGCGCAGTGGTGAGCGAGGCGCAGCCGGGCGCGCGCGACCCGGCCGGTGCGCTGCTGGTGCGCAACCTTCGCTTCGTCCTGAAATCGGCCGGCCCATTTGCCGCGTCGCCGACCACCGCCAAGCTGATCGCGCTCAAGCCCGGGCGTCAGGCCGGGCAATGGCGCGACAGCAACGAAGGGCTGGGCGGCGGGCGTTACGCCTATGACGTCAACGCCGTGTTCGTTCCTGCCGCGCTCGATGCCGCCGCGCGGCTGGCTGCCAGTGGGCTGCTCGACCCCTACCTGACCCCCGATGACCGCAAGGCTTTGGCCGATGCGGCCCGGATGGCGCGGGTATGGCGCGACCAGGCGCCGTCGCGTTTCCGGGTGACGATGCCGGCCGATCGCGCGCGCAGTGCAATCAAAGGCTATGCCGCGACGCTGGGCATTCCGGCCGAACCCGCGCTGGCGACGCTGGGCCGCACGCCGCTCGTCTATCATGCAATCGCGCTCGATGCGCTGGGCAAGCCGGTGCCGATCCTGCATTCGGACGAGGGCTTCGCGCTGCTGTTCACACGGCCCGCGCCCGCCGACCTGGATGTCATGGTCCAGTCGATCATGCGCCCTTTCCCGGCCGGATTGATGACCGATATCGGACTGGTCGTCGCCAATGCCGCGCTGGCCAGCCCCAAACTCCAGGCGGACTTCACCCCCGCCAAATATCATGGCGCGGTCGTGTGGTCATGGCAGCAGGCGCTGCTCGCCGCCGGTCTCGAACGCCAGCTGGCGCGCGACGACTTGCCGCCGCCGACGCGGGCGCGGCTGCGCACGGCGCAGGCCGAGCTGTGGCGCGTGATCAAGGTCGGGCGCGAGGTCCAGAATTCGGAGCTCTGGTCCTGGGCATTCGCCGATGGCCGCTATCAGGTCGTGGCGTTCGGCGCGGGCAAGCAGGATGTCGACGAATCCAACGCCGCGCAGTTGTGGAGCACGGTATATCTGGCGGTCCAGCCGCCCGCGAACTGACGCTCAGCGCGCCGCGAAGAAGCCGGTGATCGTCAGCCGGCCGACGCGCGGGTCGGGGCTGAGCGGCAGGTCCGGCGGAATTACCCCGCTGTGCAGCAGTGCGCTGCGGTAAAATACCGCGCGGTTGGGTTTTGCCACGACTTCGCACAGGCATTCGAATTGCGCGGTGGACCCCCGGATGTAATCGGCGGGCGGCGGGCCGTCGCGGCGGACCTCGCGGTCGAGCGTCGCATAATATGCTGCGGTACGGTCGGGCCCGATCGTTTCGAACCCGGTCGAACGATGCCGGAAAAACGCGGTGCCGCCGTGATCCGCTTTGCTCAGGAAATGCACCATCGCCACGCGCCCCGGCTCGGCACCGTCGATGTGCGGGATGCGCTGTTCGAGGGTCAGGCGCTCGCGCGGCGTCGTCACGATCGCGAAGCAGAGGTCGATCACGCGCGCCGCGCCGGTGAGCCCGAACGCCTGCCCGAAGATCGTCGCCAGGATCGGCCGCGCGGCGTCGAGATAGGTCGGCGGCGCGGGCGCGCGAATGCCGGGATAGGCGGTCACCGGGATGCCGAACGTGCGCTCGGCGGCAAAGTCGCGCAGCGCCGCCGGGTCGGGCGCGAAATCGTCGACGATCACGATCGGCTCATGTTCGTTGCCGATCCGTCGACCGACGATCGTCGGCGCGGGCACCGCGGATGCCGCCATGGTCAGGCGACCGCGCGCGTCGCGCCGATCAACTTGGCGATGGCGGCATCGTGGCGCGGCAGCGCCGGCACCGCGCGCGCGATCGCCCCGGCGACCTGTTCAACCTGGCGGCGGTTGGTATCGGAATCGAACGTGTCCGCGATCGGGTTGTAGCCGCGGGGCACGATGCCCTGGCCGTGGAAAACCGCGAGCCAGCTCGCTTCGCGGAACAGTTCATCGGTTTCAACCATGATCCGCCCGGTGGTGCGGAAATGATGCTCGCGCTCGATCAACCCGTCGGGCAGCGCCATGTGACGGCAGTACTCCCACAGCGGCTCGGGCTTATCGGTGGTCGCGTGGTAATGGAGGATCAGGAAGTCCTTGATATTGTCCATGTCGCGGCTGAACACCGCGTTGAACCGATCGGCGAGCGCGGGATCGCACGATTTGTCGGGCAGCAGCGCGAGCAGCTTGACGATCCCCGACTGGATCAGGTGGATGCTGGTCGATTCCAGCGGCTCGAGGAAGCCGGCCGCGAGCCCGATCGCGACGACATTGCCGATCCAGGCACGCCGCCGCCGCCCGGCCGTGAAGCGCAGGAAGCGGGGATCGCCCAGCGCCTCGCCATCGAGATTCGCGGCAAGCGTGGCGGCGGCTTCGTCGTCGCTGACGAACTGGCTGGAATAGACATAGCCGTTGCCGGTGCGATGCTGGAGGGGGATGCGCCACTGCCAGCCCGCGGCACGCGCGGTCGACCGGGTATAGGGCGTCGTCTCCGCCACGCGTGCGCATGGCATGGCGACTGCGCGGTCGCAGGGCAGCCAGTGCGACCAGTCGTCATAGCCCGCCTCCAGCTCACCCTCGATCAGCAGCGCACGAAAGCCCGAGCAGTCGATGAACAGGTCGCCGTCCAGCCGCTCGCCGCGTTCGGTGACGAGCGCGGTGACGAAGCCGCTTTCGCCATTGCGCTCGACATGGGCAAGCTTGCCCTCGACGCGCGTGACCCCGCGCGCCTCCGCAAGGCCGCGCAAATAGCGGGCGTAGAGCGCGGCGTCGAAATGATAGGCATAGCCCAGCGTCGACAGGATCGAGCGCGGATCCGACGCGGGTTTGGCGAAGCGGTTGTCGTACGCCAGCTGGGTGGGCAGCGACAACGCATCGAGCGGCATATCGAGTCCCTCGCGCCGCGCCTTGAGCCAGCGATGGTGAAAGGCGACGCCGGGCAGGTTCACGCCATATTGGCCGAAGGGGTGGAAGTAGCGGTGATCGGGCCGCGTCCAGTCGACGAATTCGATGCCGAGCTTGAAGCTCGCCTTGGTTTCCGCAACGAAAGTGGCTTCGTCGATCCCGACCAGCTCGTTGAACCAGTGGATGGGCGGGATCGTCGCCTCGCCGACGCCGACGCTGCCGATATCCTCCGACTCGAGCAGCGTCACCCTGGCCGTCGCGCCCAGGGTGCGGCCGAGCGCCGCCGCGGTCATCCACCCGGCGGTCCCGCCGCCCAGGATGACAATCCGCTCGATCCGATCATTGGTCATGCCGACGGTCTAGCAAGACGCTCCGCCGATAGGAATGGGCCGGCTCGGACACGGTGCCCGCGCTGGCTGCGTCCCGTTTCGAGACGGGCGTTAACCATGATTTTTTCAGGCGCGAAATCGTAAACAAAGCGTTAACTTCGTACCATGTCGCACCTGATCCAACGCGGGCAAACCGCATTCGCCCCGGCGCCCCGCCACCCGCTGCGCGCACGGCTTAAGCTCGTTCGCCCGCGGGTGCGTGCGTCGAACGCCGATGATCAGGACCTGAAGCTGTTCGTGATGAGCTTCACCGCCTTTTTCATCTGTTTCTATTCGATGATCGCCTGACCCGCAGCGCGGGGTTCAGTCGCACACGCGGTGCAGTTTCTGGGCGATCCACGCTGAAATCAGGCACATGCCTGCGACGATCAGCAGCATGTCCTCCGGCGTGACGTTCAGCACGGTGGTCGCGGTGATGACCGTTGCCGCCCCCACGACCATCGCGCCTGAATTGACGACGTTGTTCGCGGCGACGGTGCGCGCGGTCTGATCCTTGGTCACGGTCGTGGTCAGGAACGCATAGAGCGGCACCACGAACATGCCGCCAAAGATCGCGATCGCCGCCAGCGTGCCGAGCACCAGCATCGCCTGGGGCTGAAGGATGAAGGCGTCGATGCCATAGAGCGTGCCCGCTGGGGCGGCGGTCCACATCCGCGATTCGATCGAGAAGGCAACGATGAACACGGCCATCACCAGCACCGATGCCGGCGAATATCTGGCGGAGATGCGACCGCGGAGCATGGCGTTGATGATCACCGATCCGACCGCCACCCCGATCGAGAAGATGGCGATGGTCAGGCTGGCGACGCGTTCGTCGGCAGTCAGCACGTTCTTGACCAGCGGCGGGAAGATCACGATCAGCACCGCGCCGATCGCCCAGAAAAAGCTGATCGCGCAGATCGCGAGGAAAAGCCGCGGGATGTGCATCGTCGCGGAGACCAGCCGCCAGGATGCGGTGAAGGGATTGTAGTTGAGCGCGAGCGGCGGGCCCATGCGCGGTGCGGGCGGCACGAACCGGCCCGCCCACCAGCCGATCAGCGCCACCACGATCACCAGCGCCGCCGCCCATTCGACCGCGATCCAGCCCGCAATCACCGTCCCCATCAGGATCGACAGATAGGTCGCGGCCTCGACCATGCCGGTGCCGCCGAGCACCTCGTCCTCCTTCAGATGCTGGGGCAGGATCGCGTATTTGATCGGGCCGAAGAATGTCGAGTGCACGCCGAGCATCAGCACCGCGCTCAGCATGATGACGAGGCCCGCGGTGACCTGGCCCATCTGCGCCAGCATCAGGCCCGCCGCGCCGAACAGCATGATCACGATTTCCGCGGTCTTCACCAGCCGGATGATCCGCGCCTTGTCCATCGTATCGGCCAGCTGCCCCGACAGTGCCGACAGCGCGAAAAAGGGCAGCAGCGCAAGTCCCGTCGCCAGCGCGTTGAAATTGGATTCGACCGCCGGATCGTTGAAGATGTGATAGGTCGCGAACAGGACCATCGCGGTCTTGAACAGGTTGTCGTTGAAGGCGCCGAGGAACTGGGTGATGAAAAGCGGCAGGAAACGGCGCTCCTTGAGCAATCCGAGCGCGTTGTTCATGTCTGGTGCGACCTGCTGATATACCGGAACGGCCCTTGCCATAGCCGAGGGCGGGGAAAGGCCGCAATGGGCTGGCAGCTGGCGGGATTTCGACTAGGACAGGCGGCGACATGCTGACATTGCCCAACATCCTGACGCTCTCGCGCATCTTCGCCGTGCCGTTGCTGGTCTGGTGCCTGTGGTGGCCGGACTGGACGAGCGGCTATGCGGCGGCGTTCGCGCTCTACTGCCTGATGGGCATCACCGATTATTTCGACGGCTATCTCGCCCGCGCGCAGGGGACGGTGTCGAAGCTGGGCGTGTTTCTCGATCCGATCGCCGACAAGATCATGGTCGCCGCGGTCGTGCTAATGCTGGTCGCGACCGCGTGGATCCAGGGGGTGCACGTCATCGCCGCGCTGATCATCCTGCTGCGCGAGATCATGGTGTCGGGCCTGCGCGAATTTCTGGCGCAGCTCAGCGTGTCGGTGCCGGTATCGCGGCTGGCCAAATGGAAAACGACGCTGCAGCTGATCGCGCTCGGGGCGCTGGTGCTGGCGGGGGCGGTCCCGCACCTCGCCTGGGTGCTGACGGTCGGCATCGTCACGCTGTGGCTGGCGGCGCTGCTGACGCTGGTGACGGGCTGGGACTATCTGCGCGTCGGCCTGAAGCACATGGACAGCTGAATGGCGCTCAGGCTCCTCTATTTCGCGTGGGTGCGCGAACGTGTCGGCACGGGCGAGGAGCAGGTGACGCCGCCTGAAGCGGTTGCCACCGCCGCGCAGCTGATCGACTGGCTGGCGAAACAGTCCGAAGCGCATGCCGCGGCGTTCGCCGACCGCGACCGGCTGCGCGTCGCGATCGACCAGAAATTCGCCGCGCTCGATACGCCGCTCGGCGGCGCGCGCGAGGTTGCGATCTTTCCCCCGGTGACCGGCGGATGATCCGGATCGCGGTCATGACGACGGCGATCGACGTCGCCGCCACGCTGGCGGAGGTCGAGGGCAACGGGGCCGGTGCGGTGGCAAGCTTTACCGGTATCGTCCGCCCCGACGACGGCGTGACCGCGCTGACGCTCGAACATTATCCCGGCATGACCGAGCAAGTGCTGGCGGCGATCGCGGAGGAAGCGGCGGCGCGCTTCGGCCTCACCGCGGTCAGCGTGACGCACCGGGTGGGGACGATGGTTCCCGGCGACCGGATCGTGCTGGTTGCCTGTGCCGCCGCCCATCGCCGCGACGCGCTGGCCGCGTGCGCAATGCTGATCGACCGGCTCAAGACCGACGCGCCCTTCTGGAAGCGCGAACAGCGCGGGGAGCGTGCCGACTGGGTGACCGCGCGCGTTGCCGACGCGGAAGCTGCGGATCGCTGGCGAACGGCGTAACGAGC
This sequence comes from Sphingomonas sp. SFZ2018-12, assembly GCF_022496715.1. Classification (NCBI taxonomy): domain Bacteria; kingdom Pseudomonadati; phylum Pseudomonadota; class Alphaproteobacteria; order Sphingomonadales; family Sphingomonadaceae; genus Sphingomonas; species Sphingomonas sp. SFZ2018-12. Next base: position 701,393 of record NZ_WTFM01000002.1, read on the forward strand.
CGCGCCGCCCGGCCACTGGGGCCGGGGCGGCGCGGACGACCGATTACTCGGCCGGGGTTTCGGCAGGCGCGGTCGCCGGCGCATCCTGGCGCGGGATCAGCACGCCGTTCACGACATGGACGATGCCATTGGCCTGCTTCACGTCATACTGCGTGACATAGCTCTTGTTGCCGTTGACGTCGTTGAGCACGACCGCGTTGTTCTCGAGCTTCGCCGTGATCGGATCGCCGGCAACCGTGGTCAGCGTCAGCGTGCCGCCAGCTTCGGTCAGCTGTTTCGCCAGCGTCTGCGCATCCAGCGCGCCCGCGATGACGTGATAGGTCAGTACCTTGGTGAGCAGGGGCTTGTTCTCCGGCTTCAGCAGCGTGTCGACGGTGCCGGGCGCGAGACGCGCAAAGGCGCTGTCGGTCGGCGCGAACACGGTAAAGGGACCCGGACCCGACAGCGTCGCATCAAGGCCAGCCGCCTTCACCGCGGTGACCAGGGTCTTCAGATTGTTCGCAGCCGCGGCATTTTCGACGATGGTCTTGGTCGGCACCATTTCCGCACCGCCGACCGTCGGGTTCGCCGTGGCTGGCGCGGTGGCTGCGGGCGTCGTGGCGGGGGTGGTGCCCGTCTGTGCCGATGCGGGCAGCGACACCAGCGCTGCACCGCCGAGGGTCAGGGTCAGAAAGGCTGAAAGGGGTTTCATGGGCGATACTCCGGACGTTTCGGTGATTGAAAAGGGAACCGCGTTTGACGCGCTTTGAAAATACGGGCGAAAGGCGGGTTGGTTTCGTCGCCCGACCCGGTTTTTGTTTCAGCGCAGCGCGGCGAGCACGCCGGCAAGCAGGCGAAAGTCGCGCTCGCGCGGGCTCGCCCTGCGCCAGATCAGCGCGATGCTGCGGGTCGCGCGCTCCGAATGGAGCGGCCGGGCAACGACGCGGGTGTGCGCCAGGATGCCGGCATCGACCGCCATCTTGGGCAGCATCGTGACGCCCAGGCCATTGTCGACCATCTGGACGATGGTGTGCAACGAGGTCCCGAGCATCGTCGCCTGACCGCGCAGTTCGGGATGGTTGCACGCGGCCAGCGCATGATCTTTCAGGCAATGGCCGTCCTCCAGCAGCAGGAGGCGGGTCTCGTCGATATCCTCCGCGACCACCGGCCCGGTGGGCGTCGTCGGTTCGCCGCCGGGAAAGGCGACATAGAGATGGTCGTCGAACAGCGGCGCGACCTCGACATCGCCGCAGACATAGGGCAGCGCCAGCAGGACGCAGTCGGTACGGCCATGCGCCAGCCCCTCGCACGCCGCCGCACTCGGCTCCTCGCGCAGGAACAGCTTGAGGTCGGGATAGTCGGCGCGCAGCCGCGGCAGGATGCGCGGCAGCATGAACGGCGCGATCGTAGGAATGACGCTCATGCGCATGTCGCCCGACAATGGCTTGCCGGCCGCGCGCGCCATGTCGCTCAGCTCTTCCGCCTCGCGCAGCACCTTGCGCGCCTTGTCGACGATCGCGTCGCCCAGCGGGGTGAACCGCACGACCCGGCGCGTGCGCTCGACCAGCACTATGCCGATCAGCGTCTCCAGCTCCCGAATGCCGGCCGACAGCGTCGACTGCGTGACGAAGCAGGTTTCGGCGGCGCGGCCGAAATGCCCCGCGTCGCGCAATGCGACCAGATATTGGAGCTGTTTCAACGTCGGCAGATAGGAGGTGCTCATGCCGACCTATTTATCGCCTGCGTCAATCAATCTCCAGAAAATAAACGATTTGAACACTGAGCCAAGTGACCTATATCGCAATGCAGCATGAATGCGGCGACGCAGCGAAGCGATGCCGGTCATTCGCGCTGGATCACTATATTGGAGGATTTTTCGATGTTGACCGTTGGCGACAAGCTCCCGCAGTTCATCTTGCCGGTCCAACAGGGCACCGACGCGCTGCCCGCGGGCGAGACGATCGATCTCACCACCGCCTTTCCGGGCAAGTGGAAGGTGCTGTTCTACTGGCCGAAGGACTTCACGTTCGTATGCCCGACCGAGATCGTCGGCTATGCCGGCCTCAAGGCTGATTTCGAGGATCGTGACGCCGTGCTGATCGGCGCGTCGACCGACACCGCGCATGTCCACTTTGCGTGGCGTCGTTCGGACGAGGATCTGGCCAAGGCCGATTTCCCGTGGATCGCCGATAATGGCCGTGTCCTTGCCGATGCGCTCGGCATCGTCGACAAGGACGAGCATGTCGCGTTCCGCGCGACCTTCATCATCGATCCGGACAACATTATCCAGCACGTGACGGTCAATGGCCTGAACGTCGGGCGCAACCCGCAGGAAACGCTGCGCGTGCTCGACGCGCTGCAGACCGACGAACTGTGTCCGTGCAACTGGAACAAGGGTGAGGAACTGCTGCGCCCCGCGGCGTAAGCGTTCCTACCCCTGCCAAAGGGCGCGATCCGGCCGGCTCCTCCTCCCTCCCGCCGGGTCGCGCCCTGCTTTACCCTTTCCAGCTATCGTCCCTTACCGCTTCCCGTCCCGGCACCGACGTTGCCGGGCGCGGGAGTCATTTGACCGGAGACTGACCGATGTCGCTCAAGGATTTTGCCGCGACGCTGCCCGATTTCGCCAAGGACATCCGCCTGAATGTCGGATCGCTGCTGAACGAGGCGACGCTCGACGATCAGAAGAAATACGGCCTGTTGCTGGCTTGCGCCCATGGCAGCGGACACAAGCCGCTGGTCGACGCGACCGAGGCCGAGGCGGCCGGCAAGCTGACCCCCGAGGCGGCCAATGCCGCGCGGGCCGCGGCGGCGGTGATGGCGATGAACAACGTCTATTACCGGTTCACTCACCTCGCCGGGAACCAGGAATATGCCAACCTGCCCGCGCGGCTGCGCATGAACGTCATCGGCGCGCCGGGGATCGACAAGGTCGATTTCGAGCTGTTCAGCCTGGCGGTCAGTGCCATGAACGGCTGCGGCAAGTGCATCGACGCGCACGAGCAGGTGCTGAAGCGCGCCGGCACGACCGCAGAGACGATCCAGAATGCGGTGCGCATCGCCTCCGTCATGAAGGCGGTCGCGACGGTTCACGCCGTCGCGGTCTGAACGTCGGAATCGGTCAGGCGAGGGCGGCGTAGAGGCTGAGCGCACTGGTGGCGGTCAGGACGACGCCGACCAGCCCGAGCAGGAAGCGCGGGCGGACGCGCTTGACCAGCATCGCCCCCAGCGGCGCCGCCGCGATCCCGCCGATCATCACGCCGATCGTCGCCTGGGTGAACGCCTCGATCCCCAGCGTGATCAGGAAGGTAATCGAGATCGCGGTCGTGAGCACGAACTCCGCCGTGTTGACGGTGCCGATCGTCATGCGCGGGCTCGCGCCCTGAACCAGCAGGTTGGACGTGACCACCGGCCCCCATCCGCCGCCGCCCGCCGCGTCCAGAAAGCCGCCGACCAGCCCGAGCGGCGCGATGACGCGCGGCTGGCGTGGCCGGGGCGGCGCGCCAAAGGCACGGAAGATCAGGTAGAGGCCGATCCCGGCAAGATAGGCCATGACGAACGGCCGCGCCCCCGAGCCGACCTTGACCAGCACATAGGCGCCGATCACCCCGCCCACCACGCCCGGAATGACCAGCCGGGCAAACAGGCGCCAGTCGACGTTGCGCTGGACGATGTGGCTGATACCCGACGCAGCGGTCGTGAACATTTCGACCAGATGGACGGCCGAAGAGGCGCGCGACGGCGGCACCCCGAGCAGGCTGACCATCAGCGTCGTCGAAATCGCGCCGAACGCCATGCCCAGCGCGCCGTCGACCATCTGCGCGGCAAAGCCGACCGCGATGAAGGGAAGGAGGCCGGCAATGTCAAATCCCATCAACACCGCCATCCTTCCGGCACCAACCGTGCGCTTCTTCCCGAAACTGCCATACCCGACAACATAGATCGAGTTTAGTGCGTGCAAGCCATGCCGCCATGTGTCTGGAAATCGGGCGACTGCGCGCCTAAATTAGCGGATCGAACAGGGGGACGCGCCATGTTGCGGCGGTTGAGCGAGTATCTGGAATCGATCAAGGCCCGCGATCCGGCGCCGCGATCCCGGGCCGAAATCCTGCTGTATCCGGGCGTGTGGGCGATGGCGCTGCACCGCGTCGCGCACCGCCTGTATCGCGCCCGGCTGTTTTTCCTGGCGCGGGTGGTCAATCATTTTTCCCGCTTTCTGACCGCGATCGATATCCATCCCGGTGCGACGATCGGCCGCAATTTCTTCATCGACCACGGGTTCAGCGTGATCGGCGAAACCGCCGAGATCGGCGACGACGTCACCATGTACCAGAACGTCACCCTGGGCGGTGCCAACCCGGTCGCCGGCGAGGGCGGCAAGCGCCATCCGACCATCCTCGACGGCGCGATCATCGGGGCGGGCGCACAGGTCCTGGGGCCGATCACGGTCGGCGCGCGCGCGCGGATCGGGGCCAATGCGGTCGTGACCAAGGACGTGCCCGAAGGCGCGACGATGGTCGGCATTCCGGCCAAGCCGACCCTGGTCGAAGCGGCGACCTATCAGCGCGACTTCATGCCGTACGGCACGCCGTGCAGCGAAATGTACGATCCCCAGACGCAAAAGCTGGAACTGTTGCGCTGCGAGATCGAGACGCTGCGCAAGCGGCTGGACGAAGCGATGGCCGAACGCGGCCAGGCGGAGCGGCGCGACCACGGCTGATGGGAATCGTCACGCCGTTTCCCGCCGCGCGGGTGCCCGGGCAGGTCGGGTTCGAACGCGCCGAGCTTGCCCGCATCCTCGATCTCTATGGTCGGATGGTCGCGGCCGGCCATTGGCGCGACTATGCGATGCGGCTCGATGCGGAGGTGGCCATGTTCGCCGCCTTTCGCCGCGCCGCCGAACGCCCTGAATTCCGGATCGAGAAGCGTCCGGCGCTGCGCCAGCGCCAGGGACAATGGGCGCTGATCGCCGAAGGTGGCGCGGTGCTGAAGCGCGGGCACGAACTGGGCCCGGTGCTGGCACCGATCGAGCGGCGACTGGTCAAACTGGTCGCGGGCTGACCGGCACGTCGCCGATCAGCCCGCGAGCAGCACCCGATGATCGCGCGTTCAGGCGCGCGCCGGCATCTGGGTGGGTGGCAGGGTGTGGCTCAGGCTGCCCAGCCGGGCGACCACCAGCCGCCGCATCGGCTGCCAGAATGCGGACAGGGTGAGCAGCGCCGACCCGATCACCAGCCCGGTGAACGCGGTACCCAACTCGACCGCGCCCGCGCTGCGGAACAACGCGTAGAGCGCATACAGCACATAGGCGAGCGACGAGACGAGCAGCGCGCGGCGGTCGACGGCGAGCGCGACGATCGCGAACAGGATGTAGAGCGCGAACACGATCATGGCGACGGGCACGCCGACATCGCCGTCGAACACGCCCAGCATCTGGAAGATCGGATGCGCGATCATCGGCGCGGCGGCGAGATGCAGCCAGAACGCGACATCGGAACGGCGGGTGCGGCGTTCGCGGTCGCTCATGTCCCAGCGCATCGCCAGCGCGAAGATCGCAAGGCCGCCGATCAGGACGAGCGGCCAGGCGCGCGCGCCCATGTCCGGAAATGCCGAGAACACCAGCCCGATCGCGGTGGCGGCCAGCGCGACCGCACCGGCGGCGACCGTGATCGGCACCATGAAGCGCCGCCAGTGGATGTAGGTCGCGCCAGCCGTGATCAGCGCGATGCCTGCCCCGATCGCCGCGTCGAGGCGGTCGGGCAGGTCGGGGTTGAGCGTGGCCAGCGCGCCGACCAGCGCACCGCCGACCCCGCCGGCAAAGGCGAGCAGCAGCAGGATGCTGGGCAGCGCCATGCGCCGCTTGCGCGTGAAATATTCGGCAAGGAACCACGCCGCGCCCGCCACGCCGACCCCGCCGAGCGCCGGCGTGATCGACTGACCGACCTGGCCGATCGCGAACAGGACCAGCACGAGGGCGATGGCGACGAAGATATCGTTGAAACCGGTCAGCAGCCGGAAATGTTCTTCATCGACGGTCGGCGCCAACCGCAGCGACGCGACATGGTTGCGAAACGCGGTCGCCATTTCGCGCGGGACCACCCCCGCCTCCACGGCATTGTCCAGATCGGACTCGCTGTACATGGCCTCTTCCTCCTTCGTGTGCGGAAGCGATCATGCCAGAGGTGTCTTAATCAAGCAATACAGCTCGTGCGAGCGAAGGTTTTGGTCGCATATGCTGAGTCTAAGCGGAAAATGGAGGCTTTCACGAACTTCAGCCAAGTTCTTCTGTCGCCCCCCGGCACAAGGCCGGGGTGACGAGGAGAAGGTGGCCGGGCTTTTTTTCCTGGCCGGACCCTCAATTGCCCGCCAGCCGCGCGAAGATCGACTGCGCCTGCTCGCTGCCCGACTGGGGCACGATCTCGCCCGTGCGGTCGGTTATCGCAGCCCAATGCGCGGCGACGCCCTCGGGGGTCAGATCTTCGCCCGCCAGCCTGATGCCGCGGGTGAGCGTGACATAGCTCGCCTGGAACACGCCAGCGCCGGCGCCGACGATCGCGTTGGTTGGCGCATCTTGGCTGACCAGATAGAGCGCGGCGGGAACGACGGCGTCGGGGTTGAACGCGTCGAATGCCGCTTCGGGGAAGATGTCCTCGGTCATGCGCGTGCCCGCGACGGGCGCGATCGTGTTGACGCGGATGTTGTTCTTCGCCCCTTCGAGATAAAGCGTCTTGGTCAGGCCGGCGAGGCCGAGCTTGGCGGCGCCGTAATTGGCCTGGCCGAAATTGCCGAACAGGCCGGTCGACGACGCGGTCATCAGGATGCGGCCGTAATTCTGCGCGCGCATCGTTTCCCACACCGCCTTGGTGCAATGCGCCGAACCGTTCAGGTGCACGTCGACGACGAAGCGGAAATCGGCGGGCTCCATCTTGGCGAAGCTCTTGTCGCGCAAGACGCCGGCATTGTTGATCAGGATGTGGACGCCACCCCAGCGGTCGCAGGTTTCGGCGACCATCGCGGCCATCTGGTCATAGTCGGTGACGCTGCCCCCGTTCGCGATTGCTTCGCCGCCCAGCGCGACGACTTCGTCGACCACCTTTAGCGCGGCGTCGCTTTGCCCGGTGCCGTCACGCGCCACGCCGAGATCGTTGACGACCACCTTCGCGCCGCGCCGCGCCAGTTCGAGCGCATAGGCGCGCCCCAGGCCGCCGCCCGCCCCGGTGACGATGGCAACCTGGTTGTCGAAACGGATGGTCATGGGCGTCGTCCTCTCGCGCAATTCAGTTGGCGCGAGTGGTGACGTGAGCCAGGCGGTTCGTCAAATCCGTTACGGGATGCACGGCCCGGCATCCGGGCCGTGCATCCGAACCACGCATCCGGGGCCGGCAATCAGCCGCCGCGCTGGCGGCAATTGTCGTACTGGCCGCGCTTGCACAGCGGATATTTCTCCATCGGGGCGGGCGCGGGGAACGCCTGGTCGGGGCTGACCGACTGCTGCACGATCACCTTCGCGCCCGGTTGGGGCGTGCCCTGCAGCGCCGGGCCGGACGGCATATAGCCGCCTGCCGGATCGGCCGCATCGGCGGCGGGTGCGGGCGTCATCGGCGATGTTGATGCGGTCGGGCCGCTCATCGGCTGCTGGGCCATCGGCTGCTGCGCGGGCGCGGTCATCCCCGCGTCTGGAGCGGGGGCAGTCGGTGTCGTCGGCTGCTGGGTGGGGGTCTGCGGCATGGTCTGCGCCAACGCGGGCGCACTGACCGCAAGCGCCGCGGCAAGGGCGATGAGTTTCATGGTGTTCCTCCTACGCATACAGGCGCGCAATCGAGCGCACGCGAAAGGAGGAACGATCCGCGCGGGAATTTTATCCCTCATGGTCTGATCGCACTCCATTGACCCGCTCATCCTGGGTAGCCGCTGAGCCCTTCGACTGCCTGCCAAGACAGGCGCTCAGGACAGGCTTCGCCAAGCTCAGCCCCTACTCAGGATGAGCGGGTTTGGTGCTTCCGACGCCCGACCCAGCGGCACCTGCTGGCGCTCAGGCGCCCGAATCGAGCGCGTAGCCAGCGGAGCGGACGGTGCGGATGATGTCAGGCCGGTTGCCGCGGTTGATCGCCTTGCGCAGTCGGCGGATATGCACGTCGACGGTGCGGCTTTCGATGTCGCTGTCATGCCCCCAGACCGCGTCGAGCAGGCGCTCGCGGCTGAACACCCAGCCGGGATGCTCGAGGAAATGCTTGAGCAACCGGAATTCGGTGGGGCCGAGCGGCACGACTTCGCCGCCGCGCCGGACCTTATGGCCGACCGTGTCCATCTCGATATCGGCATAGGTCAGCTGCTCGCCCGCCAGCGCGGGACGGACGCGGCGCAGCACCGCGCCGACGCGCGCGACCAGCTCGCGCGGCGAAAACGGCTTGGTGACGTAATCGTCCGCGCCGGTTTCGAGGCCACGGACCCGGTCCTCCTCTTCGCCGCGCGCGGTCAGCATGATGATCGGGACATTGGCGGTCTCCGGCATCCGGCGCAGCCGGCGGCAGACCTCGATCCCCGAAAGCCCCTCGACCATCCAGTCGAGCAGGACGATATCGGGCGTCGCTTCCTTGGCGAGCAGCAGCGCTTCCTCGCCGTCGGGGGTCTGCTTGACCTCGAAATCTTCCCGCTTGAAATGCCAGATCAGCAGCTCGGCCAGCGCCGCGTCGTCCTCGACCAGCAGCATCTTCACCCGCGCCATATGTTCCACCCTTGTCCTTCGGTCGTGCTCACTGATCGGCGACCGTCTCGATGCGCTCGCGTTCGGCCATGTGATCGCCGGTCGCCGCATAATAGACCATCTCGGCAACGTTGGTCGCCTGATCGCCGATGCGTTCCAGATTCTTGGCGATGAACAGCAGGTGCGCGGCCTGGCTGATGCTCTTTGGATTTTCCATCATGAAGGTGACGAGCGCGCGGAAGATGCTGTTGTAGAAATCGTCGACCGCGCGGTCGCGCTCGCAGACATCCATCGCGGCTTGCGCATCGCGCGCGGCAAAGGCGTCGAGCACGTCGTGCAGCATCTCGCTCGCCAGGATCGCCATCGCCGGCAGCACCGACAGCGGCTCGATATGGCGGTTATCCTCCATCGCGGTCACGCGCTTGGCGATGTTCTTGGCATGGTCGCCGACCCGCTCCATGACCCCCGCGATCTTCATCGCCGCCACGATCTCGCGCAGGTCGTCGGCCATCGGCGCGCGCAGCGCGATCAGACGGATCACCAGCCGCTCGATCTCGTGCTCGAGCGCGTCGATGCGCTTGTCGCCGTCGACGACGCGCTGCGCGGCGGCGGCGTCGTGCTGGACCAGTGCCTCCATCGCCGCGCCGATCGCGGCTTCGGCCAGCCCGCCCATCTGCGCGACCAGCCCGCGCAGCTCGCCCAGCTCGTCGTCGAAAATCTTGACCGTATGCTCGCTCACGCTACGCAACCCCGCCTTAGCCATAACGGCCAGTGATATAATCCTTGGTCCGCTCTTCGCGAGGATTGGTGAAGATTTCCGACGTCACGCCGTATTCGACGAGATTGCCGAGGTGAAAGAAGGCGGTCCGCTGCGACACCCGCGCGGCCTGCTGCATGTTGTGCGTCACGATGACGATCGCGTACTTGCCGCGCAGCTCGTGGATCAGCTCCTCGATCTTGGCGGTGGCGATCGGGTCGAGCGCCGAACAGGGCTCGTCCATCAGGATGACTTCGGGATCGACCGCGATGGCGCGCGCGATGCACAGCCGCTGTTGCTGGCCGCCCGACAGCGCGGTGCCGCTGTCGTTCAGCCGGTCCTTGACCTCGTCCCACAACCCCGCGCGACGCAGCGACTGTTCGACGATGCGGTCCATGTCGGCCTTGCCCGGGGCCAGGCCGTGGATGCGCGGGCCATAGGCGATGTTCTCATAAATCGACTTCGGGAACGGGTTGGGCTTCTGGAAGACCATGCCGACACGCGCGCGCAGTTGCACCACGTCCATCGCGGGGGAATAGATGTTCTCGCCCTCCAGCGTGATCTCGCCGTCAACCCGCGCGATCGGGATCGTGTCGTTCATGCGGTTGAGGCAGCGCAGAAAGGTCGACTTGCCGCAGCCCGACGGGCCGATGAACGCGGTCACATTCTCCATGTCGATGTCGATCGACACGCCCTTGATCGCGTGGGTCGACCCGTAATGGACGTTGACGTCGCGCGCCGCCATCTTGGTGTGCGGCGCGTTGCGCAGCGCGGGCGCGGCGAGCGGGGTGGCGAGTTCATTCATTACCAGCGGGTCTCGAATCGGTTGCGGAGGTAGATGGCGATCGCGTTCATCGCGAGCAGGAAGACCAGCAGCACCAGGATGGCGGCGCTGGTCTTTTCGACGAAGCCGCGGCTGATCTGGTCCGACCACAGGAAGATCTGGACCGGCAGCACGGTCGCGGGATCGGTGAAGCCGCCCGGCGGCTGCGAGATGAAGGCGCGCATCCCGATCATCAACAGCGGCGCGCTTTCGCCCAGCGCGCGCGCCATGCCGATGATCGTGCCGGTCAGGATGCCGGGCAGCGCGAGCGGCAGGACATGGTGGAACACCACCTGAATGCGGCTGGCGCCGATGCCGAGCGCGGCGTCGCGGATCGACGGCGGCACGCCCTTGATCGCATTGCGCCCGGCGATGACGATCACCGGCATGATCATCAGTGCGAGCGTCAGCCCGCCGACGATCGGGGCCGAGCGCGGCAGGTGGAGCGTGCCGAGGAACACCGCCAGGCCGAGCAGGCCGAAGATGATCGAGGGCACCGCGGCAAGATTGTTGATCGACACCTCGATCAGGTCGGTCCAGCGGTTCTTGGGCGCGTATTCCTCGAGGTAGATCGCGGACAGCACGCCGATCGGAAAGGCGATCAGCAGCGTGACAATCATGGTCAGCAGCGACCCCTTGAGCGCGCCCCAGATGCCGACGGCGGTCGGGTCGGTCGAGTCGGCCTGGGTCAGGAAGGTCGAGTTGAACCCCCGGGTCAGCACACCGCGCTGTTCGAGCGTCGCGACGAGCGCCTCGGCCTCCGGCGTGCCCTGCCCGCTGGCGGCCTCGGCGATCGGTGAGGCGACGGGTACGTCGACCGCCGCCTTGCGCGACAGCAGCGTCGGATCGCGCTTCACCGCCTCGCGTACCTCCAGCCAGGCGGTGGGCGAGATGATGTCGAGCCCCGCCGGACCGAACGCCTTGACCGCGGCGTTGGCGGTCGCATCCTCGATCCCCGCGCCGGCAAGCGCGAGGTCTGCGCCCTTGTCATCGAGACGGTCGGCGGTGACCTTCAGCTCGGCGGCGGCGAGGTCGAGGGGAAGCGCCACCTCGACCCGCGAAAAGCCGCCGATGCCGTTCATCAGCATGGTGATCAGCAGGAAGGCGAGGAATCCCGCGGAGAGGGTCACCGCCGCCAGCCCGAGCAGGCGGAAGCGGCGCTCTGCGGCATAGCGGCTGCGAATGCGCTGCTGCATCGCCGACGTCGTCCAGTCGGTCGGCGCGCGGATCGCGGGTTCGGCGGTGCCGGTCGGCACGGGGGCGACGATCGACTTACTCATAAGCCTCGCGATACCGTTTCACGACGCGCAGCGCGACGATGTTGAGCAGGAAGGTGATGACGAACAGCGTCAGGCCGAGCGCGAAGGCGGCGAGCGTCTTCGGGCTGTCGAACTCGGCCTCGCCGGTCAGCAGGTCGACGATCTGCTTGGTGACGGTGGTTGCGCTTTCGAACGGATTGAGCGTGATCGTCGCCGCGCCCGATGCGGCCATCACGACGATCATCGTCTCGCCGATCGCGCGGCTGACCGCCAGCAGGATGCCGGCGACCACGCCCGGCAGCGCGGCGGGCAACAGCACGCGGCTGATCGTTTCCGACGTCGTCGCGCCCATCGCCAGCGACCCGTCGCGCATCGCGGTCGGCACCGCGGCGATCGAATCGTCGGCCATCGACGACACGAACGGGATGATCATCACCCCCATGACCAGCCCGGCGGCGAGCGCGCTTTCCGAACTGGCATAGGTAAAGCCGATCGCGACCGCGAAGTCGCGCACCAGCGGCGCGACGGTCAGTGCCGCGAAATAGCCGTAGACGACGGTCGGCACGCCGGCGAGGATTTCCAGGATCGGCTTCATCCACGCGCGCACGCGCGGCGCGGCATATTGGGTGAGATAGATCGCGCTCATCAGCCCGAACGGGATCGCCACCAGCATCGCGATGACCGCGCCGATGAAGAAGGTGCCCCAGAACAGCGGCACCGCGCCCAGCGTCTCGCCCGGATCGGTGGCACTGATCACCTGCGGGCTCCAGCGCGTGCCGAACAGGAAATCGGTGACCGGCACGATCGCGAAGAAGCGCGCGCTTTCGAACAGGAGCGAGACGAAGATGCCGACCGTCGTCAGGATCGCGATCAGCGATGCGACGAGCAGCGCCAGCATCACCGTGTTCTCGACGCGCGTGCGCGCGCGGAACTGCGGCTGGACGCGCGTATAGGCAAAGGCGCCGCCGGCAAAGGTCAGCAGCAGCGCGACTGCGGTGCCGATCCAGCCATAGCGTGCCTGTGCGTCGGCATAGATCGGCGCTAGCGTCTCCGCCAGCGGGTTGAAGGCGCCATAGGCGGTGCCGTTGGCCAGGTTGCGCGCTTCGGCGATCACCGCCGCGCGCTCGAAATCGATTGCGGGCAGGCCGGCGGCGGCCGGGCTGGCGATGACCGCGCTCTGCACCAGCGCGGGCGAGAGGATGTTCCACACCGCGAGGAAGATCAGCCCGGGCAGGACGGTCCACATCGCCATGTACCAGCCATGCTGCGACGGCAGCGAGTGCAACCGTTTCGCGGCACCGGCATCGAAACCGGCGGCGCGCGCGCGCGCCACCAGCCAGCCGATCAGGCCCATGCCCAGAATCAGGAACAACAGGACGAAGATGTTCACGAACGACGGGTCTTCGTGTCGGGGCGGACGCCGGATGCGGCGGCGGCCGTCGCGGTGAGGCGGGCGGGCGGCACGATCAGTTCAGGTCCTCGGGCTTGAGGGTGATTTCGTTGTCGATGATGTTCTTCGAGTTGAAGCGGACATTCGTCGACGCCGCGATCATGCCGCGCTTGACCAGCGGGCCGTCCGGCGCCCACGCGTTCGCATACGCCTCCAGAAACGCGCGCATGCCCGGGATCGGGCGGATATGCTGTTTCTTGACATAGATGAACAACGGACGCGCGCCCGGATACCGGTTGGTCGCGATCGTCTGATAGGTCGGCTCGACCCCGTCGATCGGCACGCCGCGCAGCCGGTCGTCGTTTTCCTCCAGATAGCTGAAGCCGAAAATGCCGATCGCGTTGGGGTTGGTCGACAGGTTCTGGACGATCAGATTGTCGTTCTCCCCCTTGTCGACATAGGCCGCGTCGTCGCGGATGCGCGTGCAGACATTGGCATAGCGGTCAGGGTCCGGCCCCTTCTTGATCGCGGCGGCCTCCGGATAGGCTTCCTCGCACCCCGGTGCCAGGATCAGCTCGACGAACGCGTCGCGCGTGCCGCTGGTGGATGGGGGGCCGAACACCTGAATCGGCAGCGCCGGCAGCGCGGGATTGACGTCGCGCCAGGTGCGCCGCGTGTTGGGCTGGCCCATCGGGTTGGCTGCGAGCGCCAGATAGATGTCCTTCTTGGTCAGCGACAGCTTCGGCCCCTGGAGCGATTCGGCGAGCGCCACGCCGTCGGTGCCGACCTGCACCTCCATCACGCCGGTCACGCCATTTTCGGTGCAGTTCTGAAGCTCTGAGGCATAAAGGCGCCGCGAGGCGTTGAGAATGTCGGGATGCTGTGATCCGACGCCTGCGCAGAACAGTTTGATGCCCGCGCCGGTGCCGGTCGATTCGATCACCGGGGCCTTCAAGTTGGGATTGTTGTTGACGAGCTGCTCGGCGACGATCGTGGTGAAGGGATAGACCGTCGACGACCCGACGACCTTGATCTGGTCGCGTGCCGCCCCCTGATCGCAGGAAACGAGCAGAAGGGAGGATGCCGCGACAATCGCCAGACGGCTGGTCATGAGTATCTCCATCGCTGATGCCGGTTCGGCCCCCGGCCGGCGGCTAGCATCGCGTCATGGTGCCTGTGTTGCAGCGACGTTACGGCTTGATGACAGCTGCGACGATGGCAACAGCACCGTAACGACCGTGCCGACGCCCGGCGTGCTCGCGATATCCATGCGCCCGCGATGGCGTTCGACGATATGCTTGACGATCGACAGCCCCAGCCCGGTGCCGCCGGCCGCACGGCTACGCCCCGAATCAACGCGATAGAAGCGCTCGGTCAGGCGCGGCAGGTGTTCGGGCGCGATCCCCTCGCCCTCGTCCGCCACCGCCAGCCGGACCATCGGTCCCCCGTCGTGGCGAAGCGCGATCGTCACCGGGGTACCGGGCCGACCATATTTCATCGCGTTGCCGATCAGGTTGTAGAGCACCTGGCTCAACTGCGCGCGATCGCCCTTGACCGGCGGCGCGTCGCGCAGCTCGGTGATCAGGTCGCCGCCGCGTTCGTCATTGGTCGCAGCCAGCGCCTCGCGCACTTCCTCGATCAAGGCGCGCAGGTCGACCTGCTGGTCGGGCTCGCGATATTTTTCGGCCTCGATCCGCGACAGGCTCATCAGGTCGTCGACCAGTCGTCGCATCCGCACCGCCTCCGCCTGCATCACCTTCAGGAAACGCGCGCGCGTTTCCGCGTCCTCGCCGGCCTCGTCCTGCAGCGTCTCGATGAAGCCGAGCAGCGAGGCGAGCGGGGTGCGCAGCTCGTGGCTGGCGTTGGCGACGAAATCGACGCGAATCTTCTCCGTCGCGTAGCTGCCCGTCCGGTCGATCAGGTGGACGATGCGGGCGCCGCTGGCGATGACGCGCACCCGCATCTCCCAGCGCTGGTCCCGCGTACCCAGCCCGACCAGGTGGATCGGCTCGCTCGGCGGCTCGCTGCCGCTCAGCAGGCGTTCGGCGGCAGCGGGATGGCGGATCGCCAGGCGGACGTCCTCGCCCATGATGTGGCGGCCGAGCAGCGTGCGCGCGCCGTCATTGGCGTGGAGGACGCGATTGTCGACGACGACGAGCACCGGGTCGATGATCGCCTCGACCGCCTCGTCGAAGGGCATTTCGGTCGGCGGTGGCGCGACCGGCTCCGGTTCGATCGTGCGCTCGCGCGCCTCGAGCCCGGCGAGCAGCACGGCAGCGGTGCCGCCGATCAGTGCGACGGCGATGCCGTTGATGTCGCCGCCGAGCGCGCCGATGCCGACCGCAGCGGCGGCGATCAGCCCGAGCGCGAGGCCGATGCGGGTCGTCCAGGTGATTCCCATGTCCCGTTTGTAGTCGAAAACGCCCGTAATGCACTTGATACCGCCGCAATTTACGATTGCGAAAGCGGCCCCGGGGCATGACAAGCGCATCATGACCGACGATCCCACCCCCGGACCCGCCTCCACGCGCCGCCGCGCGCTGATGCTGGGTGCCGTCAGCGCGTCGGCGATCGTCTCGATCCGGCCCGCGCTCGCCCAAACCGCGGCATCGGTTTCGACCTGCGAAGTGCCGGTTCCCGATCCGGGCCGGGCGGGCAACTATATCGCTGCGGACGGCACGCTGGTCGCGCCCGGCACGCCGGGGTCGGTGCCCCCCGCGGCGCGCCCGTTCAAGGGCGAGGACGTCAAGCGCGCGCTGGCGGGCGGACGTCTGCCCGATACCGATTTCGCCACCAACCGTGCCTATACCAACTATATCCGCCGGCTTCAGCAGGGCACCAGCGGCTTTACCTGCTTCGCATCGCTGCAGATGCCGCGCGGCTGATCGCGATGGCGCCGCCGGTCTATCGCGCCGCGCCTGCCGGACATCTGCGCATCGTGGCGATGGATGTGCTGACCGCCATCTATCACCGGCCGTCGGGCCAGACGCATCTCGTCGCCTCGCCGGTGCCCGAGATGCTGGCGGCGATGGGCGATGCCGCGATCGACGCCGCGACCCTGCTGGAGCGCCTCGTCGCCGATTTCGACCTGGCGGACCCGGACGCCACGGCTCTGTCCGCGCGCCTCGACGAGCTGGCGCGGGCGGGCCTGGTCGCGCGCGCGTGACGGCCGGCCGGTGAAGCACGTCGTCCAGCTCCGCATCGGTCCGGTCGGCTTTCGCATCGGATCGGACTGGCGCGCGCCGATCGCCCAGCTCGGGGCGCTCTATCGCGACTATCCGCGCCCGATCGACGGCATTCCCGATTTCACCGTGCGGCTGTTCGCGCCGCGCCCGTGGCGACGCATCGTTCGCCCGAACGTGATGATCGCGGGCGACTACACCATTCCCGACGCCGCACCGCTTCCGCTGCGCCTCGGCCTGCTCGCCGCCGAAATGGGCATGAACCTGCAGATGGCGCTCGGCCAGCGGCGGTACCTGCTGCTCCACGCCGCCGCGGTCGAACGCGATGGCCGCGCGCTGATCCTGACCGGGGTGTCGGGGGCGGGCAAGTCGACGCTGGCGGCGCTGCTGATGGCGCGCGGGTGGCGGCTGATGGGCGATGAATTCCTGCTGGTCGATCCCGCCACGGGCCTGGCGCACGCCTTTCCCCGGCTGATCAGCCTGAAGAACCGGGCGGTCGATGTCGTCGCCGCTGCGCTGACCGACGCGCGCTTCGGTCCGCCCCAGCCGGAGACGCCAAAGGGCGACATCCGCCATCTGGTGCCCGATGCGCGGGCGATCGCGGCGATGGATGCGCCCGCCCAGCCGGCACTCATCCTGTTTCCGAGCTTCGGCTTCGCCGCCGCGACGCGCCCGGTGCCCGCGAGCGAGACGTTCATGCGGCTGACGCAGGCGTCGACCAACTATGTCGCGCTGGGTGAACGCGGGTTCGACGCGCTCACCCGGCTGGTCGCATCGGTGCCGGCGCATGCCATCGACTATCCGGATACCGACACTGCGCTGGCCGAGGTCGAGCGGCTCTGGGCGGCGGTCGCATGAGCGCGCAGCTGGTGGTCCGCGTCCTGCGCGAACCCGGATCCGCGCTGTCGCTGGACGCGGCGGGCTGGACCGCGGTGATCGCGGCGGCGCGCGCCGAACAGATTATCGGGACGCTCGCCCATCGCGTCGACGGGCTGAAAATCCCTCCGGCCGCGGCGCGCGTCCTCGCCGACGCGCGCGCATCCGCCGAACAGGGGCGCATCGCCGCGCTGTGGGAAGCGGAAATGGCGCGGCGCGCGCTGGCACCGGCCGGAATCTCCGTCCTGCTGCTGAAGGGCACGGCATTCGTCGCGGCGGGGCTGAAGGCCGGGCAGGGGCGCTCGATCGGCGATCTCGACATCCTGGTGTCGCGCGACCGGCTGGACGCGGCGGAGGCAGCATTGCTCGCCGCGGGGTGGGAATGGGTCAAGCCCGATCCCTATGACGACGCCTATTACCGCCGGTGGATGCACGAGCTGCCCCCGATGATCCACCGCGATCGCGATCGCATGATCGACGTGCACCACACCATCCTGCCGCTGACCGCGCGGGTGCGGCCCGATGCCGACGGCCTGATCGCGCGCGCGGTGGAGATTGCGCCGGGGCTGCGCATGCTCGCCCCCGATGACGTCATCGTGCACGCGGCCGCGCACCTGATCGCCGATGGCGACCTGGCCGGCGGTTTGCGCAACCTGTGGGACATTCACTGCTTGGTCGAGGAGTTCGGGGTCGAGGGGCTGCAGGCGCGCGCGCGCCATCATGGCCTGTGGCCGGCGGTCGCCCGGTCGTTGCGGCTGGCCCATGCGCTCTACGGCACGGAGCTGCCGCCGGAATGGCTGCGGCGCGACGCGCTCGACGCCTTGTTCCTGCGTCGTATCCTGTCGCGTGACGGCTGGGGCCGGCGGACGCGCAAGCTGACCGAGTTCGGCTTCTATCTGCGCGGGCACTGGCTGCGGATGCCGCTGGCGATGTTGGCGCGGCATTTGTGGATCAAGTGGCGCGGCGGCCACCGGCCGGTCGGCTGAGCCCGCGCCCGGCACTGGCACCCCGGGCCGTTTCGTGGCAGTCGCGCCTGCGACGAGCGTGGAGAGGATCGTGATGGAAACCGCTGCAATCATCCTCGCCGCGGGCAAGGGCACGCGGATGAAGTCGGACCTGCACAAGGTGCTGCACCCGATCGCGGGCAAGCCGATGCTGCGCCACCTGATCGACGCGACGCGCGATTTCGCGCCGGCGCGCACCGTCGTGGTGGTCGGCGCCGGGCGCGACCAGGTTGAGGCGGCGGTGGCCCCGCTGGGCGTCGCGATTGCCCATCAGGCGGAGCAGCTGGGCACCGGGCATGCCGTGCTCCAGGCCCGGGAGGCGCTGGCCGGGTTCGCGGGCGACGTGCTGATCCTCTATGGCGACGTGCCGCTGGTGGCGACCGCGACGATGCGCGCGATGATCGACCGGCTGCACGCCCCTGACGCTCCCGCAGTGGTGGTGCTGGCGTTCCGCGCCGCCGACCCCGCTGCCTATGGCCGGGTGATCGCCGACGCGGAGGGCCGCATCGACCGGATCGTCGAATACAAGGATGCCAGCGCCGACGAGCGCGCGGTGACTTTGTGCAATTCCGGGCTGATGGCGGCGCGGGCGAGCGATCTGTTCGACCTGCTCGACCACGTGGGCAACGACAATGCGGCGGGCGAATATTACCTGCCCGACATCGTGACCATCGCCGCCGCCGATGGCCGCCATTCGGCGATGGTCGAGGTAGCCGAGGCCGAAGTCGCCGGCGTCAACAGCCGCGCCGACCTCGCCGCGCTCGAACTGGCGTGGCAGCAGCAGCGGCGCGTCCGGGCGATGGCCGATGGCGCGACCCTGATCGCGCCGGAGACGGTGTGGTTCGCGCACGACACGGTGATCGGCCGCGACGTCGTGATCGAACCCAATGTGGTGTTCGGCCCCGGGGTGACGGTCGCGGACGGGGTGGTCATCCACGCCTTCAGCCATGTCGAAGGCGCGACGATCGCTGGCGGCGTTTCGGTCGGCCCGTTCGCGCGGCTGCGCCCCGGCGCGGTGCTGGAGGCGGGATCGCGCGTCGGCAATTTCGTCGAGGTCAAGAACGCGCGGCTGGGCGCGGGGGCCAAGGCCAATCACCTGACTTATCTGGGCGATGCCAGCATCGGCGCGGGCGCGAATATCGGCGCGGGGACGATCACCTGCAATTATGACGGCTTCTTCAAATATCGCACCGAAATCGGCGCGGGCGCATTCGTCGGATCGAACAGCGCGCTGGTCGCGCCGGTCAACATCGGCGCGGGCGCGATCGTCGCCGCGGGCAGCGTGGTGACGCGCGATGTCGAGGCCGACGCGCTGGCGCTGGCGCGCGGCAAACAGGAAAGCCGGCCGGGCTGGGCGGCGAAGTTCCGCGCGATGATGAAAGCGCGCAAGCAGGCGCGCGATTGACGATGATATCGTCACATGATATCAAACTGACATGACCCGCATTCTAGCTGATTTGCCTGAGGAGGATATCCGCTGGCTCGACCAGCGGGCGGCTGAGCGGGGCATATCGCGCGCGTCGTTGCTCAGGGATGTCGTCGCGACCTACAAAGCGCAAGACCAGGCGCCGAACGACAAGGCGTGGCTGGATCAAGCCATCGGGATTTGGAAAGACCGGACCGACATCGGAGACGCCGTTGAATGGCAGCGCCGTGAGCGGGCGTCGTGGACGCGGCCGTGGGATGACGATTACGAGGCGGTGCGGGCAGAATTTCCCGACCTGTTCGATGAGACGGATGACCGCGAGCGTCAGCGCTATCTCGACATGTCAGCGAGCAGGACGACCGGGCAGAAGCGCTCAGACCGGTGAGCAGCTATGCCTTTGATGCCAACATCCTGATCTATGCCTTGCACGGAGACCGGGTGGCGCACGCCGAAATTGCGCGCGTCGATCGCCCCTGGATCAGCCGGATTGCCTGGATCGAGGT
Source organism: Sphingomonas sp. SFZ2018-12 (assembly GCF_022496715.1). Classification (NCBI taxonomy): domain Bacteria; kingdom Pseudomonadati; phylum Pseudomonadota; class Alphaproteobacteria; order Sphingomonadales; family Sphingomonadaceae; genus Sphingomonas; species Sphingomonas sp. SFZ2018-12. The sequence goes on from NZ_WTFM01000002.1 coordinate 721,293, forward strand.
GATGTCCAAGGAGAGCGGGGCGACGATGCGCACCATCCAGACCTTCCTGAACGGCTTTTCCATCGACGAGATCGATCTTCGCACCGCCGAACATGCCGCGGCACTGCGCCGCGAGCGACCGCGGCTGCGCCTGGCCGATGCGCTCATTCTGGCGTCAGCTCAGGTCAATCATCGCATTCTGGTCACGAACAACACCAAGGACTTCCCGGCCAATATGCCGGGCATCCGCGTCCCCTACACCTTGTAACGAAAGCTCCAAATCATGTGCGGCATTGTCGGGATCATCAGCGGCGCGGACGTCGCCGATCGCCTGTTCGACGGGCTGAAGCGGCTGGAATATCGCGGCTATGATTCCGCCGGCATCGCGACGCTGCACAACGGCGCGATCGAGCGGCGGCGCGCCAGTGGCAAGCTGGTCAATCTCGGCACCCGCCTGCGCGAGGAGCCGCTGCCCGGCACGGTCGGCATCGCGCACACGCGCTGGGCGACGCATGGCGCGCCGACCGAGGACAATGCCCACCCCCATGTCGCTGGCCGCGTGACGCTGGTCCACAACGGCATCATCGAGAATTTCAAGCCGCTGCGCGACGAGCTGATCGCCGACGGCCGCACCTTCCTGAGCCAGACCGACACCGAAGTCGTCGCGCACCTGATCGACCGCGAGCTCGATCGCGGCGCCAGCCCGCAGGACGCGGTCAAGGCGGTGCTGCCCCGCCTGCACGGTGCCTTCGCGCTGGCCATTTTGTTTAAGGATCACCCTGACCTCTTGATCGGCGCGCGGCTGGGGTCGCCGCTGGTGGTCGGGCATGGCGCCGAGGAAAATGGGGGTGAGACCTTTCTGGGATCGGACGCACTCGCGCTCGCGCCGCTGACCCAGCGCATTGCCTATTTGGACGAAGGCGACTGGGTGGTGGTGACGCGCGGCGGCGCGCAGGTATTCGATCGCGACAACCGGCCGGTTGAGCGCCCCGTAACCCTGTCGGGCATCACGGGCGCGCTGATCGACAAGGGCAATCACCGCCACTTCATGCAGAAGGAAATCTACGAACAGCCGGTGGTGGTCGCCCAGACGCTGCGCAGCTATCTGCGCCCGGTCGAGGAGCAGGTCGCGTTGCCCGACATGGAGTTCGACCTGTCGACGGTCGAGCGCGTCGTCATCGTCGCGTGCGGCACCGCCAGCTATGTCGGCATGATCGGCAAATACTGGATCGAGCAGTTCGCGCGCCTGCCGGTCGAGGTCGATGTGGCGAGCGAGTTCCGATACCGCGACCCCGTCCTGCTGCCCCACACGCTGGGCGTCGTCGTCAGCCAGTCGGGCGAGACCGCCGACACGCTGGCGGCTTTGCGCCACATGAAGGCGAACGGCGTCACCACCGCCGGCATCATCAACGTGCCGACCAGCTCGATGGCGCGCGAGGTCGATTTGTTGATGCCCACCCATGCCGGGCCGGAGATCGGCGTCGCGTCGACCAAGGCGTTCACGTGCCAGCTCGCGGTGATGGCGGCGTTGTCGGTCAATCTGGCGCGTGCCAAGGGCCGGCTGGACGAAGCCGAGGAGCGCGAGATCGTCCGCCACCTGCGCGAAGTGCCCGCGGCGATCAACGCGGCGCTGGCGCATGACGCCGAGATCGAGGCGATGGCGGGGACGATCGCGATCGCGCGCGACGTGCTCTATCTGGGCCGTGGCCCCGACTATCCGCTGGCGCTGGAGGGCGCGCTCAAGCTCAAGGAGATCAGCTACATCCATGCTGAGGGCTATGCCTCGGGCGAGATGAAGCACGGGCCGATCGCGTTGATCGACGAAGCCGTGCCGCTGATCGTCATCGCGCCATCGGGACCGCTGTTCGACAAGACGGTCAGCAACATGCAGGAGGCGCAGGCACGGGGCGCAAAGGTGGTGCTGATTTCCGACGCCGCCGGGCTGGCCCAGGCGGGCGAGGACGCGATGGCGACGATCGAGATGCCCGCCGTCCACCCGCTGATCGCGCCGATCGTCTACGCCGTGCCGGTTCAGCTGCTCGCCTATCACGTCGCGGTCGCCAAGGGCACCGACGTCGATCAGCCGCGCAATCTGGCCAAGTCGGTGACGGTCGAATAGCCCCCGACAAAATCGGGCCGCACGGTCTTGTCCGGGCGGCCCGATCGCCGGTGGGTTAAGCCGGCAAGGGGGTTTGTAGCACTTGCTTCATAAACGGGACATCACCGACTGGATGCCGATTGCTGCAAAGCGAAAGGCGGACCGGCGGCGAAGCGCCCGGCGCGATCGTCAGAAGACATAGCGCACCCCAAGCTGCGCCCGCCACGCGGAGCTCGGCGCATATTGCTGCGCTTCGATGAAATCGGTCGTCGAGATATCGTCGATCACGATCTGGTTGGTCGCCGGATCGAACACCGCATCGTAGAAATTCTGGCGGATATTGTAGCGCCGCACTGCGCCATAATCGCGGTCGAGCAGGTTGAGGAAATTGCGGATGCTGGCATCGAAGATCAGCTTGCCCGGGAGCGGCGATGGGACTTCGAGCTGGGCATTGAGATCCAGCCGGAAGGTGTCGCCTGCGCGCACGATGTTCCGCGGGATGAAGGAGCCGCGATACCGCTCGAGCCCGAGTGCCTGCTCGATCGCCAGGATCTGCTCGTAGCTGGCGCCCCCCGCATAGCGCACCAGCGGATCGCCCGCCCCGGTCGGCAGATAGGCGAGCAGGCGCTGGTTGGCGCGCCCGGAAAAGGCGGGCTGGAGAAACTGGAGCCGGTTGAAGATGGCGGCGGGAATGCCACCGGGGTTGGTTGCCGACTGGAGCCCGCCAAGATCGGCGGCGCTGAGCGGATCGTCCGCATCGATGACGAGCGAGGTGGCGCGACCGGTCCGATAGTTGCCGAAGATATTGAACCTGAACCTGAAATCCTTGGCGAACTCGTTCGAATAGTTGAGCGAGAAGACGAAATTGTGCGGCACCGCCTGAATCGAATTGCCGGCGGTGGGATTGTTCACGTCGTCATAGGCGCCGGTTTCGTACACGCTCGCCAGCGTCGCGGTGTCGTTGCTCGGCGAGACGTCGACCGATTCGACATAGGTATAGCCGGTGTTGAAGCCGACGCGGCCGATCTTGCCCAGGTTCCAGTCCTTTTCGGCCTCGAACGTCAGCGCCAGCGAATGGCCTTCGCTGGTGTTGAAGATGCCGATGTCCTGGACGGGCACGATCTGGGCGGTCCGCGGATTGGTGAACGAACTTGGCGTCCGTGCATCCAACGCGATGTTGGTGACGTAGCGCGGCGTGCCCGTCGGCAGCGTGACGCCGCTCGGCACGATCCGCAGGTCGCGGAACTGCAGCGCGTCGATGACGTCCGAATAGGTCGCCTCCGCCGTGAAGCGCCAATTGTCGCCGAGCAGCGGCAGGTTGGCGCGCTGGTCGACCGCGAGCGTGAAACGCGCATTTTTGGGGATGTCGAAGTCGGCCGAAATGAACGAAACGCTGCTGTCGGTGCCGTTGCGCAGCCCCGCGCGCACCGTCGCGAGCTGCGCCAGGATGGCGGCCGGCAATTCATTGGGATCGACCGGCCCGCCAAGCTGTGCGTTGTTCCGCGTGACCGTTGCCAGGCTGACCCCGTTGGTCAGGAAGGGTTCGGTGAACCAGGTGATCGGCGTGCCGCCGGCGAAGATGCCCGCGCCGCCGCGCACCACGGTGTTGTCGAACGGCCGCCAGTTGAAGCCGAAGCGCGGCAGGAACACGTCGACGCCGTCGAGCGTGTCCTGGTTCGAGATGCCGTAGCGGGCGAGGAAGAAGGGATTGGCCGCCGGCGCGTCGCCGCTGGTGAACAGCTCGTAACGCAGGCCGAACAGCATATCGAGCCGGGGCGTGACCGCCCACTGGTCCTGCAGATAGACCGAGTGCTGGGTCAGCGCGAAATCGGCGGCGGCGTCGGCGACATTGCCCGTCGTCGGCGCGGTGGCGCTGACGCTGGTGGCGATGCCCTGTTCATACGCCTGGATCGTGGTCAGCGCGGTGCCGTTGACCGTGATCGGTGCAAAGGTGAACACGCCATTGCCCGCCGGGGCACGCGAACGAAAGATGTCGCGGCGGTCGAATTCGTATCCGAACGAGATTTTGTGATCGCCGGCGACATATTCACCGCGCGTCTTGATCTGCCAGCGATCCGCCTCGAGCACGTTGTTCTGATCGGAATCGTCCGGCCCGATCGACAGGTCGCCGTCGGGGATGGGATTGCCGTTCGCATCGAGCACCAGCGAACCGTCGGCATTGCGGGTGAAGTCGACGTCCTGGAGCAGCACCTGACCGAAATTCGCGTTCGCCGACAAGGGCGTCGCCTTTCGCACCTGGCGCAGATAGCCGACCTGGATCTGGGTGGAAAAGCGGTCCGACCATTGCGAGAAGAGCTGACCGGAAAGGCCGATCGGGGTGTCGGCGTCGAACGCGGCGGCGCTCGACGGCGAGTTGAGGCCCGGGCCACGCGTCGTGTCGATGCTGTTCGATTCGGTGCGCTGATAGGTCAGCTGCGCGCGCTGGTTGTCGCTGATGTTCCAGTCGAGCTTGGCCAGGAACTTGCGCTCGCCATTGGGCGTGTTGAGGATGTCGTTGAAGTCGCCCGAATCATAGTCGTAGCGGTCGATGCCGATTTGACGGATGCGGTCATAGGCTGCGCTGCTGACGAGCAGGCTGGGGGTCTCGCACGCGATGCCGGAGGGACAGGCGCCCAGCGTGTCGTTTTCGCTGAATTCTTCATAGCTGAAGAAGAAGAACAGTTTGTCCTTGATGATCGGTCCGGACAGCGTCGCGCCATAGGTGCGCTCGATAGGTTCGCGCGCGATCGTGAACGGCGCGCCCGCGGCATCGGTGCCGATTTCACGCGCGGACAGGCCGCCACCGCCCTGCAGATAGCGGGCGGAGCCGTGGAACTGGTTGTTGCCCGACTTGGTGTTGATGTTGATCTGGCCGCCCTGGAAGCCCGAATTCTGGACGTCGAACGGCGCCGTCTCGACCGACAGCGATTCGATGGCGTCCAGCGAGATCGGCGATCGCCGTGTCGACAGGCCGGTGAAATTATCGCCGAAGCTGTCGGCTTGCGACAGGCCGTCGACGATCAGGTTGTTGAACCGCGTGTTGAAACCGAGCAGCGAAATGCCCTGATCCTCGTCCGGCTGACCGAAGTCCAGGAAGGCGCGGCTGTCGCGCTGGATGATTTCCTGGAGGCGGCGCTCGACGACCGGCTGGTCGCTGATCTCGCCCTGGCCATAAGTGTTGATCGACCCGAAGCTCAGCCGGTTGCGCGATCCGCCCAGCACGACGATCTCGTCCGCGGCGCCCGCGTCGCGCCGGGCCACGGTGGCCGACAGGGTGACCGGATCGCCCGCAACCGCGAAGATGTCCTTGATCTCGGAGGTGACTACCCCGTCGCCGCTGATCTGGATCGTGTAGGGTCCGCCGATGCGTAGGCCGCTGGCGGTGAACTGGCCCGAGGCGTTGACCCGTGTCGTGACGCGCGATCCCGACGGGACATGTTCGACGACAATCGTCGCGCCGGCCGCCGGTGCGCCGTCGTCGAAGCGAACCTCGCCGCCGATTTCGGCGTAGGTCACTTGCGCATAAGCAGCCGGGATTGCCGCGCAAACGGCAATCGCCGCGGCGCTCGCGCCACCGAGCAGCCGGATCGAGGCGGCAAGTGCGGCAAGATTGAATGGACGTTGCATGGCGTGCGCTCCCCTTTTTGCATCGCAACAAGGTGCGGCGGGTAGGCGCGTGGAATGACAGCCCCGCAAAACGGAGTAGGTCCATTTTCGATATATCTCGCAAGAATGCGCGCGGCGGGCAGCACCCGAAATCAATCGCAATAAATCGAAAGCGTCGGGGAATTTATCGCGCGGCCGTCATGGTCGTGTTGCGGACGGCTGCCAACGCCGTCGGCTCACCGCCGGAAATCCGGGCGGTCGAGTGCCGATTGGACAAAGATCATGCCCCTGCTCATCCCGCCCCCGACCGCCCCGGTGCATCACCACGTCATCCAGCCGCTCGTCGTCGGCAGGGCGGGACGCAAGGATATCGCCCCGCGCGTCGACGGACGGATCGAGCGCCGGCCCGATTTCGGCCTTCAGATCGAAACGCCGGGCGTCCGGCTGCACGAGCTGGAAAGCGAGGTGTTCGACTTTTCCTTTCAGGCGCGCGCGCATGTGATCGATTTCAACTTCAATCCCGGCTGGTCGATGATGAAGGTCAATGACGGCCCGCTTCGCCGGCTCGAGTTCGATCGTCACGCGGTCAGCTTCGCCCCGTCGGGCAGCGAACTCGTCCGTCATGCCACCGCCAGCAACGCGGTGTCGGGCACGCATCGCACGATCGCGGTGGCGATCGAACCCGACTGGATGGCGACGCTCGTTGCGGACGTGGCCGATGGTCGCGCCGTGCACTTCGCCAGTCATGCCGATCCGGCACCCTGGCCGGTCATGCAACGCGTACAGTCCGCGCTCGCGGCGTTTTTCCGCGCGCCCGGGCATTTTTCGACAGTCACGGTCGAAGCGGTCGTCAACGAGATTGCGTTGCGCACGCTGCTGCGCTGGTCGAACCTGTCCACGCGCATGGCGACAATCGCGGTGCGCAGCGAGGACCCGGCCGTCGCCCGCGCGATCGCGTTCATTCACGCAAATCTTCGCGCGCCGGTGACACTCGCCGACATCCACGCCGCGGCAGGGCGCGACGGCACTTTGCTGGCCGGGCCTTTCCGCCGGGTCACCGGACTGACCGTCTACACCTATCTTGTCCGGGCGCGCATCGACGCGGCGGCCGAGGACCTTCGGGCGACGTCGATGCCGGTCGCGGAAATCGCGCGGCGTTACCAGTTCGGATCGCCGGCGCATTTCTCGACCAGCTTCCGCAACGTGATCGGCGTAAGCCCGCGGCGCTATCGCGGCGAGATCGCCGCGGGCTGATCCGCCCCCGGATTTTCGTAACGGCTTGGCAACCATGTCCGCGTTATGCCGGTGTCATGGACGGGGTAGAGCCAAAGGTTATCAACGACACGCTGCTGCGCAGCGACTGGCGCATGTTCATGCCGCCGGAAACGGAAACGGATGCCGGCCCGCCGGCACCGGCCGCACCGATGTTCCTGCGCGCGCGTCCCGCGTCGCTCGGCCGCGAGCGCGAGCGCGCCAAGCAGATCATCGAATCGGGCAAGGAAACGATCCGTGGGGCCTTCCGGGCAGTGACGGACGGCGATCCCATCGATTACGACGCGCTGCAGGCGCTGGTCCGATCGGTCACCGCGTCGGTATTGCGCCACCCGATGGCGCTGCCGGGCATGGGCCGGCTGAAAACCAAGCACGAATACACCTATCTGCATTCGGTGGCGGTGTGTGGCCTGATGGTCGCGCTCGCCCGGCGGCTCGACGAGCCGGGCCTGGTGCTGGAGGATGTCGGCCTGGCCGGCCTGCTGCACGATATCGGCAAGGCGCGTATCCCGCGCGCGGTGCTCGACAAGCCCGCCGAACTGACCGTGGATGAATTCCGGCTGGTGCGCGAGCATCCGGTGCGCGGGCATGAGCTGCTGAACGACGTGGCCGAAGTCCCGGCGGTGGTGCGCGACGTCTGTCTGCATCATCACGAGCGGCTCGACGGATCGGGCTATCCGTTCGGGCTGAAGGACAAGGAAATTAGCCTGGTCGCGCGCATGGCGGCGATCTGCGACGTCTATGACGCCGTCACCTCGGCCCGCGCGTACAAGCGCAGCTGGTCGCCGGCCGAGGCGCTGGAATGGATGAGCACCGCCGAAGGCCATTTCGACCGCCGCGTGCTCGCCGAATTCCGCAAGCTGATCGGGGCGTTCCCGCCGGGATCGCTGGTGATGCTGCAAAGCGGGCGGCTGGGCATCGTCGCAGACGAGCTGACCGAGGATCCGCTCCGGCCCGCAATCTGCGCCTTTTTCTCGACCCATGCCAAGCGCCCGATCGACTGGGTGATGGTCGATCCCGGCCGCGATCCGATCCTGTCGGTCGAACGCGCCGATCGCTGGGGACTGACCGACTGGCGCACGCTGCGCCGCCAGCTGCTGGCCTTCGCCGACGTCAATCTGCACGGCGTCCGCGAAGATGCGGAGTCAGCCGAACCGGTCGAGGGCCTCGGCGATGGCGCCGTAGATCAGGCCTAGGTCGGCATCGTCGATACAATAGGGCGGCATGACGTAGATCGTGTTGCCAAGCGGCCGGAGCAGGATGTCCCGGTCGTGAAAGAACGCCAGCAGTCGCGGGGCCAGATCGGACAGGTAGCGCGACGTCCCGTCGCCAAGCTCCAGCGCGGTCACCGTTCCCAGCTGGCGCGCGCCATGGACCGCCGGGTGCGATGCCAGCGCAGCCAGATGCGTGCGCTGCCGCCGTTCAAGGTCGGCGACGCGGTCCAGCACCGGTTCGTCGCGCCAGATCGCCAGATTGGCAGCCGCGGCGGCACAGGCGATCGGATTGGCGGTGTAGCTGGAGGAATGAAAGAACATCCGGGCGCGATCTTCCGACCAGTGCGAGTCAAAGATCGCATTGGTGGCCAGCGTGACGGCTAGCGGCATCGCACCGCCGGTCAGCCCTTTGGACAGGCACATGAGGTCGGGGACCACGCCCGCCTGGTCGCAGGCGAACAGCGTGCCGGTGCGGCCCCATCCGGTCATCACCTCGTCCGCGATGAACAGCACGCCGTGGCGGGTGCAGAGGTCGCGCATCGCGCGCAGCGTCGCGGGCGGATAGATCAGCATGCCGCCCGCCCCCGACAGCAGCGGCTCGACGATGAGGGCGGCAGGGGTATCGTCGCGGCACGCGGCCTCCAGCGCGTCGATCGTCGCCTGTTCCCGCCCGGTCGCAGGGAAGGGCAGGGTCTCGACGTCGAACAGCAGCGGCGCATAGGCGCGATTGAACACCCCGCGCGCGCCGACCGACATCGCGCCGATCGTGTCGCCATGATAGCTGTGTTCGAGCACCAGGATGCGGTGGCGCGCCTCGCCCCGATTGGCGAAATGCCCGAGCGCCATCTTCAGCGCCACCTCGACGCTGGTCGAGCCCGAATCGGAGAAGAACACGCGGGTCAGCGGCGCGGGGGTGATCGCCACCAGTTCGCGCGCGACCGTTTCGGCGGGCTCGTGCGTCCAGCCGGCAAAAATGATCTGGTCCAGCCGCGCCGCCTGCTCGGCGATCGCCGCCATGATGCGCGGGTGGCCATGGCCATGGGTCGTCACCCACCAGCTCGAGATCGCGTCGATGATCCGGCGGCCATCGACGGTGTGGATCGCCGCGCCCTGCGCATGGCTGACCAGCGGGATCGGTTCGCCCAGGCCATGCTGGGTGAACGGGTGCCATATGGGTGAGGTCATGCGAAATCGCCCGCGTCGAAATGGGTGGCGAACGCCTGCGCCAGCGCATCCGGCGACGGCGCGTTGAGTCGGGGCAGGCGGCCCAGGCGGCGAACCCCACCGATCGCGCAGATCGTCGCTTCATTGTCCGCATTGGCGTCGCCGTTGAACGCGATGCCCAGGATCGGCACGGCGCGTGCACGCAACGCCTCGATCGTCAGCAGGCTGTGGTTGATCGTCCCCAGCGCCGTCCGCGCGACGATGACGACCGGCAAAGCCCAGCGCGCGAACAGGTCGGCATAGAGCAGGTCGCGCGTCACCGGGACCAGCGCGCCGCCCGCGCCCTCGATCACCAGCGGATCGTGGGGCGGCGGGACGAGCCGCGCGGCATCGATCGTCACCCCGTCGAGTTCGGCGGCGCGGTGCGGCGACAGCGGTTCGGTCAGGCGATAGGCCTCGGGCAGGATGCGGTCGTGCGCGACGCCGGTCAGCGCGGCGACGCGATCGGAATCGCTGCCATCCGCCAGTCCCGACTGCACCGGTTTCCAGTAAAGCGCCCCCAGCGCCTGGACGAGCATCGCCGCGACCATCGTTTTGCCGACATCGGTGTCGGTGCCGGTGACGACCAGCCTCATGCCGTCAGTTCCCGAATGGCGTCGCCCAGCGTCGCGATCTGCGTGGCATCGACATTGCGGGTGATCGAGATGCGCAGCCGCGCCGTGCCCGGCGCAACGGTCGGCGGCCGGATGCCGCGAATGTCGAAGCCGCGTTCGCGTAAGCCAGCCGCCACCCGCATCGCGCGTGCGTCCTCGCCCAATATGACCGGCACGATCTGGCTGGCACCCGCACCGGGCAGCTGTGCGCCCGCCACCGCAATCAGCCCGTGCAGTTCGGTGCGCAGTTCCGGCGCGTCGGCCAGGATACGCAGGCTGGCCCGCACCAGCGCGGCGCTGAGCGGCGACGGCGCGGTCGAAAAGATGAAGCCGCGCGCGCGGTTGACCAGGAAGTCGCGCGCGGTGCGCGGCAACGCGACCAGCGCGCCCTCCACGCCCATCGCCTTGCCGCAGGTATGCAGCGTGATGAGGTTGTGCGCACCGCCGAGCGCCGCCGCCAGCCCGCCACCGTCCGTGCCGAACACGCCGGTGGCATGGGCCTCGTCCACCACCAGCATCGCGTCATGGCGCGCGGCGACCGCGGCGAGATCGTCGAGCGGTGCGCGGTCGCCGTCCATCGAATAGAGGCTTTCGACCGCGATCCACGGCGTGCCGGTGCCGCCCGTCCGCCGCCACGCCGCGATGGCCGCATCGGCGGCGGCCGCGTCGTTATGCGGAAAGCTTCGCGACGTCGCGCGCGTCAGCCGCATCCCTTCATGACTGCTCGCATGGACCCGTTCGTCATGGACGATCAGGTCGCCCGTCTGGGGCAGGGTCGCGAGCAGTGCCGAATTGGCGGCATAGCCGGTCGGCAGGAAAAGCGCCGTCTCGCTGCCGAAAAAGTCTGCCGCCTCCGCTTCCAGCGCCTCATGCTCGGGATGGTTGCCGCGCAGCAGCCGCGATCCGCCCGACCCGACGGGTATACCCCGGTCGATTGCGGCGCGGGCGGCATCGCGCAGCCGGTCCGACCCGGCAAGCCCGAGATAGTCGTTGGACGAAAAGTCGATGCCGGCACGCGGCGCGAGCGCCCGCAGCCGATCCGCGTCGGCCAGCGCGCGCAGTTGCGCGGCATGGGCATCCCACATTTCCGCGTCCCCCCGTCCGGGCGGTCAGGCGTAGGGCGGGCGGTGCAGCCCCTTGGGGCTGAGCGTGAAGATCTCGCAGCCGTCCTCGGTAATCCCGATCGAATGTTCGAACTGCGCCGACAACGACCGGTCACGCGTCACCGCCGTCCAGCCATCGTCGAGCAGCTTCACATCGGGGCGGCCGATATTGATCATCGGTTCGATGGTGAAGAACATGCCGGGCCTGAGCTCGGGTCCGGTGCCGGGGCGGCCGACATGGACGACTTCGGGCGCGTCGTGGAACAGCCGGCCCAAGCCGTGCCCGCAGAAGTCGCGCACGACGCCGAAGCGGTGGCGTTCGGCATGGCGCTGGATGGCGTTGGCGACGTCGCCCATCCGGTTGCCCGGTCGCGCCTGTTCGATGCCGAGCATCAGGCACTCGTGCGTCACCTCGACCAGCCGGCGCGCCTTCAGCGGCACGTCGCCGACCAGGTACATGCGGCTGGTATCACCGTGCCAGCCGTCGAGTAGCGGCGTCACGTCGATATTGACGATGTCGCCGTCCTTGAGGACTCGGTCGCCCGGGATGCCGTGGCAGACGACATGGTTGATCGAGATGCAGCAGCTGTGCGTATAGCCGCGATAGCCGAGCGTCGCCGGCACCGCGCCGCCGGCGATCATCATGCCGCGGATCATGTCGTCCAGTTCGGCGGTGGTCACGCCCGGGACGACATGGGGGACGAGTGCATCCAGGATTTCGGCCGCCAGCCGCCCGGCACGCCGCATCCCTTCGAACCCGTCGGGTCCGTGCAGCTTGATTGCCCCGTCGCGCGCCATCGGCGTGGCCGCGTCCGCCATCACATATTCGGTCATCGCGCGAATATAGCGGCACAGGCCCGGCTTTGCCAGCGACGGGGCTTGCGCTATGCCGCGCGGCCATGAGCACACGCATCTGGACTGCCGCGCTGGTCGTGATCGGCGACGAGATCCTGTCGGGCCGGACCCAGGACCGCAACGTGGCCCAGATCGCGACCTGGCTGAATGCCCAGGGCATCCGGCTGGCCGAAGTGCGCGTGGTCGGCGACCGCCAGGATGCGATCGTTGAGGCGGTCAACGCGCTGCGCGCGCGCAACGATTACCTGTTCACCACCGGCGGCATCGGGCCGACCCATGACGACATCACCGTCGACGCGATCGCCGCCGCCTTGGGGGTCGAGGTGGTGATCCACCCCCAGGCGCACGCGGCGCTGGCGGCCTATTATGCGACGCGCGGCGGCCTGAGCGAGGCGCGGCTGCGCATGGCGCGCACCCCGGCGGGGGCGGAGCTGATCGTCAACCGCATGTCGGGCGCGCCGGGCATCCGCATCGGCAACATCCTGATCCTGGCGGGCGTGCCGCACATCGCGGCGGGAATGCTCGACGCGCTGACCGGCACGCTGGAGGGCGGGCTGCCGCTGATCAGCCGCACGATCGGCTGCTGGGTCGCCGAAAGCGAAGTCGCCGACCTGCTCCGTCGGGCAGAGGCCAGCCATGACGGCGTCGCGATCGGCAGCTACCCCTTCTTCCGCGAAGGCCGCGTCGGCGCCAACTTCGTCGTCCGCGCAACGGATGCCGCGGTGGTCGATCAGTGCGTCGCCGATCTGACGGCGGCGCTGGAAGCGGCCGGCTTCCCGGTGGTGGCGGAGGGGATTTGAGGCCAGTCGTCAGCGAGTCTTGCGTGCGAGTTTGCGCGCAAGGACGTATCCCCGAACCGCTCATCCTGCGTAGCCGCTGAGCCCTTCGACGTCGCCTGCGGCGTCGCTCAGGACAGGCTTCGCCAAGCTTAGTCCCTACTCAGGATGAGCGGGTCGATACACGCTCTTCTGCTGTTGGCGTGGTAAACGTCCCAGCCCGGCACAGTGCGATTCCACCCCCTCGCGCACCGTGCGGCAATCGACGATAAGCAGCGCAACAGGAGCTGATGATGACCCGCTTTGGGACCTATGCGATGGGCGCCGGCATGATGCTGGCGATCGGGACGAGTGCGACGCTGCTGGCGATGAACAGCGGCATAGACACATTGCGCGAGGCTGCACCGGTGGCTGCGCCCGCGCTTCAATCCATGCCCGAACCCACGCCTTCACCGATCGCTGCGACGACGCCGGTCGAGATGACGGCACCCGCCGCCAACCCCGATTTCGTCGTCAAGCGCATTCTCGACGTGCCGTCGCCCTTCACCCATGGCGATCATGTCTGGGACGACGCCGGCGTCCCCGATGGCCCGATTGTCATCACCGTCGACCTGCAGGCGCAGGTGCTGTCGGTGTTCAGGGGCGGGCATGAGATCGGCGCGGCGGTGATCCTCTATGGCGCGGATGAAAAGCCGACGCCGACCGGCATCTATCCGATTACCGAGAAGGACGCCGATCACGTCTCCAACCTCTATGACGCGCCGATGCCCTATATGCTGCGGCTGACCAATGACGGCATCTCGATCCACGGCAGCGATGTCGAGGAAGGCGCGGCGACGCATGGCTGCATCGGCGTCCCGACCGCGTTCGCGCGCAAGCTGTTCGGCACGGTCAAGCTGGGCGACCGGGTGATCGTCACCAATGGCGAGACGATGACGCTGGGCGACAGCATCATCGCGTAAGCCGAGTCGCACTTGTCCGTCACCCCAGCCCTGTGCCGGGGGCCACCGGGCATCTTGCAATGACGCTCGGTTGACGGGAGAGGTGGCGTCCGTCCGTCAGCGATTGCCGCCGATCAGGTCGCCGAGCTCGCCCAGCATCGATCCTTCGCCCCGATTCTGTCCCCCCCGCGATCCGGCGGCGGCGAGCATCCGTCCGGCGAGGCGCGAGAAGGGCAGCGACTGGATCCATACCCGCCCCGGCCCGCGCAACCGCGCGAAGAACAGCCCCTCGCCACCGAACAGGACGCTCCTGACCCCGCCCGCCGTCACCAGATCGAAGTCGATGCCGGGCGTATAGGCGGCCAGACAGCCGGTATCGACGTGAAGCTCCTGGCCCGGCCCCAGCTCGCGCTCGACCACGGTGCCGCCCATCTGGACGAAGACCCAGCCGTCGCCCTCCAGCTTCTGCATGATGAAGCCCTCGCCGCCGAACAGCCCGGTCATCACCCGGCGCTGGAACTCGACACCGATCGACACGCCCTTGGCTGCGGCGAGGAAGCTGTCCTTCTGGCAGATCAGCCGCCCGCCCAGCTGCGCAAGGTTGAGCGGCAGGATGGCACCCGGGGTGGGGGAGGCAAAGGCAACGCGCGCCTTGCCGCTGCCATTGTGCGTGAACACCGTGGTGAACAGGCTTTCGCCGGTGATCAGTCGCTTGCCCGCGCCGAGCAGCTTGTCCATGAAACCGCCGTCGGCACCGCCACTGCCGTCGCCGAATACCGTCGTCATGCCGATCGCCGCGTCCTTCCAGACGAGCGCGCCGGCTTCCGCCACCGCGCTTTCGCCGGGGTCGAGCTCGATCTCGACGAATTGAAGCTCCTGGCCCTTGATCTCGAAATCGATGTCGTCGGCGACGCCTGCGCGACGGTGATGCTGCCATGGACTGTTGGCGACCATCTGATCATGCTCCCTGGACATGAAGGGCGCGGTCATCGTGACCGGCCGTCGGCTGATAGCATATCGACCCGGCAGATGCAGCGGGTGGCGGCTTAGCGTGTGGCAAATATGCCGCCAGCGATCGTGAAGGCGGGCTGTGCGCCGTCTGCCGCGACGGTCGCGCCGAACGCTGCCGCCACCTCGATCGCCTGGGGCCCGAAGAACCGGCCGCTGACCGTTCCGGTCACGCCGCGGTCGCTGCTGGTCAAAGGCGCGGTGAAATTGCCCGTCGCGGCGTCGATCGACGCAATGGCGGCAAAGCTGCCCAGCGGGATGTCGGCCCCCCCGGCCATGGGCGTGCCCACCAACCGGAGCGTAAGCGTGATGCGGCGGCCCGCGGGGTCGGGGGTGATTGCGACGATGCTGTTGCCGAGGCCATATGCGCGGGCCGGCCCGCCACCCGAATCGGCCAGATAGGCAGTCGCCAGGACGCGGCCATCGCCATAGGGCGTCGATGGTGCCGTGGCGAGGTCGCTGGAAAGGGTCGAGATGCCGACGATGCAGTGCGTCTGGCGGGACACCCGCTCGACCGGGATCGCCACCGATGCCAGCCGGCTATAGGCGAACGCCCGGCCCCCGGCGTCCGGCACGACAATGGTGAAGCGCACCGGCTCACCCGCTACCTCGGTCATATAGGCCGCTTCGGCACCGGTGGCGAAGGGGTCGACCGTGCGGCCGTCGAACGAGAGCTGAAAGCCGTCGCCGTTGATCGCCCAGACCTGGGGCGTGACCACGAAACGGAAGGTCGCGCCCTGACCGAAGCTAGTGGTCGGCAGCACCGATGGCGGCTGCCGGTCGAACGCCACCGCGCTGCACGCGCTGGGCAGCGTCACGCCCGACCCGAGCCGGTACGCATAGATGTCGGCAAAGCGGATATAGGTCGAGCTTGGGCTGGCCGCGGGTGTCGGGGTCGGCGTGGGTGCGGGCGTCGGGGTGGGCGCCGGTGTCGGAGTGGGTGAGGGTGTCGGGCCGGGCGTCGGGGTTGCGGCGATCGGTGTCGATCCGCCCGGATCGCCCCCGCCCGAGCAGGCGTTCAGCCACAGCAGCGTCATTACCGCGCCGGTCATCGTCCATCGCATCGGAACCCCCTGTCGAAGCCCCTGCCTTCCCCCCCCCGGCATGGTCACGGTCCGCCGCCGCGACGCCCTTCGGCAATCACCCGTGAACCCTGCGCCTTAGACATCGGGAATGTTGCGCGCATGTGAAACGACCCGGGTGACGGCGATCACCCGGGTCGTTCATGTTTTCGAGGCGTTAGTGCCTGTCGATCAGTCGATCTTGGGCAGCGTTTCGAACTGGTGGAAGGGCGGCGGGCTGGGCAGCGTCCATTCCAGCGTGGTCGCGCCTTCACCCCACGGATTGCCCTCCGCCTTCTTGCCCGCCAGCAGCGACTGGAGGACGTTCCAGAAGAAGAACACCATGCCGACCGCCATGATCGCGTAGCCGATGCTCGCGATCTCGTTCCAATAGCTATAGGCGTCGGGATAGTCGGGATAGCGGCGCGGCATGCCCTGGGTGCCCAGGAAGTGCATCGGGAAGAACAGCACGTTCACGCCGACGAAGAACACCCAGAAATGCAGCTGGCCCAGCAGCTCGCTGTACATCCGGCCCGACATTTTTGGGAACCAGTAGTAGAAGCCGGCGAACAGCGCGAACACCGCGCCGAGCGACAGCACATAGTGGAAGTGCGCCACGACGTAATAGGTGTCATGCATATAGTCATCGACGCCGCCATTGGCGAGCACGACGCCGGTGACGCCGCCGACGGTGAACATGAAGATGAAGCCGATCGCCCACATCATCGGCGTCTTGAAGCTCAGCGAGCCGCCCCACATCGTCGCGATCCAGCTGAAGATCTTGATGCCGGTCGGCACCGCGATGATCATGGTCGCGGCGGTGAAGTACATCTTCGTGTTCACGCTCAGCCCGGTCGTGAACATGTGGTGCGCCCACACGACGAAGCCGACGACGCCGATCGCGACCATGGCATAGGCCATGCCGAGATAGCCGAACACCGGCTTGCGGCTGAACGTCGCGACGATGTGGCTGACGATGCCGAAGCCCGGCAGGATCATGATGTACACTTCGGGGTGGCCGAAGAACCAGAACAGGTGCTGGTACAGCACCGGGTCGCCGCCGCCGGCCGGATCGAAGAAGGTCGTGCCGAAGTTGCGGTCGGTCAGCAGCATGGTGATCGCGGCCGCCAGCACGGGCAGCGCGAGCAGCAGCAGGAAGGCGGTGACCAGCACCGACCACACGAACAGCGGCATCTTGTGCAGCGTCATGCCCGGCGCGCGCATGTTGAAGATGGTCGTGATGAAGTTGATCGCGCCCAGGATCGAGCTCGCGCCCGCCAGGTGGAGCGACAGGATCGCCATGTCGACCGATGCGTCGGGCTGACCATAGGTCGACAGCGTCGGATAGACCGTCCAGCCGGTGCCCGCGCCGCCGAAGAAGGGCGAGGCGAGCAGCAGCGCGAAGGACGGGATGAGCAGCCAGAACGACACGTTGTTCATGCGCGGGAACGCCATGTCGGGCGCGCCGATCATGATCGGCACGAACCAGTTGCCGAAACCGCCGATCATTGCCGGCATCACCATGAAGAACACCATGATCAGCCCGTGCGCGGTGATCAGCACGTTCCAGAAATGGAGCGCGGCGTCGCCCTGCTGCCCCGACCAGGCTTCCAGGAACTGGATGCCGGGCTGGGCGAGCTCGGCGCGCATCATTCCCGAAATCGCGCCGCCGATGATGCCGGCGACGATCGCGAAGATCAGGTAGAGCGTGCCGATGTCCTTGTGGTTGGTCGACATGAACCAACGCGCGAAGAAGCCAGGCTTGTGGTCCGCATCATGGTGCGCGTGGTCATCATGCGCGTGGAATGCGGAGGGGTTGAGTGCGGTGTCGGTCATGATCAGTTTTCCGTGTTCTCGATCGCCGCCGCTTCGGGAGCGATCGCATTGTCGGCCGGCGCGTCTTCGGTGGCGGCGGGCGTCGCCGCGGGGGCCGGTGTCGTGGCGGCGGCTGACGCGGCCTCGCCCGGCATCTTGCCGCCCTTGGCGCGGACCCAGGCGGCGAACTGCGCGGCCGGCACCGCTTCGACTGCGATCGGCATATAGGCGTGACGCGCGCCGCAAAGTTCCGAACACTGGCCGAAATACAGGCCCGGCTTTTCGATGGTGAAGCTGGTTTCGTTGAGCCGGCCCGGAATGGCGTCCAGCTTGATCCAGAACGCCGGCATCGCCCAGCTGTGGATCACGTCGTTGGCGGTGGTGATCAGGCGAATGGGCGTGCCGACCGGCAGGACGATGCGATTGTCGACCGCCAGCAGGCGGGGCCCGTCGGCGTCGGTGCGGAACCGCTGGCCGGCCGCGACCTCGCCCTGTTCCTTCAGCAGGTTGGACGTGACCGAAAAGCCGCCATGGTCGGGATATTCATAGGTCCAGTACCACTGATTGCCGATCGCCTTAAGCGTGACCGCATTGGCGGGGGCGGGCTTGAACTGGTTGGCGAGCAGCCGGATCGACGGCACTGCGATCACCACCAGGATGATCACCGGAACCAGCGTCCAGATGATCTCGATCATTGTGTTGTGCGACGTCTTGGACGGCGTCGGGTTGGCGGCGCGGCGATAGCGCACCATCACATAGAGCAGGAGCCCGAGCACCAGGATCGAGATGCCGGTGATGATCGGCATCAGCACCCAGTTGTGAAAGCCGAAGGCCTCGCGCCCGTTCGGCGTGACCTGGGTCTGCAGGCCGACCAGCCCGTCGGTCGGCTGGCCCTGGCCCGGAGTCGCGCGCAGGATCGGCGATCCGTCGGGATTGAGCGTGGGATCGGCAGGTTTGGCCGGCGTGGCCGCTGCCGCTGCAGTATCGGCCGGGGCCTGCGGCTGAGCGCCGGCGGTGACGACGGGGGTCGCCTGGGCAGGGGCGACGGGCGCCGCTTCCGCCGCGGCGGGCGGGGCTTCGGCCTGTTGCGCCGCAGCGCCGGTCGCGCCGGACAGGGCCAGCGCGGCGGCGATCAGGATCGGCTTCAATCCGGGTAGGTGCATGGGTTTGCTTCGTCCGTTTTCATCATGGCGCGGGTTGCGCAAGCGTGCCCGTAATTGCGCACGGGTCCTGTTTCACGTCGCGGCCTATATCGAGGGTTTACCGGCGTCTCAAGCATATGCAGCACGGTTTTTGGTCCAGCTTGCCCGGCCCGGGGGGCTGGCGTAGACGTGAGCGCCGATGATCCCCGGAAATCCTGCATGACCGAAGACGAAGTTCTGGCCGAATTCCGCGCCGCCGACGCCTTGCTCGAGGGGCATTTCATTCTTTCCTCCGGTCTGCGCAGCAGCAGGTATCTGCAGTGCGCGCGCGTGCTGATGAACCCGATGCGCGGCGCGCGGCTGGCCGACTCGCTCGCCGCGCGGCTGCCCGATGCGGTGCGCGGCGCGATCCAGGCGGTGGTGTCGCCCGCGATGGGCGGGGTGATCGCGGGCCATGAAATGGGTCGGGCGCTCGGCGTCGACGCGATGTTCCTCGAACGGCCGACCGGCACGTTCGAACTGCGGCGCGGCTTCGCGCTCGCTCCCGGCACGCGCGTGCTGATGATGGAGGACGTCGTCACCACCGGGCTGTCCTCGCGCGAGGCGATCGCGGCGATCCGAACGGCGGGGGGCGAGGTGGTCGCAGCCGCCGCGCTGGTCGATCGATCGAACGGGACGGCGGACCTGGGCGTCCCGTTCTACCCGCTCATCCGGCTCGACGTGCCGACCTATGCCCCCGACGCACTCCCGCCCGAACTGGCGGCGATCCCCGCCGTCAAGCCCGGCAGCCGGGCGGTGGCATGAGCCCCCATCACCTGCGCCTGGGCGTCAATATCGACCATGTCGCCACCGTGCGGAATGCGCGCGGGTCGGGCTATCCCGATCCGGTGCGCGCGGCGTTGCTCGCGGCGGATGCGGGCGCGGACGGCATCACCGCGCATCTGCGCGAGGATCGCCGCCACATCACCGACGACGACATCGCGCGGCTGTCGGACGGGTTGCCGGTGCCGCTCAACCTGGAAATGGCGATGACGACGGAGATGCTCGACATCGCGCTGCGCCACCGCCCCCATGCCGCCTGCATCGTCCCGGAAAAGCGCGAGGAGCGCACGACCGAAGGGGGACTGGACGCCGCCGGGCTCCACAACCAGCTTGCGCCCTTCTGCTCTGCGCTGGGGGATGCGGGCGTGCGCGTCAGCCTGTTCATCGAACCCGATCCGCGCCAGATCGACGCGGCGCTGCGCCTGCGCGTGCCCGTCGTCGAACTGCACACCGGCCGCTATGCGGAGCTGGCGGGTGACGCGCAGGCCGACGAACTGCGCCGGATCGCCGACGCCGCCGCGCTGGCTGCCAAGAACGGGATCGAGGTCCATGCCGGCCACGGCCTGACCTTCGACAATGTCGTGCCGATCGCCGCGATCCCCCAGTTGCGCGAGCTGAACATCGGCCATTTCTTGATCGGCGAGGCGATTTTCGACGGGCTGGCCCCGGTGGTGAAGCGGATGCGCGACCTGATGGACAGCGCGCGGTGACGGCCACCCCTCGTCGCCCCGGCGCAGGCCGGGGCCGCTGGCCAGTGGGGCGGATCGTTCGGCTTGAGGCCCCGGCCTGCGCCGCGGCGGCGCTCGGGGGCGCGGCATGATCATCGGTATCGGTTCCGATCTGTGCAACATCGACCGCATCCAGAGTTCGATCGACCGTTTCGGCGACCGTTTCCTCCATCGCTGCTTCACCGATGTCGAGCGGGCGAAGGCGGCGCGGCGCCCGTTCACGATGGCGGGCACGCTGGCCAAGCGGTTCGCTGCCAAGGAGGCGTTCTCCAAGGCGGTGGGCACCGGGTTCCGGCGCGGCGTGTTCCTGCGCGACATCGGCGTGGTCAATGCACGGTCCGGCGCACCGACGCTGGCGCTGACCGGTGGCGCGCACGCGGCGCTTGACGCGATCACGCCGCCGGGTCACGTCGCGCGCATCCATTTGTCGCTGACCGACGATCACCCCTGGGCGCAGGCGTTCGTGGTGATCGAAGCGGTGCCGGTGACGCCAGAGGATAGGTGAATGACCTCGACTGACGCCACCGCGACGATTCCCCTGCCGCGTGAGGATGCCGATACGCCGCCCGCGGCCCAGCGTCGCGGCGTGGACTGGAGCGCGGAGGCGCGCGGGCTGTTGTGGCTGGTGCTGGCCGTGCTCGGTTTTCACAGCTTCATCGCCAAGCCCTTCTATATCCCGTCCGAATCGATGGTGCCGGCGTTGCTGAAGGGCGACCGGCTGGTCGTCACCAAATACCCCTACGGCTTCTCGTTCGTGACCCCGACCTTTCACCTGCTGCCCTTTGTCGGCGGGCGGCTGTTCGGCCGCCTGCCCGCACGCGGCGACGTCGTCATCGTCACGCCGCCGGGGTCGCGGATCGATT
The DNA here is from genome assembly GCF_022496715.1 of Sphingomonas sp. SFZ2018-12. Taxonomy (NCBI): domain Bacteria; kingdom Pseudomonadati; phylum Pseudomonadota; class Alphaproteobacteria; order Sphingomonadales; family Sphingomonadaceae; genus Sphingomonas; species Sphingomonas sp. SFZ2018-12. Next base: position 742,393 of record NZ_WTFM01000002.1, read on the forward strand.
ACATCAAGCGCGTGATCGGCCTGCCCGGCGACCGGCTGGAGGTGCGCAACGGCGCCCTCATCCTGAACGGCGTGCCGGTCGAGCGCCGCATCGCCGCCCCCCGCGTGCTGCCGGTCGATCGCAATGCGCAGTGCGACGCCGCGCAATATCCCGGCGCGCGCTTCACCGGAACCGACGGGCGCGCCTATTGCCGGCTCCCGATCGTGCGCGAAACGCTGCCCAACGGCGTCAGCTACGACACCGTCGACATCGGTCTCAGCCTGGGCGACAATTATGGACCGATCACGGTGCCGCGCGATCATGTCTTCCTGATGGGCGACAATCGCGACAATTCCGCAGACAGCCGCTTTTCGATCGAGGATCGCGGTCTGGGCGGGCCGGTGCCGTGGGAGAATATCGGGGGCCGGGCGGAGTTCATCACCTTCTCGCTCAACGGCGAAATGACCATCGATCCGCGCAGCTGGCCGGGCGCGTTCCGGGCCGGCCGGGCCGGCAATTCGCTCCATCCCGACGCGGCGCGCTGAGCGTTTCCGCCGGCGCGTGCGGACGGGCCGGCCGATGAGCGGACGTCATGGTGCTGTCATTGCCGTGTCATAGGCATCGTCGCGAACCCACCGTCGCGGCCGGCCATTCGTGCGGGGCCGATCCGTCCGCGCGGCCCAAGGAACACCGATGCCGTCGATTCGACTGATGGACTATGCCCGCTCCTCCGCCGCCTATCGCGTGCGGATCGCGCTCAATCTGAAGGGCGTGCCGTGGGAACGCCATCCGGTGTCGCTGGTCGATGGCGATCAGCGCAGCGCCGCGTTTCTCGCCGCCAATCCCCAGGGCCTGGTTCCCGCGCTCGACATCGGCGACGGCACCATCCTGACACAGTCGCTGGCGATCATCGACTGGCTGGAGGCGACCTATCCCGAACCGCGGCTGATCCCGGCCGATCCGCTGGCCCGCGCCCGGGCGCTGTCGCTCGCGCTTGCCATCGCGTGCGACATCCATCCGCTCAACAACCTTCGCGTGCTCAAACGCCTGGAAACCCAGTTCGACGCCGACCGTGACGCCCGCATGGCCTGGTACGCGCACTGGATCGTCACCGGGCTGGCCGCGATCGAGGAAATGGCGGGCGACGGGCCGTATCTGGGCGGCGAGGCCCCCGACATCGCCGATGTCTTCCTGGTGCCCCAGATCGCCAATGCCCGGCGCTTTTCGGTGCCGCTCGATGCGTTTCCCCGCCTGGTGGCGATCGACGCCGCCGCGACGGCATTGCCCGCATTCGCCGCGGCGCATCCCGATCATTTCGTCTGATCGGAGCCGCGATCACCCCGTGACTACGCCTGCCGCCACGCCCGAGTCCGAGGAGTTCGCCGCAATGGGCGGGCTGGAGCCGATCGAGCGCATCAAGCGGCGCTGGCCGGTGCTGCTGGGCGCGGCGCTGTCCGTGCTGATGGTCGTCGGACTGGCCCGCGAGCTCCTCGAGGCCGGGTTGGCGGGCCTGTCGCGGACGGTTCCCGACAGCCCGCTCTTCTACCTCGCCTTCGCCGTCGCCTACCTTGCGTCGCCGGTCGGCGACTTCGTGATCTTCCGTCGGCTCTGGCAGCTGCCCGTCGCCGGGCTGGGCGCGCTGCTGCGCAAGCGGATCGCGAACGACGTGGTCATCGGCTATTCGGGCGACGTCTATTTCTACGTCTGGGCGCGCCAGCGCATGAAGATGGTCACGTCGCCATTCGGCGCGGTCAAAGACGTGACGATCCTGTCGGGGATCGCGGCCAATTCGCTGACGCTGCTGATGATCGCGCTGGTGCTGCCGATCGCGTCCGACCTGCTCAGCCGGTCCGACCTGCGCATGGTCGCGCTGTCGGCGGCGATCATCTTTGCCCTGTCCGCGCCGTTCGTGATCTTTTCCAAACGCGTCTTCTCGCTCGGCCGTCGTCAGCTTTGGCAGGTGTTCGGCATCCATGCGGTGCGCTTCGTCCTCGATTCCGCCGCGCTGGCGCTGGCGTGGCATTTCGCCATGCCCGACGTGTCGCTGGGCATGTGGTCGTTCCTGGTCGCGGGGCGGCTGCTGGTGTTCCGCATGCCGCTCATCCCCAACAAGGAACTGGTGTTCGCGACCTTCGCCATCCTGTTCATCGGCCAGAGCGAGGCGCTGGGCGATCTCGTTGCCTTCACCTCCGCGCTCAACCTGCTCTGCCATCTCGTCCTCATCGCACTGTTCGGCCTGTTCTCGCTCATCAAGACGAGGTTCTGATGCCAACGATCCTGAAAGTGTCGCGGGGCTTCGCGCTCGCGGCTGCCGCCGCCGCCGGCGCCCCCGCAACGGCGCAGGCAATCCTGGGGGAGGACGCCGCGGTTTGCGCGGCGGATTCGGGGCCGGCCATCCGCGTCAACGTCACCGGGCTCAAGGACCGCGTCGGTCGCCTCAAGCTCGAGCTCTATCCCGCGAACGAGCAGGATTTCCTGAAGGACGATCGCGACCTGCGCGCCGAAGGCAAGTTCTTCCGCCGCATCTGGGCGCCGATGCCGCCCAGCGGCCCCGTCGCCATCTGTATCAAGGCGCCGGCACCGGGCCGCTACGCGCTGTTGTTCACCCACGACCGCGACGGCAGGAACAAGTTCGATTTCTGGAAGGACGGCGCGGGGTTCCCGAGCAACGTCAAGCTGGGGCGCGCCCGGCCGAAGCTTCATCAAGCTGTCATCAACGTCGGCGATGGCGTCACGACCACCAACATCCGCGCCCAGTATCTGCGCGGCCTGTCCGGCTTCGGTCCGATCCGCGGCGGGAAGTGAAGGAGACGCCCGTGCGCGTCGTCGACGTCAACGAATATTATTCCCCCACCGGCGGCGGGGTGCGCACCTATCTCGATCGCAAGATGGAGATCATGGCCGAGCTGGGGCACGAGCTGATCGTGATCGCCCCGGGGCGCGCGGACGCTGTGGAGGAGCGGCCGGGCGGGGGCTGCATCCATTGGGTGAAGGCCCCGCGTCTGATCCTCGACACCAATTACGGCATCTTCGTCGATGGCGACCCGATCCGCCGGCTGCTCGACCGGCTGGATGCGGACGTGGTCGAAACCAGCTCGCCGTGGCGGCCGGGCTGGATCGTCGGCAACTGGCAGGGGGGCGCGCTCAAGGTCTTCTTCGCGCACAACGACAATGTCGCCGCCTATCCGATGCGCTGGTTCGAACGCTTTGCCGCGCCCGACCGCATCGAGCGCGCGTTCGGCTGGTACACGCGATACATGGCGCGTTTCCTGGCCAAGTTCGATGTCTTCGTGACCAATGGCCCCTCGCTGGCCAAGCGTCATGCACGGCGCGGGCTGACCGTTCACGCCGCGATGCCGCTGGGCATCCAGCGCGGGATCTTCTCGCCCGAACACCGCGACGAGGGCCTGCGCCGGGCGCTGCTGGCCCAGTGCGACCTGCCGCCCGACGCGCACCTGCTGCTCGGGATTGGCCGGCATCATCCCGAAAAGCGATGGCCGATGATCTTCGACGCCGTCGAGCGCGCGGGCGCGCAGATGCCGGTCGGCCTGATCCAGATCGGCGCGGGCGTCGACAGCCGCGTCGTGCAGCGCCGTGTCGCGGGCAGCCCGCACATCAAGCTGTTCCGCCCGGTCTATGACCGTCAGCGGCTGGCGCGGATCATGGCGAGTTGCGATGCGCTCATCCACGGTTCCGACGCCGAGCCGTTCGGGCTGGTCGGGCTGGAGGCGATCGCGTCGGGATTGCCGCTGATCGCGCCCGACGAGGGCGGCTTTGCCGAACTGGCGGATCCACTGTTCGCCGAGACCTATCGCGCCCGCGACGCGCGTTCGGCAGCCGCGGCGATCCGCCGCCTGTTCACGCGCGAACCGCGCATCCTGCGCGCCGCCGCGCGCCATGCCGCAGGCCAGGTGCGCACCGACCGCGATCATGCGATCGCGCTGATCGATTATTATCAGTCGCTGCTCGACGCGCGCCGCCGCCCGCGTCTGGCGGCGTGACGACGGGTACCAGGGGGAGACGCCACATGACCATCCGTATCGACCGCCGATCGTTCGTCGCCACCGGCGCACTGGGGCTCGGCGCGTTTGCCATCCCCGGTTTCGCCTGGGCGCAAAGCGTCGGCGCGGGTCGGGGTTTCACGCACAACGTCGCCAGCGGCGAGCCCGCCGCGACGTCGGTGCTGCTGTGGACGCGCTATGTCCCCGCGGACGGCGCGGCCGCGAAGCTGCGCGTCGAACTTTCCGAAAGCGCCGATTTCGCGCGCGTCGCGGGCGGTGGCGAAATGATCACCGGGCCGTGGCGCGATCACACGGTCAAGCTCACCGTCGACGGGTTGAAGCCCGACACGCGCTATCATTACCGCTTCATCGCGCCCGACGGCACCCTGTCGCCCGTGGGGCGCACGCGCACGCTGCCCGATGCGCTGGTCGACCGGTTCAACATCGCGGTCTTTTCCTGCTCGAACATCGGCTTCGGCTATTTCAACGCCTATGCCCATGCCGCCCGGCGCGGCGACATCGACCTGACGGTGCATCTGGGCGATTATATCTATGAATATGCGGCCGGAAACTATCCGTCGGCCGAGCAGGCAATCGCCGCCCGGGTGCCGCAGCCGCAGGGCGAAATCCTCGCGCTCGCCGATTACCGGTTGCGCTATGCCAGCTACCGGGCCGATCCCGATCTTCAGGCGCTGCACGCCGCCGCGCCGATGATCCTGTCATGGGACGATCACGAATCGGCCAATGACAGCTGGGAAGGCGGCGCGCAGAACCACGACAAGAACGAGGGCGACTGGTCGACACGCAAGATGGCTGCGATCCAGGCCTATCGCGAATGGATGCCGGTGTCGGACGAGCCGTGGAAGGCCTATCCGATCGGCGCGCTCGCGATGCTTTACCGCACCGACACGCGGCTGAGCGCACGCAGCGCGCCGCCGAGCCTCGCGCCGCTGTTCTTGTCCGCCGATCCGGCGCGTGCGCTCGTCGAATTTCGCGACGGCGCGTGGCGTGATCCCGCCGCGACGATGCTGGGGACGACGCAGGAAGCCTGGCTGGCGGATGCCATGCGCGCGTCGGTGCGCGCCGGGACGCGCTGGCAGGTCGTCGGCTTCGGCACGATCATGGGCGAGACGCGCGCACCGGCCAACGCGCTCGACTTCCTCGCACCCGATGCCGCCGATCGCGCCAAGGCGTTCGTGCGCGCCGGGGTGCTGGCGGGCAAGGTCGGGCTGCCGTCCAATCTCGACAATTGGGGCGGTTACCCGGCGGCGCGGGCGCGCTTCCTCAAATCGGTGCAGGCGATGGGCGCCGACACGATCGTCATCGCCGGCGACAGCCACAACGCCTGGGCCTATGACCTGGCGCAGGACGGGCGGCCGGCAGCGGTCGAGTTCGCCGGCCAGGGCGTGACCTCGCCCGGCTATGAGAGCGCGCTCGCCGCCGATCCCAAGGCGGTCGCCGCCGCGATGATCGCCGCCAACCCCGAACTCAAATGGTGCGATACGTCGCGCCGGGGCTACATGACGCTCTCGCTCACCCCGGATCGGGCGGTCAACGAATGGGTGTTCGCCGATACCATCCGCGAACGCTCGACGCGCACCGGGCCGGGCCATCGTGCTACCGTGAAGCGTGGAGCGCACAGAATGGCGTGACGCGCCGCGGGGCCTGTCGCGCGGTCAATCGGGCAACGCGCCATCGAAGCGGCCGCGCGGCCGGATCAGCGTGCCATCGCGACTCTGTTCGATCACATGCGCGCACCAGCCGACGGCGCGGCCCAGCAGAAAGATCTTGAACGGCGCATCGGCGGGCAGGCGCAGCACGCGGGTGATCGCCGCGAGCGCATAGTCGCAATTGGGCAATGCCCCGGTCTGCTCGCACACGTTGGCGGCCAACTCCGCCAGGTCTTCGGGCGGCGTGAGCCCCGCCAGCATCAGTGCCGCGCGCGGATCGCCCTGGGGATAGAGCGGGTGGCCGAAGCCGGGGAGCATCGCGTCGCGTTCGCGCCAGTGCCGGACGGCATGTTCTGCGCCCGATCGGCGCGCCTCCTCCACCAGCGCGGCCAGCGCCGCACCTGCGCCGCCATGGCGCGGGCCGGAAAGCGTGCACAGCGCGGCGAGCAGGCAGGCGGGCAGCGACGCGCCCGTCGACGCGGCGACCCGGGCGGCAAAGGTCGATGCGTTGAGATCATGGTCCGCCATCGCGACCAGCGCGCGGCGCAACCGGTCGGCGGTCCCGTCGTCGCCATTCCAGCCGCGCGCCAGCCGGTGGTGAAGCGGGCCGGGGACATCCGCCGCACCGCAGATCGACGCCAGCCCGCCGATGATCTGCGCGGCTTCGCGGGCAAGGTGGTCGCCGCTGCGGCCGATGGTCGACGCGCCGGTCGATATCCGCGCCGCCAGGAACGAGAACGCATCGGCGTGAGGCCCGGCGGCGGCAGAGAAAGCCGGTTGCCAGTCGACGGCCCAGAGTTGCCGGGCGACCTCCTCCAGCATTGCGGTCGACGCCAGCGTCAGCGCATCGACGTCGCGGTAGTAGAGCTTGCCGCGATGGATCGTGGAGAGCCGGGTCGGGATCGACGGTTCGCCCCATGCCATCGAACTCGACGCGATCGCGGCGGGCTTGCGGCCGCGCGCCTTGCGCACCCCCGCCTCGGCGACATCGTCGACGCTGTACAGGCTGCGGCGGGCGTCCGCCGGGTCTGGCCGCATGCGGATGCGGCCCCGGCTGGCATAGGCATAAAGCGTCTGCGCCTTGATCCTCAGGCGCTTCAACGCGGTGTCGCGGTCGATCCATTCGGTCATCTTGATTATATGTATCAAGATTGATCGGCGCGGCAATCAGGCGCTAGCCCACATGCTCCGGATGAGGGAGCATGGGATGTCCGACACGATTTCGCACGCGTTGCTCGGCGCGATCCTGGATGCGCTGGCCCTGCCGCGCACGGCGTCGGGCCGGGTTGCCTTTTCGGATGAAGATCGGCTGCCGTCGTGTTTCGCGGTATCGGAGCTGGCGGCGGCATCGATCGCGGCGGCGTGCCTGTCGGTGTCCGAGCTGGTCGGCGTACATGATGTCGCGCCGCCGGTAGCCGTTTCGCACCGGCTCGCGTCGCTGTGGTTCGGCTGGTCGATCCGGCCACTGGGCTGGGAAATGCCGACGCCGTGGGACGCGATCGCCGGCGACTATCAAGTGCGCGACGGGTGGATCAAGCTTCATACCAACGCGCCGCACCATCGGGCCGCGGCGCTCGGGGTGCTCGGCTGTGCGCCCGATCGCGCGGCCGTGGCCGAATGCGTGGCGCAATGGCACGGCGACGCGCTGGAGTCCGCAATCATCGCCGCCGGCGGTTGCGCGGCGCGGCTACGGACCATCGAGCAATGGTCGGACCATCCCCAGGGCATCGCGGCGGCGCACGAGCCGCTGATCCTGTGGGATACACCGGCGGCGCCTGGCGATGGCGCCTGGCGGCCGACGCCCGGCCGTCCGCTTGCCGGGCTGCGGGTGCTCGACCTTACCCGGGTGCTGGCCGGCCCGGTCGCCACCCGCTTCCTTGCCGGGTTCGGTGCCGATGTCCTGCGGATCGACCCACCGGATTGGGACGAACCCGCGGTCGCGCCGGAAGTGACGCTGGGCAAACGCTGCGCACGGCTCGACCTCAGGACCGCTGCGGGTCGGGCATCCCTCGCGGCGTTGCTCGGCCGCGCCGACATCCTGGTCCATGGCTATCGCAGCGATGCGCTCGACCGGCTGGGGTTTGGCGCGGCCGAGCGTCAGGCCATCCGTCCGGGTCTGATCGACATCTCGCTCGACGCCTATGGGCACAGCGGCCCGTGGTCCCGGCGGCGGGGCTTTGACAGCCTGGTCCAGTTCTCCTGCGGCATCGCCGCGTCCGGCCAGGTCTGGCGCGGGGCCGACCGGCCCGTCTCGCTGCCCGTTCAGGCGCTCGACCATGCCACCGGATATCTGCTGGCGGCCGCGGCGGTGCGCGCGCTCATCGCGCGGACCACCGGTGCGGGCGCGACGGCCGCGCGCCTTTCGCTCGCACGCACTGCAAAGCTGCTCGTCGATCACCCGGGGGAGCCAACGACCGGCGACATGCCGCCGCCCGACGATGCGGACTATGCGCCCGACATCGAACCGACCGCCTGGGGGCCGGCGCAGCGGCTGCGGCCACCGGCCGTGATCGCAGGCCATCCGATGCGCTGGGACCGGCCGGCAGTGAGGCTCGGCTCCGATAGCGCCGAATGAAGGCGTCGATGGTCGCGGTGCGACCGGTCCCGCCGGGCCGGACAGGATCGGTCGCAAAGCGCAACGTTTCGACACCAGGCACTTGCGCGCGCGCCGCGCCCGGCTAGGGGAGAAGGAGCGAGACCCGCCGAGGAAATTTCCGCATGAAAACGCGCGCCGCCGTCGCCTTTGCGCCCAAGCAACCGCTCGAGATCGTCGAGCTCGACCTCGACGGTCCGCGCGCCGGCGAGGTGCTGGTCGAAATCATGGCGACGGGCATCTGCCACACCGACGCCTATACGCTTGATGGGCTGGACAGCGAGGGGCTGTTTCCCTCCGTGCTCGGCCATGAAGGCGCGGGCGTGGTGCGTGAGGTCGGCGCCGGCGTGACCAGCGTGGTGCCGGGCGACCACGTCATCCCGCTCTACACGCCCGAATGCCGCCAGTGTAAGTCGTGCCTGTCCGGCAAGACCAATTTGTGCACCGCGATCCGCGCGACGCAAGGCAAGGGGCTGATGCCCGACGGCACCACGCGCTTTTCGTACAAAGGCGAGCCGATCTTTCATTACATGGGCTGTTCGACCTTCGCGAACTTCACGGTGCTGCCCGAAATCGCGGTCGCGAAGATCCGCCCCGACGCGCCGTTTCAGACCAGCTGCTACATCGGTTGCGGCGTGACGACGGGCGTCGGCGCGGTGGTCAACACCGCCAAGGTGCAGGTCGGCGAGACGGTGGTCGTGTTCGGGCTGGGCGGCATCGGCCTCAATGTCATCCAGGGCGCACGGCTGGCGGGCGCGGGCATGATCATCGGCATCGACATCAACCCCGACCGCGAGGAGTGGGGCCGGCGCTTCGGCATGACCCATTTCCTCAACACGCGCGGCATGAGCCGCGACGACGTCGTCGCAAAGGTGGTCGAACTGACCGGCGGCGGGGCCGATTACAGCTTCGACTGCACCGGCAATACCGACGTCATGCGCACCGCGCTGGAATGCTGTCATCGCGGCTGGGGCACCAGCATCATCATCGGCGTGGCGGAGGCCGGCAAGGAAATCGCGACGCGCCCCTTCCAGCTCGTGACCGGGCGCAACTGGCGCGGCACCGCGTTCGGCGGCGCAAAGGGGCGCACCGACGTGCCGAAGATCGTCGACTGGTACATGAACGGCAAGATCGAGATCGACCCGATGATCACGCACGTGCTGAGCCTGGACGACATCAACAAGGGCTTCGACCTGATGCATGCGGGCGAATCGATCCGCAGCGTCGTCGTCTATTGAACCGTCTATCGAGACCCTGACCCCTTCAACCGATCAACCACCAAGGAGCCGTTCAATGTTCAGTCACATCATGCTGGGCGCCAATGACATGGATGCGTCCAAGGCCTTTTACGATGCGACGCTGGGTGCGCTGGGCGCGAAGCCTGGCATGACCGACGCGAGCGGCCGTGTGATCTATCTTCACAATGGCGGCCTGTTCCTGCTGACCAAGCCGCTGAACGGCGAACCCGCCTGTCACGCCAATGGCGGCACCGTCGGTTTCGCCGCCGCCTCCCCCGAACAGGCGGATGCGTGGCATGCGGCGGGCGTCGCGGCGGGTGGCACGCCGTGCGAGGATCCGCCGGGCGTGCGTGAAGCCGCGTTCGGCAAGCTCTACCTCGCCTATCTGCGCGATCCGGCAGGCAACAAGATCTGCGCGATGCACCGTCTGGGATGACGCCGGCCCCACGCTGGATCCTGACGCTCGCCTGCACCGACCGCGTCGGCATCGTCGCCGCGGTCGCCGGCTTCCTGGCCGAGCGTGACGGGTTCATCGTCGACAGCCAGCAATATGCCGATCTGGACACGGGGCGCTTCTTCATGCGCGTGGTTTTCACTGGCGGCGGTGATCGCTTCATCGGCGACACCGCCGCACTTCGCGATGCGTTCGCGCCCGTGGCGGATCGGCTGGCGCTCGACTGGGCGCTGGCCGATGCCGACGATCGCCCGCGCGCGGTGATCGCGGTGTCGCGCGGGTCGCATTGCCTGAACGACCTGCTCCACCGTCGCCAGACCCGGTCGCTCGCGGTCGACATCGCCGCCATCGTGTCCAACCATGACAGCCTGCGCGACCTGGTCGAATGGCATGGCGTCCCCTTTCACTATCTGCCGGTGGGCGAGGATCGCGATGCTCAGGAGCGCGCGATCGAGGGCGTGATGACGGATGCGGGCGCGCCGTGGCTGATCCTGGCGCGCTACATGCAGGTGCTGTCAGCCGACTTTGCTCAGCGGCTGGCGGGGCAGTGCATCAACATCCATCATAGTTTCCTGCCCGGCTTCAAGGGCGCGAAGCCCTATCACCGGGCGCATGCGCGCGGCGTCAAGCTGATCGGCGCGACCGCGCATTTCGTCACCGCCGACCTGGACGAAGGGCCGATCATCGAACAGGCGGTCGAGCGCGTCGATCATCGCGCGACCGTCGACGACCTGGTCCGTATCGGCCGCGATATCGAGGCGCAGGTGCTGGCGCGCGCGGTCAACGCGGTCGGCGAACGGCGCGTGTTCCTGAACGGCGGCAAGACGGTGGTGTTTCGATGAGCATCGAGCGGGTTTCGGCCAACCGCGCGCATGGCGGGGTGCAGGAGGTGCATCGCCATGCGTCGACCGCGACCGGCACCGACATGGTGTTCTCCATCTATATCCCGCCGCACGCCGCGGGGGCGCAGCTGCCGGTGTTGTGGTATCTCTCCGGCCTGACCTGCACCCACGCCAATGTCACTGACAAGGGCGAGTATCGCCGGGCGTGCGCCGAACACAGCATCATCCTGATCGCGCCCGACACCAGCCCGCGCGGCGACGGCGTGCCCGACGATCCCGCCTATGATTTCGGCCAGGGCGCGGGCTTCTACGTCGATGCGACCCAGGCCCCCTGGGCGACGCATTTCCGGATGCGAAGCTATGTCGAGGACGAGCTGCCCGCGCTGGTCGCCGCCGCGTTTCCGATGGCCGACATGACGCGCCAGGGCATTACCGGGCACAGCATGGGCGGGCACGGCGCGCTCACGGTCGCGCTGCGCGATCCCGCCCGGTTCCGCAGCGTGTCCGCCTTTGCCCCGATCAGTTCGCCGCTGGCCTGCCCGTGGGGGGAAAAGGCGCTGGGCGGCTATCTCGGCCCAGACCGGGCGGCGTGGCGTGCCTATGACGCCTGCGCGCTGATCGATGACGGCGCGGTCGTGCCCGAAATCCTGGTCGATCAGGGCGCGGCGGACGATTTCCTGAGTGAACAGCTGAAGCCCGAACTGCTCGAACAGGCATGCGCACGGGCCGGCATCGACCTTACGCTGCGGCTCCAGCCGGGCTATGATCACAGCTATTATTTCATCTCGACCTTCATGGCGGATCACGTCGCCTGGCATGCCGCGCGGTTGAAGACCTGATCGCCGGACGCGTTCAGTCGGCGACGCGCAGCCAGATCGCGGTTGCGTCGTCCGAGCGTTTGAAGCGCGGATAACGCGTGCACGCGGCATCCTCCGCCTCGATCGTGCGCAGGCGTGCGGCAATGGCGAGCAGGCCGCCCTGGTCGAGCAGCGTCATCATCGCCGCCGCGTCGAGCGCGGCATAGGCGTCGGTCAGCACGCTGACGCCATCGGTCATCAGCAGCAGGTCGTCGCCCGCCACCGCCGTGACCGATCCGGTGCGCACCGCGTGCGCCGCCGCCTCCACCCCGAGCACGTGATTTTCCGACCGGTCGCGCGCGGCGCGCAGGCTGTCCAGCACCGGCCCGGCGCGCGGCTTATCGCCCAGGCCGTGTTCGGCCAGACTTGCGGCATGCGCGGTTTCGCGGTCGCGGCGATCGATCGGCTCGCCGATCCGCACCACCTCGCCCCCCGACCGCAGCAGCCCCACGCAATCGCCCAGCCAGCCGTAATCGACGGTGTCCTCGCCCGCCCGCGCAATCAGGAAGGAAGCGCGCGGCAACTCCCAGCGACCGAGCGGAATGCGCGTGCGCTGCGCTTCATAACGCTGCGCGATCCGGGCGAATGCCGCCGCGCAAACCTGGGCGACCGGTGCGTCACCCGCGGCGGCGAAGGCGGCGTCCGCCTCGATCGCCAGCCAGGCCGCGCCGCCACGCGGGCCGAGCAGCCCCGGCGGGCCGAGATCGGTCGCGCCGTCGATCACCCAGGCGAGGCGGTCGCCGCTGCCCATGCGGTCGTCGTTGGGCGTGGCGGCATCGCCGGCAAGGGAGAGGGACTGAATGAGATCGAAACGCATCCCGCCCGCCTAACCCCGCTTGATGACGCTTTTTCAGTCGGCGAAGAGCAGGACCGGCGTTTCCAGCAATTTCTTCAGCGCCTGGACGAAGCTCGCCGCATCCCAGCCGTCGACGACGCGGTGGTCGCAGCTGATCGACAGGTTCATCAGCTTGGCGCGGACGATGTCGTCGCCGACAAAGACCGGGCGCTCGACGATCTTGTTGGGGCCGATGATCGCCACTTCGGGCCGGTTGATCACGGGCGTAGTGGCGACCCCGCCCAGCGGCCCGAGCGAGGTGACGGTCAGCGTGCCGCCCGACAGCTCCTCCGACTTCGCCTTGCCGGTGCGTGCAGCCTCGGCCAACCGCGTGATTTCGGCGGCGAGCTGCCACACATTCTTGTCCTGCGCATCGCGGATCACCGGCACCATCAGCCCGGCGTCGGTCTGGGTCGCCATGCCCAGATGGACGCGGCCATGGCGCGTCACCACGCCCGCTTCGTCGTCATAGCGCGCGTTGATCATCGGAAAGTCGGGGACGGTGCGACAGATGGCGACGATCAGCAGCGGCAGCATGGTCAGCTTGGGCCGCGCGCCGCGATTGGCGTTCAGGTCGCCGCGCAGCGCCTCCAGCGCGGTGACGTCGATTTCCTCGACATAGGTGAAGTGCGGGATGTGGCGCTTGGCCGCCGCCATGTTCTCGGCGATGCGGCGGCGCATCCCGATGACCTTGACCGGCTGGTCGTCGCGCGCGCGGCTGGCATGGGGGGCATGATAGCCCTGGGCGGCGCCGTAACGCAGATAGGCGTCGAGATCGGCGTGACGGATGCGGTCGCCCTCCGCCGGCTTCACCTCGTGCAGGTCGATGCCCAGCGCCCGCGCGCGTTCGCGCACGGCGGGGGAGGCGAGAATCGGCTTCTCCCTCTCCCCTTCAGGGGAGGGGGTCGGGGAGAGAGGTTGTTCGGGCGCGATGGTGTCTGAAGCAGGGGGCGGGCTTGGTTCGGCTGCGGGTTCGGCCGCTTCCGGCACCTGCGCGGTCCCCTCTCCCAGCCCTCTCCCTTCAAGGGGAGAGGGCGTTTCGGTGGTCGCTTCGGCTTCCACCTCGGCATCCGTCTCGATCACCACCAGGGTCGATCCGATCGGGATCTGGTCGCCGACCTCGCCGGCCAGTTCGACCACGATGCCGGCGACGGGCGATTCCATCTCGACCGTCGCCTTGTCGGTCATCATGTCGGCGAGCTGCTGGTCCTCCTCGACCCGGTCGCCGATCTTGATATGCCAGGCGACGATCTCGGCCTCGGAAATCCCTTCGCCGATATCGGGCAGGCGGAACGAAAAGCGGGCCATCCTCAGTCCTTCATGATCTTCTTGAGTGCCTGGCCGATGCGGACGGGGCCGGGGAAATAGGCCCATTCCAGGCTGTGGGGATAGGGCGTGTCGAAGCCGGTCACGCGTTCGACCGGGGCTTCGAGATGATAGAAGCAGCGTTCGGTGACCAGTGCCGAGAGTTCCGCGCCAAAGCCGCCGGTGCGGGTCGCTTCGTGGACGATCATGCAGCGTCCGGTTTTCCGAACCGATGCCTCGATCGCGTCGATGTCGAGGGGGACGAGCGTGCGCAGGTCGAGGATCTCGGCGTCGACGCCGGCTTCCTCGACCACCGCCTGACAGACATGAACCATCGTGCCATAGGCCAGGATGGTGAGGTCGCTGCCCGCGCGCGCCACCGCCGCCTTGCCCAGATCGACGCGGTAATAGCCGGTCGGCACCTCGCCCGCCGGGTGCTGCGACCAGTTCTTGGCCGGGCGGTCCCAATGGCCGTCGAACGGGCCGTTATAGATGCGCTTGGGCTCGAAGAAGATGACCGGGTCGTTGTCCTCGATCGCGGCGATCAGCAGCCCCTTGGCATCATAGGGGGTCGACGGGATCACGGTCTTCAGGCCCGAGACATGGGTGAAGATGCCTTCGGGGCTCTGGCTGTGCGTCTGGCCGCCGAAGATGCCACCGCCAAACGGCGACCGCACCGTGATCGGGGCGGTGAACTCGCCCGCCGAACGATAGCGCAGCCGCGCGGCTTCGGAGACAAGCTGGTCGAGCGCGGGATAGATGTAATCGGCGAACTGAATCTCCGGCACCGGCCGCAGGCCATAGGCCCCCATGCCGATCGCCACGCCGACAATGCCGATCTCGGTGATCGGCGTGTCGAACACGCGCGTCTTGCCATATTTCTTTTGCAGGCCGGCCGTCGCGCGGAACACGCCGCCGAAATAGCCGACATCCTCGCCCATCACGATGACGTCGGGGTCGCGCGCCATCATCACGTCCATGGCGGAGTTGATCGCCTGGATCATGTTCATCCGCGTGGTGGCGGGGGTTTCGGTGAGGTCTTGGTCAGTCACGGACTAAAACTCCGTCGCCCCGGCGGAGGCCGGGGCCGCTGGCAGGTGAAGGCGCGACATTCGGTGAGCGGTCCCGGCCTGCGCCGGGACGACGTACAAGATTTCGCCCCCTCATTTCGCGTTCGCCCAGGGGCGGCCCGAGGCGCTTTCCTCGGCCAGCATCTGTGCCTGCTGTTCCTTGAGGTGCCAGGGCATCTCCTCGAACACGCCTTCGAACATCGTGTCGAGCGGCTGGTGCAGGCCGTGGCCGAGGATGCCGTTCTTTTCGGCTTCCTTCTGCGCGGTCTTGACCTGTTCGGCCAGTTCCAGATCCATCGCCGCCTGGCGGTCCTCGTCCCATTCGCCGATCGCGATCAGGTGCTGTTTCAGCCGGGTGACCGGGTCGCCCAGCGGCCATTCGGCGGCCTCCTGGGCCGAGCGATATTGCGAGGGATCGTCCGAGGTCGAATGCCCTTCCGCGCGATAGGTGAAGTGTTCGATCAGCGTCGCGCCCTGATTGGTTCGCGCGCGCTCGGCCGCCCAGGCGGTCGCGGCATAGACGGCGAGCGCGTCATTGCCGTCGACGCGCAGCCCGGCGATCCCGTAGCCGACCGCGCGCGCCGCAAAAGTCGTCGCTTCCGCACCCGCAAAGCCCGAAAAGCTGCTGATCGCCCATTGGTTGTTGACGACGTTCAGGATCACCGGTGCGCGATAGACCGCCGCGAAGGTGCAGGCGGAATGAAAGTCGCCCTCCGCCGTCGACCCCTCGCCGCACCAGGTCGCGGCGATGCGCGTGTCGCCCTTGGCCGCGCTGGCCATCGCCCAGCCGACCGCCTGGGGATATTGGGTGGCCAGGTTGCCGGAGATCGAGAAGAACCCGTAATCCCGCGCCGAATACATGATCGGCAGCTGCTTGCCCTGCAGCTTGTCGCCCTTGTTCGAGTAGATCTGGTTCATCATCTCGACCAGGCTGTAGCCGCGGGTGATGAGCACGCCCTGCTGGCGATAGCTGGGAAAGCACATGTCGTCGGGGGCGAGCGCCAGCGCGGCGGCGACCGACACCGCCTCCTCGCCCATGCTCTTCATGTAGAAGCTGGTCTTGCCCTGGCGCTGGGCGCGGAACATGCGTTCGTCGAAGGCGCGGGTCAGCGCCATCATCCGGAGCATCCGGCGCAGCTGATCGCCGTCGAGTCGCGGGTTCCAGTCGCCGACCGCCTGGCCCGAATCGTCGAGCACGCGGACCAGGCCGTAAGCGAGCTCGCGGAAACGGTCGGCGGGTTCGGCGGTGTCGGGGCGGCGAGTCGCGCCCGCCGCCGGCACGTCGATGTCGCTGAAATCGACCGGATCGCCCGGCCGGAACTTGGGTTCCGGCACGTGCAGGCTGAGCGGCGGCAGGTTGGCGCGGTCGCGGGTCTGCGTCATGGGTGCTGCAGCCTCATACACTCTCCGAACGGTCGCCGCGGCTTGAACGTGGCCGTGGCGTTTGATTGCGCCAGCCTGTTATAAAGTTTCAAGCGAGCTGTCGAGCCGACCGCCGCATCGGGCGCATCGGGACGCCGTCGACAATCTGCACGCTGGCGGCGCGGACGGCCAGAGCGTGCTGTGGCATTCTTGCTGCTGTAGTGACGAAAAGCTCGTTGCCGTAAGATCACGCCTCGTTTTTGCTTCAATTTTTTGACAATGGGATGGGCCAAGCGACGGCGGCACCCGCTCGCGCGATGTTTCACGGGTTTGACAGCGACGGATTCCGGCTTGGGAGAGGCCGGTCGCCGCGCTTATCGGGGGATCGAAATGAACGAATCGAACGGTCGTATGCGGCGTCGCTGGCACCAGGGTGTGGCATTGGGCATCGTGGCGCTACTGGGTGCGGGGACCGCCCAGGCGCAGAGCACTTCCGCCGACCCTGCTCAGGAAACCGTCGACGACGGCCAGCTCGCGGACATCGTGGTGACCGCCCAGCGCCGTTCGGAGAACATCCAGGAAGTGCCGCTGTCGGTCGCCATCCTGCCGTCGGAGCGGCTGCAGACCATTTTCGATTCGGGCAACGACATCACCGCGCTCGCGACTCGGGTCCCCGGCCTGTATGCCGAAAGCTCCAACGGCCGCGTCGCCCCGCGCTTCTACATTCGCGGCCTCGGCAACACCGACTTCGATCTCGCCGCGTCGCAGCCGGTGTCGGTGATCGTCGACGAAGTCGTGCTGGAGAACGTCTCGCTCAAGAGCTTTCCGCTGTTCGACATCGAGCGTGTCGAAGTGCTGCGCGGTCCGCAGGGCACGCTGTTCGGGCGCAACACGCCGGCCGGCATCATCAAGTTCGATACGGTCAAGCCGTCGAACGATTTCAGCGCGCAGGGCTCGCTTTCCTTCGGCACCTTTGGCTCGCTCAACTTCGACGGTGGCGTCGGCGCACCGATCGTCAAGGACGTGCTCGCGGCACGCGTGTCGTTCCTGATCCAGCGGCGCGAGAACTGGATCGACAACGGCTTCCGGCGCCAGGACGATGTCTATGGCGCCTATGAGGAGCGCGCGGTGCGCGGCCAGCTGCTGTTCACCCCGATCGAGCGGCTCAGCATCCTGGGCAACCTGCACTATCGCAATCTCGAATCCTTCGGCGGCTCGGCGATCTTTCGCGCCAACATCCTGGGGCCCGGCAATAACGAGCTGAACCAGAATTACGACCGCGATCGCGTCTTCCTCGACGCCGGCGGCGGCAATCGCCAGGCCTATCGCGGCACCGGCGGGTCGCTGCGCGTCGATTACGAAGCCGATTTCGCGACGATCACCTCGATCAGCGCCTATGAATCGAGCGAAGGCAGCAGCCGTGCCGACGTGGACGGCGGTTTCGGCGCGGCGTTCCTGCCGGTGTCGGGGCCGGGCTTCATCCCGTTCCCGTCGGACACCCAGGATTCGATCGACCTGGAGCAGCGCACTCAGGAAGTCCGCCTCGCCAGCAACGGCACCGGCCGGCTGGGCTGGCAGGTCGGCGCATTCTTCTTCGACAGCGATTTCACCGTGCTGACCCAGGGCTTCGATTTCCCCCCGCCGACGCTGGTGCGCCACCGCAACGAAAGCTGGGCGGTGTTCGGTCAGGCGAGCTACAAGCTGACGGAAGCGCTGAAGCTGACGGGCGGCGCGCGCTACACCGACGATCGCAAGCTGTTCAACGTGATCGGTGGTTCGCCGCTCGACAACCGCGAGGTGTCGGACGAGCGCGTGAGCTGGGACGTCAGTGCCTTTTATGAAGTGACGCCCGAATTCAGCATCTATGGCCGTGTGGCCGACGGTTTCCGTGCGCCGTCGATCCAGGGCCGTGACGTCGCCTTCTTCGCACCGCCGTCGGTCGCCGCGTCGGAGACGATCCTGTCATGGGAAGGTGGCTTCAAGAGCGAGCTGTTCAACCGCCGCGTGCGCCTGAACGGTGCCGCGTTCACCTACAGCGTCAACAACCCGCAGTTCACCGCAGTCGGCGGCGGCGGCAACCTCGTCCAGCTGCTCAACGCCAACAAGGCCAATGCCTGGGGGTTCGAGCTCGACGGCGAGTTCCGCGTGACCGAGCGGTTCACGCTGACCGCCGGCTTCAGCTATAACGACACCGAGATCAACGACGACACGCTCGCGGTCGGCATCTGTGCCCAGTGCACCGTCACCGATCCGACCGTGACGATCGCGGGCACGCGGCGCGCGCTGGTCGACGGCAACCCGTTCCCCAACGCGCCGGAATGGATCGGCGATTTCACCGCCCGCTATGCCGTGCCGGTGAAGGGCGATGCGGAATTGTTCGTTTTCACCGACTGGGCGTTCCAGGGACCGACCAACTTCTTCCTCTATGAATCGCGCGAGTTCAATTCGGACACCCAGTTCGAAGGCGGCCTGCGCATCGGCTATGCCAAGCAGGACGGCAGCCTGGAAATCGCGGCGTTCGCGCGCAACATTACCGACGAGGACAATGTGAAGGGCGGCATCGACTTCAACAACAACACCGCCTTCGTCAACGAACCGCGCATCATCGGCCTGTCGGTTCGCACGCGGATCAACTGATCGGGCGCGGGGCGGCGGCATGACCCGGTCCGCCGCCCCGCCTGATCCCGCACTGGTCATCCGCGCGGCCGGTGAGAGCGATGCCGCGGCGATCGCGGCGATCTATGCGCACCACGTCGCGCACGGCACCGCGACGTTCGATACCGCCGCCCCCGATGCGGTGGCGACACGTGAAAAGATCCTGATGGTCGCGGCGCGCGGCTGGCCGTGGCTGGTCGCGTGCTGTGACGGTCGCGTGGTCGGCTATGCCTATGCCACGCAGTTCCGCGATCGCCCGGCCTATGCCCATGCCTGCGAGGACAGCATCTACCTGGCCCCCGACATGATCGGGCGGGGGATTGGCCGCGTGCTGCTGAGCGCGCTGATCGACGCGGCCGAAGCGGCCGGGTTCCGCCAGATGCTAGCGGTGGTCGGCGGGCCGGAACCCGCCTCGATCGCGCTTCATGCCGCACTTGGCTTTACCCATGCCGGGCGGATGCGATCGGTCGGGCGCAAGTTCGACCGCTGGCTCGACACCGTCTATCTGCAGCGTGCACTGGGGCAGGGGGATTCCACTGCGCCCGATTGACTCACGGCACGATAGGAACAAAATAGGAACATTACTCCGAGTCGAGTCGTGCCGTGTCCAATGCCACTGCCCTGGTTGAGCTGCGCGAACAGCTTCGTGCGATCGAAGGCGCGTCGCTGCGCCGTCGTGACGTGCTGCCGTTCGGCATCGCGGCGGTGGACCGGCGGCTGGGCGATGGCGGCCTCAGGCTCGATGCGCTGCACGAAGTCGCGGGCGGTGGGCCGTCGCTGGCCGATGATGCCGCCGCCACATTGTTCCTGGCGGGCATCGCCGCGCGCGCGTGGGGCGAGGTGCTGTGGGTGGTGCGCCGCCGCGACCTGTTCGCGCCGGGGCTGAGCCAAGTCGGGCTGGGCGCGCACCGCGTCATCTATGCCGAGGCGGCCGACGATGCCGAACTGCTCGCGTTGATGGAGGAGGGGCTGCGCCATCGCGGGCTGGGCGCGGTGATCGGCGAGGTGAAGCGCGCGGCGATGCCCGCTACCCGCCGGTTGCAGCTCGCGGCCGAAGGCGGCCGCACCGTCGCGCTGCTGCTGCGCCGCCACGACCGCGCCGGGGGCGATCCGCTCGCCATTCCGTCGGCCGCGGTGACGCGCTGGCGGATCGGGTGCGCGCCGTCGGCAGCGCTGCCGGTCGCCGGCGTCGGCCGGTCGCGCTGGCACGTCGACCTTGTCCGCCAGCGCGGCGGCGAGCCTCATCACTGGTTGCTGGAGGGATGCGATGAAACGGGTCGCTGCGCTCTACCTGCCCGACTGGTCGATCGACCGGCTGCGGCGGGCGGGGCGGATCGCCGCGCCGCCGCCTGAACCGGTCGCCGCTGATCCCGCGCCGCTGGGCGAAATCGCGCATCGCGAGCGCGCGACGCAATGTTCGGTGCCTAACACGCCCGGCTGGCGCCCCGGCGCGCGCTGGGCCCGCGCCGAGATGGCAGCGCAGATTGAAAGGCTCCCCGCACATCAGCGTCCGCCGCTGCGCGAGCTTGGCCGGCGCAGCGAAGCCGCCGATCACCCGTTCAAGTCGATGCCCTGCGATGAAGCGCGCGGCCATTCGCCGGTGTCGCTGCGCAGTCCTGCGACACCCGAATTTTCCTCCCGGCGGCAGGTCAAGGCCAGGCAATCCCCGGTCTTACCCATCGCCCACGCGACCACTCACCGTACCGGCAGCCGCATCGTCATCGCCGCTGCCTGTCCGGTCGCGCGCATGCTGGGCATCACCCCCGGCATGGCGGTGACGCAGGCGCGCGCCCAGTCGCCAGAATTGCGGCTCTATCCCGCCGATCCGGCGGGCGATCGCGCCGACCTGAACCGGCTGGCGCTGCTGCTCGCGCGGCGCTGGTCGCCGGTGGTGGCGATCGAAGACGACGACCTGCTGTTCGTCGACGTGAGCGGCGTCGCGCATCTGTTCGGCGGCGAGGGCGCGATGGCGCGGCGGCTGGTGCGGCTGCTCGCCCGGCTGGGGATCAGCGCGCGCGTCGCCATCGCCGACACGCCCGGTGCCGCCTGGGCGCTGGCGCGCTGGGGCTGCGATCCCGTGACCTTGTGCCCGCCGGGGGGACAGGCGGATGCGCTCGCTCCCCTGCCGCCCGCCGCGCTGCGCATCGCGCCCGACCAGGTCGAATTGCTCCGGCGGCTGGGCGTCGACCGCATCGCGGCGTTGATCGCCCTGCCGCGCGCACCGCTCGTGCGCCGTTTCGGTCGCGCCCTGAGCGACCGGATCGACCAGGCGACGGGCAGGCTGCCCGAGCCGCTCGTCCCGGTGATCGCGCGCGACGCGATCGCGGTCGCACAGCGTTTCGCCGAGCCGATCCTGACGGCGGAGGTGATCGCCCACTGGCTGGGTGTGCTCGTCACCCGGCTGGTCGCGGCGCTGACCGCGGCGGGCGAGGGCGCGCGCGCGGTCGAGCTGATCGCCGACCGGGTCGACCATGTGCCCCAGCTCATCCGTATCGGCCTGGCGCAGGCCAGCCGCGATCCCGCGCACCTGCTGCGCCTGCTCACCCGGCGGATCGAGACGATCGAGCCGGGGTACGGCATCGATGCGATGACGCTCCACCTGCGCCGCAGCGAGCCGCTGGCACCCCAACCGGTCGCCGCCGGGTTGGAGCATGACGCCACGCCCGATCTCGCCCCGCTGATCGATGCGATCGCCAACCGCATCGGCATGGCGCGGCTGTGGCGTGCCGAGCCCGTCGAAAGCGACGTGCCCGAACGCGCTGTCGGGCGCGTTGGCCCGCTCACGCCGCCGCCGGAATCCGGGGAGCGGCTGCGCCCCGACGATGTCCGCCGCCTCGACCGCACTGGCAAATCGCCGATCTGGCACCCCGCCTGGCCGCGCCCGGTACGGCTGTTGCGCCGGCCCGAAATGCTCGATCACGTGCTTGCCGAATTGCCCGATCGTCCGCCGCTGCGCTTCACCTGGCGCGGGCGCACCCACCGCGTGATCCGCGCCGACGGGCCGGAGCGCATTCATGGCGAATGGTGGCGACGTTCCGCCGAACGTCACGCCACCCGCGACTATTTCCGGGTGGAGGACGACGCCGGCCAGCGTTTCTGGCTGTTCCGCCGCGGCGACGGCGAACGCCCCGCCACCGGCGACCTGAGCTGGTATCTCCATGGCCTGTTCGGGTGAATGGGCACTGACCTCTCTTCACCCATCCCCTTCAGGGGAGGGGCCGGGGGTGGGGGCTGTCCACCAGCGCCGCGCCCGACGGCCCCCAACCCTCCCCTGAAGGGGATGGGCTTGAGCAGTTCAGTTTCTGGACTGTTGGCCCCATTTCAACCGCTGTGGCCCGGCCAATGACCTATGCCGAGCTTCAGGTCACGACGCATTTCTCGTTCCTGCGTGGCGCATCGTCGGCGGAGGAATTGTTCACCACCGCCGCGATGCTGGGGATGCCGGCGCTGGGCGTCACCGATCGCAATTCGGTGGGCGGCATCGTCCGCGCGCTGATCGCGGCTGAACAGGTGAGCGAGCAGGGCACGCCGATCCGCCTGGTCGCCGGCTGCCGGCTCGACCTGGTGTGCGGCGCGTCGCTGCTGGTGTGGCCACAGGATGTCGGCGGCTGGCGCGCGCTCACCCGGCTGCTGACGCTGGGCAAGGGGCGCGCCGACCCCAAACGCGGCGAAAAGGGGCAGTGCTTCCTGCATTGGGAGGATGTCGCGGCGCATGCCGACGGGCTGGTCGCGGCGCTGGTGCCGGGCCTTGCCGATCGCGGCGACCCGCTGGCGATGCGCTGGATGGCGGATATCTTTCCCGGGCGCGGCCATGTCGCGCTGACCTGGCACCGCCGGCCCGACGACGCGCTGCGCCTCCACGCGCTCGACCGGGCGGCGCGTGCGCATGGCCTGGTGCCGCTGGCGACCGGGGACGTGCTCTATCACCATCCCGACCGGCGGATGCTGCAGGATGTCGTCACCGCCATCCGAAACAAATGCACGGTCGACGATCTGGGGTTCCGGCGCGAGCGCCATGCCGATCGCCACCTGCACCCGCCCCAGGAAATGGCGCGCCGCTTCGCCGATCACCCCGATGCATTGCGCGCGATCGATGCGATCCTGGAACGCTGCACCTTCAGCCCGCGCGACCTGCGCTATCAATATCCCGACGAGATCGTGATGAGCGGCCGCAGCCCGCAGGACGCGCTGGCGCACATGGCGCGCCAGGCGCTCGACCGGCGCTTTAGCGGCGATCCGCCCGCCGACTATCGCGCGCTGCTCGAATACGAACTCGGGCTGGTCGAGCAGATGGGCTATGCCCCCTATTTCCTGACCGTCCATTCGATCGTGCAATATGCCCGCGCGCAGAACATCCTGTGCCAGGGGCGCGGATCGGCGGCCAATTCGATGATCTGCTTCGTGCTCGGCATCACGTCGATCGACCCGATCAAGCACAAGCTGCTGTTCGAACGCTTCATCTCGACCAGCCGCAACGAGCCGCCCGACATCGACGTCGATTTCGAGCATGAGCGGCGCGAGGAGGTGATCCAGTGGATCTATGACAGCTATGGCCATGACCATGCCGCGCTGACCGCCGTCGTCAGCCGCTTCCGGGCGCGGGGCAGCGTGCGCGAGGTCGGCAAGGCGCTGGGGCTGAGCGAGGACCTGACCGCGGGGCTGGCGGGCCAGGTCTGGGGCTGGTCAGCCGAAGGGGTGGGGGAGCGGCATGTCGAGGCGCTCAACCTGGACGCGACCGACCCGCGCATCGCGCTGACGCTGGAGCTGGCGCGCGAGCTGATCGGCACGCCGCGCCATTTGTCGCAGCACCCCGGCGGCTTCGTGCTGACCCGCGATCCGCTCCACGATCTGGTGCCGGTCGAACCCGCCGCGATGCCCGACCGCTGGGTGATCGAATGGGAAAAGGAGGATATCGAGGCGCTGGGTTTCATGAAGGTCGATGTGCTGGGGCTGGGGATGCTCGGCTGCATGCGCCGCGCGTTCGAACTGCTCGAAGCGCACAAGGGCGTGGCGATCGACATGGCGAGCGACGAGATGCAGACCGATTGCCCGGATACCTTCGCGATGATCCAGCGCGCCGACACGCTGGGCGTGTTCCAGATCGAAAGCCGCGCGCAGATGTCGATGCTGCCGCGCATGAAGCCGCGCGAATTCTATGACCTGGTGATCGAGGTCGCGATCGTGCGCCCCGGCCCGATCCAGGGCGATATGGTTCATCCCTATCTGAAGCGGCGCGAGGGGCGCGAGGCGGTCGTCTATCCCAATGATGCGCTGCGCGACGTGCTGGAAAAGACGCTGGGCGTGCCGCTGTTCCAGGAACAGGCGATGAAGGTCGCGATCGTCGGCGCGGGCTTTACGCCGGCGGAGGCCGACCGGCTGCGCCGCGCGATGGCGACGTTCAAGTTCACCGGCGGGGTCGGCGAGTTCCGCGACAAGCTGATCGCGGGCATGCGCGCGAACGGCATCGCCCAGGACTTTGCCGAGCGGCTGGTCAAGCAGATCGAGGGCTTCGGCAGCTATGGCTTTCCCGAAAGCCACGCCGCCAGCTTTGCCAAGATCGCCTATGCGTCGTGCTGGATGAAGCATCATCACCCCGACATCTTCTGCGCCGCTTTGCTCAACGCCCAGCCGATGGGCTTCTACGCCCCCGCCCAGATCGTCCGCGACGCGCGCGAACACGGCGTCGAGGTGCGGCCGCTGTGCATCAACGCCAGCCGCTGGGACGTGATGGTGGAGGGGTGGGATTTGGGCGCGCCATCCCCCCTCACGTTCAGGGGAGGGGCCGGGGGTGGGGGCTATCCACCTGGCGCGGCGCTGGTGGCTCCCCCCCACCCCAACCCCTCCCCTGAAGGGGAGGGGCTTGATCTGGCGCTTTCTCCTCACCCCTCCCCTTCAGGGGAGGGGTCGGGGGTGGGGGCTGTTCACCAGCGCAGCGTCCGACGGATAGCCCCCATCCCAACACCCCCCCTAAAGGGGAGGGGCTTAGCTGCATCCCCCCTGAACCGGGGCACACCCCCCGGCACCGGGCGCATCCTGCTGCCGCTGCGCTTGGGGATGCGCATGGTCAATGGTCTGTCCAACGAACATGCCGCGCGGATCGTCGCGGCGCGGGGCGACACGCCCTTCACCTCGGTCGAGGATGTCTGGCGACGCTCCGGCGTGCCGCTCGCCGCGCTGGAGAAACTGGCGCGCGCCGATGCCTTTCAGTCGCTCGGGCTCGACCGGCGGCAGGCGCTATGGGCGATCAAGGGGCTGGGGGCGCAGCCGCTGCCGCTGTTCGCGGCGGCGGACGCGCGCGCGGGCAGCCTTGCCCCCGAACTGGCCGAACCGGCGGTCGCGCTCGACCCGCTGAGCGCGGGGCGCGAAGTGGTCGAGGATTATCGCGCGCTGCAATTGTCGCTGCGCGCGCACCCCTTGAGCTTCCTGCGCGACGATTTCGCCCGGCGCGGCATCGTGCGCTGTGCCGACCTCAAGACCGTTCGCGACGGCCGCTTTGTCGAGGTCGCCGGGATCATCCTGGTGCGCCAGAAGCCGGGCAGCGCGAAGGGCGTGCTGTTCATCACCATCGAGGACGAGACGGGAGTCGCCAACGCGATCCTGTGGCCCGACCGGTTCGAGGCGCAGCGGCGCACCGTCATGTCGGCGGCGATGATCGGCGTGCGCGGGCGCGTCCAGCGCGAGGGGCTGGTGATCCACGTCATCACCGATCGCATCGTCGATTACACGCCGATGCTGCGCACCATCGGCGACGCGGACCTGCCGCGGCTGACCGGGCCGGGCGACGGCGCGACGCATGGCGGCGCCCCGGATCGCGGCGATCCGGGGTGGAAACCGCGCGGCATCTATCACCCGCCCTTCCGCCAGGGCTGCGACCCCGAGGATGCGCTGCGCCAGAAATCGCGCGACTTTCATTGAACGCCGGATCGGCGGCGCGCCTATTCCCGCGTCGACTGGAGCGATCCGACCAGCCGGCGGACCATGCCGCGCGGGGTCAGCCGGTTGGAAAAGGCCATGACCCGGTTGGTGAAGCCCGAAATCTTCACCGCGTCATTGGCCTTGAGCGCGCGCATCCCGTCCTCGACCACTTGGCCGGGGCGTACCGCGAACCGCTGAAACAACGGGGTGTCACGCATCCCCGCGACACCGGCAAACTCGGTGATCGTGGGTCCGGGACACAGGGCGGCGACGCGCACGCCGTGCGGCCTGGCTTCCTCGTGCAGCGCTTCCGACAGGCTGAGCACGAACGCCTTGGTCGCATAATAGACCGCCATGCCGGGCCCCGGCTGGAATGCGGCGGTCGATGCGATGTTGAGGATGCCGCCGGCGCGCCGATCGATCATGCCGGGCAGCACCAGCCGGCACAGGTCCATCACCGCGCGGCAATTCAGATCGAGCATTTCGTCCAGCCGGTTGATCGGCTGGTCGACGAACGCGCCGAGCTGGCCGAAGCCGGCATTGTTGACGAGCGTGTCGACCGAAAGGCCGCGTCGCGTGACTTCGTCGATCAGCATCCGCGCCGCGCCGGGCTGGCCCAGATCAGCGCCGATCACCTCCACCTTTATCTTGAACCGGTCGCGCAACTCGCCGGCCAGCGTCTCGAGCCGGTCGGCGCGGCGCGCGGTCAGGATCAGGTCGTGGCCGTCATCCGCGAGCGCGCGTGCAAAGCCTGCGCCCAGTCCGGCCGAAGCGCCGGTGACGAGTGCCGTTCCGCTGGACATCGCCGTTCCTCCACCATGACGTGACACGTTCAATAGGCGCGGGCGACCGCGAACTCGACCGCCTCGACCATCGCGTCCTTGGCCTTGCCGCCGGCAAAGCCGCCGAGCGCGTCGATGGCGCGCTGGCCGTAGTGGCGCGCGCGCGCCAGCGTATCGTCGACCGCGTGGCTCGCCTGGACCAGCTGGATCGCTTCGGCGAAATCGGCGTCGTCGTTGCGCCGCCCCTCGATCGCGTCCTTCCAGAACTTGCGCGCCGGGGCGTCGCCGCGCGCATAGGCCAGGATGACGGGCAGCGTCACCTTGCCCTCGCGAAAATCATCGCCGGCATCCTTGCCCATCGTGCCGGCGTCGGAAACATAGTCGATCGCATCGTCGACGAGCTGGAACGCGATGCCCAGGTTGCGGCCATAGGCGTCGAGCGCGGCTTCCTCCGCCTCGGGGCGCTCGGCGACGACTGCGGCGATCCGGCACGCGGCGGCGAACAGCGCCGCGGTCTTGGCACCGATGATCTCGAGATAGCGGTCCTCGCCCAGATCGACCTTGCGCGCGGCGGTCAGCTGATTGACCTCGCCCTCCGCGATCACCGCGCTGGCGTGGCTCAGGATCTTGAGCACCTTCAGGCTGCCGTCCTCGACCATCAGCTCGAACGCGCGGCTGAACAGGAAATCGCCGACCAGCACGCTCGCGGGATTGCCCCAGATGATGTTGGCGGTGCGCCGCCCGCGCCGCAGGTCGGAATTGTCGACGACATCGTCGTGCAGCAGCGTGGCGGTGTGGATGAACTCGACCGCGGCGGCGAGGCGGTGGTGGCGCGACCCGGCATAATCCAGCAGCCGCGCGCTCGCCAGCGTCAACATCGGCCGCATCCGCTTGCCCCCGCCGGCGATCAGGTGGCCGGCAAGCTCGGGGATCAGCGGAATATCCGACTGCATCCGGTCGAGGATGACCGCGTTGACGAGATTGAGATCGGTCGCCACCAGCGCGACCATCGGGTCGAGCGAGGGCTGGCCGTGCGCGGAAAGGCGGTGGATCGTGGCGCTCATCTGGTCCCCGCTGTGGCGGCAAGTCCCGCCGAACGCAAGTCTGAGCGGGCTTGCCCCCACCCCGCCAAATCGCGAAAGAGGCAGTCCCCTGAAAGGAGCGCCTCCAAATGGCCGACGACACGCTGCGGCGCTATCGCCAGAGCATCGACAATATCGACGCCGCGCTCGTCTTCCTGCTCGCCGAACGCTTCAAGGTGACGCAGGCGGTCGGCGCCTACAAGGCGCGCACCGGGTTGCCGCCCGCTGATCCGGGGCGCGAGGACGCGCAGATCGCCCGCCTGCGCGCGCTGGCCCGCGACGCCGATCTCGATCCGGAATTCTCGGAGAAATTCCTGCGCTTCATCATCGACGAGGTGATTCGCCACCACGAGCGGCTGCGCGACACGGGCCCCGCCTGAATGCGCGACGACTTCCTGGTCTTCACCCCCGACGATGTCGATCTCGCGCGGTCGCCGCTGCGTGCCGGCATCGACGCGGAGACGTTCGTACTCGGCGCGTTCAACCCGGGGCTGGCGCGCCTGCCCAACGGCAACCTGATGATGATGGTGCGCGTCGCCGAAGCGCTGCGCCGGCCGTTCGATCGGGGTTTCGCGCATGCGATCCGGTGGACACCCGACGGTTACGTGCTCGACCGCTGGCCAGTCGATCAGGTCAGCTTCACCGATCCGCGTGTCTTCACCCTCCGCGACAATCCGAACAAACCCTTTGCGCTGACGTCGCTGTCCTGGCTGTTGCCGGTCGAGCTGTCGGGCGACGGCGAGCGGGTGGTGGACGTCCATTACGACCGGATCATCGCGCCGGGAACCGCATGGCAGCAATATGGGCTCGAGGACCCACGGCTCAGCCTGATCGGCGGGCGCTGGTACATGACGGCCTGCTGCGTCTCGTCGCAGCGCCATTGTACGGGGCTGTGGGTGTCGGTCGACGGCCGCGCCTTCCAGCCGGTCGGCATCGTGCTCGATCATCAGAACAAGGACATGGTGCTGTTCGAGGGCAAGCCCGGCGGCCAGTTCGTCGCGCTGACCCGGCCGCTGGGGAGCAGCTGGGTGGCGACCCCGCCCGACGACGCGCATGTCGCCGGCCCCGCGATCCAGCTGGCCGGATCGCCCGACGCGCTGCACTGGCGCCCCTTCGACCGCCCGGGCATCCGCCCGCGACGCGACCGGCCGACCGGTTTCCGAATCGGCGGCGGGGCGCAGCCGGTCCTGACGCCGGAGGGGTGGCTGGTGCTCTATCACGGGGTCCAACCCGACAGTTATATCGGGACCTATCGCACCTTCTGGGCATTGCTCGACCGCGACGATCCCGCCGCGATCCTGCATCAGGCGGACGACGCGCCGCTGATCGAAAGCGCACCGGATCTGACCGCGGGGATTGCGCACCAACGCTATCTGCGCTCGCCGGTCGTGTTCACTACGGGCATCGTCGATGCGGGCGACCATTTCCTGGTGGCATCGGGCGAGGCCGATCTCGCCTGCCGCCTGACCCGCATCGCCAAGTCGTGCTTCAGCTGAGTGCCGCGGCCTCGCGCGGATAGCGCCTGTCCATTTCGTCGAGCGCGCCGCGGATGAGCTGTTCGAGGATGTCGAGGTCGATGTCGCCGAGCCGGTTGACATACAGGCAAGACGCCCCCGTCCGGTGCTTGCCCAGCCGCGCGAGCAGCGCATCGTGTGCCGCGAACCCGGAAATCAGGTAGAGCACCAGATTGGCCTTGCGCGGGCTGAATCCGATGCGGCACATCTCGCCCGATCGGCCGCTGTCATATTGGTAGCGATACCGCCCGTAGCCGATGATCGACGGCCCCCACATCACTGCGGGCTCGCCCGACAGCCTGGCCATCAAATCGGCGACCAGCCGCGCGTCCTCGCGGCGCTGGGGATTTTCGACCGCGGCGATGAATTCATCGGGCGACATCGGCGTCGGCTTGGTCTTCGGTTCGGCCATGCTGGATTGCTCCCGGTTCCACACCCTATCCGACGCGCGATCCTATCACCGCGCCTCCGGTTGTGCGAGCGCGTGCTTGCGCGGGGCCGACCGCAACCCTAGAGCGCGCCCAATTGCCCATCTTCATCGGAGTTTTCGCGCATGGCCGATCAGATCAACCGTGTCGTCCTGGCCTATTCGGGCGGGCTGGACACCAGCGTGATCCTGAAATGGCTGCAGCAGAATTATGGTTGCGAGGTGGTGACCTTCACCGCCGATCTCGGCCAGGGCGAGGAGCTTGAGCCCGCGCGTGCCAAGGCGGAGCTGATGGGGGTCAAGCCCGAGCACATCTTCATCGACGACCTGCGCGAGGAGTTCGTCCGCGATTTCGTATTCCCGATGATGCGCGCCAATGCGCTGTATGAGGGGCTGTACCTGCTCGGCACCTCGATCGCGCGGCCCTTGATTTCCAAGCGTCTGATCGAGATCGCACGCGAGGTCGGGGCGGACGCGGTCGCGCACGGCGCCACCGGCAAGGGCAATGACCAGGTGCGCTTCGAGCTGTCCGCCTATGCGCTCAACCCGGATATCAAGGTGATCGCGCCGTGGCGCGAATGGGACCTGACCAGCCGCACCGCGCTGATCGACTTTGCCGAGAAGAACCAGATTCCGGTGCCGAAGGACAAGCGCGGCGAAAGCCCGTTTTCAACCGACGCCAACCTGCTGCACACCTCGTCCGAGGGCAAGGTGCTGGAGGATCCGTGGGAGGAAGTGCCCGATTACGTCTATTCGCGCACCGTCAATCCCGAGGATGCGCCCGACCAGCCCGAATACATCACCATCGATTTCGAGCGCGGCGACGGCGTGGCGCTGAATGGCGCGGCGATGTCGCCCGCGACCCTGCTCGCCGCGCTCAACGACCTGGGACGAAAGCATGGCATCGGCCGGCTCGACCTGGTCGAGAACCGCTTTGTCGGCATGAAGTCGCGCGGCATGTACGAAACGCCGGGCGGCACCATCTACGCGCTCGCGCATCGCGGCATCGAGTCAATCACGCTCGACCGGGGTGCCGCGCACCTGAAGGACGAACTCGCGCCGCGTTATGCCGAGCTGATCTACAACGGCTTCTGGTTCGCGCCCGAGCGCGAAATGCTTCAGGCCGCGATCGACCACAGCCAGCACAATGTGACCGGCACGGTGCGGCTCAAGCTCTACAAGGGCGGCGTCTATGTTGTCGGGCGCAAGTCGCCGCACACGCTGTACAGCGAAAAGGTCGTGACGTTCGAGGACGACCAGGGCGCCTATGACCAGCGCGATGCCGCCGGTTTCATCAAGCTGAACGCGCTCCGCCTGCGCCTGCTGGGCCGTCGCGGCGACTGAGCAACGGTCGGCAGATATGGATCGGGCCGCAGTCATCGACCGCGGCCCGATGCAATTCTGGTGGATTTTCCCGGAAACGTGGCGGCGTTAGCGCACCGCGCCGCGACGGACCAGATTGACGATCGCCAGCAGGATGATCGCGCCGACCAGCGACACCACGAACGTCTGGATCGTGATCGCCTGGTTGATGCTGCCGCCGAACAGCAGACCACCGATGAACGCGCCGACGATGCCGACGATGATGTTCAGAATGATGCCCTGCTGCGCATCGGTCCGCATGACCATGCTGGCGAGCCAGCCGACAACGCCGCCGATGATGAGCCAGATAATGAAACCGATCATGCTGTTCCCTCCGTTGACCCTGATGTGTGGGCAGATGACGGAAGGACTCTTGACACCGGGCATTTGTTCCGCCCCCGGCAAAAATCGGGATCGCCGGAGTCGGGATCTATGTGCCGCGCCCGATTGGGCGCGGCAGCGTCAGAATTTCTGCTGACGCTCGTAGAGCGAGCGATAATGCTGGATGCGCGTCACGCGCAGGCCGGGCATGCCCACCCGGTCGATTGCGCGCTGCCATCCGGCAAACTCCTCGACCGACAGGTTGTAGCGCGCGCAGACTTCATCGACGGTCAGCAGGCCGCCGTTCACCGCGGCGACGACTTCGGCCTTGCGACGGACGACCCAGCGCGTCGTGCTCGGCGGCGGGAGCGAGTCGAGCGTCAGCGGCTCGCCGAGCGGGCCGATCACCTTTGCCGGTCTGATTTTCTGATTCTCGATCATTCCATCCTCATCAGGGCGGGGGGCCCCTTTTCACGCTCGACTATGGTTCGGACCCTACGCCCAAGCGGTTGAACATCCGCTAAAACGGCGCGGTAAACGGGACCGTTACACTTCCTTCCCGATCGTTAGGACTGCCGCCGCGCCGCGATGAAACGCGCCGGTGCGCGGATGCAGCGCGCGGGCACGTCCGCCATTGCGGTCGAGCCCCGCCTGCGCGCGCGCGGTCGGGCTCGATGCCTGGCGGCTGGCGACCGCCACCATCAGAATCGCGAGCTCGGTAGGCAATGCCACGGCCGCCGCCTGTCGTTCAAAACGGGTAAGACTTAGATCCAACGCACAGTTTCCGGTTCCGACTCGATCGGGTCGGGTTTACCGGGGAATGCTGAACCGCCCGTAAAGACCCCGCGGCAGCTCCGTCGACCGGCTTTGCATCGGCGGCGACAGCGCCTATCTGGCGCGGATGTGGATCGATGATTTCCAGTTGAGCGGCCCGGCTTCGGCGCGCCGGATCGTCGTCGCCATGTCGGGCGGCGTCGACAGTTCGGTGGTTGCCGCGCTTGCCGCGCGCACGGGTGCGCAGACGATCGGCGTGACGCTCCAGCTTTACGATCACGGCGAGGCGGTGGGCCGCGCCGGCAGCTGCTGCGCCGGCCGCGACATTCGTGACGCGCGTGCGGTATGCGACCGGCTGGGCATTCCGCACTAT
The DNA here is from genome assembly GCF_022496715.1 of Sphingomonas sp. SFZ2018-12. NCBI lineage: Bacteria > Pseudomonadati > Pseudomonadota > Alphaproteobacteria > Sphingomonadales > Sphingomonadaceae > Sphingomonas > Sphingomonas sp. SFZ2018-12. Next base: position 774,804 of record NZ_WTFM01000002.1, read on the forward strand.
GTCTTCGACCACGAATCGCGGTTCCGCGAGACAGTGATCGACGATTTCGCCGACGAATATCTCGCCGGGCGCACCCCCATCCCCTGCGTCAAATGCAATATGGGGCCCAAGTTCACCGACCTGTTCCGTATGGCGCGCGATCTGGGCGCGGATTGCCTGGCGACCGGCCATTATGTCCGGCGCGTTGTCGGCGCTGGTGGCGCTGAGCTGCACCGCGCGGTCGACCCGGCCCGTGACCAGAGCTATTTCCTGTTCGCGACGACGCGCGCCCAGCTCGACTATCTGCGCTTCCCGCTGGGCGGCATGCCCAAGGCCGACGTGCGGGCGCTCGCGGCCGAACTGGGGCTGGGGGTCGCGGCCAAGCCCGACAGTCAGGATATCTGCTTCGTGCCCGACGGCGACTATGCCCGGCTGGTCAAGAAGCTGCGCCCGGAGGCGGAGGCCGGCGGCGACATCGTCGATGAATCCGGGGCCAAGCTCGGCGAGCATCGCGGCATCATCCATTTCACCGTCGGCCAGCGGCGCGGGCTGGAAATCGGCGGGACGCCCGAACCGCTCTACGTCCTGCGCGTAGATGCCGCGCGGCGCGAAGTCGTCGTCGGCCCCAAACGCGCGCTCGCGGTCGCCGCTGCGCGGCTGACGGATATCAACTGGCTCGGCGACGTCGGCGACCGCGCGGTGCAGGCCGACATCATGGTCAAGGTGCGATCGATGGCGCGCCCGGTGCCCGCCCGGATCGATGCGGACCGGGTGGTGTTCGATGCCCCCGAATATGGCGTCGCCCCCGGCCAAGCGGCGGTGTTCTATCAGGACGACCAGGTGCTGGGCGGCGGCTGGATCGCCGCGACCGAACGCGCCGAACCGGTGGCGGTCGCCGCCTGATCCCGATGCCGCTGCGGCCCGGCCGCGCCCGTGGCGTTGCGCGCGTGGATCAGAAGGGCAGCAGGCGGCTCTTTTCGCTGAACTTCATATAGCCGACATTGGCGGCGAGCCGCCAGCCGACGCCCAGCCGGATCGGGATGAGCACGACATCGCCGCGCCGCATATAGGTCGCCGCGAAGCCGCCGACGAAATAGACCCGCCCCTCGGCGGCAGGATAGCGCCGGTAAAGCTCCTGCGAATCATACAGGTTATAGACGAGCACGAAGACCTTTGCCGCGTCGCCGCCGACGTCGAAACCGACCGAGGGGCCGGTCCAGAAGACCGGGCGCTCGCCCTCGACCTTGTGCTGCATCAGCCCCGATCCGTAGCGCAGCCCGAGCACGAACGCGCCCGACACCTCGCGGCCTGCGATATAGGCATTGGGCTCGCCCTGGTCGCGCAGGATGTTCTCGACGATGCCGGCCAGGCCCTCGGCACCCTTGCCGAACACGCCTTCGGCCGCGTTGATCAGGTCCTCGCGCTGATAGGTCGATGCCGTCGCGGTCGGCGAGGCAAGGGTCGAGCCGGCGGGCGCCGCGCCAGATACTGATGTGTCGGGTGCGGGCAGACCCGTCCCTGCGGCCGGCGGCGGACTTTCGACCGGTGCGGGCGTGGCGGGCGCGGGGGCCGATCGCGGCGGCAGCGCCCGCGATCCGTCGAGATCGCCGTCGATCACGTCATTTGGGTCGACGGTCCGCATCTGCGCATGCGCAGGCGTTGCCATCGCCAGGGCGATACCCATCCAGATCAGCCATGACGTCCGCATCTCGATCATCCCCGCTTGAAAGCGCAAAGCCACGTCTCATCTTACCGGTGCCACACCTTGACCGGCAATGAACGCGCGGTGGTCCGAGTCGAATTCGCGCCGAACGCCGCCGATCGGGGTTCACCGCCGGGGACGTGCGATCTCCGCCATCGCCAGTTGCCTGTCGACCATCGCCCGGCTATAGCGCGCGCTCCAGCGCTCGGAGACGTGGGTGAGTGGCTGAAACCAGCGGTTTGCTAAACCGCCGTAGGGGGATTACTCCTACCGAGGGTTCGAATCCCTCCGTCTCCGCCAAAATACCATATCCAGCCATCTCTTACCGGCTCCAGCCGTATTGCATCCGCTCGTTTTCCGGGCATTTTGCCTGACGGGGGATTTCGGCGCGTCTCTCCCTGTCTCACCGCTGGCATGGCATCGGACATGGTATCGTGCCGGAGCGTATGGTATCGGGGGATATGGTGGCGCTCAACGACGCGAAGGTGAAGGCGGCCAAGCCGCTCGACCGCGACTATAAGCTGGCCGACAGCGGGCAGCTCTACCTGATGGTGACGCGCAAGGGCACGAAGCTCTGGCGGATGAACTACCGGTTCGCGGGCAAGCAGAAGACGCTGGCGTTCGGCGCCTATCCGGTCGTCACGCTGACGATGGCGCGCGAGCGGCGCGACGAGGCGAAGCGGCTGTTGCTGGCCGGACAGGATCCGGCGGAGACCAAGCGGCAGGCCGCCGAGCGCCATCGGCTCGAGCAAGGCACCACATTCGAGCAAGTCGCCCGCGAATGGTACGCGAAGAACGTCGATCGATGGGCCGAGCGCCATGCCGACGACGTCATCCGGTCGCTCGAGCGCGACATCTTCCCGCACTTCGGCGATGAGCCCATCGCCCGTATCTCCGCTCAGCGCGTGCTGAAGGTGCTCGAAGGTATCGAGAACCGCGGATCGATCGAGACCGCGAAGCGCATTCGCCAGCGCGTGTCCGGCGTGTTCGCCTATGGCGTCGCCACCGGGCTGTGCGAGAATGATCCCGCCGCGCCGCTGCGCAAGGCGCTGCGCCACAAGCCGCCCGCCAAGCGCCAGCCGGCGGTCACCGACCTGGCGGGCGCACGCGAGGTGCTGGCGCGCGCCGAATCGACCCCTTCCCACATCGTCACCAAGCTGGGCCTGCGCCTGCTCGCGCTGACCGCCGTCCGCCCGGGCGAGCTGCGCGGCGCGCGGTGGGACGAATTCGAAGACGTCGACTGGACCGGCCAGCGGTTCGGGCCCTTCCGTCCGATCTGGCGCATCCCGGCGGCGCGGATGAAGGGAACGCTGGCGCGCAAGGGCGAGGATGGCGGCGATCACCTGGTGCCGCTCTCGCACCAGGCGGTCGACCTGCTGATGGCGATGCGCAGCGTCACCGGCCGGCTGCCGCTGGTGTTTCCGAACATGCGGCACGGGCACCAGCCGATGAGCGAGAACGCGATCGGCTATCTGCTCAACCGCGCCGGCTATCACGGCCGGCATGTGCCGCACGGCTGGCGCGCGGCGTTCAGCACGATCATGAACGAGCGCGCCAAGCAGATCGGCCGGCCGGACGACCGGGCGGTGATCGACCTGATGCTGGCGCACGTGCCGAAGGACAAGGTCGAGAGCGCGTATAACCGCGCCGCATTCATGGAGCGTCGCCGGCAGATCGCGCAGGAGTGGGCGGACCTGCTAATGGTGGGGCGGCCGGGGGCGGCGGAGCTGATGGGGCTGCCGTATCGGGACTGATCAGGTCGGACGCGATGATCGCGATTTCGCAGAACTGGGCGCGATCGATGCGCTTCAACCGCGTGCGGCGCGAGAGCGGGTGGGACAGCTTGGACATGTTGCACTCCTCCAAAAGGGTGCGGTCCAACTGGAGCACGTCAGAGCTGAGGTATATTAGGCGTTCTTTTTTCCGAGAAAGCGCTGGTGCACGGCCATGGCACAGACGATCGCCACCGAGCCAGATCCTGCATAGACAAAAGCCTCGATCGCGCCCGATTCGGGGCCGGTGATCCGGCGCCAGACGGCGGCCTGCGACAGGCCGATGAAGAATGATGTCGCCGCCGCCCAGCCGTAGTTGCCGTGGTTGACGTTGCGGCTCTGGAAGCCGAGTGCGAAGACCTGCACGAAGCTGACGGTGGCGAGGATGAGGAGGGTCACGCCGGATACCCGTCATGCCGGACGCCATCGAGGCGGCGTCCGGTATGCTTGTGCCCGAAGCAAATGAACTCGCGGCCGTGGGCCTGGATGAGTTTGCCCCGGCCCAGGTCATCATAGTCCACCTCGCAATGCTCTTCTTCGATTTCATAGGCGGGACGGCCGTTTTCGTCCTCGCCGTCCATGTTGCCGGGGAGGCACGATCCCCATTGCTTGAAAAAGAACGGCACGCCCACCGCCGCGCACTGATCGCGCAGGGCACGCGCCCAGTCGGGAAGCATCGGCCGCGCGCCCGGCCCGCTCTCGCCACCGACGACAACCCAGTCGAGACCGTCTAGCCATGTAAGCCAGGCGTTCACCGGAAGGCCGGATTGCAACACGCCAAGATCGATCGGACCAAGCAGCGGCTCCGCGCTGATCCAGCGCACTGCCGCCGGCGTCGCCAGCAGGTCGGGAATGCGCTCATTCGCCCGCTGCTGGTCCTCGACCGACACACCAAGCCAGACGTTGGCGAGCGGCCATTTGATGTCACCGTCATCCCGATCGCACCGGCACACGCAATTGGTCGGAAGGTTCGCCACCAGCCCGATCTGCTCGATTTCGGCGTTCAGCCAGTCCATCCGAGCACGATCGGTGATGTAGCGCCGCATCCGGTCCGACCGCTTCGTCAGGATCTGGTGCGTGTGGTGCGGCGTCAGCGCGCAGACCGCGAACACCCGGTCGATCCACTCATCCGGCACATTCTCGTGGAACAGGTCGCCATGCGCGTTCCAGAAGATGCGGCGCGGCTTGCGCCATTTCAGGGGCTGCAGCATCTGCGTTTCGTTCAGCCGCACCTCGCCGGTCCACACATGCCCCGCCTTGCTCGGCTGCGTCAGCCCCGTTGCCGGATGATGCGGCAGGTTCCGACCGCCGCTTCGCATCGCGTAGCAATTGGTGCAGCCGGGCGAGAGCACGCTGCAGCCGTTGACCGCATTCACGGTCGCGTCGGTCCATTCGATCTTGGTGCCGTCAGACATTTCGGCAGGTTCCTTTCGGGATCAGCAGCAGACGGCCGCGATGATCAGCAGCCACAGCATGGCGGCGCCGGTGATGATGAAAGCCGCGCGAGCGTTGAGCGGCCATTTGGGGCCTTCGTGCGGGTCTGGGCGCATCAGCTTGCCCCCTTCGCTGTATCCCGCGCCCAGCTCAGCCGCGCCATCGCGTCAGCACTGCCGCCAGCATCCGGGTGCGCCGACTTTGCACGCTCGCGATATGCCTTGTCGATCGCGTCCGCGCTGGCACCGGGCGCAAGGCCCAGCAGCTTCCACGGATCGTCCGGCGCGGGTAGCGCAGTGAAGCCCTTAAAGGTCTGGCGCACCACGTGCAGGCCGCCGTGGCGCATCTCCGTCCGGCGCGCTTCGATGATGTGATAGATCGCCTGGAGATTGTCGGCGGGCTTGGGGTAGCGATCGACCGCGATGCAGCGCTGTTCGCCGTCCCAGGTGAACCATGCCGCGACGCCTGGATCGACCGGCGTCTTGAGCGACAGGCCACCGACGTTGCTGGACAGCACGATACCAGTCACCTGCTTGCCGCTGTCCTTCGCGAACGCGCGCAAGGCTTTGTCCACGTTGGCGAGCGCCTGGTGCAGCGTCGTTTTGAACTGCGACTGCACACGCTGAGCTGTGCGCGGCACGGCGTCCGGCCATTGCAGCGGGTATTCGGGAATGCTCATTCGGTTATCCACCCCTGTTCGCGGCCGAGCCGCTCGATTTCGTCGATGGCGTCGGCGACGGCCGAGCCGATCCCGCTGCCCATCGCCCGGGCGCGCGCCAGGATGATGCCCTGAGCGAAGAACATGCGGACGCAGACGACCGGCTCGCCGTCGGTGCGGCGCTCGCGCGTGACGGTCAGCGGCGGTTCGAACGTGTCGGGCAGCGGTCCGAGGCGCAGGTTGACGACCGGATGCGTCGAGCCGGCGATGCCCAGTTCGACCTTTGCCCCGGCAAGCAGATAGCCGGCGTCGTGCGCCTCGACGTCCCAGGCGGAGCGCATGAAGTGCACGCCGGATTCGACATCGGGGCGAACCCAGAGCGTGCCGCAATGGCCCATCTGGTCATCATCCCAGTTGGCGGGCTTGCCGAGCGGCACGGCCGCGCCTTCGATGCGGGCGGACCTCACAGGATCAGGCCGGCTGCGACGATGAGCGCGACCAGGCCAGCCAACAGGCTGCCCCACAGCAACGCGAGGAACACCCGCCACGCCGTCTCGCTGGGCATCCCGCCGACGAGCCGATGCTGCCGCGGCGAAAGTCGGGGCGATGGGATGAAGTCAGGCATGCCGTAGGTCGCCTTCAGGCTTTCGTCGAAGCGCGCGCGGGCGGCGTCGTGCGCATCCTCGGCTTCGGCGAGCTGCTTGCGCGCCTCGGCAAACGCCGCGCGCTTCGCCGCTTCATGCGCTGCGGCGGCATGCACCTTTGCAGCGAGAGCGGCGGGGCCTTGCTGAACATCAGTCATTGGCTGGTCCAATCGTGCGTTTGGTCAGGGTCTTCGCGAGCCAGTCGCGCACTTCGCTTTCGAGCCAGCGCGTCTCGGCCCCGCCGGGCTTGATGCCGAGCGGGAACTGGCCGTCGCGCATGCGGCGATAGATGGTCGGCCGGCTGAGGCCGGTGATGAACTCGACCTCGCTCATCTTGATCAGGCGATCCGCGACGTGATCGAACTTGGTGGCGGCGTTCATGGCCGTTGATCCTGAGAGGGCACCCGGCCGGCCTCGTAAGCCGGGGCATTGGAGGGAGCGCCCGCGCGTGCTTGCAAAACGCGCGGGCCCGGCACCGCTGGCGGGCGGTCGAGGCCACCGGGAGAACGGCGGCGATGCAGCCACAGCGTCAGGAACGCCGCGGCAAACACCACGAAGAGAAGGAAGGCGAAACGATCGCCCTGGCCCGCCGCCCAGGCGCAACCGAGCACGGCACAGCCGGCGAGCATCGGCATGCCCCTCATCGCGCGTTGATCCACATCTTGTCGCCGGCCGGCGCGACGATCAGCATTCGCCGGCCGTTGCGCGAGCGCGCCAGGACAGGGCAGGTGGCGGTTGCCACGACGACGCGCCGATCCTCCTCCATCAGGGGAATGTCGACCGCCTCGATGGTGCGCGGGTTGCGCCCTTCATCGGTGATCTTGAGCAGCTGGGAATCGGTGAAGCGCGCGCCGGGCTGGCGACGGCCGGTCCAGGGATCATGCCGGGACGGCGTGATGCGCGGGCCGCTGCGCAGCGCCTGGTCGATCTCGGCGCGGGACAGGCGGCCGGTCACAGGAATTTCCAGAAGCTGCGCGCGCGGGGCGGAAACTCGGCCGGGCGCGGGTAGAAGAACGGGGCGCGCTGATCGCCCTCGACATGCACGCGCCCCCAGCGCTCGCGCGTTTCCAGCGTGCTCGGCGGGGTGCGGGGGAAGACGGCGCGGCTCACGCCTGCCGGCCTTCAGCTTTTGCGACGGCGGCGCGGATTTTCTGCCAAACGTCTTTCATTTCCGGCGACCAGTGCGGGTCGTTCGGCGTAGAACCGTCCTCCGACCAGAAAGCGTCGAGGCACTTGCACGCTTCCAGAAGATCGCCGCTCGCCTCGACAAGGCGCAGCGCGACCTCGCGCGGATTATCAGCGGCGCTCATGCCTGCCGCCCCTGCGCATAGACGCGATACGCCTCTTCGGCCGCGCGGCGTGCCTCAGTCGCGGCCTTGACCTCGATCTGCGCCGCGCTGAGCGCGCGATGCGCGTCGGCCTCGCGCGCCTGGGCATTCATGACGGCGTCCATCAGCGTGCGCGATGTCGGGCGCGACGGCTTGCCCCGGCCGCGCCGGGCCCGATCGTTCAGATCGTCATTGATCAATTCGGTCAGCGCGGCACCGCTGATGCCCAGCCGGCCGGCGCGCAAATCGATGCGGGATTGCAGTTCCAGGACCAGCGCGCGTTCGGCGCGGTGCTCGACAGAACCTTCCGGCAGGGTCAGCAGCAGCGCGGAATTGCGCCGCAGCGCCGCGCCGACCGCGCGAAGGTCCTCAATCGCCTGGGCGATATCCGGGTCAGCGGTGATGATGTCGTGTTGCAAGATAGCCTCCCATCGCACCGTCTCGCGTGCCGGCTGGCCGGCAGGTCAGGTGATGAGGGAGAGCTATAGCCAAGCCTTTAGCCTGTCAATAGTCCAAATTATAGTCGGCTATCGTTCAGGCTATCGCGCCTTGTCAGCTGCCTGGTTGTCCGCTGACGTGCACATGGCGGACAGCCTGATCCATCGCTGACTTTCGGCCATGTCCGGAGAGCCTTGAAAAGCAACGCCGCCTTCGCCGAAATAGAAATCCTGGGCACCGGTATAGCCGCCGAACGCGTTGCGCCCGTTTACCTTTCCGGTGACGACATTGCTTCGGCCGCACATCCGGACATCCGTAAAGCGCGCCGACTCCGGGTCGCGCATCGCGGCGGTGACCGCTTTCTTCGCCTGTCTGATCGCCGGGTTTTCGCCACATGCGGACAGCACCGCCGCTGCAAGGACGATCAGATGCGCCGGCCTATCCATACGACCCTTCCTACCACGTGCATTTCGTCGTCGTCGGCATCGATCGCCGAGACCGCAGGGTTGTCTGACATCAAGCGATAGCTGCCCTCCGGGAGGCGACGCACGCGCTTGATCATCCCCAGATCGCCGTAGCTCACCGCCCAGATGCGATCCTGTTGCCGCACATCACGCTGAGCGGTGTCGATCAGCACCAGGTCGCCATCTAGGATTGTGGGCTGCATCGAATCGCCCTCTCCGCGTGCGACAAACAGCTCGGACAGCGCCCCTTTCGCCATGCCGCGGAGCCAGTTGCGCGAGAAGGGCACGATGCCCTGCTGAACGTAGCTTTCGAACACTGACCCGGCGCCCATGCTGAACCCGATCTCCAGCTCCGGGACCATTTCGAGGTCGAGCTTGTCGGCCAGTGCAGCGAGCGCCGAGGGCGCAAACGCGATCGGCGCAATGTCGTCGGTTTCGCCCGCGAGCCAGGCTGGCGACGTCTCAAGTTCAGCAGCGATGCGATGAAGGTGCTTCGACGTCGTGTTGTTGCCCTTCACCAGCGCGTTGATTGTCGGCTGCGACACGCCGACCCGACGCGCCAGTTCGGCCTGCGACATGCCAAGCGTTTCGAGCCGCTCCTCGATTCGTTCTCCGATATGCATGGCCGGCAACCTAAAGGCTGGCCTATCAATCGCCACACAGGTTTGGCTATTGACCATATATAGCCTGCACTATATGCATCGGGTCATGGAGAACAACGCACTGAAGCGGGCGCTAGCCGCGCTGGACGGCAACCAGTCGGAATTGGCGCGTATCTGCGGCGTCCGGCAACCGACGGTTTGGGGTTGGCTGAACAAGGGCAGGGGCATTCTGCCTGCCGAGTATGTTCTGCGCGTCGAGGCGGCGACCGGCATTTCGCGCAGCGAGCTCCGGCCGGACATATACCCCGCGGGCGTCGAGGCAGCAGCATGAGGTCGTTTCGCATCCATGCCGATCGTCATACGCACGAGGGAGCGCGTCATCATGTCCGCTGATAGCCGCATCGCGCAGGATGTCGCGGATCGCCAGGTGGCGATGTTCGCGATGTTCGTCGGGCCGGGGTTGTTCACCACGCGCGCCGCATTGTCGGTGGCGTCGGGCATCCCGGAGAGCACGCTGAAAAGCTGGGCGGGTGGGGCGGCGATGCCGTTCCACGCGGTGCTGGCGCTGCGCCGGTTCCTGCCGGCGGAAGCGATCAACATGATGAGCGAGCCGGGCGGGTTCCGGCTGGTGCCGTTCGAGGCGATCGAAACGAACTGGGATGCCATTGCCGCCGATTCGGCGGGCCTGGTCGGGGAGGTGTGCGAGGCACGCCGCGATGGGAAGATCGATCATATCGAAGATGCGCGATTGAAGCGGCGTGCCCGCCATCTGGCGGCTGTGCTGTCCGAGATCGGCGAAGCGGGTTGAGGGACTGAGCGCCCGGCAGCCCCGGGCAAGTGAGGTAACATGGTTGGAAGCGAAGGCGCTGGGCTCGCGATGGCGAGTTCAGCGGACGAAAACGTGCGTTCGAAGCGCATCTACAAGCCGCGGTCGATCCCGTCGGGCGGATCGCAGCACCGCATTCCGAAAATCAGCGGCCGCGGTCGGGGTGTCGTGCTGCATCCCGCGCATCCGGCCGTGGCGGAAGGGCGCACGCTGTTCCCGTCTACGGTCGTTCCCGCCGGCCGGTCGCCCCGGCTGCTGATCAGCGGCGTCAATCAGCGCAAGATCGGCAAGCGGTTCACGCGCGGCGCGTGGAAGGGCATGCCGATCTATACCCTGACGCTGGAAGAGCGCGCAACGTGCCCGCGCAGCTGCGACCAGTGGGCGTCATGCTACGGCAACAACATGCCGTTCGCGCGCCGCCACATCGCCGGTGCGGCGTTCGAGCGCAAGCTGTGGGACGAGCTCGTCACCATGAACGCCCGCCACCCGCGCGGCTTTGTCGTGCGGCTCCACATCCTCGGCGACTTCTATTCCGAGCCCTATGTCGATCTGTGGCATCGCGCGTTCGCCGAACTGCCGGCGCTTCGCGTGTTCGGCTACACCGCGCGCGACCCGGAGACCGCGATCGGGCTGGCGGTCATCGACCTGAACCTGGAGCGTCCCGACCGGTGTCGCATCCGGTTCAGCGGCTCGGACGCGGGCGGGTTCGGTGCGCTGGTGATCGAGGGACCGGAGGACAGCGCCCATGTGATCTGCCCCGCGCAGACCGACGCCACCGACTGCTGTGCCACCTGCGCGATCTGCACGTCGATGCAGCGCGTCGTCGAATTCCTGAGGCATTGAGATGGCGACCGTACCCTTCACGGCCGCCGGCGCCGACAGCTATCGCGCCTTCCTGGAAGCGAAGATCCCGAGCGCGCAGCGCGCGGGTTTCCCGTGCTCGCTCGACGACGTACCGACGCACCTGCGCGACGGCCGGCCGTTGAAGGATCATCAGCGTCACATCGTCCAGTGGGCGGTCGAGGGCGGCCGGCGCGCGCTGTTCGAGGCGTTCGGGCTGGGCAAGTCGATCCAGCAGCTGCTGATCGTCGACATCACGCTCGACAAGATCGAGGCGACGCTCGATAGCCCGACCGACTTTTTCCGCCCGAACATGGGCCTGATCGTCGCGCCGCTGGGCGTGCGCCGCGAGTTCATGCGCGATGCCGACCTGCTGGGGATCAAGCTGCATTTCGTCAAGTCGGATGCGGAGATCGACGCGATCGGCGACGTGGCCGGCCTACACCTGACCAATTACGAAAGCGTGCGCGACGGCAAGATCGACGTGAGCCGCTTCAATGTCGTCAGCCTGGACGAAGCCAGCGTCCTGCGCAGTTATGGATCGAAGACCTATCAGACGTTCCTGCCGCTGTTCGAATCGGTGCCCTATCGGTTCGTCGCCACCGCCACGCCGTCGCCCAACCGCTACAAGGAACTGATCCACTATGCCGGCTTCCTGGGCGTCATGGATACCGGGCAGGCGCTGACGCGGTTCTTCCAGCGGAATAGCGAGAAAGCGAACGACCTGACCCTCTATCCGCACAAGGAAGAGGAGTTCTGGCTTTGGCTGAACAGCTGGGCGGTGTTCCTGCAGCGCCCGAGCGACCTGGGGTTCAGCGACGAGGGCTATGACCTGCCGCCGATCACGGTGCGTTGGCACGCCGTCCATGCCGATATCGGCGCGGCTGGCGTGGAGAGCAACGGGCAGGGCAGGCTGATCCGCGATGCGGCGATGGGGATTACTGAGGCCGCGCGCGAGAAGCGCGAGACGATGTGCGGCCGGGTGCAGAAGGCGGCAGAAATTGTCGCCGACGCGCCCGCCGATCATTTCGTTCTCTGGCACGATCTGGAGGATGAGCGCCGCGCGATCGAGGCGACGTTCCCCGGCGTCGAGAGCGTCTATGGCGCGCAGGACCTGGATCAGCGCGAAGGCATCATCGCGCGCTTTGCCGAGGGCATGACGCGGCTGCTCGCCGCCAAGCCGGTGATGCTCGGCTCCGGAACCAACCTGCAGCGGCATTGCCATCGCGCGGTGTTCGTCGGCATCGGGTTCAAGTTCAACGACTTCATCCAGGCAATCCACCGCCTCCAGCGGTTCCAGCAGCCGCACCCGGTCGAGATCGACATCATCCATGCCGAAACCGAGACCGAGGTCGTCCGTGACCTGCAGCACAAGTGGGCGCGCCACGACGAGCTGGCAGAACGCATGTCGGACATCATCCGCCGCTATGGCTTGCAGCACGAAGTCGCGCTGGCCGGGCTGAAGCGGTCGATCGGGTGCGAGCGGCGGCTGGTGCAGGGTGACGGCTGGACTCTCGCCCACAATGATTGCGTCGCCGAGGCGGCGTTGATGGACGAGGCGAGCGTTGACCTGATCGTCACCTCGATCCCCTTTTCCAACCATTACGAATACACGCCGAGCTATAACGATTTCGGGCATACCGACGACGACGCGCATTTCTTCGCGCAGATGGATCACCTGACCCCGAACCTGTTTCGGGTGCTGGCGCCCGGCCGGATCGCTGCGGTGCACGTAAAGGACAGGATCCTGTTCGGCTCGGTCACCGGCGAAGGCGTGCCGACGGTCAACCCGTTCCACGCCAAGTGCATCTTCCATTACCTGGCGCACGGCTTCCAGTATCTGGGGCTGATCCACGTCAACACCGACGTCGTGCGCGAGAATAACCAGACCTATCGGCTGTCCTACAGCGAGATGCTGAAGGACGGCACGAAGATGGGGGTCGGGTCGCCGGAGTATATCCTACTGCTGCGCCGGCCGCAGAGCGACCGCAGTCGCGGATATGCCGACCGGCCGGTGGCGAAAGATGCGGCGGATTACAGCCTGGCGCGGTGGCAGATCGACGCGCACGCCTTCTGGCGATCGTCGGGCAATCGGCTGGCGACACCGGGCGAGCTGCGCGCGCGCATCGACGCGTTCGCTCAAATGCCGGTCGGGCCGCTGGCCAAGCAGTTCACGGTCGAAACCCGCGACCTGATCTATGATCACGAGGCGCATGTCGCCATCGGCGAGACGATCGAGGCTCGGCCGGCAAATGACGGCCGCGGTCACCTGCCCCGCACGTTCATGAGCTTGGCGCCCGGCGCGCATCGGCCGGACACATGGGACGATGTAGTGCGGATGCGCACCCTTAACGCCGAGCAGGCGCGCAAGGGGGCGGAGAAGCACGTCTGCCCGCTGCAGTTCGACATCGTCGACCGATTGATCGACCGGTTCAGCATGAAGGGCGAAACGGTGTTCGACCCCTTTGCCGGGCTCGGCACCGTGCCGCTGCGCGCGATCGAGAAGGGCCGTCGCGGATGCGGCTCTGAGCTCAACCCCGACTATTTCGAGTTCGCATGCCGCTATCTGGCCGATGCCGAGCGCGCGGCCGGGACGCCGACGCTGTTCGACCTCATCGGGCTGGGGGAGGCGGCGTGACGCGCACCTGCTCCGATTGCGGCGCCGGGATCAGCCGGCAGTCCAGGACCGGTCGTTGCCGGCCGTGCGCATGGCGGGTGATGCAGTCCGACCCGGCCGTGCAGGCGCGACGCGCCGCGCGTCAGGCCGAGTGCTTCGCGGCCCACCGCCGAGACCCCGCGTTCATCGCGCGGCATCGCCAGGCGTGCATCGAGGCCACGGCGCGCGCGATGGCGTGTCCGGAGGAGCGGGAGCGCCGCCGCCAGCGCGGCCTCGAGATCGGATTGAAGAACCTGCAGCAAGCGGCTGGCCCGGAGCTGTCGGCCCGGCGGGGAGAGATCAACCGGGCGCGTCACCTGGCGTGGTGCCCGCGCGAATACTGGGCCCTCAACAAGAGCCTGAAGCGCAAGGGGTTCGGGCTGGCCGAGCGCAAGGAGATCATCCTGGCGGAAGTCGCGGGCACTGCCCAGCACGCGAAGCGCGAAGTCGCGAACCACCAACTGCGCATGCAGCTGAAGCACGAGCGGGAGGTGATGAATGCGTATTGAGCCTGCCGAGCGCCGCCAACCCCTTTCCCAGTTTCGCACCGGGCGGCGCCGCGCGCCCGGGTCGATCCATCTCTCCTGCGGCCGGAGTTATCCATGAACGATACCACTGCCCCGCCCGCACGGGCGGCCGACGGCCTTCGCCTGCCGCCGGCAGCCAACAGTTTCGGCGAATTCATCCGTTTCCTCGAAGATGGTCAGCTCGACGCGACGCTGGTCGAAGCACTGCGCGATCTGCGCAACGAGATGGCGAACGTCGCGATCGAGAGTGGCGGCAAGGCAAAGGGCAAGATGACCTTGACCCTCGACTTCGCTCTCGAGGGCCGGGTGTTCACCATCGGTGCGTCGCACAAGGTGGCCATCCCAGAGGCCAAGCGGCCGAAGTCGGTGATGTGGTCGACCGAAGACGGCCGGTTCACCCCCAGCAATCCCCAGCAAGACCAGCTGTTCGGCGTGCGTGAAGTCGGGTCGCCCGGCTTCCGCGACGTCGGCTGAGCCCGCTCATCTCGAAAGGAAGAACAATGTCAGAAACCATCCAGGCCGACGGCCTGATCAAGCAAGCCCGCCAGCTCGTCGAGGACTATGTCCGCGCCGAAGTGGTGGATATCGAAGAGCCGGTCACCGGCGTGACGGCGCTGGCGGTCGTCAAGGGCAACGACGTCGTGCCCCTGTCGCCGCACGTGTTCGACGAGTGGCGCGACCAGCCGCGAGAACGAAAGGGGCAGGCGCGGCTGCTTTCGATCGACAGCCTGATTGCGCATGTCAACCGGTTCAAAGATGATGGATCGGCGATCTTCGCCGACAATAGCCGCGAAGCACCGTCGATCACGGCGGTGATCGACTATCATCCTGAGGGTCGGTCTGACCACGTGTCCCCACGATTTGGTCGCCACCGCTCCGTCTTCGACTTCCCGCTCTCCGACGAATGGAAGGCGTGGAAGGAGAAGGACGGCGAGCCGATGTCGATGGTCGACTTCGCCGCGTTCCTCGAGAACCGCATCATCGACGTGCTGTACATCATACCCGGCGAGGACAGCCTGCCGGAAGATGTGCAGCGACTGATCGACACGCTGGGCGGCGGCGACATGGTGGCGTCGCCCAACAAGCTGATGGAGCTCTCCCGCGGGCTGCAGATCAACGAGAATGCGGTCGTCCAGGAAGCGGTGAACCTGGCGAGCGGCGAAGGCGTGGTGCGCTTCCAGTCCGAGCACACCGATGCGCACGGTGCTCCGGTCAAGGTGCCGTCGCTGTTCCTGATCGGCATTCCGGTGTTTGCCAACGACGCGCTCTACCGCATCGCCGCGCGGCTCCGCTATCGCAAGAACGGCGGCCGGCTGTCGTTCTGGTTCGAGCTGTGGCGCACCGACCGCACGTTCGATCATGCGTTCAACATGGCGGTCGAGCGCGTGCGCGCGGAAACCGAACTGCCCGTCTTCATGGGCAAGCCGGAGGCCTGACCGATGCGCGCGCTCATCATGAACCTGGTGAGGCGCGTGCTGCCGCACCCCGCCGTCGTCGCCAAGCGCGAACGGCGGCGGGTCGCGGTGCAGGCCATCGCCGAACGCAAAGGCTCTGAACGCCAGCGCCGGATCGCCACCATGAATCAACTGCGGCGCGAGCTCGGGCTCGCGCCGATCCCAGCATTCGAATCGAAAGAGCTGCCGGAATGAAGATCGGCGACGTCGTAACCCTGCCAAAGGGCATTCACATCGACCCCGAGGCGCTGCGCTATGCGCTGAACCGGCGCGGGGCAACCGCAGCGGCGGCTAATGCCAAGGTCCACAACGCGCGGCGCAATGGCGCGCGTGCAGTCATGCGTGAAGTCGAGCGGCGCGAGCACGCGGCCAAGGATCCGTTCGAGCAGGCGCGGCATCCCGGTGTTTTCGGCCGCTGTCTATCGCGACGATTTCGGCGAGGCGACGGCGCGCCGACTGATCGAACAGTGCGGCTGGGTTGTCGGGCAGGAGCAGTTCGCGACACGCGAGGATGTGCTGTCGCGGGCGCGCGCTGACGGGTGGCAGGGGTGATGCGCCCGCTGTTCATCGACGGGTTCGCCGGCGGCGGCGGTGCCAGCACCGGCATTGCCCAGGCGCTGGGTCGCGACGTCGACATCGCGATCAATCACAGCCCCAGCGCGATCGCGATCCACAAGGCAAACCACCCCACCACTCGGCATTTCTGCCAGGACATCCGCGCCGTGTGGCCGGCGGCGGCGACGAAGCTCCAGCCGGTCGCGGGCGCGTGGTTCAGCCCCGATTGCAAGGAATACAGCAAGGCGAAGGGCGGCCCGGTCAAAGATCGCCACATCCGCGCGCTGGCCGATGAAGTGACGGTATGGCTGCGCGAGACGCGCCCGACCGTCGCCTATCTGGAGAATGTCGAGGAGTTCGAATACGCCGCCCCGCTCGACGAACACGGCATCCCGATCAAGGGGCTTGAGGGCCGCGCGTTCAAGCGGTTGATCCGGACCTGGCGCGGGCTCAGCTATCGCGTGCAGTGGCGCAAGCTCAAGGCATGCGACTATGGCGCGCCGACCAGCCGGAAGCGGCTCTACATCATCATGCGCTGCGACGGCCTGCCGATCGTGTGGCCAAAGCCGACGCATGGCGCGCCGGATAATCCGGACGTCATTTCCGGTAAGCTGCAGCCCTATCGAACGGCTGCCGAGTGCATCGACTGGTCGATCCCGTGCCCGTCGATCTTCGGCCGCAAACGCGAGCTGGCGGAGAGCACCAAGCGGCGGATCGCGCATGGGGTCATGCGCTACGTCGTCAACGCGGCGAAGCCGTTCATCGTCGGCACTGCCTTCACCAACACGCGCGCATCCCGGACCTTCGACCCAGCGGATCCGCTGCGCACGGTCACCACCCAGCCGGAATACGGCGCAGTCGACGTCGAGCTCGCGCCGCACCTGATGACCAACCGGAACTCCCAGAAGCCGTTCAACGGGGCTGATGAGCCCACGCACACGATCACCGCTGGCGGCGCGCACCTGAACATGGTCGGCGCTTCGTTGGTCAAGATGGGCAATGGCGAGCGCGACGGCCAGGCCCCGCGGGCTCTCGATCCCTCCAAGCCGCTCGGCACCGTCACGGCGAAAGGATCGCAAGGAGCTGTCGCAACCGCCGCACTCGCGCCATTCGTGACCTTTGGCCAGCAAGGCGGGCGCAATCGCCCGATCGACCAGCCGCACCACACGATTGCCGCTTCGGAGAAGGACACGAACGGGATCGTCACCGCGTTCCTGTCGAGCTTCTACACGAGCAACACCAATGGCGGGCGCGGCAAGCCGGACATGCCGCTGAAAACGACGCTCGCGGGTGCCAACCATCACGCTGTCATCACCGCGCATATCGAGCAGGCGAACGGCGGCCCGCGTAACAAGCGCCTGGCCGGCCGCCCTGCGACCGTGCCGCTATCGACGGCGACCGCAACCGGCTCACAGCAGCGCATCGTCCAGACGACGCTGATCGAGGAAGGCGACCTGCCGCCGGAGCTGCTGGAAAGCGCGGTCCAGGTCGCCGCGTTCCTGGTCAAATACTATGCGACCGACGGCGAGAATGAGGTCGCGCAACTCCAGCCCGTCGACCGGCCGCTCGACACGATCACCGTCAAGGCGCGCTTCGCCGTCGTCACGGTCACGATCGATGCTAAGACCTATGTCATCGTCGACATCGGCCTGCGGATGCTGAAACCGCGCGAGCTCGCGCGCGCCCAGGGCTTTCCCGACGATTACATCCTCGATCCGGTCGTGCCCAAGATGAAGCGCGGGAAGCTGGTCCACGAGCCGCTGACGATCGCCGAGCAGATCAGCGCGATCGGCAACAGCGTCTGCCCGCCGGTGGCACGCGCGCTGGTCGCCGCCAATCAGCCGGAGCTGCAGGAAATGAGGATCGCCGCGTGAACCTTTCGCAGGTCATCCGGGACATGGCAGCGGCTGGCGCACCGACCGAGGCGATCGCAATCGCAGTCGAGGCGATTGAGGCGGCGCACGCCTTGGCTGGTCAAGCGGCTGGCGAGATCGAGCAGCGACGCAAAGCCGAGCGCGAGCGCAAGCAACGTCAGCGGGCGCGGGACAGTCACGGGACAGTCACGGGACAGTCCCGTGACACGGCCGGGACAGTCCCGCCCGAACCCGCCCCCTCTTCCCCTCCCCTTCTTTCTCCCCAGACCCCTCAAACAACCCCACCCCTGCACCCCCACCCGGAGGGGAATATCGCGCCCGCACGTGAGGCGCGCGAGGCGGTGCCGGCAAAGTCCCGTCGATCGGGCAGGGCGGCTGGGCTGGACTATCCGCCACCGGACGGCGTGACCGCCGAGCAGTGGGCCGCGTTGCTGGCGATCCGTCGTGCCAAGCGGTCTCCGCTGACAGACCATGCCCATTCGCTGCTTTGCGCCCGGCTGGCCAAGCTGAGCAGTGACGAGTGGCCACCCGGCCGGCTGGCCGACCTGATGATCGAACGAAACTGGATCAGCATCGAAGCCGCCTGGCTTCCCTCAGCGAGCAATCCCGATGGAAAACGCCATTACCACGACCGACCAAGCGGACCGCTCGAAAGCCGTCGTCGCTTTCGCGAGCAGCACGGACTGGACGATCGATACGGCTATGCGGATGTCTGAGGGGCTCGACCTCGTACCGATCATCACCGACTGCGAGGCGCGCGGCCGGCCGCTGGCAGAAGTCGAGCCGAACGGCATGCTGCCTGGCGAACGCAAGCCCGGCCCGCTGTCGACCGTGCTGGCCGATGCGCTGTC
Source organism: Sphingomonas sp. SFZ2018-12 (assembly GCF_022496715.1). NCBI lineage: Bacteria > Pseudomonadati > Pseudomonadota > Alphaproteobacteria > Sphingomonadales > Sphingomonadaceae > Sphingomonas > Sphingomonas sp. SFZ2018-12. Next base: position 793,408 of record NZ_WTFM01000002.1, read on the forward strand.
GCTGATCTGCACGAAGATTGCCCCGACCATGTCCGCCGAACAGGCCGGCGCATGGGTGCGGGTGATGGTGGCGGCGCTCGCCAACCTGCCCGGCCGGACGGCAATCCGCGCGGCGCAGCGCGTCCTGCAGCGGCCGATCGCGTTCATCAGCGAAGTCGACGGGGCCATCCGGGAGGAGGCGAAGGAGATCGCGCTCCGGCATGCACTGGCGACGCGCCGCATCCGCGAGCTGGCGGCGCTGCGGGAGCGCGAGTTACCGGCGATCCACTTCGAGCCGGAGGGGGATGATCAGCCGATCGCGCCGGAGAAGATCCGGGCGATGCCCGCGCCGTTGCGGGAGATGGGCCTCGCGGCCGGCTGGATCACGGAAGCGGAGGTGGCGGCGGCGCTTGCCACCGGGCGTGCCGCATGAACAGGATAAGAACATTGTGGCGGCTGATGTCGCGCGTGAAGGGCTTTGGGCGGGGTATGGTGATGATCGAGAAGAGCAGGAAGACGGGAGCCGCGGCAACCTCGGAAATGGCGTTGCGGGCTCGCCGGTTGCGCAAGCAGGAGGAGAATGCGCGCGCGAGTGCGCCGCTGATCAATCCATTCGCGGCGGCGCACGGCGATTATGAGCGCGTGCCGATCGTCGACACATCGGGCGAGCATGGTGAGGGCCGCAATCGGGTGTTCTGGGCGATGGTGAACCGTGGGGGCACGCCGATCGCGCGCTGGATCGCAGCGGAGGAGCGCCAGGCGGCGACCGAGATCGACATGCAGGTGCCCGCCAAAGACCGGCGGCGTCGCTTGTTCGGCGAGATCGAGCAGCGCGCGGTTCGTTATTGCATAGGGCTTTGGGAGGCGGCGGAGGGGCGGGGGGCAACCGATCCGACCCGGGAGAGGATCATCGGGTCGGGAGACGGCTGGGCGCAGCAAGAGGCGCTCGACGAGCTCGCCTATCTGAAAAGGGAGATTCCGGCCGGCTACTGGGACGTTTGGGAGAATGTCGTGCGGTTCGACCAGGAGGCGGGCACGGCCGGGTCGAGCTTGGCCAACAACAAGCGATCGGCGATCGATGCGGCGAAAGTGTGTTGTGCGTTCGTGGCGAGTCTGATCGCTCAGAAGGCGGGGCTTTAGTTCAAACCCGTGTTGTCAACGGGGTTGTGATCAACTTTCGGAAGTTGGCCCCCTTGCCTAGGCCCTTTTAGGCAGTAACCTGACACCACGCTCCATTCCGGTTTCGTGCCGATGGGGCCATCTGGTATCAAAATGCTGGATGCTGTCAGGATCGGTTGCCCTCGGACCTCGCGACATGAGGGGGCAGTCCACCACCGCCTCATTGGCTCCCCGGGCAACCGGTCCTGACTTGACGTTTTAGACCATAGCCCCTCGGCCGTGGCAACCTAGCATAATTCGAACTCCATATTGCGGTGTAACGGCCATTGCGCCCGTGCGCACCTAAGCGTATGACGACTGCCAGAGTTATAGCTGCGCCCGGAGCCGATTGGCTGCCGGGCGTTTCCCGTTTCGGGGGAAGCGAGCATGCGAACGGGCGATGCGAGGCTGCTTGAGCAACTGGCGTCGGACCTTCACATGCTCGCGTTCGATATGGCGGAACCATCGCGCACGGTGCAGCGGGCAGAGCGTCTGATTGCCGAAGGTGAGCGCATTGCCGCGCAGATTAGGCAGATCGTGCGAGGTCGCCGTGTCCAATGAGCGCGTTCGCGGTCGACGCGGCGTCGAACAGCGCCGCCGACGGCTAGAGCGCACTAATGGGCTCTGCGAGATGTGCGGTGCCGAGGGGCGAACGGCTCTCGCGGATGTGGTGGATCACGTCGTGCCGCTCATCAAGGGCGGGCAGGACGTCGACAGCAACACACGCAACCTGTGCCACGATCACCATGCGCAGGTGACCGCAGAGCAGTTCGGGCAGCGCGCGCCGAGGGTGCCGATCGGGATCGACGGCTGGCCGGTCGCCTGACCGCCCCCATGTTGAAACTTTATTGCGCGCTTCCTTGGACACCGCCCCGACCTGAAATTCGCGCATTTGCAGATTAATGTTCCGGGATGGCCAATGTGCAACGGCCGCGCCGGGGTTGGAGATCGTCGATGGCAGCGCGTGGAGCGAAGCCGAAACCGGTAAAGCTGCGCCTGGTCGACGGCACGCACAACGTCACCCGGCATGGCAGCAAGGCCAAGGCGAAAGCCCAGGTCGAGGAAGCGCAGACGAAGTTCGGTGCGCTCAAACGGCCGACCTGGCTCAAGGGAGAGGCATTGGCCGCGTGGAAGCGATACATCGAGCCGGCCGGCTGGCTGGACGGGTCGCGCGAGCCCGCTGCGATCGCGTTCTGCGAACTATGGGCGGAGTTCCGCTTCAACAGCGTCGGGTTCCCGGCGTCGAAGCACGGGCAGCTGCGCGCCTACATGAGCGAGCTCGGGCTGACCGATGAACGCAACCGCGGCGAAGCCGAAGAGAAAGAGGGGGACGAGTTCTTCGGGTCCAACTGATCGGACCCTGGCTTATGCCGAGCGCGTGCTCGCCGGTGAGGTTGTCGCAGGGCCGCATGTGCGCAACGCGTGCCGCCGTCACATTGATGATTTGGCGACCGGCCAAGAGCGCGGCTTGTACTTCGACGGCGAAGCTGCTGACCGGGCGATCCGGTTCTTCGAGACCAAGCTGAAGCTGAGCGAGGGGCAGTTCGAGGGCAAGCCGCTCATCCTGCACGAGAGCCAGGCGTTCAAGGTCGGCTCGATCTTCGGGTGGAAGCGCGCCGACGGCACACGGCGGTTCCGACGCGCCTATATCGAGGAAGGCAAGGGGAACGGCAAGTCGCCGCTCGCGGGCGGAATCGGGCTGTACGGCATGATGGCCGACGGTGAGGCTGGCGCCGAGATCTACGCGGCCGGCGCCACGAAGACACAGGCCGGCATCCTGTTCCAGGACGCGGTCAAGATGGTCGACAAGTCGCCGGATCTGGCGAAGCGCGTCAAGCAGAGCGGCGGTGCGGGCAACGTCTTCAACATGGCGTTCCTGGCAACCAATTCGTTCTTCCGGCCAATCAGCCGGGAAGCGAAGAAGACCGGTTCGGGGCCGCGGCCTCATTTCGCACTGTGCGACGAGGTGCACGAGCACCCCGACCGCGGCGTGATGGAAATGCTCGAGCGCGGGTTCAAGTTCAGACGGCAGCCGCTGCTGCTGATGATCACGAACAGCGGGTCGGATCGGAACTCGATCTGCTGGGAGGAGCACGAGCACGCGATCCGGTGCGCCGCCGGCAACCCGGACGCGAAGGACGATGACCCGGCCTATCTGGGCGAGGTGATCGACGACACGACATTTGCGTTCGTTTGCTCGCTCGATCGCGGCGACGATCCGCTCAACGACCCGAGTTGCTGGCCGAAAGCCAATCCGCTGCTCGGGGTGACGATCACGCACGAGTATCTGGCCGGGGTGGTTGCCCAGGCCAAGCAGATGCCGGGCAAGCTGAACGGTATCCTGCGGCTTCACTTCTGCGTCTGGACCGACGCCGAGGCGGCATGGATGACGCGCGAGACGCTGGAGCCATGCCTCGCCGACTTCGATCCCGCGATGCACCGGGGCAAGCCGGCGGCGCTGGGGCTGGACCTTTCGCAGACGCGCGACCTTACGGTGAAGGCGACCATCGTCGAGACCGGCAGCAAGACGATGCAGATCGTCGAGAACGGCAAGACGACGACAGTCGAGAAGCCGACCTATGATGCGTGGATCGAGGCATGGACGCCGGGCGATACGCTGCAGGCGCGGGCAATGCGCGACAAGGCGCCATATGAGGTTTGGGTCAGGGACGGCCACCTGAAGGCACCTAAGGGCGCGGTCATCGCATACGAGCATGTCGCTCAGGCGGTGGCCGAGGATGCGCACGAGCTGGACGTGATCGCGCTGGGCTATGACCGCTACGCCTACCGCGCGTCGTTCGAGCCTGAGCTGCAACGCCTGGGCGTCGCGGTCGAGCAGATCGAGCACCCTCAGGGCGGCACGAAGAAGGGCAAGCCGACGGAGGCGATGGTCGCTGCGGCGAAGCGCGCGAAGAAGGATCCCGAGGGGCTGTGGATGCCCAGCTCGGTCAAGGCGCTGGAGGCGATGATCCTGGAGGGTCGCATCCGGTTGCGGCGCAACCCGGTGCTGATCTCGGCGATGATGTCGGCGGTCACGGACGAGGACCGCTGGGGCAATTACTGGCTCGCCAAGGAGCGGGCCGTCAACAAGATCGACGCGGCGATCGCGCTGTGCATCGCAGTGGGGGTCATCACCGCGATGCCGCCATCGAAAGCCAAGTCGGTCTATTCGAAACGCGGCGTTCGCCGGATCTGACGGAGTGCCGATGACCGCCCTTTCGCCGGACGACTATCGTCGCGCCGCCGGCTATCGCCGGTCCAGCGCATTTCGCGGCGGGGCCGCCACGCGCGCGCCTGTCATGGCGTATGAGACATTCGACCTGGGCGATCCCGACCTGCGCTCGCTGATGAGCGGCGGGCGCGAGACGATTGCGGGCGTGACGGTCGGGGCGAAGTCGGCGCTGCGCAACAGCACCTTCTTTCGCGCGATGTCACTGATCGCTGGATCGATGGGAATGCTGCCGCTGCACCTCATGCGGAGGATGCCGGATGGAACGACCGAAAAGGCGAAGGATCACGGTCTTTTCAACCTGTTGCACCGCAAGCCGAACAACTTCCAGACGGCTTCGGAATTCAAGAGCTACATGCAGCTGGCCTGCCTGCTCGACGGCAATGCGTATGCGCTGAAGATCAGGTCGCGTGGCCAGGTGACCGAACTGATCCCGCTGCCGCGGCATTCGGTCACGCCGAAGCTGTCCGATTCGTGGCAGATGACATTCGAGTATCGCCGCCCGAGCGGCGGCACGGCCGTGCTGGACCAGCGCAACGTGTTCCGGTTTCGGTCGCCGCTGTCGCTCGACGGCTACAAGGGCGTTTCGATGCTCGACGTCGCCGCCGACACCATCGGCATGGCGGTGCGCGCGCGCGGCGCTGCCGCCCGGCTGTTGACCAAAGGTTCGATGGCGCGCGGCGCGCTTGAGACCGACGCGACGCTTGGCGACGAGGCGTTCGATAACCTGCGCAAGAGCCTGCAGGAAAACTATGCGGGCACGGACGCGCAGGACGACTGGATGATCTTGGAGGAGGGTCTGAAGGCGAAGCCGTTCGGATCATCGGCGCGCGACGCGCAGCTGACCGAAATGACCAAGCATCTGGCCGAAGAGGTCGCTCGGTTCACCGGCGCGCCCCGGCCGCTGCTGATGTTCGATGAGACGAGCTGGGGGTCGGGGGTCCGCGAGCTCGGTCTCTACTTCGTCACATACTGCCTGATGCAGTGGTTCGTGATCTGGGAGGAGGCGGTCTGGCTCTGCCTGCTCAGCCCGGCCGAACAGGAAACCTATTACGCCAAGTTCAACGAGGGCGCGCTGCTGCGCGGCTCGCTGAAGGACCAGGCGGACTTCTTCAAGGCGGCGCTCGGGCCGAACAGCGCCTTCATGGTGCCGAACGAAGCCCGCGAGAATTTCGACATGAACCCGATTCCAGGCGGAGACGAACTGCCCCGCCCTGGCACCACCGGCGCATCGATCGCCCAGGAGGACACCGGCAATGCGTAAACTGCCCCGCGCCATCAACGGCGTGCATGCGCGCCAGCGCCCGGCCGCGCTCCCGCTGCCGGCGGATCGCAAGGTATCCGCTTTCACGCCTTCACCGGTGCTCGACCGCTGGAATGCGGACGCCGCCGGCATCCGCCCCTCAGCGCTGGAAATCGGCGACAATGTCATCACCATGTTCGATGTCATCGGCGAAGACTGGTGGACCGGCGGCGGGGTGACCGCGCAGAAGGTGTCGGCACAGCTGCGCGCGATCGGCGACAGGCCGGTCGAGGTCCAGATCAATTCGCCGGGCGGCGACATGTTCGAGGGGCTGGCAATCTATAACGTGCTGCGCGAACATCCGCAGGACATCACGATCAAGATCATGGGCCTGGCCGCATCGGCCGCGTCGGTCATCGCGATGGCGGGCGACCGGGTGGAGATCGGCGCGGCATCGTTCCTGATGATCCATAACTGCTGGGTCGTTGCCATCGGCAACCGGCACGACATGGCCGAGGTGTCCGAGTATCTTGAGCCGTTCGATCGCGCGATGGCGGACGTCTATGCGCAGGCGTCGGGTCGCACGTCAGCCGAGTGCGCGAAGTGGATGGACGCCGAGACGTACATGTCCGGTTCGATGGCCGTCGAGCGCGGCTTTGCCGACGCGCTGCTGCCGGCGGATCAGGTCCGCATCGACGAGCAGGCACGCGCCGACGACCGCAGGACGAATGAAATCCGCGCGACCGAGCTCGCGCTGATCCAGAGCGGGATGACGCGCAGTCAGGCGCGCGCACGCATCAACACCCTCAAAGGCACGCCCGGCGCTGCCTCTGACCCCGCCTCCACGCCTGGCGCTGGCGGCACCGGACTGACCGACGTTTTCGGTCGGATGCTCTCCACCCTCACGATCTGAGAGGCTCACATGAAGATGATTGGCTGGACCGCCCTCCGGGCGGTGGCGACGGTGCTCGCCCATCCGTTTCTCGCGCTGAAGCGCGAAGGTGAAATCAACCCGCTGACGCCGCCGCTGGTCGACGTCGGCCCGATGCCCCGCGCGATCGTCGGCGCGGGCGTCCGCGCAGACGTGTCGGACCCGAAGGCGATGTTCGAGCAGCTGAACAAGGCGTGGGAATCGTTCAAGGAAACGCACGCCTCCGAGGTGAAGGAGATCAAGGCCGGAATGGCCGACGTCGTGACGTCGGACAAGCTGGCGAAGATCAACGACACGCTGTCCAACCTGCAGGAGGCGCTGGACGATCAGGCGCGCGAACTGCAGGCCGCCAAGCTGAACGGCGGCAAGGCTGCACCGCGCGACCCGGAATATACTTCCGAGTTCAGCGCCTACTTCAAGGGTGGCACGTCCAGCCAGAAGCTGGACGAAGTCAAGGCTGCCGTCACGAAGACCGACGGCGAGGGCGGCTTCCTGGCGCCGATCGAATGGGACCGTACGATTGCGGGCCGGCTGAAGCAGGTTTCGATGGTGCGGCAGTATGCCAGCGTCATTTCGATCAGCAGCGCCGGGTTCAGCAAGGTCTTCAACAACCGGGCGTTCGGTTCGGGCTGGGTCGGCGAACAGGCGGCGCGTCCGGAAACGTCGACTCCTGCATTCGCCAGCCTGACCTTTCCGCTCGGCGAGCTCTATGCGAACCCGGCGGCGACCCAGGGCCTGATCGACGATGCCGAAGTCGACATCGAGGCATGGCTTGCGGACGAGGTCAGCACCGAATTCGCTCGGCAGGAGGGTATCGCCTTCCTTTCGGGTGACGGCGTGAACAAGCCGCACGGGATCCTGACCTATGTGACCGGCGCGGCGAACGCGGCGCGTCACCCCTGGGGCGCGATCCAGATCACGAAGTCGGGCAACAACACCGCGGTCACCGCGGATACGATCCTCGACCTGATCTACTCGCTGCCCGAGGAATATGAGGCGAATGCCATGATGTTCCTCAACCGGGCGACCGCGGGCGCGGTGCGCAAGCTGAAGGACGGCCAGAACAACTATCTCTGGCAGCCCTCGATGCAGATCGGCCAGCCCAGCTCGCTCGCGGGCGCGCCGGTGGTGCACCTGCCGGCGATGCCGACGATCGCCGCGAATGCGATCGCCGCACTCTATGGCGACATGGCCGAGACCTATCAGGTGGTCGACCGCATCGGTGTGCGGGTGCTGCGCGACCCCTACACCAACAAGCCGTTCGTGCTGTTCTACACGACGAAGCGCGTTGGCGGCGGGGTCAAGAATCCCGATGCCATGAAGGCGTACCAGACCGCCGTCTGATCGCTGAACCTATCCGCCGGGCCGGCGCTGCCGGCCCGGTTCTTCGAAGCCGCGCTCCCCGACGCGGTTTCGGTGAACCAGGAGACCCCCATGACCGACCTGAACAAGATGCTCGGCGGCAACGTCGATGAAGTGAAGGCCGCGCTCGCCGGCCTGTCGGCAGCCGAGCTGGAGAAACTGCGCACCGCCGAAGTGGCGGGCAAAAACCGCAAGGGCGTGTTCGAGGCCATCGAAGACGCACTCTCCGAGCAGAAGGCGGAGGGTGAGATCGTCGTCGATGCTCCGGAAGCGGGGTCGTTCGACCCGTCGGGTGCACCCGAGGCGAACGGCACCGGCCCGCTGGCGCATCCCGCGCTCGATCCGAACCCGACGGCGAATGCGTCACCCGAAGCCACCCGGATCGACCTGAACGATCCGACCGCCGACGACACCGCGCTCGTCGCCAGCCGGATCGCGGAACAGATCGGCAGCACAGCCAAGGACTGACCATCGGGGCGGCCCGCGCGCCGCCCCAATCTCTCGCGGCAGAAGGTGCGGCAATGAACCAGCAGATCGACTTCAACACGCCGGGAAGTGAACCGGCGACAGCCTTGCGTGGCGGGCTCGCGCGGGCTGCCGCCTATCGCTTTGCTGCAACCGGCCTGGAGGCGAACCAGCATCTGTCGATCTACACCACCAACTCCAACCAGGAGTTCGGCGCGTCCGACAAGGCATTCTGGTCGCCAGATTATCCCGTGTCCGGGTATCGCTTCTACTTCTCGAACTGGACGCTGCGCGGCAACGCTGGCGCGCTCAGCCAGGAGGTCGACGGAAACCAGCCGATCGTGATCGAGGGCGTGGCGATGATCGTGGGCAGCGAGCGCCGCCAGCTGACGTTCAACGGCCAGTCCTCGGTCACGCTTGCGCCCGGCCAGGGGGTGTGGAGCGACCCGGTCAATTTGCTGGTCCCGGCACGCCGCCGCGTGGACCTGATCACCGCCTGGCGCGCGGTGGTCGGCGCCGCAGCGATGCTCGGCAGCTTCTTTCCCGTACCCGCCAATGGCGAAAGCTGGACGCTGGCGAACACGTCGCGCGCCGCGTTTCTGTTTGACGGCGCAATCCCCAACAACGAACCGTCGAACCTCTATGCCTATGGCCCCAGCGCCGCCGTGGCCCAGGGCGGCGACGGGCGCGACGTCGTGCTGGTCCTGGGCGACAGCATCGCGTTCGGCACCGGCGAGGCGAACAACACCGCCGACGCGCGCAACAATCGCGGCTGGGTCGCGCGTTGGCTGGACAGCACGGCCGATGGAGCGCAGCGCATCCCCTACGCCAAGCTGGCTGCGCCATCGTCCGCTGCCCGGCAGAACACGGCGGCGGCGAGTTTCACGCGCCGAGCCGAGATGATGACGGCACTGCCGAACCTGCCCTTCACGCGCATCATCAACCAGATGGGGCTGAACGATGCGACCGGATCGCTCAACACATGGCGCGACCGCATCACGGTGAGCAACAACCTGGCCAAGGCGATCTGGCCGGTGCCGCTGCTGCAGCTGGGCTTCACGCCCTACACGACGGCGGACACGAGCCAGTTCACCACCGCCGCCGGGCAGACGTTCGTCACGTCGCACGACTGGCCGAGCGGGCTCACCCAGCAGGTGCAGAACGCGCTGGCGGGCCTGCCCGCCGGGGTCGATGCGTTCGAGTTCATCGGGCACCTGTTCGACGGGCGCGAGACGCTGGGCGCGGCGGCGGAAGGCAAGTGGCGCGCGGATTTCTCGACCATCAACACGACGCTGCAGGCGGCGACGCTGGCGGGTGCCACGTCGATCACGGTGCGCGGGCCGATCCCGGTCGGCGCGGCGATCGCCATCAACGCCGGCCAGGCCGGCGCGGCGGTGACGACGGTCACGGCGGTGAGCGGGGTCGGGAACGTCACCTGCACCGTGTTCCCGGCGATCACCGGGGCGATGGCATCGGGCGTGCCGGTGCGCGGGGTGGCGGTGAATGACGGGTTGCACCCGTCGAGCGAGCTGGCGGCATGGGTCGCGGCGCGCGCGGCGGCACGCAAGGCGGCGCTGTTCAATTGATGGGCGAGCCAGTGGGCGGTCGGACCCGCCCGGATGAGCCCGCAGCAAGAGGTGCACGAGCATGACCGCGACCCAAATCGACTTCAACGCGCCAGGCCTGGACACGGCATTGACGGCGAGGGGAAGGTCTTCGGCCGTGCTCACCGCACCCGCCGTCGCGGGAATGCCGCCCATGGCGGTGCGGTGCATCAACGAACAGGACCGGGTCGAGTGGACCAATTGGGCTGGCCGCGCGCCCGAGCTCATTCACGCGTTCGGGGACGCCTCGACCTGGCCGAACGTGCTAAGCCGCGTGCGTTCGTCGATTGCGACTTGGCCGGGCCAAAAGCTCGTCTGGGCGCTGCCGCTCGCTACGGGAACCCAGGCCAGCCCGCCGACGCAGACGTCGACACCGGCGCAGTTCGCCGCGGGCGACTTTGACGTCGATTTCAACCTGATCCTCGACCTTATTCTGGCGCATAACCCGTCGGGGCCGATCTTCATCCGGCCGGGCTGGGAAGCCGGGAACTTCACCGGGTGGCCGTGGGGGGCGACGACCAGCATTGCCAATGCGCGCGCCGATTACATCGCCGCGTTTCAAAAGGCCGCGGCCCTGATCCGCGCCAAAAGCAACCGGTTCATCGTGACCTTCTGTCCGGCGCTAGCCAACTTCACCAACACGGGCCTCATCGTTGATCCGTTCGACCCGGCGACCGGATTCGACCCGGGGCCGGCGCATTACGACGCGATCGGTATTGATCCGTACCTGGTCGGCCTGGATGTGGCGAACGGGCTGACGTTCAACCGGATGAGCTACAAGACGCCGCATCAGGCGCTGCACGTCGAAGATTTCGAGTTCGGTTTCCGCCGGTTCGTCGACTATGCGATCGCCAACGACAAGTGGTTGACGATCGACGAATGGGGGATCGGTGCCGATCGTCCCGACTATGTGCGGGCGATGGCGCGCTTCGTTGCGAACCCGCGCCATCGTGTCCTGTATCATGGATACTGGAACCGCAACGCGCCGGATGGCGGCCCGCCTTTCACGTTCCCGTGCCGCCTTTCCGACAGCTCGAACAATTATCCGCAGGCCAAGGCCGTATTCCTGCACGAATTCTGCGGGCAGGGTCGAGCGCCGCAGGAAGAGCAGGCAGAGACCTCTGCCTTCATTGCCCGCGCGACAATTCCGCCATTGGAGGTACGCCGCGCCGCTTATGACGAACTGTTCAAGGCGTTGCGCCCGCTGATCCCCTATCTGGACTGTCTAACCGCTTTGTGCGCGGCAGAGCCGGAAATCAGCAGGCTCAATCTGGTCGGCGGCGGCGCCTTCCAACCCTGGATCAGCGGATCGACGTTCGGCCGCGTCACCGGCCGATTCGACGTCGTCGGCGCGCCGATCTTTACGCCCGATCGCGGCTGGCGCGGCACGGGATTGGTCGCCGATCATCTGCGCGGCCAATCCCACAACCCGACGACGGCGCTGAACCGCAAGATCGCGCAGAATGACGCTCACATGGGCATCTGGTCGTTGACCGCGATCTCGAATGCAGGCGCTCAAACCTACGAGGCCGGCAATGGAAACAGCTTCATCGGACGGGTGAACGCCGGAAACACGTGGATCGGGCGCCCGAACACTGCGGCGACGGTGACGCTGAGCAACTCCGGCCAGGATGCCGGTCACATCATGTGGAACCGGACTGCGGCGAACGCCTGGGCCAGCTATTTCAACGGCGCGGCCAGCCGAAACGGTGCGGATGCATCGGCAGCGCTGAGCAACGACGATTTCCGGATCGGCACCGCGTCCGGCAGCAATTCGGCCTTTGTCGGCGTCAATGAAATCGCGTTTTTCCACTATGGTCGAGCGCTCCCGGTGACCGCCAACTTCAATGGCCCGCAACTCCTCTACACGGCGCTGCAGGCGTTCGCACAAGCCGTGAGGATTGCCTGATATGGCCGATCCGGTCACCGTCGCCGAGGCGATGTTCCACCTGCGCATCGAGCCGATCGGCGACGACGATCCCGATGCGCAGGCGGCGCAGGAGTCGGCGATCGCCCGGCATGTCGCGACCGCGACCGGCAGGGTCGAGGCGTTGACGGGATTGACGCTGACGCCACGGGCCGTGACCGTCGCGATCGATCGGCTTGCACATCCGACCCGATTGCGCGTTTGGCCAATTGCGGCCGGTGCGCAGCCGACGGTCAGCTATCGCGATGTCGACGGCACGGATCGAACGGTGGCAGGCGCGACCGTGCGAGCCGATGTCCGGCCGGCGATGCTCTATGCGCCCGCGAACGACGGGTGGCCGTCGGCGGGATCGATCGAGGGCGATGTGTCGGTTACGATCGCGGCGGGCTATGCGACGCCGGCAGCGGTGCCGGCAGAGCTCAAGAGCGCGATCCTGGTACTGGTCGAGGGGCTGTACGACGCCGCAAAAATGGAAGCAGCGGAGAAGGCGGCGGTCAGCCTGGCGCGCCGCTATCGGCGCTGGGGCCGCTGACATGGCAGAGCCGGTGCTTGATCGCCGCATTGCGTTCGAACGGGCAACCGACACCGACAATGGCCGCGGCGGGCGCACACAGGTTTGGACAGTCCATAAGCGTGCCTGGGCTGAAATGATCCCGCTTCGCGGCGACGAAGCGCTGCGCAACGCAATCGAGCAGAATGTCCAGCTGTGGAAAGTCACCATTCGCTGGCAAGCCGGGATCACGCGCCAGCACCGCATCCGGGACCAGGGCCGCATTCTAGACATCGAGACGTGCGAGCGCCCGACCGGTTCGCGCGACTGGCTGGTGATCACCGCAACCGAGGATCGGGCACCCTGATGCCCAGTCGTTCCAAAGGGGTCGCGCAGATCCGGCGGCTGCTGAAGCGGCTGCCGGAAAATGTGCGGGTCGAGATCGCCGCCGCGCTCGAGAGTTCCGGGCGTTCGATCCTGGCTGCCATGCGCGCAAAGGCACCGCGCCGCACCGGCGCGCTCGCGGCCGGACTGAAGATGAAGGTGTTTCCGCGTACGCTGCGCCTGCGCGTCGGCTTCATCGCCACGCCGCGCGGCCGTGCGAAGCTGTTCTATGCACGTATCTTGGAGTTTGGCCGCAGGTCGCAGACGGTCACGGTTTCGCGCCGCCGCACCGGCGCCGCAAAACGGCTCGTCAGCGGCCGAAAGCCGGCTGGCGACCTGGTATCGGTCTATCAGCTGCGCGTTCGGCCGCTGCAGGGCCGGCGGCTGGTTTACGGCCGCTATCCGGAGCTGCGCCGCGACCTGAATTCAAAACTGCAGCGCGTTTTCCAACGTGCGCTTGGGCGGATCGCGGGGGGTCGCAATGCCTGATGCGATCAATGCGACGGAGAAGGCGGCGTTCGATCGACTGGACGCTCAGATTACAGGCGCGGGCGTGTATCAGCATGCGCCGAACAATGCGGCGCCCCCGGTAGTCATCATCGGCGACATCGACGCGAGCCCGATCGGCGCAAAGGATGACCCCGACCGCCGCATCGCGATGATCGTCGTCGTCGTGACCGAGGGCCAGCAGCGTAAGCCATGCTCGGACCTGGTCGCTCAGGTCGAGCAGGCGATCGACGGCGTGACGATGACGGTCGACGGCTATTCGATCGAGCTCACGGTGGAGTCGAGCCAGGTCGTGCTGTCGGGCGACGCCGAAACCTATGTCGGGACGGTAAACTTCACGGGCTTCGCGCTCGCCGCCTGATTTTTTGAACGATCAACCACCCGGCCCCGCTTCGCCAGCGGGGCTTTTTCGCATGGGAGAAGCACAATGGCGAAGAAGCTGGGCAATGATTATCGACTGTGGATCAAGAGCGGAACGCCAGGCGCTTTCGCGGAAGTGAAGGGGCAGACCAGCCTGTCGATCAGCCGACAGTCGGAGCAGATCGACACGAGCACCAAGGATGACTTCCCCTATGGCACGCAGGCGCCGGGCCTGAAGACGCTGACGATCGACCTCGAGCTCTATCCGAACCTGCCCGACGCGACCGGCTATGGAGCGCTCGAGGCGGCTGCAGCTGCCACGGATCCGGTCGACATCGAAATCCGCAAGGGCGGATCGTCCGGCGCGAGCGGTGACGCCGTGTTCGCGGCGTCGATGTATATCGGCAACTTCGACACCGACATGGGTCGCAACGCCGTCGTCGCGGTCACCGCGCAGCTGACCCTGGCTGCCGCGCCCACCAAGGATCAGCTGGCGTGACGGAACAGGCGAACGAGATTCGCGGCGAGGTCGAAGTCACCCTGGACGGGCAGAGCTTCGTGCTCCGCCCGTCCTGGGAGGCGATCCTGGCGATCGAAAAGCAGACCGGGCGGTCGGTCGCCCAGCTGGCATTCGCTGCGGAGGCGCACGAGCTTACCATCGAAACGCTCGCGATCATCGTGACCGAGTGCATCCGTGCGTGGGGCAAGTCCATCGAGCGCATTTCAGTGCAGGGCGTGCAGCCTGACCGCATCGGCGAACTGATCTTTTCCGAGGGCCTGCTCAAGGTCATCCCGCGCGTCGCGATCGTCCTGTTGCGCGCGGTCACCGGCGGCGTGCTCCCATCGGGGGAGCCCAAGGCGACGGGGACAACGACCCCCGCGACCCCCGTCGCCGAATAGCCGGCCTGGCGATGGCTGCGCTGAACTGGTCGGCGGATCAGTTCTGGCGGTCGACGCCGCACGAATTCCATGCCGCCTGGGAAGCCTGGCGGGACATCAACTGCAGCGAGAAGGATCGATAGGGGATGGTTGACACCGTCGATACCCGGCAATTGCTCCTGCAGGTCGACGCGTCGATCGAGCTGCTTCGCCGCAAGCTTGATGAAGGCGGCGGGCGCGTCGACAAGTTCGACCGCGAAGCGCGGCGGGTGCTGGATCGGTTCGACGGCCGTCTCAGGCGCACGGGTGCTGACGGGATGCCGCAGCTTGAGCGGTCGATCGGTAATGTGTCCCGATCACTCTCTCAGCTTCGTGGGGGTTTCTTGGGGCTGATCACCAGCCAGGCAGTCAGTTCTCTGGTGAGCTATGCAGAGGCATCAAAGCGCCTCGACGCGCAATTGCGCCTTGCAACGGCCACGTCCGGGAGTTTCGGGCAAGCTCAATTGGACGTCAGCAGGGTGGCGGAGGCTACTCGATCGCCGCTCGAAGCGACCGCTAATCTTTATGCCATTTTTCAGCGCAGCGCCGCAGAGTTGGGCATCACGCAAGAGCAAGCGGCGCGTGCCACGGAAACGGTTACCAAAACTTTCGCGATCAGCGGTGCAACGGCAAGTGAGGCCGCGGGCGGGTTGCGGCAGTTCGTTCAGGGCGTGCAGTCGGGCACGCTGCGCGGCGAGGAACTCAACAGCGTCCTTGAGAACGCGCCACGGCTCGCGCGGCTGCTGGCCGACAGCCTGGGGGTGACGATCGGGCAGCTGCGCGAGCTGGGACAGGAAGGACAACTTTCCGGCGACAAGCTGATCCGCGCCTTGACCGACCGCCAGTTTACCGCCGGGATCGATACTGAGTTCCAGCAGCTGCCGGTAACGATCGATCAGGCGCTGACAAAGGTGCGGAACGACGCCACCCGCGTGATCGGGGAATTTGATCGAGGCGGTGAGTTCTCCAGTTACATTGCCACGTTCATCTCCGACGGTTCGGCTGGCTTCGCGTCGTTGGGAGACGATGCAAGAGAATTGGGCACGACGATCAGATCGACCTTGGAGACGCTCGGCGATGCGTTTGATCCGCTCGTTCTGGCCGGCCGGGCTTTCTTCGGTGGACTGCAGAACGATACCGACAGCTTTTCGGCTCGCTTCCGGCGAGAGATCGGTGCGTTATTCGATCGGATCGACCAGCTGAACGCTTTCGGCGCGGATTATCTCGGTACGGCTCGGACCAGATACGCAGAGACCTTCCGGTCGCAAAATGCAGCGGCCGGTGCCGCGAATTCGGACCGCCGGCTTCGGGAGGTGCTGAGCTCCGGGCAATCGCGGCTTTTCGAATCTCTCGGCCTCCGCAACGATGGTACGCCTCGGGCATCTGCAGTGTCCGCTGCATCAAGCGGAGCAAAGGTGGGTAGATCAGCCGGTCGCACCGGCAAGTCGGCCGAACAGCGCCGCCTGGAAGCCGAAAAGAAGGCTGCCGAGGAACTTGAAGACACGCTGAAGCGGCTGCGTACCGAGGCGCTGAGCGATGCGCCGATCGATGCCACCCGGGCGACCGAAAGCCGGCTCGCCAGCTTCTTCGACACTGGCGGGTTCGATGAGCTGCGCGACGAAGCGGAGCGCCGTGCAAAGGCGTTCAGCGACGCCGAGCTTCGTGAGATCGAAATTGCCCGGCAGGCTCGCGACGACGCGCTCTATGCATCGGCCGACCTGTTCGAAACGCTGTTCACGAGCGGCACGAAAGGCCTGTGGCAGCAGTTCAAGGCCGAGGGGCTGCGGGCTGTCGCGCTCGTGCTTGGCTCGCTGGCGCAGGGCAACAGCCTGTCCAACGCGCTCGGCAGCCTGAGCGGTTCCGGCTCGATCTTTTCGGGCATCGGCAAGCTGCTCGGCGGCACGCCCAAAGCCGCAACTGGCGGGAGAATCGTCGGTCCAGGCACCGGCCGCTCGGACAGCATCCTGGCGCGCGTGTCCAACGGCGAATTCATTGTCAACGCTGCCGCCGCGTCAGAGAACCGCGCGCTGCTTGAGCAGATCAATTCGGGGCGGATGCCGTCGTTCGCTGGCGGTGGCTATGTCGCGCCGCGGGTGTCGCCGGGCATGATGCGCCCCGCTGCGCCTGTCCCGGCCGTCGTGCAGGTGCTGGTCGAAGAGGGATCGCTGTTCGTGCCCCGCGTCCAGCAGATCAGTGGCGATGTCAGCGTGCGCGTCGTCGATGACAATAACCGCGCGTTCACCCGCGCTCGCCGCCGGGTAGTGCCGCAATGAGCGTCAGCCTTGATGGCCTGGCGCTGGGGCCGACCGAGATCCTTGAAATCGACTTCGGCGGGCGGCTGGTCCCGCCGCTGGGCGGGCCGGTGCTGAACGTCGACCGCGCCGGCTCGCGCTATGGTATCTCGATCACTACGGCAGCGAAGCCGATCGAACCCGACGGCCGCGTGGCTTTTGCGACGCTGAAGCGCGCACGCGCGGAGGGCGCGATCATCACCGTCCCGCAACCGGGTCTGGTGATCGGATCGCCCGGCGCGCCGGTCGTGGCATCGCTCACCGCGGCCGGGCGGCTGATCCCGCTGTCTGGGCTGACCGCCGGGTATGTGATCCGGCAGGACCAGGCGATTTCGTTCGTGGTTGGCGGCCGTCGCTATCTCGACTTCGCAGCCGAGCAGGTCACTGCCAGCGGGGGTGGGACGGCAACGCTTCGAATCCAGAACCTCCTGAGGGTGCCGCTTCCTGCCGGGACCATTGCGGAAATCGCCGAGCCGAAGATCGAGGGATCGATCACGGCACCGTTGCGCAAACCCCAGCCGCTCGACCGGTTCGTGTCGTTCGAATTCATCATCGAGGAGGACGCATGACCACGCGCATCCTGCTCGTCGGCCTGATCCAGATCGACCTGCCCGACCACACGATCCGGATCGCGGACGGGTCGATCAGCGTCCCGTTCAACGGCGGCACCTTCACTGGTCGCGATCCTGTTTATGGGACGATCGCCGAAATGGAGGAAATCGCCGAAGCGATCGGCGACACGATGCCGGCGTTCGACTTCAGCATGTATCCGCCCGATCTGGCGGCGGCTGTTGCGCTTGCCGGGCCATTATCGGCCGGAGCGAGGGTGCAGGTATGGCTTGGCGAGCTGGACCATGACACCGGTGCCGTCATCGGAACGCCGGAATTGCTGTTCATCGGCGAAATCGACGTGCCCGCGCTCGACTTCGACCAGGGCGAGGCCGTGGTGCGAATCTCCGTCACCAGCGTGTGGGAACGGCTGGCCGAAGAAGACGAGGGCGCGGCGCTTTCCGACACGTTCCACCAGTCGATCTGGCCGGGCGAGCTCGGCTTCGTCCACATGACCGGCACCCCGATCAACGAAATCTGGGGTCCCGGCGATCGGCCCCCGGCAGCCGTGACCATTCCGCAGAACCCCGGCGGCGGTGGTGGTGGTGGCGGCGGCGAATTCAGGTTCCTCTGACATGACCGAGATCGAGCTTCGCGCCGCGGCGACGCGCGCCACGGTCGCGCACTATCAGGGCCGCGCCTTCGAATGGGGCCGCGTGGACTGCGCAAAAATGGTTGCCTGGCATCTCCGCCAGCTGCGCGGCCTGTCCATGGGCTTGAGCAAGGCCGGCTCCTATTCGTCGGCGCTGGGCGCGCGCCGCGCGCTTGGGCGGCTCGGCTATGCGTCACTTCCCGACGTGCTGGACGCCAAGGGCTTCGAACGAATCGCGCCGGCCATGGCGATCACCGGCGACATCTTCATGGTGGCCGGGACCGACGACTGGCCGGCGCTGGTCATCGCCACCGGCAACAACACCGTGCTCGGTTTCCACGAGGATTCCGAAGTCGCGACCGTTATCCGCATCCCGTTGGCCAACATCGAATCGGCCTGGCGCGCATGAGCAAGGTTCTTCGCATCATCGGCGCGGTGGCGAGCGTCGTCGCGCTGATCCCGAGCCCGATCCAGCCGATCGCGGCGGCCGTGGCGACCGTTGCGAACATCGGCGCCGCGCTGACCGCAAAAAAGCCGGTCAGCCGGGCGCAAGGCAGCCAGACAAGCTTCAAAATCGATCCCGGCGGGCCGCTGCCTTATGTGATCGGACGGACGTCGGTTGGCGGCACGATGGCCTATCGCCGCACCTACGGCCCGGACAATCTCTACAAAACCTATGTCACCGTGCTGGGCGCGGGCGGGCCCTATGACGCGATCGAGGCGTTTCAGGCCGACCGGGTGACGGTCAGCTTCAACGCGAACAGCGACGCGGTCGGCTACTATTACGACAGCAAGGAAGGCCACGCGCATATCTGGCATCGCGCGAGCGTGGGCGCGACGCCGGCGACCGCGCTGACCAACCCCGCCGGGCGTCCCGGGCCGAAGGGCAGCGTGCCGGCGCTGCCGGGCTGGAGCAGCGCGCACCGGATGAGCGGATACGCCAGCGCGATGCACACGCTGGCCTTCAACGTGAAGGGCAAGCGGTTCCAATCGGGCGAGCCGGCACCGTCGTGGATCGTGCGCGGTGCGAAGGTCTATGATCCGCGGCTGGACAGCACCTATCCGGGCGGATCAGGCCCTTGCCGATGGGCGGACCCCAGCAACGCAGCTGCACACGCCGCCGCACGCGCCACATGGGTCTATTCGGAACTGCCCGCGCTGCACGAGCTCATGTGGGCGCTCGGCATCTGGCAGCGTGACGAAACCAACCCGGCGGCGACCTATCGCAAGATCCTGGGGATCGGCGCGCGCATCGAGGAAATCGACGTCGCGTCCTATGTCACCGCCGCGAATGTGCAGCAGGCGAACGGCTGGAAAGTCGGCGGCGAAGTTCGTTCGAACATGAGCCGCTGGGAAGTCCTGAAGCTGATCGCCGAAGCCGGTTGTTCGGAGCCGGTGCCCGGTGCTGCGCGGCTGGCGACGATGGTGCAGCAGCCCCGCGTGCCGATCGGAACGGTGACCGGCGACGACCTGGCAGGCCCCGTGCGCAACCTTGCCGGCATCCGGCCACGGCGTGAGCGGTTGAACGGGTATCGCGCCCGGATCCGGAGCGAGGCGCACGGCTGGGAGATGACCCCGCTCGCCGTTGTCCAGATCCCTGAGTATGTGGCGGCCGACGGTCGGGAGAGCACCGGCTCGGGTGATTTTGCGCTGGTCCAGCAGGCCGATCAGGGCGCGACGATTGCCGCCTACAAGGTATTCGACAGCCGCGAGCTTCAACCGATCTCGCTGCCGCTCAAGCCGCAGTTCGGCGTGTTCCGGGTCGGCGACTGTCTGACGCTCAACATTCCCGAGGTGGGGCTGGTCGATCAGGATGCGATCGTTCGCGGGAAGTCGACGAACCCGCGCGATGGCGTTGTCACGCTCACGTTCCGCACCGAAACCGCCGGCAAGCATGCCTTCGCGCTCGGCCAAAGCGGCGTGGTGCCGCCCGCGCCGACGCTGGGCATCGAAGACGAAGAACCCGCCGCGCCCCTCGCGACCGAGTGGAACGCGACCGGCGGCGTGCGGGTGGATGCCGGTTATCGCGAGCCGGCGATCTTCGTGACCGGCGGGATCGGCAACGCCAACGCCGATGCCGTGGTTTTCGAGGTGCGCAAGGTCGGCACGACGACCTGGACGATGCCGTCGATCGACCCGGTCGAGACGGTGACCAAGGTGATCCTGGGGCTGGACAGTGCCGCCGATTACGAGGTGGCGGTGTCGTACCGGGTGCGCGGCGTCATCGGCCTGCGCCTGGTGCTGGGGCCGGTGACGACGGGCGCGCCGCCGAACGCGGTATATGCCGACGGCACGCCGATCGACGACGTGCGCGCCGACCTGATCGGCCGGCTGGAAGCGGTCGAGGCGGGCATCCCCGGACTGTCGGCGGAGCTGCAGGCGATCGGCGAGGACGGCATCCTGTCGATCGACGAGAAGATCAAGCGGCTGATCCCGCTGTCGTCCGAACTGGAAGGCACCTGGACGATCCTCGACAATCAGGCCGCGGCGGTGCCGGGCACGGTCACGACGGTGGCGACGGCGCGC
The DNA here is from genome assembly GCF_022496715.1 of Sphingomonas sp. SFZ2018-12. Classification (NCBI taxonomy): domain Bacteria; kingdom Pseudomonadati; phylum Pseudomonadota; class Alphaproteobacteria; order Sphingomonadales; family Sphingomonadaceae; genus Sphingomonas; species Sphingomonas sp. SFZ2018-12. The sequence continues at coordinate 813,983 of NZ_WTFM01000002.1, forward strand.
AGCAACGCCGCGACGGCCCGCACGAACTGGCTGAACTATCGCAACGGGTTGTCCCCGGCATGGAACGACACGTCCACGCAAACGGCGATCGACCGGGCAACGTATGATTCGCTGATCAACGCGTACACCCAGTCGCTGACCGCGCTGTCGCAGGCGCTTCGCAACGATGCGGCGACGCGGGCGGACTGGGCGAACGTCACCGGCAAGGACGCTGTTGTCGCGCAGATCGATGCGAGCACGGCGGAGCTGGCGCGCATCGCGAGCGACGGGTGGCTGACCCGCGTTGAAAAGCCGGCGGTGCGCCGCGAATATGAATCGCTGGTCAAGCGGTTCAACGGCCTGATCGACCAGTTCGATTCGCAGGGCAGCCCGGCGGACGCGATTGCCGCGCGCGATGCGGCGGCGGCGGCGATCTATGCGCTGCCGGGCGCGCCGAACTCGATCGGCACCTATCTGGAAAGCCTGACGCCGCCCTACACGGACCTGACCCAGGACACGCCGGTCGATGCCAGCATCTATAACGCGCGCTGGTCGGCCGCCTACACGGCGATCGAGGCGTTCCATGCCGCGCTGGTCGGATCGGTCTATCAGGACCTGGAGAGCGCGATCAGCGCGGCGGGCGGGCTGGGCGATGACGGCATCCTGTCGGCCTATGAGAAGTCGACGATCCTGCTGCCGACGTACAACCAGCTGGAGGCGACGTGGACACTGCTCGACGGGCGCGCCGCGGCGATTACCGGGTCGGCGGTGGTCACGTCGGCGCGCAGCGGGGCGAGCACTGCGCGGACGCAGTTCGTCAACTATCTGAACGGCCTGACGCCCGGCGGCCTGACGCCGGGGGCCGACAGCCCGGTCGATCGCGCCACCTATCGCGCGAGGCTGGAGGGCTATGGCAATGCGCTGACGACGCTGGCGGATGCGTTGCGGGTTTATGTCGATGCCCGGGCGACGGCGGCGCTCGATCGCATCGCTGTCTATGAGAACAACGGCATCCTGGACCGCACCGAAAAGTGGTCGTTGGTCAATGACTGGCAGTCGCTGAACCGCGAGTTCGAGGCGGTCAACCTGTCCTATATCAACCAGGGGCTGCCGCCTGCGGTGACGTCGGCACAAACGGCGGCGTTCAACGCGCTGGGGCCGCTCGGCAGCCCGGCGGGGTCGCTCGGCGCCTATCTGGGCGGGCTGACCCCGTCGTACATCGACAGCAGCGTCGACACGCCGCTGGATCGCGACACGCTGTCCACGCGGTGGCAGGCGACGAAGGCGGCGATCGAGGCGTTCCGGGTCGCGATGAACGCCCCGCGCAATGCCGACAACACGGCGGCGGTGGTGGGCAACCGGCTGTCGCAGGTCGACGCGAACGGGCGCGGCACGTCGCGCCGGTTGAACAGCATGTACGCGCTGGGCGGCGCGCAGCAGGTCTACATCCCGACCAGCGGCAACACGAATGTCGGCGGCACGATTGCGGCCAACGTGCCGGGATCGCCGGTGTGGGCCTATCACGACGGCAACGGATCGACCGCGACGATCCAGGTCTTTCCGCACCTGCTGATCGACGATGCCGGCACGCTGACCTTTGGCGGCGGGTTCCTGTTCGGCGCGGCGTTCAACGCGATCTACTGGATCTATGACGACAGCGGCTATGTGAGCGGCAACCCGACCTATGGGTTCACGACCAACGCCAACGACCTGAACGCGCCGAACCGGCGACTGGTCGGATCGGTGATCACGCCCGGCCCCGGCACGCCCGCGGGCGCCGGGGTCTCGGGCGGCGGCGGCGGCGGCGGCGGCATCCGCGAGCGCTATTACGAAAACCAGTTGACCGACATCCCGTAAGCGGAAGGCGTAGCCGATGACCGAAACCGTTCAGACCACCGCGATGCCGGGGGATGGCGTCACGCTGACGCCGCTGCCCGATTATCCGGGGCTGCACCCGATGTGGACATGGGCCGACGGGCGCGCGCATTACGAGCTGGCTTGGCAGGCCGGGACCGGCGAGGTCATCCGCGTCCGCTATCAGGCGGTCGAGATCGACCCGGCGATGCCGGCGAACATGCCGCTGGCGCCGCGTCAGCTGTGCATGATGGTCAGCGCGTCGCTGGTCGACGAAGCGGGCCAGGTGATCGCCATTGGCGGGCGCGGGATGGTGCGGCCGGCGCAGTCGTTCACGATCGAGGTGCAGCCCGGCGCGATCGACGCCGACGCGACGCGGGCGCGATGGGCGCGAATCCAGGCGGAGGAACTGCTGGCGTTCCGCGACCAGATGATGGCGAGCACGCCCTTCATTCCGCCGCCACAGCCCGCCCCGGAACCGGAGCCCGAGGGCGCGCCGGCGTGATCGGCCCCGAGGATTACATGGGCCCGCTCGGCGGCAAGCTGGCGCTGGCCTTCGCGGCGGGATGCTCACTTACCTTTTTGTTCTGTGTCGGGCTGGGCCGGTGGCTGATGGGGCAGCTGGTCAAGGCCAAGGACGACCAGATGGCGCTGCTGATCAAGCGGATCGAGCATCTGGAGCAGGATCGCGCCGAAGAGCGCGAGGACCATGCACGCCAGATCGCGGCGCTGAACGACCGCATCCGCGTGCTCGAAGCCCTGACGATCGGCCAGGTGCGCGGCGCGACGCAAGCCGCGATTTCCGAACTGCAGAATGAGGTGCGGGGCAACGTGCCGGAGGCAGCGCGCCCGCGCCGGGTGCGCAAGGGGAGTGAACCGAAATGATCGACCTGAAGACGATCCAGCGCCGCGTCGGGGTGACCCCCGATGGCGTATGGGGGCCGAAGACTGCCGCGGCGATCTGGGCCGCGTTGGGCGGCGACGTGACCGTGCAAGCGGAGCGCGCGCTTGCCAACCCAGCGGCGTTCTTCAACCGCGCCCGCCAGCTGACCGGGTCGCTCGACCAGGTGCAGGTCGACACGATCAATGCGCTGCTGGCGTCTGCGGCGCACTGGTCGGTTGCGTGGCTGGCCTATGGGCTGGCCACCGCCTGGCATGAGGCGCGGCTGCGGCCGATCCGCGAGAAGGGCGGCGACAAGTATCTGGCAAAGTACGACACCGGGCGGCTGGCGCAGCAGCTGGGCAACACGCCCGAGGCGGACGGCGACGGCATCCGCTACGCCGGGCGCGGGCTGGTGCAGATCACCGGTCGGGCCAATTACGCGCGGGCGGGCGAGTTTCTGGGCATCGACCTGCTGGCCGAACCCGACCGCGCGCTGGAGCCGGATGTGGCCGTGCGCATCCTGATCTGGGGGATGGAGACCGGGGCGTTCACGGCCAAGTCGCTGGCGACCTATCTGCCGAACCGGCTGGGCACGCTGGGCGAGTTCACCGCAGCGCGGCGCATCATCAACGGGACCGACAAGGCGGCGTTGATCGCCGACCATGCGATCAAGTTTCAGGATGCGCTGGTCGCCGGGGGGTGGGCATGACGGCCGCCGACGACAATCCCGAGGGCAATGCGGCGCACGACATGTGGGACGTGGCCGGGCTGCCCGGGTGGCAGGCGGCGGCGATCCGGCTGGCGCGGCCGGCGCTGCTGTGGGCGCTGGGCGTGATGACGATGGGGTTCGGCGCACTGCTGGTCGGCATCGTCGAGGCGATCGTGCCGCACGCCGGCGTTCGCATGGCGTCGGCGATGGCGGCGCTGCTGCGCGCTTATCCCGAGCAGCTCTACTGGCTGGTCGCTTTCCTGTTCGGCGGGCAGGCGATGACCAGCATCATCAAGGCTTGGAAAGCGTGATGCGCGATCGGACCGCAGCCGACGACACGGTGCAGGGTGCCTATAATCGGGCACTCCTTGACCTGATCCTGCCCCCAATGCGCATGACCGCGAAAGAGGCCGGTTACGCGATCTGCGTGCACGGGTCACTGAACCGTGACATCGATCTAGTTGCCATCCCGTGGCGCGAGCACAACGTCTCAGACAAAGACGAACTGGTGAAGCGCATTACCTTCGCGGTCGCGGGGGTGATCGGCCGCTGCAACTTCGAGCGCGACTGGGCGGTGAAGCCTCACGGCCGCTTTGCGAAAATCTTGCTCGCATGGTGCGGCGAGAACACCGCGCAGATTGACCTGAGCGTCATGCCGGCGCTCGCGACCGACAAGGATCAGTGATGTCTCCACTCACCATCTGGCGGCTCGTCCGCCCGTTCCTGCCCTATCTCGCCGCCCTGGCGGCTCTGGTCGGGCTGTTCCTCTATGGCGACCATCGCGGGGCGAACCGCGTGCAGCAGCGCTGGCTGGCCCAGATCGCGCGAGACCGTGCGGCGATCGAGAGGATCCAGCGCGCTGCCGACCAGCTGCTCGCCACGACCCGCACCACCGCTGCGAGCAAGATCGCGGCCGAACGAAAGGAAATCGACGATGCGATTGCCCCTATTCCGGATCGCCCTGTTAGCGATCGTCAGCGTGTTCGCGCCTGCATCGAGCTGCAGCGAACGTCCCCCGGTCGCCCTCTCCCCGCCGCCTGCGCTGCTGGAGCGCCCCGCGCGCCCTGAAATAACCGCCGAGGCGGCGACGTCCGAGCGCGCCTATGAGCAGTGGCGCGAGGATCGCAACCAGTGGGGCATCGATCTCGACGTGCGGATGTGGACCGCGTGCCGGTGGTTCGTCGACGCCGGCGTCACGCTGGATTGCGGACAGCCGCCGAGGGAAGCGGCGCGCCGTCCTGATCCCAGCCCCTGAACGGGGGCGGTTCGGGCGTGTCGGTCATGATCTCGAATCGCTTCAGCTTTTCCGCGATGACGGCGGCGGCGATGCGTTCGGCGCGACGGCGCTTTTCGCGGTGACGGCCGGCGAGGTCGTTCTTGATTGCCTGGCCCAGCGACTGCATCGCCAGGAAGAGGTTGAACTCAAGTTCGTCGAGCCGGACCTGTCGCATCGTTTCGCTCCCGTTGGTGGAGCGCGAACAGGAATAGAACGAAATCCTACATTGCAAGCGCGGCGATGATCAGGATCGCCAGCAGCGCGGCCTCGATCTGGAGCGGGCCGGGGCGCTTCATCGGCTGACGGCGGCAATGGGCATGCCGGCTGAATGCCATCTTCGACCCGCAAAGGATAGATCAGCATGACCATGTTCCGATGGCGGCCGCCGATCCGCGTCATCAATCGACTGAACCCGGCGCGCAACGGCCGCAACGGCGTGCTGGGCGTCACGATGTATGGCAACCCCGGCAGCAACGCGGCGTCGCTGGCGCAGGAACTGGGCGAGCGGGACTGGAAATGGTCGCGGCTGTACTGGCCGGCGATCGGGGCGGGGGCCATCGGTGCGGCGGCGGTGCTGTTGGCGCTGGCCTGGTCGTGGTCGACGGCCGGTTATGCGGTGGCGGCCGGCGTGCTGCCGATGGGCCTGGCGCTGGCGGTGCAACGGTTGCCGCGCATTCGCCGCCGGATCGAGTTGTGGGGGCACGAGGTCGAGGTGCAGGCGCGCGCGCTGATCTATGGCGGTGACGTTGCCGAACTGCGATGGCGCGCGGCGGCGGAGCTTCGGGCTGGCTATGACGGCATCTTCGATTTCGTGATGCTCGTGACGGTTGCCGATGCGATGGCGGATCATGCACCAGCGGCGGGCCGCTATGTGCGCCGGGTGTTGCCGGTGCTGCGCGAGTTCAGGGCGCGGTGGCGCTGATCGTCAGAGATCGATGGCGTCGCCCAGCCGCGAATAAGTGAGTTCCCATGAAGCCTTGCCGAGACCACCGCCGCCCCAAAGCCCGTTCTCGTACTTCTTGAACTGCATCGTCACACCATCGGCGCGTGACCACACGAGCACGCGGCCCTGCCGGGAAGCAAGCGTGCCGAAGCTGTAGTCGCGGTCGAGCGGCTCCCCATATTTGGCCGCCAGCGCCGCCATGACATCGCGCGAGCATCGCCCGCCGATGCTGGGGTCGCCCGCGATCATCACCTTGTTCACCAGACGAGCGTCGTCGAAGTAGATGTTCACCTCGGCCTGGCACTTGCCGATGATCGTGATACCGCTGATCTCGATCGCCCGCGGCTGATAATCGACTTCCGGGCCCTCCGGGTAGAGCTGCTCGATCTGGTCGCGGCTCATTCCGAAGTCGACCTTGCCCCAAATCGGCTCCGCCACCGCCGGCAAGCTGAACATAGCCGTCGACATGCAGGCCAGCGCCATCATTGCCTTGTTCATGGAACCCCCGAATCTTCCCCGCTGACCCACCTTAGCTGCGACCATTCGTTTCGCGCAATCGGCCGGGACTTCTGCGCGGCGATCGGGCAGATACAGTCTTTCGATTTCCATTGGACTGCACGACACGGCTGCCCGCACACCGCTGCGGCGCAAGGGGACAAGCGTCCGCTGAATTTCATGGTATAATTTATGGTATCGAGCGGTTACACTGAGACGGAAACGCCGCAAATGCGTGCTTGGAGCGTGATAATGTGACGGCCTCCGTCTCCGCCAAAACCAATTGATTTTATTAGATTTTTCTATAGCTGAGGGGCTAGCAACCCGGTTAGCGACCCGGTTCTCCGCGTGGAACGATGCGGCCAACCGTGGGCTCTCTCGGATGAATTGAGCTATCAGCCCTCAAAATGCGCCCGTCCCGCTATTTGCGCTGGATCGATGAAAGCGCCAGAAAAACGCCGTCATCGGTCTAGCTGATAGCCACGAGCGCCGTACTGCTTCTAGCTATTCGGGGACTGATAGGGTGCAACCGCAGTATTTTTCGCGTCGTTGAGCGACTGAAGCCCGTCCACCAGATTGTCGCTGATCGTCGGACCCGACAGGGCGATGATGCCGATGATGGCAAACCCGAAATCGAGACAGGCGCATAAACCCCGGATGGTCTCGATGTGCGCGGAGCCATAAAGGCTAGTATGGGTCACGGCCTTACAGCCGTCCTCCCGCTGGTCGTTAAGCGAGACATGCCCGAACACGCCCTTGATATTGGGGTGGGCGCCGTAGTCGATCTCCCCTTCGTAGCCCAAAACAGCCAGGGCGTGAATATCGGGCGCGCGATCCTCCAGTGGGGAAATGGCCTTCTCGAAGGTGAAGCTCTTGCGGCACGCCTTCTTCTCGGCATCGCCCCGATGTCGGCCCGCCCAGACCTCGCTTAGCGCGGGGTTTCTGGCGATCAGTCCACCATAGGCGGCAGATTCGAGAGCAGTGCGCAGCAACGGGAAGACCGCGGCGCAATGGCCGCTCAAAGCCATGCGCGCGCCGGCGAGGAACAGCTGATAGGCGTTCATGAAGAGCACAAGCGCAATGGGCTCGGCAGGGCCTTGCGTAAAAAGGCGTGTCCGGAAAAAGCTATCATATTCCCTGAGCGCCGCGACCAGCACGCTATCTGACACGAGCAGCTCGGCCAAGGTCTCGTCGGCGGCGGCCATATAGGCGTCCATACTACCATCCATCACCACGCGGATGCCGCTACCATTCGTCATGGGTCAGCCGATCCCCTGAACGGCGCGCATGAATTCTTCTCGCGTCAATGACGTGAGGGCATATTGGCCCCGCTTCAGCGGCGCGCCGCCCGTCATGCGGCGCGACAGGGCATCGCCGGCGAGGAAGAAGATTCGGCCTTGGCACTCGAAAAAGACATGCGCGGTCGCGCGCTTCCACTTCTCGATGAACTGCTTGCTCCGACCGAACCATTGCATGATCGCGTAACGGCGGCCGTCAATGTCGACGGGCCGCGAACTGAAGTCGATGGAGCTGGCAAAGCTCCAACCCGTGAAGCTCGACTGGGTATCGTGGACGTGCACCAGCCAGAACATGCGGTGCGCCTGACGATAGAAGACCTCCCGCGCGGTGCGCTCGTCCTCCGATATTGGTGAAAACTGCAACTCCAGCACGGTCGCAGCAGGCGTGCCGGCTCCGCAGAGCACATCGGCCCTGTGGCGCTCCCCGGTCGCGGGGTCGATCAGCCCGATTTCGCGGCAGCCTTCTGGAAACTGCTCTTTCCAGCCGAGATGCCACGGACCTTCCGGCTCGCTCCAGGCATCGCAATCCCCGGCCTTGTGTCGCCAGTGCTTGACGTTCTCGACGGGAATGACGGAAGTCAGCAGGTTGCCGCAATCATGACAGGTCGTGCTTTCGCCCTTCTCTAAGGGAGGGCGCTTTGCCCCATCGATCCACGCGTACAACATTCCACACCGTCTTTCAGGGGCTTTACATTGCCCCGACCTTGAACGGAATTTAGCGGCTTCTCATCGCTGCGCCTTGCCCGATTAGCTTCCTTCGGGCAATGTGATCGAAGCAGCAAGCGCCGTGACGTGCTCCCCTGATTGTTACCAGTCAGAGGTAGAGTCCGGCTCTCTTTGCACTGCTACCCAACCTTGGAACGCTCGGGTCTAGAGTTTTCCGCCTGGCCTGGATCCGGAGGGCTGGTGGCCCCGGTCGGGTTTGCCAGCATGATCGGGGGGATATTCCCGATCGCGCTGTGCGGTCGCTCTTCGTTGTAGTGTCTACGCCAGCGGTCCAGCTTCTCGCAAGCGTCTTCCAGCGACAGGAACCAGTGGGTGTTCACGCATTCGCTGCGCAGCTTGCTGTTGAACGCCTCGATGAAGGCATTGTCGGTCGGCTTGCCAGGCCGCGAGAAGCCTAGCGTCACACCCCTCTGATAAGCCCATAGATCCATGTCTCGCGAGACGAACTCGCTGCCATTGTCCACCCTGATGGTCTTCGGATAGCCCACCTTCCGGCAGGTGCGATCGAGCGTGGCCACGACGTCCTCGCCGCGGTAGCTGAACCGCGCATCGATCACCGGCGAGAACCGGCTGAACGTGTCGACCACGGTCAGGATGCGCAGCTTGCGACCCGTCGCCAGCTGGTCGTGGACGAAGTCCATCGCCCACACATTGTTCGGGCGGACCGCCGGCGCACGGTCCTCCCGCAGCTTTGCCTTCACCCGCCGCTTGGGTGTCTTGTTGCGCAGCTGAAGGCCCAACGCCCTGTAAAGCCTGTAAACCTTCTTGGCATTCACCGCCCAGCCTTCCCGGCGAAGGAGGTGATAGACACGGCGGTAGCCGTAGCGGACATGAGTCTCGCCTGCAATTTCGCGCTTAGAGAGATCCCAATCAATGGGGGTCTCTTCCCTCCCGCTCCGTCAAAGATCGCTGAAGTCATTGAATTATTTTAGAAATCGGCCTCGGCATCCGGGTTCGCGTCCGGGTTTCAGTGGCGGATTGGTACGAACTCCTGCGGCAAGCAGACCTTCTTTTGCGGCAAGTCGATCGGGCAACAGTCCGGAACCCCCGAAAACTGAATTTCGACCTATGAGGGGTGGCCGCTCCGACCCGTATGGTGGTTCGACATCGTTCAAGTCGTTCGGGGTAAAAATGCGTTCAACCTTTGCACTGTTCTGTCTCTCGATCTTGGTGCCGTTGCTGACGACGTCCGTTCAGGCTCATGATCCCGGTGCGGCTTCGGCCACTTCTTCTTCGATCCCGGCGGGAGCGCGCGACGCGGCAGCGGTCGTTGAGGCGTTTCACCGATCGCTGAAGAATGGCAATCCGAGCGTCGCCCCTGCACTCCTCGACAGCAGTGCATTGATTTACGAGAGCGGCGGCGTCGAGCGCAGCAAGGCGGAATACGCCGGACATCACCTTACTGCCGACGCGGAATTTTCCAAGTCAACCACCCAAACGGTGAAGAGCCAATCGGGCGAGGCAATCGATGACGTGGCATGGATCGCAACGGAATCTCGAACGAGCAGTATCTACAAGGGGCGGGCAATCGACATCAGTTCGACCGAACCAATGGTGCTGCGGCGCTTCGGCAAGATCTGGAAGATCGTCCACATTCACTGGTCGTCGGGCAAATAGTCCTTCCGCAACGCGACAGGGATATCGCCCACGAGGTCGTCGATTATCGGGCAATCGGGCCGGTCGTCACCGTGGCAGCGTCCGGCAAGGTCGAGAAGTGACCGCCGCATTGCTTCGAGCGCAGCCGCCTTGCGACCTAGTTCGTCGGCGCGTGCGGTGGCAAGCAGCTTGACGTCGGCGCTCGATCGAGAAGCATCGCTCCACAGTCCCAGAAGCGTCCTGATCTCCTCGACCGGAAATCCGAGGTCGCGCGCGTTGGCGATGAACCGCAAACGGTGAACCTCGGTGTCGGAATAGTCACGATAGCCGCTGTCCCGGCGCGGTGCCGAGGGAACGAGACCGATCTTCTCGTAGTGGCGGATCATGCGCGGCGAGACGCCACTGGCGGCCGAGGCCGGACCGATCTTCACAGCTTGGCCGCATTCAGTCTGAGCGCGTTTGTCACCACCGTGAAGCTCGACAGCGCCATCGCTGCTCCAGCAATCATCGGTGACAGAAGAATGCCGGCGACCGGGTAAAGGACGCCTGCGGCCACCGGCACCCCAATTCCATTGAACAAAAACGAGAAGAACAGGTTCTGACGGATGTTGCGCATCGTCGCCTTCGCCAGTCGGCGAGCGCGCACCATCGCCGCGAGATCGCCCTTCGTTAAAGTCATGCCAGCGCTCTCGATCGCCACGTCGGTCCCGGTGCCCATCGCAACACCCACCTCGGCCGCCGCCAGCGCCGGCGCATCGTTGATGCCGTCCCCCGCCATCGCTACTCTTGCGCCCTTGGCCCTCAGTTCGCCGACGATGCGCGCCTTGTCCTCGGGCTTGAGGCCGGCATGGACCTCATCGATACCGCCGATCGCTTTGGCGACAGCGTTCGCCGTGCCTTGCGCATCGCCCGTCAGCATGACGATCCGCAGACCTTCCTCGCGCAAGGCGGCGATGGCCTCGCGTGCCGACGTCTTGATTGGATCGGCGACCGCCAGCAGTCCGGCTAGCCGTCCATCGATCGCGACGAACATAACGCCGGCGCCTTCCGCGCGGTGGCGGTCGGCTACGTCGCTGAGCGCCGACACGTCGGCGCCGACGCGCTCCATCTGCGCCGAATTGCCCACGGCCACCTCTTGGCCATCGACCTGACCGCTGACGCCGAGGCCGGTTTGCGAGTCGAACCTATCGACCGACACGACCTCAAGCCCGTCATCGCGAGCGCCGGTCACGACCGCATAGGCGAGCGGGTGTTCGGATCGCGCCTCGACCGCGGCCGCGGCTGCCAGCACGTCGTTTCGTGCGAACGCTTCGGCGGTTTCGACCGCGACGATTGCAGGACGGCCTTCGGTCAGCGTCCCGGTCTTGTCGATCACCAGCGTATCGACCGTATCCATCAATTGGAGTGCCTCGGCATCCTTGATCAACACGCCCGCGTGCGCGCCCCGCCCGGTGCCGACCATGATCGACATAGGCGTCGCCAGCCCAAGCGCGCAGGGGCAGGCGATGATCAGCACGGCTATCGCGTTAAGCAGCGCGTGACCGAACCGAGGCTCGGGGCCAAAGAGGTTCCAGATAACAAACGTCGCGATTGCGATAGCCACAACGAGCGGCACGAACCAGCCCGACACGCGGTCCGCCACCGCCTGGATCGGCGCCCGGCTGCGCTGCGCCTCGGCAACCATTTTCACGATCCGCGCCAGAACCGTGTCCGATCCCACCGCGCGCGCTTCAACCACCAGTGTGCCGGTGCCATTCACGGTGCCGCCGGTGACGCTCGCGCCGTCCTCCTTCGAGACAGGTGCCGGCTCTCCGGTCAGCATCGACTCGTCGACCGACGAGCGGCCCTCGACGACGACGCCATCAACCGGCACCGCCTCACCCGGGCGAACGCGCAGTCGGTCGCCCGCGGCGACTGCGGCGAGATCGACTTCTTCCTCGGCCCCGTCCCCGGCAATCCGGCGCGCTGTCTTTGGCGCCAGATTTATCAGCGCACGGATCGCACGCCCCGTCGCTGCCCGAGCGCGGAGTTCGAGCACTTGACCGAGCAGCACGAGCGTCACCACGACACCGGCAGCCTCGTAATAGACCGGCACCATTCCGTGCATGCGGAACGTCGGCGGAAACAGGCCCGGTGCCAATGTCGCGACGACGCTGTAGACGAAGGCCGCGCCGACCCCGATCGAGACTAGGGTGAACATATTGAGGTGGCGCGTGACGATCGACGTCCAGCCGCGCTGAAAGAACGGCCACCCCGCCCACAGAACGATCGGTGCCGTCAGCGCGAGCTGCGCCCACGGATTGAGCGCGGGCGGGATGAAGTGAACCCCGATCATCTCGGCGACCATGGAAATCGCGAGCAGCGGAACGGTCAGCGCACCGGCGAGCCAGGTGCGCCGCGTGAAATCGACGAGTTCGGGGTTGGGCGCGTCATCGAGCGACGGCTCTTCCGGCTCCAGTGCCATTCCGCAGATCGGGCACGTTCCCGGCCCGTCGCGACGGATTTCGGGGTGCATCGGGCAAGTCCACATCGCACCCGGCGCCGCTACGGGTTCGGGACGGGGGTGCTCGCTCAGGTAGCGTTCCGGATCGGCGACGAATTTCGTCCGGCACCCACCCGAACAGAAATGATATTCGGTGCCACCATGGGTTGCGTGATGCTGCGTCTTCGCGGGATCGACGTCCATCCCGCAAACGGGATCCTTGACGGTCTCCGGGGCTGCCGCTTCACCAGGTGTCGCCCCGGTTGAACAGCAGTTCCCTGCCTCGTGATCGTGACCGTGCTCGCGCGCCTGATTCGTCATGTCAGTTCTCCAGAGCACACCGATATGGAGTTTGACATCATGTCAGGGTCAAGCCCTCGAAAACACGGTGCTGCCATAACGGATTACGTCCCTCGCCGCGTAATCCCTCGTGGTAACGGGCGCGGATGGAGATTGGTCAATGCAGGCAGGTTCGGGCGATGATAACCCGATCGCGAGCGGCGCGAAGGCATACACGCCTGCCCTTGGCTCGGCACCGATGCGCCTCTACGACCTCGCGCTTCGGATTTTCACACGCGAACAGGCTTGGCGCGCTGCCGTTCTCCGCCAGCTGGCACCGATCGCTGGCGAAAAGCTCATTGGCGTCGGATGCGGGACTGGAACTCTGATACTTGCGATCGCAAGGCTTCAGCCAGCGGCGCGTACGTTCGGTCGCGATCCCGATCCCGAAGCACTGCAAATGGCCCGCAGCAAGGCAGAGAAGGCGGGCATTGCCACCGAATTTCGTCTCGGGTTCGCCGACGAGACAGCGGCGCAGGGTCAGTTCGGCGCCCTTACCTGTACGCTGGTGCTCCATCAAATACCGCTAGCCGGCAAACGCGCGGCGCTCGCAGCCATGTTCGCGGCGCTCGAACCCGGCGGTCGTCTGGTCATCGCCGACTATTCGTTACAACGATCGTGGTTGATGCGGACGCTGTTTCGCCTCAAGGTGCAGCGCATCGACGGCCGCGCCGATACACAGCCGAATGCCGATGGCATCCTGCCTCGATTGATCGAAGAGGCTGGCTTCGTTGACGTCAACGAGGCGGCGATAGTGGCCACGCCGAGCGGATCGATCAGCGTATTTACGGCTTGCCGCGCACCGTTCGGCCCGACTGCTCGGTAATGTCGAGCGCCTCCCTGAGCTTGATACGGGCACGCCGGATCCGGGTTTCCACGGCTTTTTCACTTATTCGCAACGTCATCGCAGTTTCCGATTGGGAGAGTCCTTCGATCGCCCTCAGAAGCAGCGGCTCTTTCAATTTGTGCGGCAGATTCGAAATGGCGGCGCCAATGCGCTGTAGTTGAGCGCGCCCATCGTATTCCTGGTCCGCACTCGGACGATCGTCTGCCAACGACAGAAGTTGGGTTTCTGCCTCAGCGAATCCGTTTCTCAGCAATCTCCGTACCGCGGCCTTACGCCGAAAATCGCGCGCCTTGTTGATGGCAATGCGCGAGAGCCATGCCCGCATCGGTCGCGCGCCGTCGTAACGGCGCAGATGCACGAACGCCGCGACGAAGCTTTCCTGCACGACATCCAGCGCATCATCGGCGCTGCCGAGATGAGCCTGCACAAGCCTGAAGATCGGATCGCGGTGGCGCCGCATGATCTCGGCAAACGCCGCCTGGCGGCCAGCTAAGGTCAGCGCAGCCAATTCTCCTTCGGTCGCCGCCGAAAGGTCCAGGCTCACCGTTTTTCTTCGGTCAGCGCCCGGACGACCGCCGCATCGAACCGGCCCGCCTGATCGGGCCGCAATATCTGCCGCATCGCGAAAATATGCGCGATCGTTTCCTTCTGAAGTTCACCCATGGCGATGTGCGAGCGATCCACTGCTGCGGCCACTTGCGGACCATTACCGTGCTCGATTTGGATCGCTTCGGCCAGACGCGCATTGTCGCTGCGGAGTTCGAGCTCAAGCGCGCGCTTACGGGTCGCAAAGCGTTGTTCGAGTTGTTCCAGCGCCGCCTTTTGAGCGCTATCGAGATCGAGACCTTGATGAACAAACTCGTGAAAATCGCTCGTCGGTCGTGTATCTGGTGCAAGTAAAGCCCGGCCTGCAAGAACGCCTGACATCCCGGCGACGAACGCCAGGACGGTCATCAGGGCGAGGCGCCGGGTTTGGCTCGTAATCATTGGCCGAGCAGGGTCGATGGCGCATAGGCCGTCGGCGATGAAAGTGCTGCTAGTTCCGGGGCTTTCGCTTGCGGCGCGATCGAAAGCTGCGCCGTTGCCACGCCGACCGCCAACGCCACCATTGCAGCGCCACTGCCAAAGGCGGCGATTGAGGGACCCGGATGGGCCGCGCGCGCAAGCAGGTCCGCGAAGACGCGCTCGTCGAGCGCGTCGAGCGCGGCGGGTGTCGGCGCGGACGCGAGCCCGGCCAGCATGGTGTCGAGAGTGTCCATCAGCCTTTAGCCTTTCATTCTTCGGCCATCTTATCGCATCACCGCTGAACCGTCAGGGTAAAGGGCACGATCGTCTCGCGCCCGTTTGCACGGATTTGCGCAAATAGCTTCAAGGTGCCGGCCTGCTCAGGCTTGATATGGAAGCGAATGACGGGACCACCCCGCTCGGTTTCCAGTGTCGGTTCGGCGCCAAGTGGATGGACGTGCTCGATCGAGTTCCAGTTGCCGGCGAAGGCGACGATATGGCCGAACGCACCCATGATCGGCTGCAAACCGGCGAACGGCTGGCCCGTCTTGCCGTCGGCGATCGCGATCGACCCTTGCGCGCCTTGCCCAACCTTCAACGGACCCGAAAAGGAGAGCGAAAAAATCAGGCCATCGGCCGCAGCCTTCGTCGCCACTGCGCTGCTCGGTTTTGGAGCAGGCTGGTCGCCTGCCACCATTTCGGTGCCGACATATTCCTGCCCCCCGTTCGGTCGGGTCACATCCGCCCAGACCTTGTAGGTACGACCAAAGCGCGGGGCAAAGTCGAACCGCCAGGTGCCCGGCTTCGACGGGTCATATTGCGGATGGATATGCTGATAGTCGCTGAGGCTGCCATCGATGATCAGGAGGTGCAGCTTCTTGGTATGAGCGACCGCCATGTCGTCCGGTCCCATCGACTTGCCAGTGGCGAGATCGGTGAGCATCAGAGCCACAGCTTGCGATCTGCCGACTGCAAAAGGTCCGGCGGGCTTCAAAGCGAGCGACATCGAAGGGGCGCCCTTGCGTTCCTTGCCCATCGCCTGGCCGCCCATGGCCATGTGGTCGCCCGCCGCTGCGGCGTTTTCGGACATGGCATCGGGATTGTTCGACCCTTTGGGCGCGCCGCAGCTAGCCAACGCCACGATCGGGAGGAGTAACAAGACTGGCGAGCTTCTCATGGATCATTCCTCATATGTTAAAAGGCGTCGGTGCTGCCGCTGGCGCGAGCCTCAGCGACGAGGTTTTCAAGGGGCTTACGGCCGTAGAGCCGAAACAGGATCGGCGTGACGAGAGCGTCCAGCAGCGTCGCCGACAGCAGTCCGCCAAAGATCGTGACCGCGACGGGATGCAGGATTTCCTTGCCCGGCTCGTCGGCGCCGAGCAGCAGCGGCACCAGCGCCAATCCGGCGCCGAGCGCGGTCATCAGCACCGGGGTCAGGCGTTCCAACGTCCCGCGCACGATCATCGCGTCGCCCCAGGATTCGCCTTCGTGGAGGACGAGATTGATATAATGGCTGATCTTGAGGATGCCGTTGCGCGCAGCGATGCCGGTGAGCGTGACGAACCCGATCAGGCTCGCGACGGACAGGGGCAGGCCGGCGATCCACAGCGCGACGACCGAGCCGACCAGCGCCATTGGCACACCCGCCATGACGATGAGTGCGAGCGTGGTCGAGCGATAGCGGGTGAACAGGAGCGCGAAGATCATCAAGAACGAGATCGCGCTCAGCCCGCCGATCGTGAGTACCGCCTGTTGCTGCGCCTGATACTGCCCCTCGACGCTGACTGATCCGCCGGGCGGCAACTTCAACTTCGCGACTTCGGCATCGATAACGCCGACGATAGTGCCGAGATTGGCGCCGGGCGCCGCGTTGGCAGACAGCACGATACGTCGGCGGCCATTTTCGCGCAGGATCTGGTTGGGGCCATCCGTTTCGCGGACCTCGGCGAGATTGCGCAGGGGGACCGGACCTTTGGGCGTCTCGATCAACAGGTCGGAAAGCGCAGCCGTGGTTCGCTCACTGTCGGGCAACCGCAGCACAACGTTATACCGACGCAACCCGTCGACGATCACGCTGACGATCTTGCCGTTCGACAGCGTCTCGGCCGCCTCGGCAACCGCAGCGGGGGCGACCCCGTAAGATGCGGCGCGATCATAATCCACCCGGATGTCGAGTTCGGGCACGCGGACTTGCCGCTCGACGGTCAAATCGGCGATTCCCGGCGCGGCGGCGATCCGGGCGCGCAACGTCTCGGCGGTGGTCCGCAACGCATCGAGGTCTTCGGCGAAAATCTTGATCGCGATCTGCGCCTGAACGCCCGACAACAGGTGTTCGAGGCGATGGCCGATCGGCGCGCCGACGGCGATCGACCCCGGCAAGATGGCAAGCTTCTCACGGATCTCGCCGGCGACCTTTTCGCGATCGTCGGTGCCGGGCTTCAACGCCACATCGATCTCGCTGGAATGGACGCCCTCGGCATGTTCATCGAGTTCGGCGCGACCGGTCCGGCGACTGACCGACGCTATCTCGGGAATTTGAAGCAGAAGCTGTTCAGCGGCGGCACCGAGCTTGCTCGATTCCTCCAGCGAAATACCCGGCTGGAAAAGCACGCTGACGACGAAGCTGCCTTCGTTGAACGGCGGCAGAAACGCGCGGGGCAGGCTGTATGCGCCCAGCATTGACACGCCCGTCACGACGGCACCTGCGATCAGGATCGGGCGCGACCGGCTGAAGCCCCAGTCGAGCAGGCGACGATTGGCGGCCTTAAGGCGCCGGACCAGGCCCGATTCCGCCTCGGCGTGCGTCTTGGCGAGCTTGGGCAGCAGATAATAGCACAGGACCGGCGTCAGCGTGATCGAGGTGACCAGGCTGGCGAGGATCGAAATGACATAGGCGATGCCGAGCGGACTGAACAACCGGCCCTCGACGCCGCCGAGGAAGAACAGCGGCAGGAACACCAGGATGATGATCGCGGTTGCATAGATGATCCCGGAGCGGACCTCGCCCGTTGCATGGGCGATCACCGCGAGGGCCGGGCGCGGATCGTCGCTGGCGGCATTCTCGCGCAAGCGGCGATAGACGTTCTCGACGCCGACTACCGCATCGTCGACCAGTTCGCCGATCGCGATCGCGAGGCCACCAAGCGTCATCGTGTTGATCGACAAGCCGAACGCCTCGAACGTGACAGCCGTGATCAGGATCGAAACCGGCAGCGCGGCGAGCGAGATTGCGGTCGTCCGCACGTTGAGAAGGAAGGCGAACAGGACGATCGCGACCATGATCGCAGCTTCGATCAGCGCGCGATTGAGGCTGTTTATCGACGTATTGATGAAGTCGGCCTGACGGAACTGAACACGGTCGGCGCGCAATCCTGACGGCAATGTCGCGGTGACTTCCTCGAGCGCCTTTTCGACCTCGGTCGTCACGGTCAGGGTATCGGCCGTCGGTTGCTTCTGGATCGCGATCACCACGGCGGGCTTGCCGTCATAACCTGCATCGCCGCGCCTGAAGGCGGCGGCGAAATCGACCTTGGCCACCTGCGAAAGGCGGATCGGCCCGTTGGCGTCATTGCCGACGACGAGTTGCTGCAAGTCCTCGATCCGGGTGGTACGCGCGACATTGCGGATGAGGAACTCGCGCTGGAACTGATCGACAAAGCCGCCGCCGGTGTTCGTCCCGAAGGCCCGCACCGCCTCCTCGACATCCTTGAGCTTGACGCCTGCGGCGTTCATCGCCGCGAGATCGGGTGACACCCGATATTGCCGCACCTCGCCGCCGATCGGGATGACCTGCGCGACGCCCGGGATGGCCAGCAGCCGCGGGCGAAGCTGGAAATCGGCGATTTCGCGCGCCTGCATCGGGCTGGCGCGGCCATAGGGGATCGCGACCAGCATAATTTCGCCCATAATCGACGTCACCGGCCCCATTTGCGGCACCGTGTCGGCGGGGATTTGCTCGCGCACCAGCGTCAACCGTTCGGCGACCTGCTGCCGCGCCCGGAACACGTCCTCCTTCCAGCCGAACTCGACATAGACGATCGACAAGCCGATCCCCGACACCGAGCGTACGCGATCGACGCCTGGGACGCCGCTCATGGAGGTCTCGATCGGCCGGGTGACAAGCGTCTCGACTTCCTCCGGCGCCAGTCCCGGCGACTCGGTCAAGATGGTGACGACAGGCCGGTTGAGATTGGGAAGCACATCGACCGGCAGGCGGCTCGCGGCGAAGCCGCCGAACAACAGAAGCGCCGCCGACAGGAACAGGATGAGTATCCGGTTGCGAAGCGAAAAGGCGACAAGCCGGTCGAACATCGCCTAGCGCACCTGTCCGAGCAGTTCCGCGCCCGCTGTCACGACGCGCTCGCCCGGCTTGACGTTCGACAGCAACGCCACCCGATTGGCATCGACCGGGGACGTTTTGACGGTGCGTTGCTCGAACAGCTCGGCGCGAGCCTTGACGAACACCGATTCCAGCCCGTTCGCGTTGGTGATGACGGCACCACGCGGAATTACTGCGCCCGCGACGGGCGCACCGACCGGCGCCTCGATCGTAATCGGCTCCCCGATGCGGAGATTGGCGGCACCGCCCGTCACGCGGAACAGCGCGGGCGCGGCGCGACCGAGATCGACCAGACCCGCGCCTTCGAAAACGAGATCGAAGGTCACGCCGTCGGCGGTCTTGCCGACGGCTCTTGCGCCGGACGACAATGTGCGGCGATCGAACAGATTGGCGCGGACAAAGGTGCGCGACTGATCGACGATCTCGAACAACGTGGTTTCTGCCGGCACGACCTGCCCGACCCGCGCCGCGCTTGATCCGACGACACCGCTGATCGGCGCCACGAGGACTTCACGGGCGCTGCGCGCCTGGCCGAGCGCCGCTCGGCGGCGCTGCAATCCCCGAAGCGTGATCGCCGCCTCCTCGATCTGGCGCCGGGGCACGACGCCATCGAGCCGCCGCAATCGCGCCGCCGCGTTGGCGGCGAGCGCGACCTGCTGATCGAGGTCCGACAGTTCGCGCGCGATGTCGGCGCGGTCGATCGCCTGGAGCGGCGGTTCAATATAGGCAAGAACCTGCCCGGCGCGGACGGTCTGGCCGATCGTCGGAAGGCCCGACGCGGGTGCACCAACCTTGCCGCCGGTCGCGCTCTGGATCAGCCCGCCGCGCTGCGGATCGGCGACGACGGTGCCGGTCAGACTGACCACCGGCTGCGCGGTGCCGCTGACGGCGGGTGACGTGCGGACGCCGATAATGCGCTGGACCGATTTGGGTCCGAACAACTTGCCGTCGGCCGTCCGAACCGCCGCTTCGCCCGAGCCGGCCGGTGCGCCGGGTGCGTCCTCATCGCCATGCGCCAGGGCAGGCGATGGCAATACCGGGATACCTGTCGCAAGCTGCGCGCCGATCAGCAGCGTCAGCCCTGCCGCGACCAGACGCCGTGAGCGCCAATACCACGCCGCCGCGAGCACGATCAGCAGCGCGATCCCGGCGAGCAGCCAAGTCCACGACAATGCCACGCCGCTGCTGGCGGCAGGCTTCGGTATTGCAAGATCACCTGACAGCGATTCAATCGCATCCCCGCGCGTCACGAGGAACGAAAGTTCGTGATTGCCCGGCTTCAACAGTCCGTCATCGGATAACACATAAACGCCGTTCTTGGCGGCCGCCGGAATGGTCTTGCCGTCAAGCGTGACGCTCACATTGGCGTTCGTGACGGGTACATTGTCGGCATAGCCGTCGATCCAGATCGTCAAATCATCAGCCTTGGCCGCCGCCACCAGCTCAAGGGTTTCGGTGGCCGCCTCCATCCGGGGAGCAATCGCTACGCCCGTCGGCGCACTCGCCGCGGCATGATCCTCATCGCCGTGCGCCATGGCGCTCGACGCGCTCAGGGCAAGCGCCATCAGCCCCAGCAATTTCATCATGCGTTTCGTCACGGCAGCACACCCATGGCTTGATTGAAAGCCGAAATCGCAGCGTCGTAGGCAACCTTTGCCGCCGCTAGGTCGCGCTCCGCTTCGGACAGTGTCTGGCGGGCGCGCAAGGCTTCGATGAAGCCGATCTCGCCTTCGCGCTGACCTTTTTGCGTCAGCGCGAACGATTGCGCCAACGCGGATCGACGCGCCTCGGCGGCGTCGAGCGCGGTTTGAGCCGAGCCCAGCCGGCGCTGCGCGGCGGCTTGTTCGGCGATCAAGCGGGCGCGGAGGCGGGCTGCCTCGGCAACGGCGGCGAGCGCTTCGGAGCGAGCGCCGGAAGCGTCGGCGACCGCAAGCTGATTGCGTCCCAGCGGCACGCGTATTCCGAGCAGAAGCGATGTCGCCGACCCCTGTCCCGGACCGATCCGTTCACGGCGCGCACCGACCTGTCCTTCCGGCCGGATGCGCGCGCCATAAGCGAGCGCCCGTGCGCGGGCGTCTGCCGCGATCGCGCGGTCGCTGGCCGCGCGAAGCGCGGGATGATCCTCGATGCTGGAACGGCGCGTTAATATTTCGGGTGTCAGATCGTTCGGCGGGGCACCTGCAAGTGCCGCATAAGCCGCCTCGGCGCGCGCCAGCTCGGCTTCCGCTTGGCTGAGCCGCGCCGCCGCCGCTGCCGTCTCACTTCGCGCCAGCAGCAGATCGCGTCGTGACTCCTCGCCGGCGGCTTCGAGCCTGGCAACCTGCGACCCGGTCGTAGTCGCGATCGCAAGTTGATCGCGGTTCACCGCCACCATCGCCCGAGCACCAGCCAGCGCCCACCAGGCGTCCCGCACCTCCCCTGCAATGCGGAGCTGGGCGGCGGCGAATCCCGAGTCCGCTGCCCGGCCGGTGTTCGCGCCCCATGATCGGATTGCGCGTCCCTCGCCGGGCCAGCGCAAGCCGGCGGATACCGAGACTTCCTGCTCGATCGACCCGCTGCCCCGCGTCAGCACATCGCCTGCCGCCACCGGCGGTCCTGCGAACGGGCCGCGACCGGCGCGCGCCAGCGCACTCGCCTGATCCCTGAGCGCCGGCAGGCTGGCAGCGTCGGGAGACAAGCGGATGGCGATATCGACGGCTTCATGCAGATCGCGGGCGGCGGGCGCGGGCGGCTCCGATTGGGCAAGGCCTGCTGACCCGACAACGATCGTCGAGACGACGATTGCCAGCCGCAGCACCCAATTTGCACCTTGCCCCCGCTGCATTGACCGCACGTCCTCCACTGTAGTTTCAAGACCGATACGCAGCGCAGGGGTTCGGCCCTCAGATTATTCCACTCGCTAACCCGCTCAGAAATTCGCGCCGTCGATGAGGGGAGCCCGGTCGGCGTGCGTAAAGAGATCGAACCAACCGCGCAGGATTGTTGTGATGCCCACTAATCGAACCTTGCTGACGATATCCGCTGTGGCGGCCGCGCTGTTGGCCGGGACCGCCGCGCAGGCGCATTCCAAATTGGTCGCATCGACGCCAGCCGCGAATGCCACCGTCGCTGCGCCGGCCCGGCTCGAACTTCGCTACGACGAGAAGCTCTCGCCCAAATCGCGCGTCGAACTGTTCATGACTGCCGCTCCCGGGAAGGCAGCGGGCAGCCCGATGCCTATCGGCGTCGCGACGACCCTTGGCGGCGACGCGAGGACGCTCATCACAAAGCCACAGAAACCGCTCGCCAGGGGTAGCTATCTAATCGCCTGGCACGCCATCGCCACCGATGGCGACAGAACCGACGGGACGGTGCGGTTCGTCGTTCGTTGAGCCGATCGGCTAGTCGAATAGCCGCGCCGTGCAGGCTCGCGGAAAGGAAATTCCTCAGTCGTACGGCTTCTGGGCGCCGGACAACTGCCTGGGCTGCATTGCGACGACAGGACCGCAATAGTCTTGTGAGCGGCATGATAGAGTGTCGATAAGACGGGGCAACGGGACACTGGATCATAACAGCGTTGCCATCGATCGGATCGGACCTTCCGAACTGATTTCCATCCAGATCATTTGCGCTCGATCGACTCGATCTCCGCAGTCTTGCCGTCCCACCGGAAGCTGAACTTAACCCGGTCGCCAACCTTAAGCCCGCCCGTCTGACCATCCTTGGCGGAAAAGCCCATCGTCATTGCAGGCCATTGCAGCTCGGTTACCGGGCCATGTGAGAGCGTGATCTTGCCGGTGCTCGCATCGATGGCGGTGACGGTACCCTCACCGTTGCCGATCTTGGGCTCGGTCTGCGCCTCGGCGGCATGCACATTAGTGCCAGGGCTGGTGTCGGGATTGCCACAGCCAGCCAGCATCAGCGGCAGGGCGATAGAAATGATCTTTTTCACGAAAATACTCCTTCATCTCCAGGTCGAAAGCGGGTGCGTCGACGCATTAGCAGATAGGCTGCCGGGATGACGAGCATCGACAGAAGCGGGGCAGTCAGCATCCCGCCGATCATCGGCGCGGCGATGCGACTGGTGAC
Organism: Sphingomonas sp. SFZ2018-12; assembly: GCF_022496715.1. NCBI lineage: Bacteria > Pseudomonadati > Pseudomonadota > Alphaproteobacteria > Sphingomonadales > Sphingomonadaceae > Sphingomonas > Sphingomonas sp. SFZ2018-12. The sequence continues at coordinate 836,822 of NZ_WTFM01000002.1, forward strand.
CTCCGAACCCGTGCCGGTTCCGATCAGAACCGGGAACAACCCGGCCAAAATCACGGCCACGGTCATTGCCTTGGGCCGCACGCGTAGCAGCGCGCCCTCGCGCACCGCCGCCTCGACATTTTCGGCTGACGGGTCCGCACCGCGCTCGGCAAGCGCGTGCTTGAGGTAGATCAGCATGACCACGCCGAACTCCGCCGCGACTCCCGCCAGCGCGATAAAGCCGACTGCGGTCGCCACCGACTGGTTGTAGCCCAATAGCCAAAGCAGCCAGAACCCGCCGGTCAGCGCGAACGGCAGGGTCGCCATGACCAGCAATGCCTCGTCGAACCGGCCAAAGGTGACATAGAGCAGCACGAAGATGATGAGGAGCGTCGCCGGCACGACGACCGTCAACCGCTCCCTTGCACGCGCGAGATATTCGAACTGGCCGGTGAAGCTGACGCTGATCCCCGGCGGCAGCTTCACGTCGCGGTCGATCACATGCTGGAGATCGGCGACGATCGAGGTGAGATCGCGCCCTCGCGCATCGACATAGATCCACGTGACAGGCCGTCCATTCTCGCTACGCAGCATCGGCGGCCCTTCGCTGGTCGTGATCGTCGCCACCGTCCCCAGCGTCACCTGCTGACCGCCCGGCGCCAGGAAGCGGAGATTGCGCAGCGCGTCCGCGCTGTCGCGCAACTCGCGCGGATATCGGACACTGATCGGATAGCGCGCCAGCCCCTCCACCGTCTGGCCCACGGTTTCGCCGCCGATCGCGCTCGAGACAACCGACTGGACATCCGCGATATTCATCCCGAACCGGGCGGCGGCAAAGCGATCGATATCGATGTCGATGTAGCGTCCGCCAGTCAGCCGCTCCGCGAGCACAGAACTCACATCGGGCACGGTCTTGGCGACGGCCTCGATATGGCGCGCCGTGGCGTCAATTTGCGTCAGATCGGAACCCGCCACCTTGATCCCGATCGCACTCTTGATCCCGGTCGACAGCATGTCGATCCGGTTGCGGATCGGCGGAATCCAGAAATTGGCGAGGCCCGGCACCTTGACCGCGTGGTCGAGCGCATCGACCAGCTTCTCCGGCGTCATGCCGGGGCGCCACCGGTCGCGCGGCTTGAAGCGGACCATTGTCTCGAACATTTCCATCGGCGCGGGGTCGGTCGCCGTTTCGGCACGTCCCGCCTTGCCGAACACGCTGTCGACCTCGGGGACGGTCTTGATCAGCCGGTCGGTCTGCTGGAGCAGTTGCGCGGCCTTGGCGGTCGAGATGCCGGGAAGGGCCGATGGCATGTATAGCAGGTCGCCCTCGTCGATCTGCGGAATGAATTCGCCGCCCAGTTGCGAGAGGGGGAAGAGGCTGGTCGCAAAGACGAGGCCAGCGATGGCCAAGGTGCGCTTCGGATGAACGAGCACCCAATCGAGCGCGGGCCGATAGAGCGCGGTCAGCACGCGGTTGATCGGATTGGCGCTTTCCGGCGGGATGCGACCGCGAATCAGATACCCCATCAGCACCGGTACCAGGGTGATCGACAGGATGGCGGCGGCGGCCATCGCGTAAGTCTTGGTGAAGGCAAGCGGCGCGAACAGCCGCCCCTCCTGCCCTTGAAGCGCAAAAACCGGAACAAACGACAAGGCGATAATCATGAGGCTGAGGAACAGCGCCGGTCCGACTTCCGAAGCTGCATTCCCGATCACCGCCCAACGGCGGGCGCCTTTCAGCTCCTCATCGGGATGATCGTGCGCCCAGCGCTCAAGATGCTTATGTGCGTTCTCGATCATCACGACGGCGGCGTCGATCATCGCGCCAATCGCAATGGCAATGCCGCCCAGCGACATGATGTTAGCGTTGATCCCCTGCACCCGCATCACGATGAAAGCGGCAAGAACGCCGAGCGGGAGCGTCACGACCGCGACCAAGGCCGATCGCGCGTGCCACAGAAACAGCGCGCAGACGATCGCGACGACGATGAACTCCTCGATCAGCTTGCTCGTCAGATTATCGACCGATCGCCCGATCAGCGCCGATCGATCATAAGTGGGAACGATCTCGACGCCGGCCGGCAGGCTGGCCTTCAGCGTTTCGAGCTTGGCCTTGACCGCGCTGATGGCAGCCCGGGCGTTTGCGCCCGAGCGCAGAACGATGATGCCGCCGGCGACTTCACCTTGTCCGTTCAATTCGGCCACACCGCGCCGCATGTCGGGGCCGACCTGTACGGTTGCCACATCGGCAAGCGTGACGGGCACGCCACCCGCCGTCGTCTTGATCGGCAACGCCCGGAAATCGTCGAGATTGGCGAGATAGCCGCTCGCGCGGACGATATATTCGGCTTCGGCCTGTTCGATCACCGAGCCGCCCGCTTCCTGGTTGCCGCGCCTGATCGCGTCGATCACCGCCTCGTGCGTGACGCCGTAGGCGATCAGCTTGTCGGGATCGAGCACGACTTGGTATTGCCGCACCATGCCGCCAACGGTCGCGACTTCGCTGACGCCGGGGATCGTCTTCAGCTCATAGCGGAGGAACCAGTCCTGCAAGCTCCGGAGCTCGGCCAGGTCATGGCGGTCGCTGCGATCGACCAGCGCATATTCGTAAATCCAGCCAACGCCGGTCGCGTCGGGCCCGAGCTCGGTCTTGGCGCCCGCCGGCAACTGTCCCTGGACCTGGCTCAGATATTCGAGCACGCGGCTGCGCGCCCAATAGAGGTCGGTATTGTCCTCGAACAGCACGTAGACGAGGCTGTAGCCGACGAAGGAATAGCCGCGCACGACCCGGGCGCCGGGCACCGACAGCATCGTCGTCGCGAGCGGATAGGTGACCTGGTTTTCGACGATACGCGGCGCCTGGCCCGGATAATTGGTGCGGATGATGACCTGCACGTCGGACAGGTCCGGAAGCGCGTCGATCGCGGTCGAGCGCACCGCAATGAACCCTGCCGCCGCGATCATCGCCGCAGCGAGCAGCACGAACAGTCGTTGCGCAATCGACCAGCGAATGACGGCGGCAATCACTTGTGGCTTCCCGCAGGAGCCGCGCCGATCGGGCGGACCGGGATGCCGGTCAGACTCGCTTCGGAGTCGAGCAGGAACTGGCCCGAGGCGACGACCTTCTCGCCCTCGGCCAAACCGGCAAGGACTTCACTGCGACCGCCGCTTTCGCGGCCGATCTGAACCTCGGCGGGATGATAGCGGCCATCGCCTGCCGCGAGCATCACGAGCGTGCGCTTGCCGGTGCGGATCACCGCTTCGGTCGGGATCAACAGCGCGCTGCGCTCGCCTTCGCCCAGCGCCACGCGGGCGAACATGCCGGGCCGCAATCGCAGCCCCGGATTGCGCAGCTCGACCCGCACCGTGACGGTGCGGCTGTCGCTCTGCGCGGTCGGCAGGATCGCCTGCACCCGCCCGGGAAAGCGCTCGCCCGGAAAGGCGGCGAGTTCCGCCGTCACCGTGCCACCCGGATGGACCTCGCCAACCCGAGCCTCGGGGACCGACGCGTCGAGCCATACCGATTGCAGGCCGACGATCCGCGCGAGCGGCTGGCCTGCGGCGAGTGTCATGCCAGGTCGCACGTCGAGCGTGTCGATGACGCCTGCTATCGGCGTGGTCATCGCCGTTACGTCTTGAACGCGCCCGCTCCGTGCAACGGCAGCGATCAACCCCGGCGGCATGCCGAGTAGCGCGAGCCGCTGGCGTGCCGCTGCCGCGAGTGCGGCATTGCCGGTGCGCCGAACCGCCAGATATTCGCGCTGCGCGCCGCCCCATTCGGGCACGAGCAACGCGGCTATCTGCGCTCCGGCGGCAACCACGTCGCCCGGTGCCCGGCCATAGCCGCGCTGCACGAACCCGGCGCTGCGCGCTTGCACCACCGCAACGTTGCGCTCGTTGAAGGCGATGACGCCGGTGACATCAACGCCGGTCGCGAGGGTATCGCGCTTCGCTGCGGCGATGCGAACGCCCAGATTCTGCATCGCCGCCGGGTTGATCGTCACTGCCGGGGGGCCGCTCGCACCCGTGCCCCCTGTGCCGCTACCCCCATCGGCATATTTGGGGACCAGCTCCATATCCATGAACGGCGACTTGCCGGGCTTGTCGAACTTCTGGTTCGGGAACATCGGATCGTAATAATAAAGCGGCTGCTTGCCGCCGGCCGCTTCCGACCCGGTGGACGCACCACCATTTGGCGGTGAGGAATAACGACCGCCGAGGAACCCGATCAGCGCGACGAAGGCCAACGCTGCGGCAAGTTGGGAGGCCCGATCTGCGTTCATCTTCACGGCCGATCTCCTCCGTAGCTGAGCGTGATCCGCACCCCGTCGCGCGCCACCTCGGCCTCGCGGTCGAGCAGGTCGACCTCCGCCTCGGCCAGCGCGATCGACGATTGCAGCGCGGTGCCGAGATCGATCCTTCCGGCGGCGTAGCTCGCTCGATCCAGATCGTTCCGCTGGCGGGCCAGCGGGAGCAAAATATCCTGCGCACGCTCAAGCCGCTCATGATGCATCCGATGATCGGCAAGATCGCTCTCGAACGCCGCGATGATCTCGCGTTCGGCATCGGCTCGGTCGAGGCGGGCGCGTGCCATCTCGCTCGCCCTGGCCGCGATCACCGGATTCTGGCGTTTACCCGCGAACAACGGCAGGTCGATCTTGACGCCCAGCGAGAACAGGTTGCCGTAACGCGGCTCGCGATTGCCAATCGATCCGCTAACTTCCCAATCGGGATGCTTGGCAGCCTCCGCCAGACGCATCTCAGCGGCCGCCTGGCCGATCAGCGCGTCCTTGACCTGGAGCGACGGGAGCGTCGCCAGTCCGGCGCGCAGGCCGGCCTCGTTGAGCGTCGCATCCGGCGGCGGACCGACCACCTGCGGATCGGCCTCGCCCGTCCAGCGCGTCAGCTGGGCACGGGCGCTGGCGATTGCCGCCTTGAGATCGCTGCGGCGGTCATCGAGCGCAGCGCGCAGTCGCTGCGGCTCGATCGCCTCGGCCGGACGGGCGGCACCGCTCGCCAGCCGGGCCGGCGCGGTCGTTGCGAGATCATTCAGTCGCTGGCCCAGCCGGTCCAGGATCGCCAGCCGGCGCTCGGCATAATAGAGATCGACCCACGCCATCCCCGCTGCGACACGGACCCGTCGACGTTCCGCTGCGCCCTCGGCATCGGCCATCCCGATATCGGCAGTCGCGCGCGCGGCGCGCGCTCGACGCTTGGCGATGTTGGGCACTTCCTGGCTGATGCCGAGCACGCCCATCGTGAAGTTGTCGCTGTTGAACTTGCCCGCGTCAGGACCGGTAAAGGGAAAGTCTTGCAGCTTAACTTCGAGCTTGGGATCGGGCAGCCGATCAGCGGCAATCGCCGCCGATCGCGCCGCATCGGCAGACGCGGCGCGCGCAGCAATGCTCGGCGCATCATGATCGGCGCGCTCCAGCGCCTGATCGAATGTCAATGGCCCCGCGTTCGCCGGAACCGACGCGAATATTGCGACCGCAGTAATGATCCTTCGGTGCATCATAATCCCCCTTCGCCATTTATGGCTGATCGAGCTGAAACGGCAAAGAGGACCGTCGATAGAAGACGGTCCTTGTGCGTGACAGAATGTCGCCCGATGGACGTCAGTCCATCGGGCGAAGGGGGAGTTACGATGCGCTCGCGGCCATCTCCGGCGTAGCCTTCATGTCGGCCATTTGCCCGACCGGAACCATCCGGCGGTCGGTGACGGTGGGGACCCAAGTAACGCCGCCGCGGGGGCCGGCATTCCAACGCCAGTGCCCTTTTATAACAGCCGTTTCGACAGGCTTGGCGGGACGGTCGGCTACGCGATGCGCCGTGCCACGCGGGCCGGGCGTGTATTCCCAATGATAGCCATCGCTACCATGGGCGGCGGCGAAAGCCGGGGCGGTGGTGCCAAGGCCTGCGGCAAGCGCGGTCGCAGCGAGAACGATGCTTGAAAAACGGGTCATGATAAGTTCCTCGAATGATGCCAGTCCCGCCGCTCTGGGTCGGGCCGGTTATGTCGCTTGATCCATGCGGGCGCGGGCCATTCGGCAGTCGCGATCCGCATCCGGTAAAGTGGGAGCGCCGTCGGGCGCTTGGGTCAGGCGACGTTTCGAGGAGGAGGATCAAGCCCGCGCGTGGGCTTGGCGATCGTGAACGATACCAGTTGCGGTAACGGGCGAACGCTGAGCTCAATCGCCCGGGCAGAAGGCTGCGGCGCGGGCGTCGCCAGCGCGACGACGCACATCGCGTCGCACGCCAGCATACACGCCTTGTGCTTCTCGTCGCAGCACGAGCCTTTCTTCATGCCATGATCCATCGACGCCATTACCGGCATCGCATCGGCGCACATCGCCTGCGTCGCGAGCGCCGGAACCGGAGCCGCCACGACAAACATCGCCAGAATCAGGATGAGTAGACGCTTCATGGTGGGCTATTCGTAGCACAACCGCTATGAGTTACAAAACAATGCGACTTAGCGCTGTGGACTCATGGCACCGATGCGCGACAGCGGATCGGATAATCGGCCCATCGGCTCGGCTGACCTGACCGGCTGTTTCTAACTGAGACAATGTCGGAATTGAAACGGCATTTCGCCATATCCACTTCGTCCCTTAAGCGAAGGAACTCCACGCCATCATGATGAGTAACAACACGCCGAGAAGTCCTTGATAAACAACAAAGGGCCATGCGGAGAAGCGCTCGAGAATGCGCTTCAGCGCCCAGATCGCGATGAACGCGGAAATTGAAGCCGTTAACAGACCGACCATCAGCACCGACCAGCCGCGCAGGTCGAGCCCCGGCCGGTGGAGTTCCCAAATCTCCTTGAGTGCCGCGAGCGCGATAGCCGGAATACCTATCAGGAAGGACAAACGCGCCGCCTCCTCGCGCCTGAAGATGAGCGCCAGGGCCGCGGTCAGGGTCGAGCCCGATCTCGAAATACCGGGAATGGGGGCACCAACCTGAGCAAGTCCGACGAGAATTGCATCAACAAGCGAGGAACTCTCGACGGTACGGCGATGACGTGCCGTAATCTCGGTCAGCGCCATCAGGAGCGCCATGCCGATACAGGCCCAGCCGATCGCCGTGAGACTGCGAAGCGGCGAAGCGCATTGATTGAGGATGGTGCTCAGTGCGGCGCCGGCGATCACGATCGGAAGGGTGGCGAGCCCGATGCGCAGCGTCAGCCGAAGGTCGGCGTCGTCAAAACGCCGCTGAGTGATGGCCGAAACGGAGCCACCAGCGAGCCGGACCACGTCCCGCCGAAAATAGCTGACCACCGCCACCCGAGCAGCAAGCTGCATCGCCGCCGAGAACGCCGCGCCGGGATCGCGCCGGCCCAGCAGCGCGGGAACGACGCGCATGTGGGCCGTCGAGGAGATCGGAAGCAGCTCGGTTATCCCCTGGACCAATCCCAGCCACGCGACCTTGGCATGACCGAGGGACACGAAGCCGGTATCGACGCCAGGCGAGCATGCAGCGGTCATGGGCTATCTTTCCCTGGATGGAGCGGGCTGCGTCAGGACGCCCGCCGCCGATTATACGAGAAACCGATAAATATCGCGGCGGCCATCGCAAGCTGCGTCAGGATCGACTGCCAGGTCGGGAAGATGCCGAGCATCGAAAGCCGCGGCGCGGCCGCCATCGGCGCGATGTCAATAATGCCGGCTTCCTGGAGAGCGGCGACGCCCTTCCCGGCGAGGACGACTGTCAGCCCCGCCATCAGCCACGAACTGTAGGAGAAGAATTGGGCGATCGGCAGTTGACGGCTGTAGCGCAGCATGGCCCAGGCGATCACCCCCAGCATCAGCACCGCGGCCGCAGCACCCGCGAGCAGCGCACCACCATTACCCTGCACCCAGAGCGCTGCGTAGAACAGAATCGTCTCGAACACCTCGCGGTACACGACCACGAACGCGAGGCCGCACAGGAGCCAGGCCGAGCGATCCGACAGGGCATGCGCCATCTTGTCCCGGATGTAGCGCTGCCATTGATCGGCCTGTGCCTTGCCATGCATCCAGATTCCGACCGACAGCAGAACCACGGCAGCGAACAGCGAGCCGAACCCTTCGGTCAGCTCGCGGCTCGCGCCGCTGATCCCGATCGCATAAGTGGCGACGAACCAGGTAAGCAGTCCCGCCGCGAGGGCACCGACCCATCCTCCATGGACATAGGGCAGAACCTCTGTCCGCTCCGCCTTCCGGAGAAAGGCGATCATGGCGACAATGATGAGCAGGGCTTCCAGCCCCTCGCGCAGCAGGATCGTCAACGCGCCCAGGAACGTCGAGGCTTGGCTGGACGCACTCGGTACCAGGGCCGCTTCGGCATCGTCGAACAAGCCGTTCAGGACGAGCGCGCGGTTCGCGAGATCGTCCGCCGAAACGCCCTGGTCGATTGCGGCGCGATACTCGCCCATCGCGCCTTCGATCCGGCTGAGCAATGTCGCATCGCGCGCGCCCAGGGTGGGCTCGACCGGCTCGAATCCGTCAAGATAGGCGGAGAGTGCAATCTCCTTGGCGGCGCGGCGGTCGCCTTTGCGAAACGCGTCGAGACTGGCTGCGAGCTTCTGCCGAACCAGCGAGAGCGAGCCCGGCGCCTGCGCGACCACGGCTTCCGGGTGACGGCGCAGATAGGCCATCACCGCCAGCGCCGGTCGTTCGCCGATGCTCGATGCAAGCGTGGCCGGCGTGAGCGAAACCAGCGTCTTGAGGTCCGGTATGCGCTGCCGCAGCGTGGGGTCTGCCTTCCACAGACGCTCGCCCTCGCGGGCCTGGTCATCGGTCAAGGCAAAGCTCCCGGCGCGAAGCGCAAGCGCCCAGCGATCGTCGCTCGGAAGGTCCGCGAAGCTCTGCATGGCGGTGCCGTCAATGCCCTGGCCGATGACCTGATAGAGCGCGAATATGCTTCGCTGGCGGGCACGGGTCAGATCGGTGAAAGCGATCGGCGATGTGCTGAGCTTGGCCGCATTCAGGCCATGGCCATCGCCGGTCGCGCCATGGCATGCGGCGCAGGTCGTCTGGAACAATGCCTCGCCCCGCGCGAAGCTCGGCGGCGTGGCGGGGGCAAGCGGAACGGGATAGGCTTGGAGGAGGTCTGCTGCCAGTCCGTGCGTGAGCGTTGCGACTTCTTCCGGCGATCCCTTGCGGCCGATGACAGCCTGGAGGTGCGCGGCGCCCGACATCAATGCCCCGCGCTGCGGTGTCGGCGGCAAGGTTGCGAGCCGCGCCGACACGGATGCCGCGAATTCGGTCATCTCGGCATATTCAGACGCGCTCTTTATCCGGCCCCCATCGACCGCGCCGCCATAGTCCACGGCCATATAGTCGAGCAGCCGCCAGGCGGTTTGCACGTCGTTCGGGTCCGCTGCCGGTGCCGCGCTCAGCCCGGCCGGTATCGCGGCCAGCCAAAAAAGCGCGATTACCGAGGCGAAGACGCGCCGAGCCGTTGCCGCTGAGAATCGGCGAAATGGGAGGTGGGACATCGCTCTGCCCTACAACCTCCAGTAGCTGTAGAAGCAAGAACTTTGCGAGCACGACGCAATAGCAATTGTCAGGGCAGTGTGATGCACGACATGGACGATGTCCGATCGGCCAGGATCAGTAATAGTCGGCAAGCCGGATCTCGCGGACGGCACCGCCATCGACCGTGAGCTTCACACGCCTTCCGACAGGTCCGAAGCGCCAGCGCCAGAGCGCTCCCCGGGTATAGGTAAAGTCGACCGGCCGGCCGTCGACCGCAATGATCCGCTCTCCGATCGCCCAACCATCGCGTGCCGCAGGACTTCCCGCCGCGACATGGACCACAATGAGGGCGTCGGTGGAAGCCGCGAGACCGAGGCCGCTATGGTCTTCCAGCATGGCCGGTCGGCGGTCGGATGCGAGTGCGTGGAGCCACAGCCGTCCGACCGTGAAGTCGAGCACCACGTCGAATTGGGCAAGCAGCGGCAGGCCGATATTGCCGACCGTGCTGCCGGAAAGCCAATCGTCGACGGCGAGCGCGGGGATGACATCCACGCCAAGGCCCGCGACCTCGGTACGATCCACCATGAACGTGGTTGCGAGACGCTTGCCGTCCACGCCGCCGAGAACCGCGGTTGAACGCGGCTTGCCGTCTAGCAAGCCGTGCCGATCGGCATAGCCCTGCGACACTATCAGCGCCGTGCTGCTCCCGAGGTCGACCACGAGCGGCGCAGGATCGAGTCCGGCGATCGACGCATAGACCAACAGCTCGCGATTGCTCCCGTGCCCCATCGGCGCGAAAGCCCAATCCGGTCCGCCTGCAAAGCGCTCGGCCAGGGCGTAGCGAGCATTCGCGAAATCCAGCGCCAGGCACCGACCGGCGAGCACGTCCTGGCCCAATATGAGATCGATCGGCCTCCCGAACGCGGCCGACGCCGTATCGAGATCGGCAGTATAGGCCAGGGCGAGGTGGCGTGACTGCCGGCCGATCACGACATCGAGGTCGCGGACGATCCTCGCAGAGGCTCGTCCGCCCAATCCGCGGATCGTGCGTGTCTCGGCCCCGTCCAGCCCCAGTCGCTGCGCGAGCGAAGCGCTGATGATGGAGGCCGCGCTGCCGCTGTCGAGAATGGCCGCCACCGAAATTCCGCCGACGTCCGCACGCACCACCAGCGTATCGCCGGTTGCCATTTCGAAGCTGTCCCAAGCGGCATCGGAAGCGAGCCCGCTCCACAATCCGCCCCGATGCGCCGTCATGGCGAGCAAGCGGGACGGCGTGGTAGCCAACGCCAAGCCACTACCGGACAGAAGGCCGGCGAGTATCGCTCGTCGCTGCACGGTCAAGGCGTCCGAATTGCGTTCACCACATTACCTGATTGGTCACTGCCCATAATCGCAGCGATCGGTCGGTTCCTACCTCCTCCAGCCGCTGGAGGATCAAGCCTTTTCGCCACGAGGTGGCGTGTTTGCTATGCGACTGGTCGGGCAATGGCCTGGATGACGCGGCAGTCGGCGATCCGCTGGCGATCGCAATTCTGACTCATCGCGGCCAGTTCATCGCGAAGGGCTGCGAGCTGTCCCAATCGTTCCTCTACTGCGGCGAGGTGACGAGATGCGATCGCCATCGCTTCCCCGCAATCGCGCCCCGGCTCGCTGGCGAGTGCAATGAGCGAACGAATCTCCTCGATCGAGAAGCCCAGCCTGCGGCCGTTGCGAACGAAGTTGAGCCGATCGACATCGCGAAGCGCATAAGTGCGCCGATTAGACTCAGTCCGCACCGGCCGATCGAGCAACCCGATCTCCTCATAGAAGCGGATCGTCGTCACTTTGGTGGCGGTCGCGCGCGATAGCTCCCCGATTTTCATGCGGTTTTCGTCTCCGATCTGTTGCGAGCGCGTCGCTTTAGTGCTTGCTCCTACAGTGACTAGAGATTGTAGGGAAGGCTGATGACCGAATCCGCCTCCTCATCCTGCGCCTGTCATGGCGACGAGAAACGCGCACAACACGACCCGGCCTATCGACACGCGCTTACGGTCGTCGTCGTGCTCAACCTCGCATTTGGCCTGTGTGAGCTCGTCGGTGGCTTCCTTGCCGACAGCCAGGCCCTGAAGGCGGATTCACTCGACTTCCTTGGAGATGGCTCGATCAGCCTGTTGGGGCTGATCGCGCTGACATGGTCCCCGCGTAGCCGCGCTCGGATTGCGCTCAGCCAAGGACTTTTCCTAGGAGCGTTAGGCCTCGTGGTCATCGGCTTCGCAATCTGGCGGGCGCTGAATGCAGCCGTGCCGGAGGCGGAACTGATGGGCGGGATCGGTGTCGTGGCGCTTGCCGTCAATGTCACCGCGGCCTTGGTGCTTGCCCGCTTCCGCGAAGGCGACGCCAATGTGCAGGCGATCTGGCTGTTCAGCCGCAACGATGCCATCGCGAACATCGCGGTCATCGTCGCGGCCGGGCTCGTCGCATGGACGGACAGCGCATGGCCCGACCTCGTGGTGGCCGGCGTGATCGCTCTTCTTTTCCTCCATTCCACCTATGAGATCGTCCGCAACGCACGGGCCGAACTCAGCTCCACCCCCTGATCCTTGGGTATCATGCCACCAATTTCGAACCCCTTGGCCTGCGCGCTCGCCGCAGCCGTCCTCGCCTCAGCGTCCGGCGTCCCCGCAGCTCATGCCCAGACATCGGCGTCGGCGAACGCCCCTGTCTTGACGCTGGCCGACGCGCTCGACCTCGCCGGTTCGGCTTCGCCCAATATCGACGCCGCCGATGCCGGCGTGCGCGCCGCGGGCGCGGCTCGGCGGGTCGCCGCTCTTCGGCCGAACCCGTTGCTCAATGCCGACATCGAGAATGTCGGCGGTTCGCGCGCGTATAACGAGATCGAAGCGCCCAAACAGACGGTCTCGGTCGGCGTGCCGGTCGAACTGGGAGGCAAGCGCTCCGCCCGGATCGCGGTCGCCGATGCTCAAGGCAACCGCGCGCAGATCGAGCGGGTCGTTGCCGGCGCTGATCTCCGGGTGGCCGTGACACAAGCCTATGTGGAAGCTCTCGCAGCCGATCGGCGTCTTGCGACCGCACGTGACCAGGCGGCGATCGCGGCAGAGGCGGTCCGTGCCGCCCATGTTCGCGTCGTGGCCGGGCGCGCGTCGCCGCTGGAGGAACAGCGCGCCGAAGTGCTGCGGATCAGCGCGGACGCAGCCGTCGACCGCGCGGCGCGCCTCGCGGACTTGGCAAGGGCGAACCTCGGTCGCCGTATCGGCCGTCCCGCGACGGGCGCGCTCGATGAAGCATGGTTTGATCGGGTGGACAGCTATGGGCCGTCGCAGCTCGACGCCGGCAGCAGTCTTGCCGTCGCTTCGGCGCGAGCCGACGAAAAAGCGGCCGACGCACAGCTTCGGCTGGCGCGATCGCAGCGGCTGCCCGATGTGACGGTGAGCGCAGGCTTGCGGCGCCTGCCGATCAACAATGACGTGGCTGCGGTGTTTGGCGTGTCCGTGCCGTTACCGTTCTTCAACAGCGGCACATCGTCGATCGCGCAGGCAGGCGCCGAACGGGACAGGGCCACGGCGCTGCGACGCGCGGCCGAACTCGAAAATGAGCAGGCAATCGGGCAGGCACAGGCGGATGTCGCCAACGCCGCAGCAGCGGCCAGGACCGCGGCGGGGCCGTCGCTCGCCGCGGCCCAGGAGGCCGCGCGCATCGCCCGCATCGGCTATCGCGAAGGCAAGTTCGGCCAGCTCGATCTTCTCGAGGCGGAACGCACTCTGGCCGATACCCGGTCGGCCGCGATCGACGCGCTTGCCGCCTTCCACAACGCCCAGGCCCAGCTCGATCGCCTGACCGCCTCCGCAAAGGACTGACCCGATGACCTCATCCCGTTTCCAGGCGGCTTCACCGCTTCTCCTGGCAGTGCTGCTTGCTGCATGCAGTGGGCAGGCGGCCAAGGAAGCCTCCGGCGAAAAGACCGAAGCGGCCGGAGAAGCCAAGGGCGAGAGCGGCAAGAAGGCCGATACGGTCAAGCTGTCGGCCGACCAGATCAGGACGGCCGGAATCGAGATCGTCCATCCGACCGTCGGCGGGAATGGCGGCGCGATCGAGCTGCCGGCGACCGTCGAGGGCAATCCGCAAGGCACGCAAATCGTGTCCGCCGCGATCGCCGGGCGGGTGGTGGCGCTCAATCGCAATCTTGGCGAGGCCGTCCGGCGCGGCGAGACGCTAGCGGTGGTTGAGAGCCGCGAGGCAGCCTCGCTCAAGGGCGAAGTCGAGGCGGCGCGCGCACGGCTCGCGCTCGCACAGTCGAACTATGCACGCGAGCAGCGCCTCTATGCCGAGCGCGTGTCGCCCGAACAGGATCTGATCGCGGCGCGCACCGCAGCGACGGAAGCGAACATCGCGCTTCGCCTCGCGCGCCAGCAACTGTCCGCGACCGGCGGCGGCGGCGGGTCACTCAACCGCGTCGGCATCGTCGCGCCGATCGCGGGCCAGGTCATTGGCCGGAACGCCATGCTTGGGCAGACCGTCGCGGCCGATGCCGAGCTGTTCCGCGTTGCCAATCTTTCGACCGTCTCGCTTTCGCTGTCGCTCTCGCCGGCGGATGCAGGCCGGGTGCACCCGGGCGCGACCGTCGAGATGACGGCGCCGGGACGGACAACGCAGGCCCGTGTCACCTTCGTTTCGCCTGCGCTTGATCCCCAGACGCGGCTCGTGCCCGTCGTCGCGACCATCGACAACCGAGGCGGCCAATGGCGCGTCGGCGAATCCGTGACCGCCGCGATCCAGCTCGTCGGCGCAGGCGATACCAGTATTCGCGTGCCGCTCACGTCGATCCAGACGATCGACGGCAAGTCCGTTGTGTTCGTCCGGACCGACGATGGCTTCAAGGCGACGCCGGTGACGCTCGGCGCCCAGTCGGGCGAGACAGTGGTCATTGCCTCGGGCCTCACCGGACGCGAGCAGGTTGCCTCCACCAACAGCTTCATCCTGAAATCCGAACTCGGCAAGAGCGCGGGTGGGGACGAGGATTAAGCCATGATCGAACGCATCGTTACCCTTGCGGTCGCGCGTCGCTGGCTTGTCCTGCTGCTGACCGTCGTTGCCGCCATCATCGGCATCGTGTCGCTCCGGCAGCTCCCGATCGACGCCGTTCCCGATGTCACCAACAATCAGGTGCAGATCAACGTGCGGGCGCCGGCGCTTTCGCCGGAGTTGATCGAAAAGCAGGTCACATTCCCGGTCGAGACCGCGCTCGCCGGCATCAAGGGCCTCGAGAGCACGCGCTCGCTGAGCCGCAACGGCTTCGCCCAGGTAACGGCGGTATTTTCCGACGCGACCGACATCTATTTCGCGCGGGCGCAGGTGGCCGAGCGGCTCAACGATCTGAAGGAATCGCTGCCAGCCGGTGTCACGCCGGAAATGGGCGCAATCGCGACCGGCCTCGGCGACATCTACATGTGGACGCTCCACTATCAAGAGCGTGGTCATGAACGGCACAAGCCCGGCGAGCCCGGCATCCAGCCCGATGGCAGCTATATAACGCCCGAGGGGGATCGCCTCGTCAGCGAGGCCGACCGGGCGACCTATCTCCACAGCGTCCAGGAATGGATCGTCGCGCCGCAGGTGAAATCGGTTGCCGGTGTCGCCGGCGTCGACTCGCTCGGCGGTTTCGACAAGGAATATCTGGTTGTACCCGACGTCCAGAAGCTCGCCGCGATCAAGCTCAGCCTGGCCGAACTTGCCGACGCGCTGGAGGCGAACAACAGCGCGATCGGGGCCGGGGTGGTCGATCGCAACGGCGAAGGGCTCGCGGTGCGCGCCGACGCGCGCATCCGCAGCATCCCGCAGCTCCGCAACACGGTGGTCGCGACGCGCGACGGCGTGCCGATCCTGCTCGGGCAGGTCGCCGATGTCCGTCTCGGCCAGGGAATCCGCCTCGGTTCGGCGTCGGAGAATGGCCGGGAAGTCGTGACCGGCACCGCCGTGATGCGGATCGGCGAGAACAGCCGCACCGTATCAACCGGCGTGGGCGAACGGTTGCGCAAGATCGGTCCGTCGCTTCCGCCCGATGTTGTGATCGAGCCCGTGCTTGACCGGACCGCGCTGGTGAACTCGACCATCTCCACTGTTGCTCGCAACCTGGGCGAAGGCGCGGTGCTGGTTATCGTCGTCCTGTTCCTGCTGCTCGGCAATTTTCGCGCTGCTCTGATCGCGGCGGCAGTCATCCCGGTCACGATGTTGCTGACCAGCTTCGGCATGCTCCGCGTCGGGGTCTCGGCGAACCTGATGAGCCTTGGCGCACTCGATTTCGGTCTGATCGTCGACGGCGCCGTTATCATCGTCGAGAATGCCTTGCGTCGCCTGGCCGAGCGGCAGCACCGCCACGGCCATCATCTCGATATTGGCGAGCGCCTGTCCGTGATCGCCCAGGCCGCTCGTGAGATGATCCGCCCCTCGGTCTATGGGCAGGCGATCATCATCATCGTTTATGTGCCGCTGCTGACCCTTTCGGGTGTGGAGGGCAAGACGTTCGAGCCGATGGCGCTCACCGTCATCATGGCGCTGCTGTTCGCCTTCATCCTGTCGCTCACCTTCGTGCCGGCGGCGATCGCCGTCTGGCTGAGCAAGCCGGTGGAGGAGAAGGAAGGCCGGATCGTTGGATGGCTGCGCCGCCGCTACGAACCGGGCCTCGACCGGGCGCTCAGCCGTCCCAAGCTCACGATCGGCATCGCCGTGGCGTCACTCGCGCTCGCCGTGGGGGGCTATCTGTCCCTCGGCCAGGAGTTCCTGCCCCAGCTCGACGAGGGCAATGTCCTCGTCTCCGCCTATCGCGTGCCGGGCACCTCGGTCGAGCAAAGCCAGAAGATGCAGTTCCAGATCGAGAAGGTGCTTGCCGGGATGCCCGAGATCAAGACGGTGTTCTCGCGAACTGGCACCGCCGAGCTGGCGTCGGACCCGATGCCGCCCAACGCAACCGACACCTTCGTCATGCTCAAGCCGCGTGACCAATGGCCCGATCCGGGTGAGGCGAAGGCGGAGGTGGTCGAGCGCATCGAAAAACGTCTGGCTGGCGTTCCGGGCCATTCCTACGAGGTCACCCAGCCGATCCAGATGCGCTTCAACGAGCTGATCGCCGGCGTCCGCAGCGATGTCGCGGTCAAGGTGTTCGGCGACGACTTCGGCCAGATGAACGACGTCGCCGACAAGATTGCGGCGGTGCTGCGCCGCGCGAAAGGCGCCGAGGACGTGAAGGTCGAGCAGACCGAAGGCTTGCCGATGCTCGATATCGCCTTCAACCGCGATGCAGCGGCGCGTCTCGGCGTCACCGCCAAAGACGTCCAGGCGGCCATCGCCGCGACGGTCGGCGGCCGCGAGGCGGGGGTCATTTTCGAGGGCGATCGCCACTTCCCGGTCGTCATCCGTCTGTCCGACGCCGATCGCGCCAATTTCGAGAGACTGGGACAGGTGCCCGTGCCGACGCCGTCGGGCGTATCGGTGCCGCTGGCGAGTGTCGCCGACATCCAGATCAATGATGGTCCCAACCAGATCAGCCGCGAGAACGGCAAACGGCGCGTCGTCGTTCAGGCCAATGTTCGCGGTCGGGATGTCGCGAGCGTGGTCGCGGAAACGCAGGCGGCGATCGCGCGCGACGTGGCACTGCCGGCGGGCACCTATCTCGAATGGGGCGGTCAGTTCGAGAATCTCGCATCAGCCCGCGCGCGGCTGATGCTGGTCGTGCCGGCCTGCTTCGCGCTGATCCTGCTGCTGCTCTACGGCGCGCTCGGCTCGGCGCGCGATGCCGCGATCGTCTTCACCGGCGTTCCCCTCGCGCTGGTCGGCGGCGTCCTCGCGCTCGTGCTGCGCGGCATGCCCTTCTCGATCTCGGCGGCCGTGGGCTTCATCGCCTTGTCTGGCATCGCGGTGCTCAACGGGCTGGTGATGGTGACGTCGATCCAGGACCTTATGCGCAACGGCATGGACCGGGCGACGGCGAGCCGTGACGGTGCCTTGGCCCGGCTTCGCCCTGTGGCGATGACGGCGCTGGTGGCCTCGCTCGGCTTCGTGCCGATGGCGCTCGGGCATGGTGCCGGTGCTGAGGTCCAGAAACCGCTGGCCACGGTCGTCATCGGCGGCCTGATCTCCGCGACCTTGCTGACTCTGTTCGTGCTGCCGACGCTCTACGCGCGCTACGGCCGGCGGGAATTGCCACGGTCGCACGACGAGCAGGGGGAAGCAGGCGCGGCTCCGACCGTGGGTCACCATGGCGGCCCCGCACCTCAGAACGCCTGATACGGCCGGGTGGCCGACGCGCATGTCCAAGCCGCTTGCGGCCAAAGGCGTCGGCCCATGTTCTCAAGCGTGGTCTCAACGCCCGGCTCTCGTGGCTTCGGATGTCGGTGTCCGACGGTACTGGAAGTTGAGAAACGCGCTTGAGTGCCGCGCCGCCGGCGAGGCCGGCCATCCAGCACCGCCGAACATCTTGGGGATAGTGTGAAATTCGTGAGCTGACCATGGCTTATGCTTGCCAATATCGGCCCGCTCGCACAGAATCTCCCCAATGAGAAAGGATATCGATCATCTGCCTGCGGCGCAGCGGGGCGAACTGGACCGGGTCCAGGGCGTGCTGATGGACGAGTTCGCCGAGGCCATCGCCAAGGCGACCTCGCCGTCGCGCAAGAACGGCAAGATCCTCAAAGTCATCCTGTTCGGAAGCTATGCGCGCGACGACTGGGTCGACGAACCCGAGAATGGCTATCAGTCCGATTTCGATCTGCTCGTGGTCGTCAACCACAGCGACCTGACCGATATCGCCCATTACTGGTACGTCGCCGAGGACAGAATTCTGCGCGACGCCGCGATCCAACGGCCGGTCAACATCATCGTCCATGCGCTCGACGAGGTGAACCAGTCATTGAAGCGCGGCGAGTATTTCTGGGTCGATATCGCGCGCGACGGCATCGTGCTCTACGAGCTGCCCTGCCATCCGCTGGCGACGCCGATGCCGCTCACCTCGACCGATGCCTATCTGATGGCGAAGGCCTATTTCGAGGAGTGGCTCGAAAAGGTCACTGACGCGATAGAGATTGCTGAATTTTGCATTGAAAAAGGCAAGTGGAAGGACGCAGCCTTTACGCTGCATCAGGCTACCGAACGCGCCTATATCTGCTTCCTGCTCGTGCGGACGCTCTATTTCCCGCGCTCGCACAACATCAAGTTCCTCCGCTCGCTCGCGGAGGACAGCGAACCCCGGCTGATTGATGTCTGGCCGCGCGATCGGCGTCTCGACCGCCGCCGCTTCCAGCTCCTCAAGCGTGCCTATGTCGAGGCGCGCTATTCGACCGCCTATCAGATCGACGTCGACGATCTGACCGCGATCCTCGCCTGCGTGCGAACCTTGCGCGACGTGGTCGAGCAAGTTTCGCGCGAGCATCTCGAAACGCTTCGGACCAAAGCCGGGCACTGATTTTCCCTTTCCGGCATCAATTTGGCGACGCTGTCGGCCGTCTTGCCTTTATCTTTGATCTGCGCCTAATCTGCGGCTGCGTCGCGTAGCGCCGCCGGGGCTTGAGAACCCCGCTTGAGAAATCGATCCCTCCGCACCTCGTCGTTGCGGCCGGGTGGCCGTCGCATCTGTCCAGGCCGTTTCGGCTAAAGGTGGCGGCGCATGTTCTTTTGCATGTTCTCAACGCCCGGCTCCCGCAGGTCCGCCTCGCACCTGGAGGCAGGCCGGATATGCGCCGAGAACGGATATCGCCCGATGAGCTGAGCCGGCATGCCGGTGCCGACCGATGCGGCTGAACCTGGCGTCCGACGAGATCATCGCTGTCGGCGCGCCGCGCGTCGCCGATGATGATCCGCTGCCGCCCGAAGACCGCGCTTCGCCTCTCACCCCATCTCCCACACCGGCCCGCTCGCTCGACGCGCTCTATCGCGCGCACGCGCCGCGCCTGCTGCGTTTCTTTTCCCGTCGCTCAGGCAACGACGACGCGCTCGATCTCGTCCACGAGACCTTCGAGCGGTTGGCCCGGCGTGACGGCGATGCCGGCGCCGCCGTCGATCGTCCCGAAGCCTATCTGTCCCGGATCGCCGGCAATCTCCTGCGCGACCGCGCGAAATTCGCCGCGCGCCGCTCCGCCGCCTTTCATGTGCCGATCGACGAGATCCCGCTCGCCGGGCGCGATCCGCTCGACCAGTTGGAGGCGCGGGATATGATCAATCGTCTCGAAACCGCTATGCAGCGGCTCCAGCCACGGACGCGGGAGATATTCATGGCGTGTCGACTCGATGGATATAGTCATGCGGAAGTCGCGGAACGCATCGGCATGAGCGTGCGCGGCGTGCGCAAGCAGATGAGCCGGGCCATCGCCGAGATCGAGCGTGTCTTGGGCGACGAGTGACGACAATGTCCGGCCGTGGTACAAAATCCGATGACGCGGTGCGTCGCGAGGCATCCGATTGGGTGGCGTTGATCCATGATCCCGACGCCGCGGTCGATCGCGCGGCGTTCGAGCGCTGGCGAACCGCCGATCCGCGCCATGCGGCGGCCTATGCGCGCGCCGAGCGCGCGTGGGACAGCGCCGCGTTCCTCGCCCAGACCAGTTTCGGGCGCACACGCGCTCTGCCCGAACGGCGGCGTTTTTTCGAGCGGACCGAGCTGCGCTACGCCTTTGCCGCGGCGGCCGTGCTGGTCGTGGCGATCCTCGGTCTGTCCATCGGCGGCGTCGGACTGTTCCGGCACGATCGTCCGCCCCAGGCCGCGCAATTCGCGTCGAACATCGGCCAGATACGCCGGGTTGCGCTGGCGGACGGTTCGACTGTCACGCTCGATACCGACAGCGTGCTGCGCGTCGCATTCACCGCCAGCGAACGCCGTCTCTATCTCTCGCGCGGCCGCGCGCGCTTCGACGTCGCGCATGACGCCGCGCGCCCGTTCGTCGTCATGGCGGGCAACGGTTCGGTGACCGCCCGCGGGACGATCTTCGACGTCGCTGTTGCCGGTGACCGCGTGAAGGTGATCCTGCTGCGCGGCGTCATCGAGGTGCGTGACGGTCCTTCGGCCGCGGACACGTCCCAACCGACCATGGTGCGCCTCAGCCCGGGCCAGCAGATTGCTTTCGGCGCCGCTGAGCCTTTGGTGGTCCCGCAGCCGGCCGCCGCGACCGATGCTCAATGGCCCACGGGCATGCTGAACTTCGACCGCACGCGGCTTGCCGACGCCATTGCTCAGGCCAATCGCTACAGCACCGTCCGGATCAGCCTCGCCGATCCCGCGCTTGGCGACGTGCGTATCACCGGCGCCTATCATACCGGCGACGCTGCCGGCCTGGCGCAGGGTATCGCCGACTCGCTCGGCCTACATGCGGCGAAAACCCCTGAGGGCGATGTCGTGATTTCCGCTCTGGCGCCGGTCCCGGCCACCTGAAATAAATTTGTCACGGGAGGGGGCAAGCCGCCGCCCTCTGTCGTCAAGCGCCCCGAACGACGCCGCAAAGTGCGTCTCAATGGGGAGTTCATGGAGTGATCGGACGGTTTTCGAGAAGCATTTACGTGTGCGTTGCGGGCACATCGATCATCGCGCTGGCGGCACCAGCTCATGCGCAACAGGCTGACCAGCGGCGTTACGATCTTCCCGCCCAGCCCCTTGGGACGTCGCTGCGCGCCGTCGCCGATGCGTCCGGCACCAACGTCATTGTCTCCTCAGCGCTGGTCGATGGCAAAATCGCTCCCGCTTTGTCGGGGCGGTTCACCGCTGTCGAGGCTATTTCGGCGCTGTTGCGGGGATCGGGTCTGCGCGCGAGGCTGGCGGGCTCCAGCCTTATCGTTGAGCGAGCACCAGCCGCGCAGGACGTCTCGGCGGAAGCGGACGGTTCGGACATCGTCGTGACCGGCAGCCGGATTCGCGGCGCGCCGGTCGCGTCGCCGATGATCCGGCTCGACCAGAAGGACATGCGCGATGCCGGGCAGAGCAGTGTCGCCGAGGTCGTGCGCAACATCCCGCAGAATTTCGGCGGCGGGCAGAATCCGGGTGTCGGCAACAACGTGCCGGCGGCCAGCGGTATCAACGTCGGCAGCGCCTCGACCATCAACCTGCGTGGACTTGGCAGCGATGCGACGTTGACGCTGCTCAATGGTCACCGCCTCGCTTATAATGGATCGCGCCAAGGCATCGATGTTTCGGCGATCCCGCTGGGCATGGTCGACCGGATCGAGATCGTCGCCGATGGCGCATCGGCGCTGTACGGTTCCGATGCCGTCGCGGGCGTCGCCAACATCATCCTGAAACGCGACTATGATGGTCTCGAAACGCGTGCGAACATCGGTGGATCGACCGATGGTGGCAATTTCCAGCAGCAATATGGCGCGGTCGCAGGCAAGCGATGGGGTTCGGGTGGCCTGATCGCCGCCTATGAGTTCGCACGCAACACCGACATCCTTTCCGATGACCGCTCTTATGCATCGTCGCGTCCCGGCGTCACCATCTACCCGGCGCTGCGGCGGGATGCCGTGGCGCTGGCGGGACATCAGGCGATCACCGATCGTCTTGAATTCACGGTTGACGCCCTCTTCAACAAGCGCTGGAGCCTGTCGGGCTTTCCGCTCAACACGGCCGGCGATCTCGCCGTCAGCCACACCGAGCAGAGTTCAACGAGCCGCTCCTTCGCCATCGCGCCCTCGCTCAAGCTCGACCTGGGCAAGGACTGGCGCCTGTCGCTCTCCGGCGTCTATGGCGAGGAAAAGGTGGAGCTGCACAGCGACAGCTATGCCGGCACCGCCCGGACCAGCGCCAATTTCGTCTGCTACTGCAACAGCGGCCGCTCGGTCGAGTTGGCCACCGATGGCAGCCTCTTCCGCCTGCCCGGCGGTCCGGTGAAGCTGGCCATCGGCGCCGGCTATCGCGACAATCGCCTCAATGCCTTTCGCGGCGACGGTAATCTCAACAATGTGAACAAGTCGCAGGACAGCTATTATGCCTATGGCGAACTCAATCTCCCGCTCGTTTCCGCCGGGCAGGGCATTGCTGGGATCGACCGTCTCAACCTGAGCGGGGCCGTCCGCTACGAGCGCTACCCCGGCGTCGATGCGGTCGCGACCCCCAAGCTCGGCATCATATATGCGCCGACGGCCGATATCGCCATCAAAGGAAGTTGGGGCCGGTCGTTCCGCGCGCCGACGCTCTTCCAACAATATCAGGCCCGAAGCGCGCTCCTCTACCCAGCCGCCAGTCTGGGCGGCGCCGGCTATCCGGCAAGCGCGACCGTTCTGCTGGTCCAGGGCGGCAACCCGACATTGAAGCCCGAGCGCGCCGGGACCTGGACCGCCACGATCGAGTTTACGCCACATACGGTGCCGGGGCTACGTCTCCAACTCGGCTATTTCTCGACCCACTACACCGACCGTATCGTGACGCCGATCAGTTTCCAGGCCCAGGCGCTCAGCAACCCGCTATATGCGGGCCAGGTCGCACTGGCGCCGGGCGCGAACGCGGTGACGGCGGCGATCGCCAACGCGGCGCAATTTTTCAATGTCTCGGGTCAAGCCTACACCCCCGGCAATGTCGTCGCGATCGTCGACAACAGCAACGTCAATGCCGGCCGCCAGTCGATCCACGGCGTCGATTTCCTCGCCGACTATCGGACCGATCTCGGGGCCAATCGCGGCACGCTGGGCCTCGCGCTTAACGCCAGCTACCTCGAAAGCAACCAGCAGCTCACGCCTGGAGCGCCGGTTCTCGCCAAGGCCGGCACCCTCTTCAATCCGCCGCATTGGCGAGGCCGGGGTAGCATTACTTGGAGCAAGGGTGGCCTGACCCTCAATGCAACGGCAAACCATATCGGGGGCGTCGAGGACATCCGTTCGACCCCGGCCATATCGGTCGATGGGATGGACACGGTCGATTTCACAGCACGCTATGCGTTCGGCGCCGTCCAAGGCCCGCTGCGCGGCCTCGAACTCAGCCTGACTTTGCAGAACGCCTTTGACGACCATCCAACGACGATCGCGACATCGGTCTATTCCGACACCGCTTACGACTCGACCAATTATTTGCCGGTCGGTCGCTACATCGGGATCGGGATCGCCAAGTCATGGTAGCATCGCGCTGCACGGCCCAAGGCCGCGTTGCGCGCGCCGCCGCTTTCCTGCCTGCTCTCTGGATACTCGCGACTGCGGTCCCCGCCATGGCTGCGTGCGAAGATCTATTGTCCTCCCCTCGCCCAGCGCGCCAGGCGGTTCGGTCGATCACCCCGGACGACCTGCTCCGACTCCGCGACATAGGGCAGCCTGACGGGTCAATGTTCGGTCAGCCGAGCCCGCTCGGCATTTCGCCGGACGGGCATCAGGCGGCATTTATCCTGAGCCGCGCCGATCCCGACACCAACAGCTATTGCCGTGCGCTTGTCGTGATCAGTCTGTCCGGCCCGCCAAACCCGCATATCCTCGATCGCGGCGGCGAGATGATCACCAACAGCACCGTCGCCAGGGGCCTGATCGTCGATATCGGTTTCCCGGCCTTGCTGACGCCGGCCTGGTCGCCCGATGGTCGGTGGATCGCCTATCTCCGGCGTGACCAGGGCGTCACTCAAGCTTGGCGCGCGCGCGCTGATGGCAGCGGTGCACAGGTCGTCACCCGGTCGCCGGTTGACGTCGAGGCGGTCGCTTGGACGCATGATGGACGGCGCATCGTCTATGTGGAGCAACCGGGCGATGATGATGCCGGACGCCGCATCGCACAGGAAGGCCGCGGCGGCTGGCTCTATGATGCTCGCTTTGCCCCAAATGTCGCGGCCCGGCCGCTCATCCCCGGCTCGGCGCCGCGCGAAGCCTTCACGATCGATCCGGCAAACGGGGATGTCATGCCGGCGGACGCTGCCGAGCGGACGCTTGTTCCGATCGAAGATCAGTCGGGAAGTTCGATCGCGCCGTCGGCGGTCTCGCCGGACGGAAGGCACGCATGGACCGAACATCGCGATGCGTCTCCACTCAGCCCCCTCCAGCTTGTCGTCGTCGATGATTCCGGAAATCGCGTGATCTGCACTGGGGCACATTGCGACGGCGGCTTTACGAGCCTCTGGTGGGACAGGGAGGGCAAGGAATTACGCTTCCTGCGGCGCGAAGGCTGGGCGAAGGGGCAAATGGGGCTCTATCGTTGGATTCCCGGCACTGCCGAGCCGCGGCGCGTGCTGCTCACTGATGATGTCCTGCTGGGTTGCACACCCGCGGGCTTGTCGTTGCTATGCACGTCCGAGAATGCCGTCACCCCGCGCCGGCTGGTATCGGTCGACCCCCGTAGCGGTGATGTGCGGCCGATCTACGACCCCAATCCCGAATTCGGATCGATCCGGCTTGGCAAGGTCGAGCGGCTGCGGTGGCGCAATGACCTCGGGCTCGAGGCGTGGGGCGATCTCGTTCTGCCGCCCGACTATCGACCCGGCACAAAGCTGCCGATGATCGTCGTGCAATATCATAGCGACGGCTTCCTGCGCGGCGGCACCGGCGATGAATATCCGATCCATGCCTTTGCGGCGCGTGGTTTCGCGGTACTGAGCATCGAGCGCCCCGCCTTCTTTGCGGAGGCGAAACCCGGCATTCGATCCTATGACGACGTCAATGCCGTCAACGGCAAGGGGTGGGCCGAACGCCGGAGCCTGTTGTCTTCGCTGGTCACCGGCGTGAACATGGTGATCGCCCGGGGCGTCGCCGATCCCGCACGGATCGGCATCACCGGCCTCAGCGATGGCGCGTCGACTGCGCGCTTCGCGCTGATCAACACGCGGCTATTCGCGGCAGCGGCGATCAGCACCTGCTGCGTCGAGCCGAAATCGGTCATGATCTATGGCGGCATCGCCTATGCCGATGCGATGCGGGCAATGGGCTATCCGCCCGCGAGCCGCGACGACCCCGCGTTTTGGAGCCCCTATTCGATGGCGCTCAATGCGCGAGCGATGGGCCAGCCGCTGCTGATGCAGCTCGCCGACGAGGAATATCTGCTCGGCCTGGAGACCTTCACCGCGCTGCGTGAGGCCAATCAGCCGGTGGAGATGTACGTCTTTCCCGGTGAGCACCACATCAAATGGCAGCCCGCGCACCGCCGCGCGATCTATGAGCGCAACCTCGACTGGTTCCAGTTCTGGCTGCAATCCCATGTCGATCCCGATCCCGCGAAGGCCGCGCAATATAAGCGGTGGGAGGCGATGCGCGCGCAGCTCCGACCAGCGGCGTCATCGCCCTGATCGAGTCCAGGCGCGTGCCCAGGCCTCGACATCGGCGAACTGCAGGATGCGCCTGAACGCATCGCCATGGACTGGCCGCGGATCGTCGAGCACGCCCAGCACGGCGGGCAGATCGAGCATGTCGTGCGCGGCCAACTCGCCATCGGCGAGCATCCGCCGGATCGCCGCGCGGTGCGTCTCGAATATCTGGGCCACGAAGCTATCAGGCGTGCCTTTCGACCGTCGCCAGATGACGTCTGCCGGTAAATCTCCGGCAAAGGCGCGACGCGCGACGACACGATTTCGTCCACCCTCGAACCACAGCCAGCTCGGAACGCCCAAGCAGGTCTCGACCAGCGGCTGGGATAGCAGCGGCGAAACAATCGGTAGCAGATCCTGGGGGTCATGGCCTTCCACATAGCTTTGCGCAAAAGCCATCAACCGGATGTGCATCGCCTTGCCGGGGAGTGCGCCGGGCGGGAGGACGAGCCAGGGATGGAGGTTCGTCGGTCCGACCATCGCCACGGCCCGCGGCGACAGGAAACTCAAGTCCTGCACATGCCGCATGGCCGGCTTGCCGAGCCAGGCACGCCTCACGGCGTCGCTGGTGACGGCCCACAGGCTCGCCGGTGCGAGCTGGCTGATGTCCCGCGCTGTGCGCAGGAAGGAGGGGCCAAGTCCGGAGGTCAGCAGGCGGTCCGCTGCCGGCCCGGTGGACTGGAGTGAACAGAACACATTGTCCCCGCCACCGCCGTTGAAGATCGCGCCTGCCCCGATCGTTTCTGCCGCCTCGGTGGCCAGGCGGTTCGATTCCTGGACAAACGCGCGCACCGTCGGACGAGGGAGGTGCGCCGCGCCGGATCGCTCGATATCGATCCGCGACACGTCTCGATATGCCTCCGTCAAGACGGCGCCCAGGGACTGGGTCGTCCGGCGCGCATAGTCGCGCTCGTCGCCGGTCGCGTCCTGGGTGACCAGGGTCAGGCTATGGAACGACAAGCCCTGCCGGGCGAGGCAGGCCGCGACGATCGAGGAATCGAGACCGCCGGACAGCATGAGCACGACCCGTCCATATTCCGAGGCCCTGGCTGCCACGCACTCCAGCGCGGTAGTGCGCAGCCGGCGCGCGGCTTCATCCGCATCATCGACCTGTCGGCCACGATCGGCGAAAGCCCAGGGTGACCACAACGCCTCGACCACTGTCTTGCCGCCGACGATGCTGAGCCGCTCGCCACCGGGCAATTCACGCAGGCCGCCAAAGCAGGTTGCCGGGCCGCGCATGTCGCGCGTGGCGAGGTGACGCGCGACTTCGTCCCAGGCGACGACGGGGGTGAACAGGCCGAACGCGACAAGCAGGGCGACGTCCGAAGCAATGACGGTCACTCCTTCGATTTCGACGACATAGCAAGGCAGGTCCCCGAGCGGTGCCCGGACGATATCGACGCGGTGCCCGTCCGGCTCATTCAGGATGGCGACATAGCGCCCCCAATAATGCTCGATCAGGTGAACGCCGCGCGTTGCGCCGATGCGCGCCCGTTCCACCGCGTCCAGTTCCCGGATCGGTTGCGCCGCGCCGCGCGCAAACAGCGACCCCAGGATGATGCCACGCCCTTCGAGACGAAGCGGCATGGCCCCAATCACGGCAACGCTGACCCGGCCATCGTCGAACCGAAGGTCAAGCGCTTCGAGGTCGCGCGCACGCGCCGAAAATCGTGCCGCCAGGTCAGCATTGGCGTCGACTGCTGACCGGATAAGGGCGATGTAGCGGCTCTGCATCACACGGAGAGGATCGGCGTATAGGTTCGCACGGTGTCGATGCGGTCATTGACCAGCCATGCGCCGGCCTGCACCCAGCTATGGGCGGCAAAGGGCCTAAGCCGAACGCCGATGACGAGGTCGCCCGGCAATCCCAGCGCTGCGAGACGACGGGCCACCGCAACCGAGCGGGAAAGGCATTGGTCGTGCGATCGCACGATGCGCGCGGTCCGCTCGAATGCCGCGGCGACCTTCTGCATCGATTCGGGAGCGATTGTCGGAGCGGCGGATGGCGACGGTTTTGCGTCGGCCAGCTTGCGAAGAACGGCATGAAGATGGCCGAACCGGAGAGAAAGGCGCGTGAAGGCCAGTGCAGACAAGGCCGCCGCGACCTGACGGACATCGGCACGCTGCACGGATATGTCGAGGAAGCTGGCGGTCGGATTGTCGGGCGGAGAAAAAGCCATGGGAACGTCCGCGTCATCCGTTTCCGCCAAGATGCCGGATCGTAATAGGCCCGCAAGCGCCCGCATTTCCCCAGGATCGAGATCATGCCGGCTGATCATTTTCCGGAAGGCAGATTCCGCCTTTTCGCCGAGGCAAAAATAGCGGTCCGCAACAACGTCCAGGAACAGGAGGCGGTCGCTCACGTCGCAGAACGAAATGCCGGCGCGCAGCGCAAGGCCCATAGCGCGTCCCCTATCGCAAGAGCGGCGCGCGGCCGGCAGCCGCGCGCCGACCTTTCAGTCGTCGGACAGGCCCGCCTGGAACTGGCCGAGATTCTCGTCGACGGGGATGCCGCCGGCACCGAGGGTTTCGACGCTCGCCGCGCCGAGATCGATGATGTCGTCTTCGCGTTCCATGATGCACTCCACTGACAAGCTGCGGGAAGTCGCAGCCTCGGGAGTGTAGGAAGTGCTGGGCTCTATCCGAACTTTATACGGATTCTATATCGATATTGTTTGGTCGAGGGCGAGGACGATTGCCGCGCGTCGCTACGGTCGTTTGCCCATGAAGCGCTTGAAGCGGTCCCGGCCTTCAGCGGCCAGGATAGCCTCTTCCGCATTCGCGCATTCGTCGCCGCGAACCGAGCCACTCTGGCACCCCGCCACGATCTGCCGCGCTTCGTCGAGGTTGGCCGCGAAATACTGCGTGCCGCGCGGTGCCGCCGGTGGTGACGCTATCACGGAAGCTGCATTACCGGCGATTGCCATGCCCGATGGCATGATGAGCGGGCGAAGGACAAAACCGCCTGCAAACCCGATGATAAGTGCGAATATGGCGAGAATGAGCGTCTTGCTCTGCATCATCACCAATCACCTCCGTTGAAATCGATCTTCAATCGACCCGGTACACGGCGCGGACTATGTCGGCGGCGGCACGCCGCCGGCGGCGATGATAGTATAAGCTGAGCCGACGAAGCATGTCGCGCTCCCCGCTGCCGGCGGCGGATGCGATCGCCGCCAGTTCTTCTTCTGCCGTGTCGAGCACATGGGGTTCGACGGTACGGGCGGCATGCAGTCGTGCGTTCAACTGATCGACGGCACGGACATGCTCGCCATTGGCCGACTGCCGCGCGATCGCGAGAAAAATCTGATCTGCGCGATCGGCGATCGGGCGATCCTCCGCGTCGGTCGCTAGCATCGCAATCGCGGCCGGGCGTGGCCAAGCGCGGATAGCCAGCCCGAGCAGTTCGGCGGACCAGTCGTAAAGATCCTTCAGCGCCGGTTCGTCGAGTGCGGGGATGTGGAAGCCGCCGCTGGTGCGCGTCTCGACCAGCCCTTCGCCGGTCAGCAGATGGAGCGCGTCGCGGACCGGCGTCACGCTCGACGACAGCGGCGCCGCGAGCACCGCCGGGTCGAGCCGGTCGCCCGGCCGGAATTCGCGGCCCATGATGCGGCGCTTCAGTGCCTCATGGACACGCTCGGCGGTCGGACCCGAGTTCATGGCACCGCTCGCCGGTCCTCGGCATAGGCGTCAACCAATGCCTGCTGGTCGGGCCGTAGCGCGTCGATCGCACCCAGCGGCTCGCCGACATGATCGCCCAGCAGGACGGACGGGCACTGGCCTTCATAATTGCCGAGGTTAGGACGGTGCTGGCGATAGCCGACCAGCGCCGCCAGTTCGGGCGGGAAGGTCCTTGCGACCGCCGGCGGATAGGCGAGCCACTGGTTCTCATAGGGCTTGAGCCAGCCGAGAGAATAGCCGACCACGAGGCCGCGCCGTACCGCATCGGTGACGTTTGCGCCCGCGCCGTGCAGGGTCGAGCCCAGCAGGACGAGCGCTGCGCCCGGCGTCATCTCGGCCGCGAACCATGCCTCTTCAGGCTCGGGTTCGAGCGCCTTTGCGCCATGGCTGCGCGGCCAGACCAGAGTTGCGCCATTCTGCGCCGTGAAATCGGTCAGCGGCCACATCACGTTGACGAGATATTCGATCTCGCCGACCGGCCCGCGCCACATGTCCTGGTCGCGATGGGGCAATTGGGCCGGGGCGCCGGGATGCACCGCGATCGCCTGGGTCGTGTTGAGCTGGATGCGGTCGCACCAGGGCGACAGCACCGCCTCGGCTATCCCGAGCACCAGGCGGTGCTGGACCAGCGCCGCCGCATGGGGCGAACGAACCAGGAGCCGGCCAAACCGCTTCGTCGTGGTGCCATAGAAACCGCCCTGGCCGAACGGCGTACGGTCGAAATCGTCGGCAAGATCGTCATCGAGCGCGCCGATCGTTGTCGACGGCAGCGCGCCGGGAATAACGCAATAGCCATCGGTAAGGAGGTCAGCGGTGTGACGCGCGATCTCGCCGGAAAGGTCGAGGATATCGGTCATGCTCGGTCTCCCCGTCAGGCCGCGACGCGTCTGTCGACGCGCAGCGCGGCTGCCGTGGCCCGCCCCGCCTCCAGCAGATTCGGCGTTTCCGGGGTGATCTCGATGCGCAGCGCCGCCAGCATCGTGCCGTCGATGACCTGGGGAAGCCCGAGCGGCATGCAGTGCCAGCCAAAGGCGAAGATCTGCTGAAACCAGCCCATCTCGGCGATCGCGCTATAGGCGGTGATGCCCGTCGCCAGCGCATGGTCAACCAGCGCCGACACCAGCGTGTCGCGCACCTGGCGCCTCTCGCGTGCGCTCAGCCGGCGATCGAGACAGAAGCGGGTGATCTCGAACGTGTCGGCGTCGCGGGGTGGAGCATCCTCACACAGGTCGGCATAGAAGCTGTCGAGGATGTGTGGCCGCGTCGTTGGCAGCAGCCGGGCCGATCCGAGATGCGTGCCGTCCGGCTCGGCGAGGATCAGATAAGTAGCGTGGATGTCGTCGAACTGGTCGACTTCATAGCGGCCGTCGAGGACGGGAACGTCCCATTTGAGCAAGTCGACGAAGACGGATTTGCGCGCGGCGAACATCGAACGCAACGTAGCGTCCGAGGCCGGCTGCGCGGCGGATTGAAGAACATGCAGCATGGGTCTGACTCCTTGACCGTGATCGGCCAAGGGTCGCCCCGCTGCGGGTCACGCCGCTATTCCGGAAAAGGGTAATATCGGCGGCGGAAGATATCGGAGAAGGTCAGCGTTCCGTCGAAGAGCGTCAGGATCACCAGATATGTCCGCTTGTTCACGCCATAGCGCTCGCAGGCCTGCTTGATATGACGGGCGACCGTCTCCTCGCCGACGCCCAGGATGAGACTGATTTCCCAGTCGCTCTTGCCTCGCGCGACCCAAAGAACGCAGTCGCGCTGGCGATCGGTGAGCACTGGCCGCGGCGGCATCTGCAGGCCGCCGCGCATCGCCCAGAGCCGCCGCGCGCCCTCGAACGCGAACATCCCCGCGAGTTGCGCCAGCGGCAGCATCTCGTGCCGCATCGGCCGGCCCGCCTCGTTCGCGAACGAGCAGGAGCCGCGCGCCTCGCCGGGTACATGCGCCGGCACGGTGAAGCCGTCGCCGATGCCCTGGTCACGGCCCAGCGCCAGTACCCGGTGATCTTCGCGGGTCATCGGGATCATGTCGGACATCCGCGACCAGGGAAAGCCAACGCTGGTCACATGGCTCGCACGGTGGACGGGATCGGAGACGCCGAGCGAATTGCCGTCATAATAATCGGCCCAGCGCGTCGGATAATTATGGAGGCGGATAGCATTCCCGCTCGCCGCGACGATGTCGACATGATGCGTCAGCGCGAAATACTGGAATCCGAGCTGTTTCGTCATCGCCGCCATCGCAGCGGC
The DNA here is from genome assembly GCF_022496715.1 of Sphingomonas sp. SFZ2018-12. Classification (NCBI taxonomy): domain Bacteria; kingdom Pseudomonadati; phylum Pseudomonadota; class Alphaproteobacteria; order Sphingomonadales; family Sphingomonadaceae; genus Sphingomonas; species Sphingomonas sp. SFZ2018-12. The sequence goes on from NZ_WTFM01000002.1 coordinate 868,428, forward strand.
GAGATCGTCTGCATTTGTCACGGCTTCGACGACGTGCATGAACTGCGTCGCCATCCTGTGCATGCCCATAGGCCAGCGACGCGAGCCCGGGCGGTGCCTCAAGTCACCGGAAATCCCTGGGTCGCCCTTTCCGGTCCCTTGGGCCGCGCGGCGGTTTCTCAAGCCGTCACCCGGCGAGTCTTGTAATGAAATTGACATATCACGGTGAGTTGCAACGCAAAACCCGCTTGTCGGCAGATGGCGGCAATAGCGCGCCAAGCCGTTCCGTGGTTTCTGCCGGGAAGGATGGGCATGCAGCGGCGGGCCGGAGCCGGAGCCGCGCGTGACGCGGGATGTATCCCACGGCACGGGGTCCGATTGGCGTGATCCGGCGCCCTATGGCGCCTTGCGCGGCATCGATCGCGCGGGGCTGATGTGGGAATGGCTGCGCCGCGATCCCGGCTACGTCGGCTGGTACACGCGCGCCAGCTTCGCGACGCGCGGGACCGGCGACGCCATGCCCTGGGGGCTGCACTTTCGCGGAACATCCCGACCTCCCGGCCCCGGAGGCGCGGCTCATTTGGCATGCCGATCTCGACCCTGGGACGCTCAGCGTTGCTGCCCAGCCCGCAGATCCATCCGATCGCGATAGCTTCCGCATCGACCAGCTTGCGCCTTGGCTCGCGATCGCGGTCGATCCGGAGGGGCGCGAGCATGCGGTCCTGTCGGACGGATTCCACCATATCCGGCTCGACATCGAAGAGGGCCGGCTGGAGGGACAGGAGGCAGTTCTGCTCCATTATCGCCTGCGCGGGCTTGCCTCGGCGGAGACGCGGCTGCTGCCGCTGCGCCGCCTTCTCGACCTGTGCCGTCATCGCCGGTTTGCACGCTCGCTGTTTCCCCGCGATGCCCGGATCGACCGCGGGATCGATATGCTGCGCGTCCATGATGCAATCGGCCAAGGCGCGAGCCAGCGCGAGATCGGTGCTGCCCTGTTCGGCGACGACCGAGCGGTACGCGACTGGAATGACGTCTCGGATTCGCTGCGCTCGCGGGTCCGGCGGCTGGTGTACGAGGCCGGGGCGATGGCGCGCGGCGGGTACCGGCAGTTGATGCGGCGCAAGCCCTGACGATCCGACTTACCTTCAATGATCCACCATGGTGAATTCTGCGCGGGTAGCCTTTCAGGCTCTAACGGCGAGTGAGTGTCCAAAGGGACAACGTGCCCTTTTGGCCCTTCCACTCCTGACCGACCCTGATGAATCCCGATCTAAAGAGGTTGCTCTTCATTGTATCGCTGTCCGTCGTGGCGAAGGTAGGTTCGCGGATCTCCTTCGCGATCAGCTCGACCAGCCGGCCAGACAGCTGCTTGCCGCGCATATCTTTGGCGACCACGACATAGCCCAGCTCGGGTGCGGCCTCGTAGCCGGTGATAGCAACGCCTGCATCGTCGAACTTGTTCAGCCGATACCCTGGATCGGGGCTCTTCAGCGAGGCCACACCGACAATGCGATCCGTCGCTTGTTCGCGAAGCAATGCGAGCATCCGCGCGTTCTTCAGCCGCCCGGCGAGCTGCCCTACATCACCCTCGACGGCGCCTCCATCGACCACGAGTTGCGCGACCGAGAGGCGATCCTCCGGACTGAGATCGTCGAAGATGCCGACCCACGGATACGCGTCAACTTCAGCCATGCGTCCTGCTCAATGAAGTCGTGGCTTGCCCTGATATATTCATGAGACATCTCATTTGGACGGCGGTTCGTAGTAGATGGCGTCAAGCATGGCGACGCGGGATTCCCACAGCTCCATGTCCCGCCCTGACGGGCGCGGCGTGTTGTACCAGGGAGCCTGTTGGATCGGCTCAATCACGCGCGCCCAATAATTCTCAAGCGAGAGCGTGGTCGGCGCAAACGAGAGCGCCGTGGCGAGACCCGTCTTGTTACCGCCGTTCACACAGACGAAGAAGTCGGGACGTTTCATGGCTAGGAGCCGGGTCGCCGGTGCAAGGCGTGCTGTTCGTGAGGATCCCGAAAACGCAGCGGTGAAAGCTCCGGCATAGTCGTCAAACTGGGCTTCGGTTATGTCGCCGCGCTTCGGTATCGAGTCCAGAGCCTCCGCCAGTGCGGGGTCTTGCAATCCAATCAGCTCAGCGAAAGTACCAGCCCCACCCATGGATCCGAACCAGCCCCAGTCGAGGCCCTCGAGTCGCGTAGCATCCGCTTCGACATCGCCGAGGACGCCTGCGATGCCCTTCCACTCAGCGGCGGACAGATCACCAAGGGATGGGGCCTTCGAGAACATCTGTTGGATCGCACGCAGTAACTTCATCCGCTTTTTGAAGTCGTGATGGAGATCCGCCCGAGCGTCTTTGACGAAGTCCTTCCAAGACATGACCGCGAGTGGCGCATTGACGCGCGCCCAGTCTTTGGCCTCGTCCGGTAGAACGGGATTTTTTGGCCTCGGCGCGCTGTCGGCAGCCTTGGATTGACGGCGATAGCTCTCGGCCAGCGGCTTAGTGATCGGAAGATGCAGGGGCTTGTAGCGCTCCAACTGGTCCCGGATTTGATCGAAGAAGGAGTCATCGGCGGCGCCCTTGACGTGAACACTCGCCTCCAGGTTCGAACCGAGCCCGCCCTTGGTAAAGTTGGCGCTGCCGACGATCGCCTCGGCCTTGGCACCGGATTGGAAATAGAAGATCTTGGGGTGGAAACAGCCCGGCCGGTTCTTCGCGACGAAGGCGTTTGGAACGCCAACGAGTCGGTCGATGAGATCCGGATCCGTCGCGGAGAAATCCACGCCGAGAAGGATGGATTCAAATTTCGACTTGTTGGCGAGAAGTGTCTCGGCGACCGAGGTGATCCCGCCCCAGGCCACCGCTATCGAAATGCGATCGTGCTTCTCGATGAGAGCCGACAGGCGTCGCGCGATCGATTTTGCCTCAAGCAACGATATTTTCATACTCTGCCCTGGTTTCCATTCTGTTGTTTATTGGCCGAGCTTAACTGGCCCCCCAAAGGCGGCATAGGAATTCCGGTTGATTGGATCATACCTAATCTCGGACGTGTCACCATTTTAGATGTGATGTTTGCTTTCAGGCCAACAATCTGAAGGTTGAACGGCCAATATTCGGCGCGTTCCTGCCGGAACCGTTGTCCGGTGAAAGATTGGTTTCAGGATAACAATGGTGTGCCGGAAGGTCCACGATCGGGTGGAGAGCAGGCGCCTCGCGCCGATGAAGCGGCGCGACCGCGCTCTACGGCTCGAAGCCAGGCTTCTCGCCCCCGAGCCCCGCTGTCGGGTCTCGGCCTGGCGGTAACGATCGGCTGGCGCGGGTCAGCGTCCGCTGACCCAGATAGAGCGGGGCTGAGGACGCACACTGCCGGACTGCTGCGCAGCCGGACAGGGTGCGGCGCCCGATGGCGGCCCCGCAGGCACTCCGGCCTCTCGGTCGGGCGGTGCGCCCGATTTCGCGAGGCCGGCGACAATTGCCGCCATGGCCTCGCGAAGCCCGACCCTGCACCGCTGATCCGCCCGCGCCGGCCGGGGAGCCATCCCTTTGCTGGCGGCGGCTTCGCCGCCGGGAAGCGCTGCGGTCGCCGCTCACGCGGCGGCGCTGTCGGTGGCCTCTCCCGGTGGCGCGGGAGTGGGCGGCGCTCCCTGCTAGGCCCGCTCGCGTCCCCGGCAAGCCGGGCTGTGCCCGGCTCCTTCACTGCGTTGCGGCCCGCTGGGTGCCGGCGCCGCTCAAGCGGTCCTCTCCGGTTCGCATCCTGCCGCCCACCCCCGCTTCCGGGGAGGCCATGGTGGTTTTGGGGCGGTGCAGGAGGTGAACGATGCGTGTCTCCCCGACCGCTCCCGCGCGCGGCAAGCGTGGCAAGCACAAGGCCGCCAGTGCCGCGACCAAGCCCGTGGCCGCTGCCCGGACCAGCCGCGAACCGAGCCGCACCAACCTTTATGACGAGGTGACGGCGCGGATCATCGCAGAACTGGAGGCGGGGCGCGTGCCGTGGGTGCAGCCTTGGGGGCGCCCCGGCGGAACCGCTCCCGGACTGCCGCGCAACGCGCTGACCGCGCGGCATTACTCCGGCGTCAATGTGCTGATCCTGTGGGGCGCGGTGATCGAGCATGGCTTTCCCTCGCAGGGCTGGCTGACCTTCCGCCAAGCGCTGGAAGCGGGCGGCGCGGTCAGGAAGGGCGAACGCGGCACCACCGTCGTCTATGCCGACCGCTTCACCCCCGAGGCCGAAAAGGCGCGCGCCGTCGAAACCGGCGGCGATGCCAAGACCATTCCCTTCCTGAAACGCTTTACCGTGTTCAACGTCGCGCAGTGCGAGGGATTGCGCCCCGGCCTTGCGCCCGATCCCGCCCCCTTGCCCGAACGCCAGATCGTGCCGATCGCCGAGGAAGTGATCGCAGCGAGCGGCATCGAGTTCCGCGTCGGCGGCAACCGCGCCTTCTATGTGCCCGCGCAGGATTATGTGCAGGTGCCGCCGCAACCGGCCTTCTTCGAGCAGATCAACTATTACCGGACGTGCCTGCACGAACTTTGTCACGGCAGTGGCCACAAGTCGCGGCTGAACCGGAACCTCGTCAACAGCTTCGGATCGAAGGATTATGCCCGCGAGGAATTGATTGCCGAAATGGGTTCGGCCTTTCTCTGCGCGGCCCTCGGCATCGTTCCGACCGTCCGCCATGCCGATTACCTTGGCAGTTGGCTCGACGTGCTGCGCGAGGATAACCGCGCGATCTTCCGCGCCGCCAGCGCCGCCAGCAAGGCCGCCGACTGGCTGCTGGCGCGGCACGCCGCCGCCCGAGCCGAGGCTGCCCAAGCCGACATTGGCGAACGGAGGGCGGCATGATCTTGTTGACCCCCGAGCTTCACGCCGCGTTGCGCGTGAATGCCGACCGCTCCGCCGAGAGCGATCATGATCCCGTGCCCGTCGTCAAATTCTTCAACCCGCTGGGCGCGGCGACATGGCTTGCGACCGAGCTTTACGGCGATGGCGATACGCTGTTCGGGCTGGCCGACCTCGGTTTCGGCTGTCCCGAACTCGGCTGTTTCAGCCTGTCCGAACTGGCGAGCCTCCACCTGCCGTTCGGCCTCGGCATCGAGCGCGATATCGGCTTTTCGACGACCGCCAGCCTGTCGGTCTGGGCTGACACCGCGCGCCGTGCCGGTTCGATCCAGCAGGCCCAATCGATTATCTGGCGCATCGAGTCCGCGCCGGTCCCCGAGCTTCCGACCGATCCCGAAGGCGGGAAAGGCGGATGACGCGCGGCGCGTAACGCCGCATATCGTAAGCCGGTCCGCCCACCCGGAAAGATCGACGGACCGGCACTCACAAGGAGTGCTGACCATGAAACTCGATTTTATCCCGCTCGACAAGCTGGTCGTGAGCAAGGCCAACATGCGCTACGGCAGGAAAGCCCCGGACGTGTCCGACATCCTGCCGACCGTGCGCAGCCGTGGCGTCATCCAGCCGGTCATCGTCCGCCCCAATTGCGCGCCCGATGGCTTCGAGATCGTTGCCGGAAGCCGCCGCTTCCATGCCGCCAAGATCGTCGCCGAGGAACGGCGCGCGGCGGGCGATACGACACCGGAGCCGATGCCCTGTGCGATCCTAGACGATGGCGACGACGCCGCCGCCATCGAAGCGTCGATGATCGAGAACATGGCACGGCTTGACCCCGACGAGGTGACGCAGTGGGAGAATTTCACCCGCCTTGTCCGCGAGGGCCGCAAGGTGGAGGACATCGCCACGACCTTCGGATTGCCCGACCTCACCGTCAAACGGGTGCTGGCGCTCGGCAATCTGCTCCCGGCCATCCGCGACCTCTACCGCAAGGAACGGATCGACGCGACGACCGTGCGGCATCTGACGATGGCGTCCAAGAGCCAGCAAAAGGCATGGCTGGCGCTAGCCGACGACGAGAATGCCTATCTGCCGACCGGCCACCAGTTGAAATCATGGCTGTTCGGCGGGCAGTCGATCCCGGTGAAACATGCGCTGTTCGACGTGGAGGCGAGCGGCCTTGCGACCATCGCCGACCTGTTCGGCGAGGACCGCTATATCGCCGATGCCGATGCCTTCTGGACCGCGCAGAATGCCGAAATCGAGGCGCGCCGCGCCGCCTATGTCGAACAGGGCTGGGCCGACGCGATCATCGTGCCGCCGTCCGATCATTTCTCGACATGGGAATATGAGAAGGCCGGCAAGCGCAAGGGCGGGCGCGTCTATATCGACGTGCGCGCGACCGGCGAGGTGATCGTTCACGAAGGCTATGTGTCGGGCAAGGAAGCCCGCCGGATCGCCAAGGCCGAGGGATCGGAAAACGGGACCGGCCAGAAAGCGGCGCGGCCCGAGGTGACATCGACCATGCAGACCTATGTCGACCTGCATCGCCATGCCGCCGTCCGCGCCGCGCTGACCGGCCATCCGGCCATCGCACTGCGCCTGATGGTGGCCCATGCCATCGGCTGCTCGCACCTCTGGCGGGTCGGCCCGGAACAGCAATCCACCCGTAACGACGAGGTGCGCGACAGCCTCGACAACAGCAAGGCCGAAGCGGATTTCGACGAGCGCCGCCGCGCGGTGCTGGCAGTTCTCGGCTTCTCCGCCGAGGAACCGACCGTGACCGGGGGCAATGGCGACGACTATGGCGTCGTCGGCATCTTCCAGCGGCTGCTCGACCTTCCCGACACGGTCGTCATGGAGGTGATCGCCATCGTCATGGGCGAAACGCTGGCGTCGGGCAGCGCCGCCGTCGAGGCGGTGGGTATGGAGATCGGCGTCGATATGGCCCGCTGCTGGCAGGCCGACGACGCCTTTTTCGAGCTGATCCGCGACCGGGAGGTGCTGACCCGGATCGTCGCCGAGGTGGCGGGCGAAACCGTCGCCAGCGCCAATGCGGGGGAGAAGACCAAGACCCTGAAACGCATCGTCCGCGATCATCTCGACGGGACCAACGGACGCGAGCGGCGCGAGAATTGGGTGCCGCGCTGGATGGCGTTCCCGCCCGCCGCCTACACCGCGCGCGGCGGCGTCGGCACTGTTGCCGCCCATGCCAAGGCGCAGGCGGCGCGGGAGATCGAGCGGCGGGTTCCGGGCGACGACGAACCGGACCCCAGTGCGCCGAGCGCGGTAATGGCCCTTCCGGACCCCGACGAGGAGGGCGGGGCCGACCGTCTCGCCGCCTGACCTTGGAGGGGCGGCGTCAGCCGCCCCTCTCATCTTCAAACCCTCGAAATCCGGCCGCGCGCCGCCGCCGTCCCGGCGGCGGCGCGCGGTTTATTGGTGGTTGCCCGCTCCCTGGCTGATCGGTGCAGGGCATCAGGTGGTGCGCGGTCCCAGCAGGATGATGCCAGCGCCGATCAGGCAGACCGCCGCGCCTGTCACGTCCCAGCGGTCCGGTCGCACGCCTTCGATCGCCCAAAGCCAGACGAGCGACGCGCAGATATAGACGCCGCCATAGGCCGCATAGGTGCGTCCAGCAGCCGCGCTGTCGACGAGCGTCAGCAACCATGCGAACAGTGCGAGCGACACCATCCCCGGCAGCAGCCACCAGGACGATTTGCCGAGGTGCAGCCAAGCCCAAAAGGCGAAGCAGCCTGCGATTTCGGCGAGCGCGGCACCGACATAGGCGAGAATCGTCGGCATTATGCGGCCATCTCGCAACAGCCGGTATCCTTCGGCTCGCGTGACGAAAGATCGTCGAGGATCACACAGTCCGGACCCGGGCCGCCCACACACTCGGCGTCGCACTGCGCCACGAAGCCCGCAATACTCTTCTCCAGCGCCCGAAATTCGCGCAGCTTCGCACGCACATCCAGCAGGCGCGCGTGTGCCAGCTCGCGCGCCTCGAGGCAGGAGCGTGACCGGTCCGCGACCAGCGTGACGAGCGCCCGAACCTGGTCGATCGAGAAGCCGAAATCGCGGCAGCGCCGAATGAAGGTCAGCCGCCGGACATCGGCATCGGCGTAGCGCCGCTGGTTGCCTTCCTGCCGGTCGGGCCGTGGGAGCAGGCCGATCTGCTCGTAATAGCGGATAGTGGGCGCATTGGTGCGGGTGCGTTCGGCAAGTTCGCCGATCTTGTATCCGGGCATGAAGGGCCTCGTGAAAATGGGGCTTGAACCTCAAGTAGCTTCAACTCCTACAATGATCGCCGCCCGCCGCAACCATGATTGGACGGGTGGAGGAGACCAATATTGACCGAACAATGGGAAACCGCGCCGATCGCCTGCACGCTCGATGCTGGCAATCTAAACGAACGTCTCGAATGGATCGCCGATCTCAATGCCCGCGCGCTTCGCAGGTCGCGGCGCGACGACCTTCGCCTTGCGCTGGATTACGAACCTGGCGCCATTGAAGAGGTGCGCCGAATGGTGGCGGGCGAGCAGGACTGCTGTGCCTTTCTTGCCTTCGACATCGCCGCACTGGACGACGTGGTCCGCCTGACGATCGTTGCGCCGGAGGCAGCGCGCGACGCGGCCGAAGCATTGTTCGAGCCGTTCGCGTCGAAGAGCGGAGCCATGGCCAGAGAATGCGGGTGCGTTGGAGCGTGCGGCGTATGACCGGGGGCCGCCTCTCCGAGACCAAGGCCGCCGGCGCGGTTGCGGTCACCGTGTCCACCGCCGCGCTTGCCTGTGGAATATGCTGCGTCCTGCCGTTCGCGCTGCCAGCGGCGATGCTCGGCGTGGTCGGCGGTGCGCTCGCCTGGTTCTCCGGGGCCTATCGCTGGATGACACCGATCGCGGTGCTCGCAGTCGCCGTGGGCTGGTTCTGGATCGGTTATCAGAGCCGTTCGAGCAACCGGCGTCCCGCCCGCCTAACGCTTATCGTTATGGGATTTGCCACCACGATGATGGCGCTGGCGCTGTTCTGGCCGCGAATCGAACCGATCGCGCCCGGGGTGCTGCGCCGCTAGACCGGCCGCTCCTTCGTGCCGCACCATCCATGCGGCACCATCGCGGCGCCTGGCCCGGGGCTATGTCGATGCGGTCGTGCTATGCGCCTGGCAAGATCCGGATCAGTGCGGTGGCGCGTCCGCGCTGTCCTTGTTGCCTCCCTTACGCAGGGTGTACCGGCTGCATGGTTCGTCATCGATTCTGCCGCGTCTCCAGCCCGTTTCCGGCTCCTCGGGCGCATGACCTGGGACGGTCGCAGTCCCACGAAACCATCGCCGCACGGCTTATTTCCCCGCCCGCCAAGGCGGGCTCCTCGCGGTCGCTTCGCTTCAAATAAGCCTCCGGCTCCGGTCCTCCGCTGCCGCTTCGGCCTGCCGGTTCGCGGGCCTGCCTTGACCGTCCCTCCGGTCCGCCCATCGCCCGGAAACGGTTCGGGGCGACTTTTCAGGAGACGAACAATGCCAGCCATCGGTTATGTCACCCGCGACGGACAAGGCTTCAAGGGCCAGCTCAAGACGCTTTCGATCCGCACCGACATCGAGATCATTCCCAACACCCGCAAGTCCGGCGACACCCACCCCGACTATCGCGTGTCGGCGGCGGGCGTCGAGGTCGGGGCCGGATGGGTCCGGCGCGGCGAAATGAGCGGCAAGGACTATGTGTCGCTATCACTCGCCGCGCCCGAATTCGGCCCGCGCCGGCTCTACGCTAATCTCGGCCGCGCCGCCGGGCAGGATGATGACGACGCCTTCGCGATCATCTGGAGTCCGGCCGACTGAACCCATCGGCTCCCGCGCCCTCGCCGGGCGTGGGAGCCACCTTGGCTGAACCCGAAGGGGGGGTCGGAATCGCGTATAGCCGTTTCCGACCCTGCCCGATCCGCTTTGCAACCTGCACCTCGATCGCCGCGAGGTGCGGCGTGAGGCCGCGCCCGGAACGAGCGAGGTCTAAAATGGCAACAGACGACGATGACGAGAATGCGCGCGCAGCGCGTGCGCTGAAGGGATCCCCCTTCCTCAGTCCCGAGCAGGCGGCGCATTATTTGGGGGTCTCGACCCGCACGCTTCAGGAGCATCGGTCTGGCGGAACCGGACCGCGCTTCCGCCGGCATTGCCGCCATATCCGCTACCATATCGACGATCTCGATGCCTGGTCGCTGGGGGAGGCCGACAATGGCTGATCTGCATCGAGATGTCTGCGCAAAGCGACGCATTCCCGCCGCGCCCAGCGTCGCGCTGGCCGCGCTCGGCTGCGCCGTTGCGGCCACCATCGCCTTACCGCCTCGGCCTTTGCTGGTCTGGAACGCCAGCGCCAGCGCACCCATCGGCCTCTATGGTATCACCGCGCCGGACGGCATCAGGAAGGGCGACATGGTGATTGCGCCGCTTGCCGAACCGTATCGCTCGCTCGCTGCCACCCGTCATTATCTTCCGGCCAACGTGCCGTTGGTCAAACGCGTCGCTGCAATGCCGGGCGATCGCGTTTGCGCACGGGGAAACCTCATTTTCGTCAATGGCCGGTCGGTGGCCGCGCGTCTCAGATTCGATGCCCACAATCGTGCAATGCCGTGGTGGCATGGGTGCCTGCGACTCGGCGCGACCCAGCTCCTGCTGCTCATGACTGACAGCCCCGCGTCGTTCGACGGTCGCTATTTCGGGGTGAGCGACCGCCGTCACCTGATCGGCCGTGCGCATGTGCTATGGACATGGTGATCACGTCGCTCATGGCGGCGGCGCTTGCCTCAGCGGTTCCGACCGCACGCGATCCGGTCGCGCGCTGGCGGCCCTACACCGACGAAGCAGCGACGCGCTGCGGGGTGCCGGTCGCCTGGATCGAGCGCGTCATTCGTGCCGAAAGCGGCGGGCTGACGACACTCGGCGGTCGCCCGATCACCAGCCGCGCTGGCGCGATGGGGCTGATGCAATTGATGCCCGCCACCTGGACGGCAATGCGCCAGCGTCTCGCGCTCGGCTTCGACCCCCATGATCCGCGCGACAATATCGTTGCCGGCAGCTGCTATCTGCGGTCGATGTACGATCGGTTTGGTTATCCCGGACTGTTTGCGGCCTATAATGCGGGGCCGGGGCGCTACGCCGATCACCTGGCCTCGGGACGCCCGCTTCCCGAGGAAACGCGTGCCTATCTGGCAACCCTGGTCGGCAGCGGAACGGGTTCAACCGCGATAAGCACACCGGCATCCGTATCGATTTTTTTCTTACTGGGGGTGCGGCGACAGGCGACAACGCCATCGTCAACCGCGCCGACGAGCAGCATTTTCGTGACGTTGGGCAGCGAGATGAGCCCGCGATAGATCTTCCGTCGCGATTGTGGAGAGGGTGGGCTCGTCTCGGCAAGGCCCAGCATGACGGCCGCCGGAACGGCTATCAAGGCCGGCGGCACCTCCAATTTTGCTGCGATATGGAGCGCGCTTCGCGCGCGCTTTTGTTCGTAGCTGCGCAACAAAATCGGTTCCTCCGCCGCCGCTGACGCGGCGCTTCCGGCTGCGCCTCCAGCGGCCCTGACAGCCGCTCCGCCGACCGTCGTCGAGGTGTCGTCCTCGAATGGTCGAGGAGAAGAAGGAGCAGGTTATGAGCATGATGCAGAGCGTTGGCGTGGCATCGGCCAGGGTCACAGACCGCGTGATGGCGGCGCTGATTTCGGGTCTCGAAATCGAGTTCGGCCGCGGTGTCGGAGAGGCATTGGCACATCGGTTTCTCGAAGCGGAGGACGTGGATTTCAACTGGGATGCACGGCTCGAGGAGCGGTGGATCGGCGCATATGAGAGCCTGGACGATGAGGATTTCGAGCTGGATCGGGTCGCTATCCTGGGGCGGCTGGATGGCGAATGGTTCGTCGCGGTGATGATCGTCGATGGCGATGGCAACGCTCACGGGATGATGGGCAGGCGCACATTCGGGCGCGAACGGACGGCACGCGAGGCGTTCGCGCGAGGATGATCATCGCACATATCGAGGAGCGGCGCTCATGTAAGGGCGTCGCTCTTCTTTTTGCCTCGGCTCGCTTGGGGTTCGGACTGGAAGAAGCTGGGATTGGCGGGTTTCGGGGCAATGTATCCGTCCGGTCGTTGCACGTCAGGCGGCCAGACGATGATTAGCCGCCCAGTTCCACGGCAGGAGATCGTCGAGTCGGTTGGCGGGATGGCCGTCCACCATGCGTTCGATGACGTCGCGCAGCCA